>JAHDWP010000001.1:0-153370 GCA_023382715.1 Anaerolineae bacterium
GAGAGCTGCTTGAAGTCAGAGTCGGGGCGCCCGGATTTGAACCGGGGGCCTCTTGAACGCTCCTGGATCGTGGCCCAATCCGTGCCACGAACGTGCGTTCTAGCACAACAGGGAACCGGCTTCTCGTAGGTCGTTCTCGTCCACGTCCTGGTAATAACTCAACGTGATGGTAATGTCGGAGTGACCCAGATAGGCTTGGGTCACGCGCGGAGCCACGCGCTGGCGGGCGAAGGTCAGCCCGACGCGGCAGGGGTCTTGCTTATAGTGTACAACCGCCAGAACTGACGTTCTGGCTTTTCCCTGCAAATCGGAAACTCGCAACATGTATCTGCAAGTAGTATATCATAATTATAGTGAGCGTACCAATACTACTTGCTTGATGCCTTGACGGTTTGGGCTTATACTACTTCTGAGTTGCGCAACCAGCTGGAGGGATTATGGAAAAGGAGAGATCGATCCAGCGGTCTATCGCGTGGCCGGCGTCCTGGTACAAGGCTCTCACGCGGCAGGCAAAGCGGCGCGGGGTGCCTATTTCCGCCTATGTACGCTATGCGGTCGAGAAACAATTGCGCGAAGACGGCGAGCGTGTCAGCGGGAACCTAATGTGGGGCGGGTATCGGTATGCGCCCCAGGACGACGAAGACGAGGGGCAGCAAGTGGCCGTCGCGGTGGGATAGCGTCGCGACGGCCTGACCGCCCCTGGAGAGGCCAGGGGCGGACAAGTCTCAGTATAGCAGGGGGGGACAGATATGAAAAAGCGCCGAAACTTTTATCAGGGAGCCACTCTGATCAATTTGGTTTTCGTGCTTGCTCTGGCGGTTTTCATCATCTCGAATAACGGAGACTTATCTTCGGGTTGTCTTCCGCTTGCTCTCACCGCCGTCATCTTGCCAATCCTGCTGGCGTGGCGCTGCGACATGCGGCTCCGCGAGGAGCGCCGGCACGAAGCGCTGATGAAGGCGCTGCTGGCCATTCACAGGAAGCTGGGTGAGAGTTAAAACGAAAGGCCGATTGTCCCTCGGATGATCGGCCTTTGCATGAGGTGGGTGCGCGATGGGGAACCTTCCTCATCGTCGCTAAGGTTGAACTGTTAAGAACGATGCACGGACAGAACGTTCGTGCTAGAATGAGGGGGAGGGGTAGGGCCGATGCCGTAGGCCCCGACCTTAGCCCACCGACTTGATGCCTTTTCCTTTATCGGGTTTTTGGTTTGGCTTTGGCGGGGGGGGTGGTGGTTTCGGTGAACCTTCCCCGCGATCCTTTTCTGATGATTTCGGCTTGTCGGACATGATCTCCTCCGGAGGACTAGATGGACGAGGAATCCACAAGGGCACTCAACATCCAAAGACTCAGGCAAGCGGTCGAATGGCTCAGGGTGCACCACGAAACCAAGATGAAGAACGGCGAAGAGATCGAGAAGAAGGCCTGGCAGGTACTCAGTACCGGGAGCACCATCTTCGCCGTGGTGTCGGTTCTGCAAGCGAACGCGCTCAAAGACGGAGACGCGCCACTCCTGTTCTGGATCGTGCTGATCATCGTGCTGGGCCTCTATCTCAGCATGGCCTTCCACGTTCTGCGGGTCATCAGGCCGATCGTCCACACCACTGCCGGGAGCGTTCCAGGTGAGACCATGTCCTATCCGGACTGGCGCGCCCGCTACGTCGAGTCGGACGAAGAGGACTATCTCGAACAGATGATCCTCAACTACGCCGGCGACGACGACGTTTCAGGTGTCATCCAGGACGAGGAAGCGATCAACCAAACCAAGGCCGCCACGTTGCAGCGCGCCATCTGGTTCCTGGTGACCACGATCTGCGGCCTGGTCGGCCTGGCCATCGCTGCCGCGGTCGGATAAAGCGCATGGCCCGGAGGCGACACTCCGGGCCATGCCAGGCACCTTACCAATCGAATATCCCAGACCGTGAGTGCCTAACTGATCCAATTGGCGGTTAGGTACCAGTCGGGGCGCCCGGATTTGAACCGGGGGCCTCTTGCACCCCATGCAAGCGCGCTAGCCAAGCTGCGCCACGCCCCGTTGACTGACTGTTATGGTAGCGGGTGAGGGGGCGGATGTCAAGGATGGTTTTGCGCTCTCCGCCCTTCCCGTTCAGGCGTCCTCGCGCAGGAACTGCTCCGCTTTCTCCACCAGGTCGCGGCTGCCCATGAAAACCGGCACACGCTGATGCAGGTTTTCCGGCTGGATGCTGAGGATATCGCGCGCGCCATCCGAAGCGTACCCGCCAGCCTGGGCCGCGATGAAGGCCAGCGGCTGCGCCTCGTAGGTCAGGCGCAGCTTGCCACTGGGCTGGCCGGTGTCGGCGGGATACAGAAACACGCCGCCGCGCAGCAGGTTGCGGTGGAAATCGGCGATCATGCTGCCGATGTAGCGCAGGCCGAGCGGCTCGCGCCCTTCGTCATCCAGACCTTGCAGCCAGGCTACGTAGCGCTGGACGCCGCGCGACCAGTGTTTCTGCCGCCCCTGGTTGACGCTGTAATACTTGCCAGTCGAGGGGGTACGAATATCCGGGTGGCTGAGCAGGAATTCGCCAATGCTCGGATCTAACGTGAAGCCATGCACACCCTGCCCTGTGCTGTAGACCATCATCGTGCTCGACCCATAGATCACGTAGGCGGCGGCGACCAGCCGCGAACCCGGCTGAAGCACGTCTTCCAGGGTGCCGTGCCCGTCGCCAGGGGTGATCCTGTGGTGGATGGCGAAGATAGTGCCGATAGAGGCGTTGACATCAATGTTTGATGAGCCGTCCAGCGGATCGTAGATCAGCACGTAGTGGCCGGGCGGGTAGCGTTCGGGGATGTGCAGCAGATCGTCGTGCTCCTCGGACGCCATGACGCACACGCGCCCGGTGTGGTCGTTCATGCGGAAGATCACCTGGTCGGCGTAGACATCGAGCTTCTGCTGGATTTCGCCGTGTACGTTCTGCCCGGATGTGATGCCGAGCACGTTGGCGATGCCCGCGCGTGTGGTTTCGCGCGCGATCAGCTTGGCCGCCAGCGCGATGTCGTAGAGCAGGCTGGTCAGGCGGCCTGTTGCGCCGGGGTGCTGCCCCTGGTTATCGAGGATATGGCGTTCGATAGTTACGACTTTGGACAATGACGAAGGCATGGACTGTTCCTCCGTGTGTCTGACCGTTGACATGAGCCGGCGCGCTGCGCCCTGGCCTGATCTCGCTGCCCGGCTTGTTCTCTCTTCGCGACGCGGCTTGCCGAGTTCGCGCAGATACCAGGGCCGGCCACAGGGATGGGCCTGCGAACCAGCCCTTGCGAGGGCGCTTCGAGCGGCAGGATACCCTGGCTAATTTCTTAAAGAGCGCGAATGGAGAGCAATGAGGCGCGTTAGCGCCGGATGGGGGTGCGGTCTGTCCCCATTCTGGCACAAACCGGCAAAAAACAACAGCGGCACACGTCATGAGCGTGCGCCGCTGGGGCAGTGCTGTGTATGAGCCGGATCAGCCGAGCGGCAGGATGTCGCCGAGCAGGCTGTTGTACGACGGGTCTTTGGGGATGCGATCCAGCCAGTCGTCGCGCCGCTCGATGGAGGCGGCGGCCTTCTGCTCGTCCAGCCACGTGGTGAAGGTCTCGTTGCGGCGAGCGTCCAACTGGCTCGCCGTCAGCGGGCGAACTTCGCGGGCGTGCACCTGGATGATATGGTAGCCGTACTCCGTCTCGATCGGGCCGACGATGTCGCCGATGGCCGCGTTGAGCACCGCGTCCTTGAAGGCGGGCACGAAGGTGTCTGGGCTGGACCAGCCCAGCTCGCCGCCGCTCGCCGCGCTGCTGTCGTTCGAGACGGCTTTGGCCAGGTCTGCGAACGGCTCGCCATCCTGCAGGGCGGCCAGGGTCTCTTCGGCGCGGGCCAGGGCTGCGGCTTTCTCTTCATCGGTGGGAGGCAGCGTCTGCCCCGCCGGCAGGTTGGGGTTGAACGAGATCAGAATATGCCGCGCGTTGACCTGTAGCTCTTCTGCCGAGAAGTCTTTGGTCAGCTCTTCCAGGACGGCCTTGCGCAGTGCGTCATAGTAGAACAACTGGCGCACGGCAGCGCGGTCGGCGCCAACGGCTTTCTTGGCGTCCTGATAGAAATCACCGGCGACGCTTTCCACCGTTGCGGCGATGACCGCCGGCTCCCAGGTCGCTGTCGGCGAGGGGATCGGTGTCTCGGTGGGGATCTCGGTCGGCGTGGCCGTCGGGGCGGGCGTCGTGTCTTCGGCGGGCGTGGCGGTTGGCAGCGGCGTGGCCGTCTCGGTGGGACGCGGCGTATTGCTGGGCGTGGGTGACACGAGCGGCGTCGGCGTGATAGTCGGCTCGGTGGTGGGCGTCGGCGTCTCGTCGGAGGGCAGGGCGAGGCCCACGCGCTGGGCCATATACCCGTCCACCTGGGCGTCCACTGCGGCCTCGTCTATGGTGATGCCCAGGGCTGCCGCGGCCTGCTCGATCACCCGCTCTTCTTCCATCTCGTCGAGCACCTGGCTGCCCATGATCTGGGGGAAGCGCAGGTTACTGATCTGCTCGCCGGCATACTGCTGGATGGTTTCCAGGTTGCCGCCGGTGAGGAAATAAAAATCGCGAATCTGCTCTGCCGTCAGCCAGCGCATCAGCCGCACGCGCTCTTCAAAGTCGCGCGTGGCGATCTCGTCACCATTCACCGTGGAAATGGCCTGGCCAGGCCGGATGATATGTTCGAAGGCCAGCGCGCCAATCAGCATGACAACGCTGAGGCCGATGAGCGCAGCGGTGATGGTGAGGACACGGCGCTGCCACAACCGGTCGCGTTCGGCGCGCGATCGGTATTCGCGGCGACGCTTGAGGTCGGCCTCGGTCACGCGGCGCGTGCGGGGTCCGCCGATGGTGCCTTTCTTAGCCATATAAGACTATTCTCCTCGCAATGACGTATCGCTCAAGGTGAGACCGCTGGCTGCAAGAGCGGCCTGGCGCGCGACAGAGGGCAGCGCGCAGCCAGGCCACTGCAAGTCTCTAGCCAGGATCGGCGAGGCACAAGGCGTGCTGCTCGCGCACCAGGCCCCTAGCCGCGCGTCTGCTCATCCGTGAAGGGCAGCAGCGCCAGATGGCGGGCGCGCTTGATCTGGCGGGCCAGCAGGCGCTGATTCTTCGACGTGAGGCCAGTCTGGCGGCGGGGCCGAATCTTGGCTCGCTCAGTGATGAAGCGCCGCAGCGTGTCCACATCTTTGTAGTTGGGCACGGTATTGCTGGCGTGGAAGTAGTCTTCTTTGCGGCGGCGACCACGGCGCGGGCCGCGCTCGCGCGATGATCCCTCATCCTGTTCCAGATCGAGGGCATCGTCGTCTTCAATGTCATTCAGGTTTCGTCTGTCGGCCACCTGAATATCTCCTTATCTCGCTTGATTTCGCTCATCTGTGGTGTGGCGCGCAGCGGGGCGCGCCAGCGGGTTCATCTTCCGGCCTGCCCGGCAATCGCCGGGCGCAGCAGGCGGCAGTGCCGCCCAGGCCGGCGCATGGTCTAGAACGGGAAGCTGTCCTTGTCGTCCTCGTCGAACGGCTCGCCATCGTGCATTTCCTGGGCCGGGTGTCGGTCGCCCAGGAGGATCATCTCGTTGGCGACCAGCTCGGTGCGGAAATGGCGCGTGCCATGATCATCTTCCCAGCCGCGCGTCTGCAGGCGGCCCTCGACGTAGACCTGCTGCCCCTTGGTCAGGTGCGTTTTGCAGATTTCTGCCAGGTTGCCCCAGGCCACGACGTTGAACCACTCGGTTTCTTCGCGGCGGTCGCCGTCGGACGAAGTCCAGGTGCGGCTGGTCGCCACGCTGAAGCTGGCGACAGGCCGGCCGCTGGGGGTATAGCGCAGCTCAGGGTCGCGCCCCAGGACGCCGATGATCATGACTTTGTTCAATCCTCGGCCCATGACGCTTCGCTCCTCCCGCAGCCGGCGCGCGCCGGCAGGCGCTGCTTACTCGTCCAGCCGGACGACGAGATGCCGGATCACGCGGTCGCTCAGCAGCAGGTTGCGCTCCAGCTCGTTCACCCTGGCAGGTGGGAAGTTCATGGCCAGAAAGACGTAGTAGCCTTCCCGGTAGTCGTCAATGATGTAGGCGAGACGGCGGCGGCCCCAATAATCAACATTGGTGACCTCGCCGCCGAAATCGGCGATCCATCCCTTGACGGTGTCAATAACCGCCCGCGTGTCAGTCTCCGACACGTTGCTGGGGATGATGAATCCTAACTCGTAGGCACGATTCATGCGTGGAACTATCTCCTTTCCCTGGGTTTGCCCGTCGGCAGCGGCGGGCGCCGCGCGGACGAGCGGAAAGCCGCCCCGCGTGTCGTTGAGGGGGCGAACAGGCGGTCAGTATACTACCGCAGGCACGCATGTTTGACAAGGCTCGATTCGGTGCCGGGGGGCGCCAGCGCCGAGCAGGGATGAGGTCGAGAGGGGCGCTGCCCTGCTGCGCCCCCCCGACGCCAGACTCTGGAGCAAAGGATCGCCGCAGAGGCGCAGAGGAAAGCAAAGCATATGCTCTTCTCTATGCCCTCTGCGTCTCTGCGATCCCAGAATTGGGGGTAAAGACCGGAGGCTGCGGGAAGAGGGGGGATTTGCCATACTCTGATCAAAGATTTTCCGGTTAGCACAATCTATAGTAATCTTCTAGCACACTGATCGCTGGAGATCCGCGCAAGCGGCAAGGAGATGCCCTCGATGACACGCATGAGACGATCAATCCGAAGCCTGTGGGTTATCGCCCTGGTGGTGACCCTGTTAGCGCCCGTTCTTCCAGCGGCGCAGGCTGGTGGGCCGGGCCTGTCTGGATCGGATGCGAGCCGCGCCTTGCGGCATTCGGTGACGCCCGCTGAGCTAGAGTCCAGATACGAGCGAACTGCTGCCTGGCTGGCCGACTGGATGCGCACGCGCCCATCGCGCCCGCCAGTTGATCCGGTTCAGCAGATGCAGACGGTGGCCGAGTGGACGGTGCTGGTGCATATTGCTGCCGACAATAACCTGGAGTTGGCCGGGCTGGCCGATCTGAACGAGATGGAAGCGGTGGGTTCCTCATCGCAGGTCAATATCGTTGTGCAGATTGATCGCTCAGCAGACTATGTGACACTGGACGGCGACTGGACGGAAACGCGACGCTACTACGTCCAGCAGGACCAGGATCCAGACAAAATCACCTCGCCCATCGTGGATAGTCCGGGCGAGCTTGACACCGGCAACGCCGACTCGATCGGCGACTTTGCCACCTGGGGCATCCAGACGTACCCTGCGAACAAATATATGCTGGTGCTGTGGGATCACGGCGGCGGATGGCGCAGCCATTCCAGCGATGAGTTGTCGGGCAGCGACATCAACCTGCCGGATACGGTCGCTGTGCTGGAGCGCATCGTCGCCGAGACGGGCATCGGTCAGTTCGAGGTAGTCGGCTTCGACATGTGCCTCATGGGCCAGCTTGAGGTCTACCAGTCCATCGCCCCGTTCGCCCGTTTCGGGATCGGGTCGCAGGAGAACGAGCCGGGCGTCGGATGGTTCTACGTGTTCCTGGACGAGCTGGTGCGCAATCCGGCGATGGATGGTGGGCAGCTTGGACGGCACGTGGTGGACTACTTCATGTACTTCCTGCGCGAGGTGATCGGCGATCGGGACGTATACGGCCTGGCGGCGGTGGACCTGGGCCAGGTGACGCCGCTGGTCAACGCCCTCAATCAGTTCGTGGACACTATCGAGGCCAACCCGCAGCGCGCGCTCAGCTCGATCGGCGACGCGCGCAATAACACCATCCAGTATGGCGGCTTTGACGACCCACAGGTGCAGGGCTATTGGTCTTCTATAGACCTGTATCGTTTCATGGAGCTGTTGAACGACCTCGCGCCTGCGCCGGAGGTCGCGCAATCAGTGTCCGGGGTGATGCAGGCCGTGCGCCAGTTCGTCATCTACGAGGATCATGTGACGGCGCTGGACGGGTCGAACGGTGTGTCAGTCTACTTCCCGATGACCCGGAAAGCGTACAAGCTGGGCGGGAACAACGAGCGTTATCCCATTGCGGTGCCCCAGGAAATGAATCGCTGGGTGCAGTTCATTGATATCTTTCACGGCACGGCCACAACGGTTGCTGAAAACGCCCCAGGCGTGAACATCCTCAGCACCTACCCGGATGTGGCGAGCATTTACCAGCCAGCGATTGTGACGATGGAGGTATCTGGGCGCGACATCCTGCGCGTCAACTACGCCGTGACGTATCTCAAGGGCGAGAACGAGCGCATCGTGCTGGACTATGACTACCTCGTGTCGCGCACGACGACCGCCAGCGGCGCGAACATCATTGACTGGTCGGACGGCGTGACGCAGCGCACCTTCGTCTGGGAAGCTGAAGTGCCTGTGCTCACCGACGGGACAACTTCCACTTACGCGCTGTTGATCCCCAACAGCGACAACCCGAACCAGGCGTTGGTCAACGGCCTCTATACGCCCGCCAGCGGCGATCCGCCGTTGCAGGCCCAGCTTCTCTTCGACCTGGCCCAGCGGCAGTCCACCGCGCTGTGGGGGCTGAACGAAACGGCCAGCGGCAACCTGCAACCGTTCCAGATCAACGTGGTGTCCGGCGACACGTTCCAACCGCAGTGGCTGACGCTGGACGCGAACAACGAGCTGGTCAGCACCAGCCTGGGCGAGACGCTGACGCTGATGAGCGCGCAGTCCATCACCTTTGAGAAGGTGCCCGCGCCGCCGGGCCGCTATGCGATCAGCTTCGTGGCCGAGAACGTGGCCGGGGTCAACAACCTGAGCGAAGCGATCATCGAGGTCAACAACGAGGGGCTGAACCCGGCCCTGCGCGGCTACACCGACCTGACCTATGGCGTCAACTTCCAGTATCCGTCGAACTGGATTCGCCCGCGCTTCACGCCGGACGGACAGCGCCTGTTCACCGGCGACGAGGCGACCGGCACGCTGCTCAGTCTGTATCCTTACACGAATGTGTCTTCTGCCGAGGAGACGGACGCGGCCATCCGCGCGAGCTGGAACCAGCTCACTGACCTGGTGATCCAGCAGCAGCGCCAGGTGGAGATCAGCGGGCTGCCCGCTTATGTGACCGACTACACGTACACGTTCAACGGAGAGGCGCGCGTGGGGGCGGTGATCGCCATCTACGTGCCGAGCCAGAATGTCGGCTATGCGTTCGACCTGGACGCGCCCGCCAGCAACCCCGCTCCGGCGCAGCAGGCGCTACAGGCGCTGGTGAACAGCATCAACTTCTTCGATGTGGGCGCGGTATCGGGCACCAGCGCGTGGCAGACGGTGACGGTGGCCGACGGCCTGGTCGCGTTCCCCGTCCCAGTGAACTGGACGCCCGATCAAAGCGATGGGTGGATGCTCTATGGGCCGGTCGGAAACGATGCGGTGTTCGTCGGCGCGAGCGCGGTGGCCGCGACAGGCCAGACGAACGCTGACATCGCCCAGTTCTGGGTGACGCAGCTTGAGTCCAGCTTGCAAAACCTGGAGGTCCTCGCCTCGGAACCGTTCTACATCGGCGGGAAGGAGTGGCACGTGGTGGTCTTCACCTATGATGGTGCGGTGAAGATGGCTGGGGCGTTCTTCACGCTGGCCGGCATCGGCGGGCAGGATGTGACGTTCTGGATCGAAGCGCCAGACGCCGACTTCGACCAGTTGTATGCCGATGTCTTCTCGGTGATCCTGGGCGGGTTCGCGCTCGGCGGGTGACGTCTCCCGGCGCGCCCGATCTCCAGACAGACGCTCTGACACAGACTTCCGAAGTCGCGCAGGCTTCGGAAGTCTTGTTGTTGGGCGCGGCGAGGATGGGGGCGTTCAGCGGGCGTTACCGGACTTCTCCTGGCGGAAGGCGGTGCGTGCCCCTGGCGCTGCGTCGAGGTTGCAGCGCGCCCCGAACTTGGTCACAATACATGCTCCCAATGCAGCAGGGAAGTGGGAAAAGTCATCGTGCGCATTGCTATCATCTCGGACATTCACGGCAACCTGCCGGCGCTGGAAGCTGTGCTGTGCGACCTGGTTCAGGTGCGGCCCGATCGCGTGTACGTCAACGGAGACGTGGTCAATCGCGGGCCGCAGAGCAAGGAATGCCTGGATCGCGTGCGGGCGCTCGGCTGGCCGGTCGTCTTCGGCAATCACGAAGAATACGTGCTCAAGTGTCGGCTCGGCGCGCCGGGCGAGGACTGGACTTCCCCGTTCTGGTTGCCCGTGCGCCACCTGGCCGAGGACGAGCTGACCGCCGATGACATCGCTTTTCTGAAGACGCTGCCGCGCTCGCGCCTGATCGCGCTGCCGGGGCTGCCCGCCATCCGCCTGGTGCACGGCAGCCTGCGCGCGCTCAACGAGGGCCTGGGCTTCTGGATGACCGACGACGAGCTGCTGGCGGCAGTGGCCAGCGCGCCGGAGCCGGTGGTGATCGGCGCGCACACGCACCGCACGTACCAGCGCCAGGTCAGCGGGCGGTGGGTGCTCAACAGCGGGGCGGTGGGCGCGCCCTACAATGGCGACCCGGCGGCGCAATACCTGCTGCTGACCGGGCGCGATGGCGCGTGGCAGGCCATGTTCCGCGCTGTGCCCTACGATCGCGCGCCAGTCTATGCGGCCTGGGCGCGCAGCGGCTTTCTGGAAGTGTCCGTCGCCGCCCGGCTGATGCAGTACGAACTCCAGACGGCGACCTACCACTTCGGCCCCTTCTTCGATTTCTGCGCCGCGCACGGTTACGACAGCAACGATGCCGCCGCGTTCGAGCAGTACGTATTCATCTCGCGCGACGTTGTGCCGGGCCGCTCGCTGCACGACGATCCCCGGCACGACAGAACTTCCTGGGGCGGTTAGCGCATGGCCAGGCTCAAGTTGCAACGGTTTCGGGCCAGCGAACCGCCGGACGACGTTCAGGCGCGCTACATCCGCGTCTACAAGGGGCGCGATCTGCATGACCACCCAGGGACACTGCCCCCTATCTCCGCCGAAACGCTATTCGGCGTCAGCGCGCCGCTGGTGCTCGACCTCGGCTGCGGGCGCGGCGAATTTCTGGTGGAGCAGGCGGGGGCAAACCCCGATCGCTACTTCGTCGGAGTTGAGTGGCACATCAAGTCGGTGTGGGATGCCGCCAATCGCGCGCACGCGGCTAAGCTGGACAACGTGCGCATCGTCCGCGCCGACTTGCGCCTGGCGCTGCCCATTGTGCCGGACGGCGCCGCCGCAGAGATGCTGCTGCTCTTCCCGCCGCCCAAGCTGGCTCCCGGCGAGCGCAAGGACGACCTGCTGAACGAGGCTATGCTGCACCAGATGCACCGCGTCCTGCTGCCTGGTGGACTGCTCCACTTCGTGACCGACCACGCGGCTTACTTCGCTGCCAAGCGCGCCCTGATTGAGGCGGGCGGCCTGTTCGCGGTGCAGGGGGAATCGAGCGCTTTCGAGGGCGGCCTGACCCGCTTCCAGCGCATCTGGGAGGCGATGGGCATTGCCTCGCAGCGATTGGAGTGCCGCAGGCTCTAGTACGGGCTGGCGGAAGTCCGCCGGCAGTTGCTCGCTGCTCCCCTCCAAACCCCTCCCCCGCAAGAAGGGAGGGGCTTAAGGCCGGCGCGCTGCTCCCTTCCCCTCTCGTGGGGGAAGGGCCGGGGATGGGGGGCTGGACCAGGCCAAACCGTATGCTCATTTCTGCTCTGGCATACTAGATGGGCGCGCGCTGCGCGTCATCGGCGGCCAGGCGCACGGCAGCCAGCGCCAGGCCGAGCAGCAGCCAGACGAGGGTCATCGTCGCCTGGAAGAGGTCAATCTTGAAATAGAAGTGATCGAAGACGCCGCCCGCCAGCGCGCCCACCAGCGCGCCCGCCAGGCCCAGCCACACGTCGTCGAGCAGGGGCGCGGCGCGGATGGCCCGGTAGTGGGCGGCGCTGTAGAGGAAGGGGCTGCCCATCATCAGCAGGTAGGCGGCCAGCCCCACCAGCCCCATGTGCGAGGCGATGGTCAGGTAGGTGTTGGCCACGCCGAGATACAGGTCAATCTCCGGGGTGCCCGAAAAACCCACGCCGATGACCGGGTGGCGACCGATCAGGGCCAGCGCGTCCTTGTACTCGCCGAAGCGCATCTGCGTCTCGATGTCCTGGTTGGTCAGGCCCGCCTCGATCTTGCCGATGTAGCGTTGTGTCACCGGCAGGAAGAGGGCGATGACAACGGCCAGGGCCATGATCAGCAGCAGCTTGCGATAGCGCAGGGCGGCGATGAAGACGAGCGCCGCGCTCAGCGAGAGCATCGCGCCGCGCGAGTCTGTCAGGAACAGGGCGATGACGACCAGCCCCAGCACGCCCAGTGCAGCCGGGCGCGGCAGCACGGGGCGGGCGCTGAACACCTGCGGGACGGTCAGCGCGCCGATCATCAGCAGGAAGCCGCCGAAAGCGTTGGGGTCAATCCAGGTGCCGATGGCCCGCTCGTTGAGCACGCTGGCGTAGTCCTGGCGATAGCGCAGCACGCCGCCGACCGGGTACTCGAAGCGGCCCAGGCGGTTGAGCAGGGCTTCGGCGCTGGGATCGGGCAGTGCCCACAGCGCGATGCCAATCAGCGCGGACAGCCCGCCGAGGAGCATGATCGCTGCGGCAAGACGGCGCAGCAGGCGCGCGTCGCGCACCACGTCCACCAGCACCTGCACCAGCAGCAGCCCGGCGACTGTCTCGGCGACGGTGCGCAGCGTGCGCGGCTCCAGCGGGGCGTGGCGCAGACCCATCAGGTAGGCGAAGAGGACGAGTCCGGCGAAGGCCAGGGCGAGGAGCGCCGCCGGGACGCTGCGCAGCAGGCGGCGCTGGCCGCTCATCCATTGCAGCAGGTACACGGCCAGAAAGCCGAGCAGCGCCCCGTCGAGGAAGGTGGGCGAGGGTGAGAAGCCAGCCGGCACCTTGCCGAAGGGGATCAGGGCGATCACGGCGACCATGACGAACAGCGCGCCGTGCAGGCTGGCCAGCACATAGAGCGCAGTCGCCAGGCCGAGCACTACGCCGAAGGCCAGCACCGGGCCGAGCAGCACGACCAGCAGGGCCAGCAGCCCGCCGCCCAGGCCCAGCGCCGCGCCGACGAGCGCGGCAACGGGGCGACGGTCGGGGGAATAGAGCAGCATATCACGCATGGCGGTGTTTCTGGTGAGATGGCTCACTCTGGTATGCGCTCGGCGATGACGAGGCCGGCGATGAACAGCAGCCCGGCGATCAGCAGTGCAAACGACCCGCGCAGCTCGCCGGAATAAGTGTAGAAGTAGTACGAGATGAAGACCATCATCAGCGAAAGCAGGAAGAAGATGCCCGCCACGCGCGCTCCTCGCTCGCTGGTGGTCATATTCGGAAGCTGGCCCCGCACCAGGCCGCTCCAGGCCAGCACAACGTTGACCAGCACGGCGAGCAGCAGGCCGATGAACAGCGGTGACGTTGGCTCAGAGGTGGTGAACATGGCAGCCTCTCCTTTCTGGGCGCAGACCCAGAAGGACTCCCCCACATGCAGCGTTCACGAGCGCGACGGCTGTGCCCCGGGGCGCGCCTGGCGGCGGTCGCGCAGCGCGGCGGCGAGCAGATAGACTATCAAACCGGCTAGCGCGACCGCTGAGAGCGCGCCGCCGGCGATCAGCGACCCCGGCAGGAAGCGCAGCGTCACCTTCTGCGCCGCGCCCGCCGGCACCGGCACGCCAATCAGCCCGGCGTAAGTATCCACGATCTCGGCTGGCTCGCCATTAATTTCCGCCCGCCAGCCGGGGTAGTTGGCCAGGGCCAGCGTCAGCAGGGCGGGGGCGCTGGTGGTGACTTCCATCTCCAGGTATTCGGGCATGACCATCCTGAAGGCGCGCACCTCCGCGTCGGGCGGGCGCTCGCCGGGCAGGTCGAAGGGCAGCGGCTCGCTCACCACGCCGATCTCGCGCAGATCGATCCAGGGTTCGAGCAGGATCTCCCGCGCGCCGTCCTGCCCGTCGTCCGAGAGGCGGGCCTGGTAGACCAGGTGGGCGAAGGGGCGCGGGTTTTCCAGCTCGTAGAGCGTGTACGGCTCGCCGTCGTAGTTGACGCCCTCGCCGATGGCCTGCACCGGCACATTGTCCGGCACGTCGGCGATCATCGTCGCGTAGCGCACGGCGAAGACCTCCCAGCGCCGATCCACGCGGATGCGGCGCAGCTTCTCCAGCGTCGCCAGGCGGAAGGGGCCGGTGCCGTAGATGTCGGGGATGCGCCAGTAGGTGCCGTAGGTCTGGATGCCCGCCGCGCCGTCCACGTGCCACTGAATATCCGCGACTGGCTGGCGCAGCAGGTCATAGTTGTCGGGCGGCTGGATGCGCTGGTCAGGCGTGTTCGGCACGAAGTTGGGCGAGTTCACGCCGAGCGTGAACAGGTCGGCCACGATGAGTGCCAGCAGCGTACCGCTCACCACGAGACGCTGGTCGCGAGCGCGCCAGGCCAGCCAGCCGCTGAAGAACAGGCTGACCAGGGCGACGAAGGCGAAAGTGTTCGGCGTGATTTCCTTCACGTCGTCGCCGCGTAGCTCGGTGACCAGGGCGACCGCCAGGAAGGCGCTGCTCGCCAGCGCCAGGTGACCGCCCGCCAGCCAGCGCAGCCGCCGCCCGTCCGCTCCGGCCAGGGTGTCGCCGGGGCGCAGCAGCGCGGCCAGCCCATCCGCAGCGAGCACAACCAGGGCGAAGACGGCCAGCGAGGCGGCACGTTCCTGCTGGCGGAAGAAGCTGAAGCCCGGCGCGACGAGGTAGAACAGGTCGTAGACGATGCTGTTGCCGCCGAAGGAGAGCCACAGCCCAACGACGATCACACCGATCCAGAAGACGTGCTGCTTCTTGGGGCGCAGCAGGGCGTTGAGCGCCAGCAGCAGGCCGGGCACGCCCAGGTAGAGCGGCCACCATTCGGCGTCGTACAGGCGCGGCCAGATGAACTGCGTCAGCTCGGTGAATGAGAAGCCAACCG
The DNA here is from genome assembly GCA_023382715.1 of Anaerolineae bacterium. Taxonomy (GTDB): domain Bacteria; phylum Chloroflexota; class Anaerolineae; order Aggregatilineales; family Aggregatilineaceae; genus UBA2029. Next base: position 14,931 of record JAHDWP010000001.1, read on the forward strand.
ACTTGTCCAGATAATGGTAGTCCTCGGTGCGGAACGAGCGCGCGACCAGCTCATAGGCGGGCAGAAGCTGCACCGCCGCCAGCGCCGCGCCCAGCCCGCCAAAGACGGCGATACGCCCCAGGATACCCCGCCGCGACACAGCGCGCCGCCAGCCCTCAAAGGCCAGGTACGCGGCAGTGAGGTAGGTTATCTGCAAGGTGGTCTGCGTGTGCCCGCCGAAGAACGACAGGGCGAACATGACGCTGGCCAGCAGCACACCGCGCACGCGCCACCAGGGGCGTGTCAGGCTGAGATGCGCGCCGAGCAGCATCAGCGGCAGCCAGGCGATGGCCTCCAGAATGCTCGGCTGGAGCATCGGATAGCCCGTCAGATAGCCGCCGTAGGTCCACAGGGCGCTGCCGAACAGCGCCGGGTCCAGCAGCCGGCGCGGGCGCTCGCCGAGCAGGACGCGCAGGAAAGCGTACATCATCAGGCTGACCAGCCAGTAGTGCGCGGCGACTTCGAGTTGCAGCGCCTCGATACCCCAGCCGCCGCGCCCGGCCAGCAGCGCCGCGATCCAGCGCGGTGGGTACCACACCGCCCACTGCACGTTGGCCGCGAAGGGATCGCCGCCGTAATTGTAGGGGTTCCACAGGGGAATCTCGCCCTGCCACATGCGCTCGACCTGGTAATCGCTGTACGAGAAATAATGCAGGGGGAAGTCGCCTTTGGCGAAGAGGGCGCGGTCGGCTTCAGTGGGAGTGAGAAGCTGCCAGAAAAAGAGCGCCCACAGCGCCGTGAGCACGACGACCGCTACCACGGCTGGCCCTGTGGCGCGCGCTGGCAGTCGGGGCTGGGAGCGGATCACGGCTGGCGGTCTCCTCGCTGATCGGTGCTGTCGGAGGTCATTATAGCGCGAATCGGCGTGGCACAGTGGCGCTTGGGCGGCGCTCGCCTGATGGGGTACAGACTCTCGCCAGGGCGGGCTGGCAGAAGTCTGCGGTGACTGCGCGCCGCTCCCTTCCCCCCTCGTGGGGGAAGGGCTGGGGATAGGGGGGCTGGACCAGGCCAGACTGTATGCTCATTTCCACCCTGGTGCGCTAGGGCAGGCCGCTGCCGCCCGGCCAGCGGTTGGTCACGCGGACGGGGAGAGTCAGCGCGTCGTCCGGCTGACCGGGCAGCGGCACGCGCGCGCCGCTCTGCCAGTCGTACCAGCCGGCGACGAGCGTATAGACGCCGGGGGGCAGGTCGGGCGGGAGCGCGATCTGGCGCACGTCCACGATGGCTTCGCCGCTCGCCCAGCCCGACGCCGGGCGCGACCCATTGCGCGGGGGGCCGTCCGCCTGCGCCCAGACGCGCCCGCTGGAGTCAGCCAGGTGCAGGAAGACGCTGTAATCCTGTTCCGCCGCGCCGAGCGCCCCCCAGTGCAAGGCGACTTCCAGCGAGCCGCCCGCCCAGGTCTCTGCGCCCTGTGACAGGGCGACGCCGCGCAGTTGGGCGAACTGGCCCCACCTCACTGGTGGATTGAGGGGTGTATAGCCGGGCGCGCGGGTCACTGGCTCCACCCGGATCGGGCCGCTCAGCGTTTGCTCGCCGCAGGTCAGTTCCCAGGTGTAGCGGCCCGGTGGGGCGTCGAGCGGCAGCGCGATCTGCTCGACCAGCGTCTCGCGGCCCAGCGCGCGCGGCGCGGGGTACTGGCCCCACAGGAACGGGTGCGCCGTCTCGCCGATCACCGCGCCGGACTCGTCGCGCAGGCGGGCGCGCGTCTCGGCGGGCAGCGCCGCGCCCGGCCCCAGCGTCACCGTGCAGGTCAGCGGCAGGTCGAAGCCCTGGGGCAGTGCAGGGGACGGCGCGAGGTCGAGGCGGCGGCGGAAGACGGTCATCGGGCTGAATTCCGCGTCGCCGGGCGTGCTGAGCTGGGCCAGCGGCGCGTAGTAGGCGCGGAACCAGCTCTGGGCGACGAGACGCTGCATCTCCCAGTACTGAGTGGTGAGGATGAAATCCGTCTTGTACTTGGCGGCGGCGTAGGCGTCGCTGACGACATGCAGATCGGGCACGATCAGCCCGAAGGAGTCGCGGGTGTGGCGCTGCGCGTAATAGCCGACGATGCCCAGGTCTTTGACCAGCAGCGTGGCGTCAGGATCGGTGTGGGCGGCGATCCACTCGCCGGCCAGCCGATAGGTGGCCATGCGCGGCGGCGGGGCGTGGTAGTCCCAGGCGCGCGCAGCGGCCAGCGCCGCGCTGACCAGCACCAGCAGCCCGGCCAGCGCTGCGACGAGCGACCACCGCCAGCCTGCCCGCACCAGGCGGCGGGCCAGCCAGTCGCCGCCGAGCGCGGCCAGGGCGGCCAGGACGACGAGCAGCGGCGTGTAGTACCAGAAGGCGGTCACGTTCAGCGCCAGGTAGCCGGCGAAGTAGAGCGCGGGCCACAGGGCCAGCGGGCGCAGACCTGGCGCTCGCCCGGCGCGCCATGCGCCCAGCGCGATCAGGGGGACGGCCAGCAGCGACAGCGGGTTGCTGCCGTAGAACGAGCGCCACCAGCCCACACCGTCGTCCCAGAACTTGACGCCCTGGAACAGCTCCTCTTTGGCGCTGAAGGTCTGCGGCAGGGGCGCGCCAAAATAGACCCAGGCGAAGAGGAGCCAGGGCGCAATGCCGCCCAGATAGACCAGCGCCAGCCGGAACACAGCCGCCAGCGAACGCCGGAGATCGCCCCGACCGGCGCGGAAGTCGTTCAGGGCATCAGCGGCGGCCAGCAGGCCCAGCGTCGCCGCCAGCACCAGGCCGTCGGCGCGCGTCCAGGTGAGGGCGGCGGCGACCAGCAGGGATGCCGCCCGCCGTCCGCGCGCCCAGAGCCAGAATCCGCCCGCCAGGATCGCGCAGTAGAACAGCGTCTCCATGCCGAAGCTGACGTAGACCAGCGGTGAGGCGGCCAGGGTGATCGCCAGCGCGCTCGCTCCCAGGCGCGAGAGCGTGGGCCGCAAGGCGATCACCAGCAGGACGATGGTCGCCAGGGCGAACAGGCCGCTGAGCAGGTTGCCGGCGTGCAGCAGGTCGGGCGTGACGGCGTACACGGCGGCCATGAGCAGCGCGTAGAGGGGGGTGGTGGTGCCCTGCACGCGCTCGCCGGGGTTGAAGACGAAGCCTTCGCCGCTGGCGATGTTGCGGCTGTAGGCGAAGGTGATGAACACGTCGTCCTGGGTGTAGTCCCAATAGGCCGCTGTAAGCAGGACGAGCAGGGCCAGCGTCACCCCGATCCAGGCCCGCCCGGTCGTGACACGTCGCAGCACACGCATTATTGCACCTGAATCCAGCTCAGCCAGACGTAATCCACCGACTGCGCGCCCGCACCCCCGCGCACGCGCAATGCCCCCGCCGGGTCGCCCGCCGGGTAGACGCGCACCAGCAGGCGGTAGCGGCCCGGCGGCGCGTCGGCGGTGATGGTCAGCGTCCGCGCGTCGGCGACGGGCGCGCCGGGCGTCCAGGTGGTGACAGGCGGATCGGGCGGCGCGTCGAGCTGGGCGGCTTTGCGCAGGCGGGCCGGGTCGGGGTCAATGATCTGCACGGAGATCACGTAGTCCGTCGCCAGGCGCTCGCGCGCTTCCCAGTGCAGGGTGACAGTGGTCGTCTCGCCGGGGTGCAGCGCCCGCCGCGTGACCTCGTAGCCGCGCAGGACGAGCGCCCCGCCGAAGTCAGCGTTGACGGGGTTGGGGAACGCGCCCGGTGGCGGCTCCAGCGTGACGCGGCCCAGCCACAAGCGATCCGCCTGGGTGTCGGCGTCCGCGCCCAGGGGAGTCATGCGCTCGAACGTGCTCAGATCGTAGAAGCCCAGGTACACATCGAGCGACTGCGGGGCATAGACCGTCTCCGAAATGGGCACGGCGACCAGGTTATTCCAGGAGTCTCCGGCTGGCAGGTCGGAAGCTGCCAGCAGCCCGCCGCCGGGATATACGTCGCGCTGCGCCTCGATGGTGCCGTCGGCATTGACCAGGTGCACGAAGAGGCTCCAGTCGCGGGCCAGGGGCGCTTTGACGGTCATGGTCGGGGCCAGGTAGAGGGCATCGCCAGGCCGCAGCGTCCCCTCAACGTGCCGGTAGGCGACGCACAGCGCTTCCTGCGCCGCCCCCGGCTCGCGGAAGCACGCCGCCCGATGCGCGCCGCGCTCCAGCGTGGCAAAGGGCCAGGTCGCGTCGCGGTCGAGGGTGTAGGCCGGGCGGATGGTCACCCAGGGTTGCAGCGCGGCAATGCCGGCGAAGAGCAGGGCGGCAGCGCCCAGGCTTGCCGCCTGCGCTTTCGGCGCGCGCGGCAGCCACGCGGCGATGCCCGCAGCCAGCCAGACGTTGAGCGCGGCGATGGCGCTGAACCACAGCCGCCCCTGCGAGGCCCAGGTCTGGCGCGTCCAGGTCAGCAGCGAGACAAAGACGAGCGCCGCCCAGAGCGCGGTCAGCGCACGCGCGGCGTAGAGCGCGCGGTCGGGCGGGCAGGTGCGTGTGCGCGCGCGCAGGGCGAGCTTGCGGGCCAGGGCCAGCAGCAGCCCCAGGGCGCTGATCCCGGCCAGCAGGTTGAACAGGGCGTAGACTCCCTCGCGCATGGGCACGTTGACCCCGCCGAAGAAGCCCCAGAAGGCCATCATGAACGTCTCGCGCTCTGTCCAGAGCTGCGACAGGTCGGCAGGGACAGCGCGCCGCCCCACAATATCCAGAAAGACGTTGATGCCGGTCGCGTCGCCATAGAGATCGTAGTTGCGCCAGTACCACCAGCCGGCGATGAGCACCGTCAGCCCGCCGGAGATCAGCCCGCCGAGGACAACCGGGCGCCAGTCGCGGGCGCGCAGCGAGATCGCCAGCAGCAGCAGGGCGATCAGCGGCAGCATGAGGCCGATCTGGAACTTGGCCAGCATCCCCAGCCCGGCCACGATGCCGAGCCAGACGTAGGCCCGCAGCGAGGGCGGGCTGGCCCAGCGGCGGGCCAGCCGCACGAGCATCAGCAGCAGGGCGCTGGCCAGCAGGGTGGAGAGGTTGTCGTTGTTGATCACCCCGCTGATGAAGAGGAACATCGGATTGAAGGCGGTGAAGGCCGCTGCGCCCAGGGCGATGGCCGGCGCTGCCGGGAACAACTCGCGGCCCAGGGCGTAGGTCAGCAGCACCGTGCCCAGGCCCATGAGCACCGACAGGAAGCGCACCAGGCGCATAGCCAGGGCCGTGCCGCGCCAGGGGAATGACTCGCGCCCGGCGTCGTGGACGACCATGTTGGCATTGCCGTCCGGCACGACCACGCCGATGTCGGCGTGCGGGTTGATGCGGCGCAGCGTCTCCAGGTCGGACGTGTCAAGCCAGCGGGTGAGCAGCGCGCCCAGGTAATAGTAAAGCGGGGGCTGGCCGCCTTCTTGCCGCCAGGGGCCGGGGTTGGCCGGATTCTGCACAGGCAGGCCGAAATTGTGGTCGGCTGCGTACTGGACCATCGGATAGTGCCACAGCTCGTCGGACGCTTCGAACAGCGGCGTGACCAGGCTGTAGAGGACGGCCAGCAGCGCGTAGCCGCCCAGGATGAGCGCCAGCAGCGCGCGCTGACGAGGAGACGTTTGGGGCATGAGCATCCGCTTGCGGACTGCGATCCTGCGCGAAATCCAGCGGCGGAGTGTACCGGATTGGGCGCGGGTTGGCCAGAGGAAGGCGCTCTGGGTGTGCGCAAAGGTTGACAGCGACGTGCCGGGCGCAGGGCAGTGACCTCACCCCCAGCCCCGCTGCGCTCTTGGAGGGGCGCCCCTACGGAAGCATTCCGCCAACAGAATCGCTTGCGAGGGAAGGGGCAGGGATTACGACCCTGCTCTGGTGAGAATTTTCTGCGAGAGAGGCGGCAGGTGCCGGGATTGGAGAGAGCAGCGCGCCCGGTCAGCGGGGCGTATCCAGAATCTCCGCGTAGTAGGCGGCGGTCTGGGCAGCGATGGCTTCCCAGGCGAAGTGCGCCGACAGTGCGCGCACATTGCGCCCCATCTCTTCGCGCAATTCGGGGTTGTCGGCCAGGTCTTCGATGGCGATGGCCAGGGCGGTGGGCGAATCGGGCGGGATCAGGCGCACGTGGACATCCTCGACCAGCTCGGGCACGTCCACCTGGGGATGCGTGGTGATGATCGCGCAGCCGTGCGCCAGGGCGGCCATCAGGCTGCCGCGCCGGAAGGAGACGCCATCGCGGAAGGGCAGGGCCAGGATGTCGCAGGCGGCCAGGTGCCCGCTGACGGCGGCGCTGTCTACGAAGCCCGTCCAGCGAATGTGGTCGTGCAGGTCGAGGTCTTCCACCATCGCGTCCACTTCGCGGGCATAGACGATGTTGGCCGGGTCGCTGGTGCCGGTGCGCCCGCCGATCATCAGCAGCTTGGCGGGCAGGTTGTTGTTGCGGGTGATGCGCAGGGCCTGCAGCAGCGTGTCAATGCCTTTCGAAGCGTTCAGAAAGCCGAAGTAGCCCACGACGACATCGTCCGGCTGGAAGCCGAGCGCCGCCCGCCAGACCGAGCGATTATAGTCCGGGGCCAGCTCTGGCCTGATGTTGGAGCCGATCGGGATGTGGCGCAGGCTGGCGACGGTCTTCTCGGAAGCCAGGCGGCCCTCGTCACCGCGATTGGTGACGATCACGCCGTCGCTGCTGCGGGCGAGGGTCAGCACGGCCTGGTAGCGCAGCGGCCCCGCCTTCGGGAACAGGTAGGGCACGAGCAGGTCGTGAAACGTGGTGACGACGCGGGCGCTGTCCAGGCGCAGCGGCAGGATGTGGATGAACGCAGCCATGTTGAAGGCGGCGGCCTGGTACTGGATGTTGACAATGTCGAGCTTCTGGGCCTGCGCCCAACGGCGAATGCGGCTGAGTGTCCCCCAGCCCCACGAATGAGCGTCCGCCGTGACCTGTGCCGGATCGCTTGTGGCGGGCGGGGCGGCGCGATGATCGGTGAAGACGTACACCTCGTGGCCGAGCGCGATCAGGGCGCGCGCCAGTTCCTGCGTGAACGCGCCCACGCCGCCCTGCATGGGGGGATATTCGCCTGTGATCTGCCCGATGCGCATGATCGCTTCCTGATCGTCCTGCCGGGGCTACTCGCGCGCCCACACTAGCCGCGCGCCAGCGCGCGGATCACCGCCCAATAGGTGCACACGCGCGCGCGGCGCAGCGCCCGCTTATGACCGAGCGCGCCCTTTGCCCCTTCGAGCGCCATCTGCAGCCCGTAGCTTACCAGCAGAAACAGGCGCAGTGCAAGGGCCAGCGCGCGCCCGTGATAGGTTCGAAAGTAGCGCAGTTTGCTCTGCTGAAAGTGAATATGCTTGCGCGTTTCCACCTGGGCGGTGCTCTGGCCGCCGTAATGCGTGATGCGCGCCGCGCCGACATAGGCGACGCGCCAGCCGGCGTCTTTGGCGCGGCGGCACCAGTCCAGCTCTTCGGAGAACATGACGTAGCCTTCGTCCAGGCCGCCGATCTGCTCGTAGACGGCGCGGCGAGCGATCAGCGCGCAGCCCTGCACCCAGTCCACCTCGAACGTGCCATCGTCGGGCAGGTCGGCCACGTAGAAACGGTCGAGCAGGCGGCGCGGCGCGTACCCTTGCAGCCAGGTGCTCTCGAAGAAGGCGGTCAGCGCGGTGGGGAAACGGCGGCGTGTGGACTGGGTGGTGCCGTCAGCGTTGAGCACGCGCGGCCCGGCGATACCCACCTGCGGATGCGCGTCCAGATAGGCGACCAGCGTGGGCAGCGCGTCGTCGTGAACGACTGTATCGGGATTCAGCAGCAGCAGGTGGCGCCCGCGCGCCGCTGCCAGGGCCAGGTTGTTGCCGCGCGTGAAGCCGACATTCTCGCCCGGGGCGAACAGGCGCACCCAGGGGAACTGCTCCGCGACCAGCGCAGGCGTGCCGTCGCTGCTGGCCGAGTCCACGACGATGACCTCAGCGCACAGCAGGTCGCCGTCGCCGGGCGCGGTGCCACCCGGCGCGACGAGCGCCAGCGGGCTGGCAGCGATGCTCTCCAGGCAGGCGATGAGCAGATCGCGCACATTCCACGAGACGATGAGGAGCGACAGGTCAATGGCTGGGATGGCGGCGGACACGGCAGGCGAATGCTCGGTCACGGGTCGGGTTCCTCAGAGGCCGGCTCGATGCTCAGCAGCGTGCGCGCCGGCCCGTAGTACGCGCAATAGCGGCCAGGATAGGCGGCGCTCAGCCGCTTCCAGCGCCGGTAGGAGATGCGCAGCGCCACACTGTTGACGGTGATCGCCGGGTGCGACGGATCGCCGGCGCGGCGCAAGGCTCCCGCTGCGATGTGGACAGTGGGGCGCGCCACGCCGCGCGCGGCGGCCAGCCACAGGAGGCCCAGCGCCAGCCACAACACGCAGACGCCGATCCACAGGGCACGCTGCCATGCGGTCTCCGCCAGTGGCGAGATCGCTGCGCTCAGCACCGCGCCGCCCAGCAGCATGGTCGCGCCGCGCACCAGGTGCCCGATGCTGCGATAGCGCAGGTCCTGGCGCTGGCGATCGCTGAGCCGACCGGCGCGATTGGCGTCCAGCGCGTCCGGCGCGAAGCCGAACATCCCGGCGAGTTCTTCCGCGCTGAGGGGGCGCCCTGCTGGGCGCGGCTGCTCCGCCACGTCTGCGCTGCCTCTGCTCACTGCCGTCATTGTACCAGGATTCTGCGGCCCGGCAGAGGGCGGGATGCTGTAGGGTGCGTGCAAAGGTTGCCAGCGACTCGCCGGGCGCCGGGCAGTGGCCTCACTCCCAGCCTCGCTGCGCTCTGCTCCCTGCCCCTCGTGGGGGAAGGGTCGGGGATGGGGGGTAAAAAGCAGGCGCGCGGCTTCCCAACCGGCCTCAGAGTTGCGCCGGCAGCGCTCACGGGGGCGGGCATTTTACAGGAATTTTACAGCCTGAACGCAGTTCGGACATGAATGGATAACACCTGGGTCTGATAATGGGGGCAGAGGTGAGGAGTTGTCCGCGCATTGTCTGTTGAGCAGATGAATGGAGGGAATACCCGATGACCACATGGAGCAAGCGAGCGATAAGCGTGAGTCTGGCGCTGGTGATCGCGCTGGGGGCGGTGGGCTTCGCCGCTGCCCAGGGGCCGGCGCAGCCGGACTATCCCCGTGCCTACCGCGTCCGCTTCGTGGAGACGCTGATGCAAACTGTCCAGGAAGTGACCGGGCTGGCGTGGAGCGATCTGCTGCCGGAACTGCGCGCCGGCCAGACGCTGACGGAAGTCCTTGAGGCGAACGGCGCCGATCCCCAGGCAGCGCGCGACGCGGTGAGGGCTGCGGTCACTGTCGAGATCGAGGCGGCCCTTGCCGAGGGGACGCTGACCCAGGCGCGGGCCGATGCGCTGCTCGAACAGCTTGACACGGCGCTGGAGCGCGCGTTCACCAGCGCCCACCCGCTGGCCTTGCGCGACCGCCTGCGCGACCGCCTGCACGATCGCTGGCAGCAAACGCTGGAAACAACGTTGATCGGCGTGATCGCGGAGATGGCGGACGTTGAAGCGAGCGACCTGCTACGCGAGGCGCTGCTGCCCCCGACGCTGGGCGAGATCGCGCAGGACTATGGGCTGGACGCAGAGGCTGTCAGCGCGGAGGCCCAGGTGCGCATCACAGAGGCGATCAACGAGCGCGTCGCTGACGGCACGCTGACGCAGGAGCAGGCGGACGAGCTGCTGGCGGCGCTGCCCGACTGGCTGGCGAATCGCTTCGACGCACCGTTCTGGTTCGCCCAGCCAGGGATGCGCTCCGGGATGGCAGCGCACTATTCCGGCGGCTTCCATCACCGGGAGCCGGGGCGCTTCGATGGCCGGGGCGGGGGCATGAGAGGGTGGTAGCCCGGCTCCACCTTCCAGGGCCGGACGCCAGGCGATGATGCGAATCACTCAGGGGGCGCATGGGCAGCCGTGCGCCCCCTCGACAGGCTGCCACCTAGGGACGCGCTAGCCGTCGGTGGCCCCGGCGCGCTGTACGGGGCGAGCAGGGAGGCGCTGACGCTGCTCGACCCACTGCCGGCGCCAGACCAGCGCGCTGAAGCCCAGCAGGCCGAAGGACAGCCAGAATTCGATAGATTCGCCGTAAGCGGTGATGGTGAAGCCCGACTTGCGCCAGATGAGCAGGCGGAGCAGGCGGTAGACGAACACCACGAAGAAAGATGTCGCCAGAAAGAGCGGCGGCACCAGCAGGGCATCCGCCCCGCTCCAATACTGCTCAATGTGCACTGCCTGGTTGGCGAGAAAAGCCACCGAGCCGAATAGCCCAATGACCATCATCGCTGCTTTGAACAGGCTGAGTGTCTCGCCGATGTTGTGCAGGGTGAACTCTTCCTGCTTATTGATGTCCAGCAGTTCGGCTGGCGTCTCGAAGCCCACCACGCGCTGCCCCCAAGAAATCTCTTCTCCAGCGGCGAAGATCATCATCGCGGCGAAGAGCAGGTACAACGCAGCCGCCCAGCGGTTGCCGGCGCGGCGCTGCGACTGGGCAATCGCCAGCCCGACCACTCCACCGAGCGCGAAGCAGGCGAATGTCGCCCACTCGAAGACCTGGTCTTCGTCCAGCAAGAACTTGTACACGGCCTTGTCGAAGCGCAGTGGAATCAGAAGCAGGCTGACGACAAGCGGGGCAAGGAATATCACGGTGGCCATGCGCACCGGCACATGCCATTCACGGGCGGATTTGGCGATCAGGCGGTTGAGCGGTTGCATGAGTTTCCCCCATCACTGCGAACAAAGCGATCATCGCTGGCAAGTGAGGCGAGCTGTCGGCGGCAGGCTGATCCCCCGTGATCCGGTCGCGGCGGCGGCTGGCTTTTTGCGCGCTAACCTGAACTGATGCCGATTTGGGGAGCGTCCCCGAACCAGTGCCTGCTGCTCGTGTGCCCCGACACGCGAGCGCCCCATGTGCTTCGCCCCATTTTATCCGTAATTGATGCAAATGTAAATATTAATATCTATAAAAAAGCCGATTGACCAGTGTGTAAGACATGGCACGCACCCGGCGATCTCACGCCCCGCCCAAATGCGCGAAAAGTCGCTCGGCATTCGCGGTCGTCTGGGCGGCGAAATCGTCGTAGGGGATGGCGCGCAGGGCGGCCAGCCGCTCGGCGACGAAGCGCACGTAGGCGGGGCGATTGGGGCGGCGGCCCCGGTAAGGATGCGGGGTGAGGAAGGGGCCGTCCGTCTCGACGAGCAGGCGGTCGGCGGGGACGCGCGCGGCGATGTGGCGCAGGTCGTCCGCGTTCTTGAAGGTCACCGGGCCGGTGAAGCCCACGTAGAAGCCGAGCGCCAGCCCACGCTCTGCGGCGCTCTGCGGCGCGGAGAAGGAATGAAGCACGCCGGGGCGCTCGCGCAGCGCGGCGGGCAGCGCCGCGGCCCACGCGCCGAGGACGGCCAGCACGTCGTCGCTGGCGTCGCGGTTGTGGATGATCACGGGCAGTCCCAGCGCGGCGGCCAGGTCTAGCTGCGCCTCGAAGGCGGCCCACTGCACGTCCTTCGGGGAATCGTCCCAGTAGTAGTCCAGGCCGATCTCGCCGACGGCGACCACTTTCGGGTGCGCGGCCAGGTCGCGCAGCGCGGCGAGATGGGCGGGGGAGAAGCCGGCGGTGCTGTTGGGGTGCACGCCGACCGCCGCGTAGACGCCAGGGTACGTCTCGGCCAGCGCGATGGCGGCGCGCGAACGGTCGAGGTCGGTGCCGGGGTTGATGATGCGCGTCACACCGCTCGCCGCTGCCTCGGCCACGATCTCGTCGCGCAGGCCGTCGTAGGCGTTGAAGTCCAGGTGGCAGTGGGTGTCAATGAGGGGCATGGGGGTGTCAGTGATCGGTGATCAGTTGTCGGTTATTGGTTGTTGGTTGTTGGTTCTGGGTGGTGCGAGAGTTACGCCGCACCGCAGGCAGGCCTGGCTGCGGGGGCCGCTCGCCGACCTGCCGCCCCGCTGATCGCTGACCGCCGATCACCCCTCACGCTATTTCGCCTGGCCGCCGGACTTCAGCAGTTCCAGGTCGGCATCCACCATCATGTGGATCAGGTCGGTGAAGGTGATCTGCGGCTCCCAGCCGAGGGCCTTGCCCGCTTTGGAGGCGTCGCCGACGAGCATATCCACCTCGGCGGGGCGCATGAAGCGCGGGTCCTGCACGACGTACTGTTTCCAATCCAGCCCCACGTACTCGAAGGCGACCGAGACCAGCTCTTCGACCGAGTGCGTCTCGCCGGTGGCGATCACGTAGTCCTCGGCCTTGTCCTGCTGGAGCATGAGCCACATGGCGCGCACGTAATCACCGGCGTAGCCCCAGTCGCGCCGCGCGTCGAGATTGCCCAGGCGCAGTTCATCGGCCATGCCCAGCTTGATCCGGGCGACATTGTGAGTGACCTTGCGCGTGACGAATTCCAGGCCACGACGCGGGCTTTCGTGGTTGAAGAGGATGCCGCTGGTGGCGTGCAGGCCGTAGCTCTCGCGGTAATTGACGGTGATCCAGTGGCCGTACACTTTCGCTACGCCGTAGGGGCTGCGCGGGTAGAAGGGCGTGGTCTCGCGCTGCGGCACCTCGCGCACCTTGCCGAACATCTCGCTGCTCGACGCCTGGTAGAAGCGGATGGCCGGGTTGACATGGCGGATGGCGTCCAGCAGGCGGGTGACGCCCAGCGCGGTCACGTCGCCGGTGAAGACGGGCTGCGTCCACGAAGTCTGCACGAAGCTCTGCGCGGCCAGGTTGTACACTTCGTCCGGCTCGCACTGTTGCAGCGCAAGCTGGAGCGAAGTCTGGTCGAGCATGTCGCCGGGGATGAGGTTCAGCCGATCCTGGATGTGGTCAATGCGGCTGAAGTTGACTGTGCTGGTGCGCCGCACCAGGCCAAAGACCTCGTAGCCCTGCTCTAACAGGAACTCGGCCAGGTACGACCCGTCCTGGCCGGTGATGCCGGTGATGAGCGCGCGTTTGGTCATGGGTGCTCTGCTCCTGCCTGGCGACCGGCTGCCGGGCGCAGGCCCGCCCGGATGCGCCAGTCGTTGAGGGTATCCAGCAAGCTCTGCTCGAAGGGAATCTGTGGCGTCCAGCCGGTGTGGGCGCGCAGCTTGGCGGCGTCTCCCACGCGGCGCGGCACGTCAGACGGGCGCATGCGCGCCGGGTCCTGGCGGACCTGGATGGGGACGGTGCTATAGCTCAGCAGCGTGTCGAGCAGATACTGCACGCTGTGCGCCTGTCCGCTGCACACGTTGTACGCCTCGCCCGGCACGCCCTGGTCGAGCAGCAGCGCATAAGCGCGCACGACATCGCGCACATCGGTGAAGTCGCGCTCAGCTTCCAGGTTGCCGACGAACATGACCGGCTCGCGGTTGCCCGCCTCGATGGCCGCGATCTGGCTGGCGAAGTCTGCCGCGACGAAACCGCCCGCCTGGCTGGGGCCGATGTGGTTGAAGGGCCGGGCGCGGACGATGGGCAGGCCATAGGCGAGGAAGTATTGCAGGCCGAGCATGTCCTGTGTCACCTTGCTGACGCTGTACGGGCTGGCCGGGGCGAAAGGAACGCGCTCGTCAAGGGGGGCCGCTGTGCCACCCGCTGCGCCGTAAATCTCCGCCGAGCTGACGACGAGGATGCGCGCCGTCGGCACGGCCTGGCGGCAGGCTTCCAGGAGATTGATCTGCGCCTGGGCATTGTTGGCCAGCGTGCCCCAGGGGTCTTTGAAGGACCGCCCGACATCGGCCAGGGCCGCCAGGTGAAACACCCGCTCTGGGCGGGCTTCGGCGACGGCCGCCTGCACGGCGGCGGCGTCGCGCAGATCAAGCTGGCGCTGCTCGACCGGACGACCGTCGAGGCGCGGATTCTGCCCCGGCGGGTGGAACACGGCGGCAGTGATGTGCGCGTCCGGCAGGGTCAGCAGGTGCTCGACCAGGTGCCCGCCGGCAAAGCCGCCAGCGCCGGTGATGAATGATCGCACGGGAGCGCTCCAGGTTCTGGAGAGAGCGCGCTGGCCCTATGCCGCGCGCCGCCTGAGTGCGGCGATTATAGCACGGGACGGGGGTGGGGCAAGCGCTGCTAGGTGCACCAGAGCGGAAATGAGCATCCGGTCTGGCCTGGTTCAGCCCCCCATCCCCGACCCTTCCCCCACGAGAGGGGAAGGGAGCAGAGTGCAGACCTTAAGCTCCTCCCTCCGTGTGGGGGAGGGGTTTGGGGTGGGGGGGGGGCTGCTGCAAAACCTCACCCCCTCAATCCTCCTCTCCCGCCGAGCTTGAGAGGGGGACAGGCTGAACGCAGCGAAGTCAGAAGATGAGGTCAAGGCTCTGTGCGCCGAGGCGTGATGCGATTGCCCTGAGCTGGTCCGCGCTCAGCGGCGATGAGCGACCAGCACGGCGCGCACACCCTGCCCGCTCGCGTCTGGCAGCAGGAGCAGCTCGTAGGCAGTGCGCGGCGCAAGCGTGACCGTCAGCGCCCCGACTTCGCGCGCGCTGACGCGCTCCACGATGTGCAGCTCGTGCGTCCCGGCGGGGACGAGCGCCGGGTCTACGATCAGGCGGAAGTCAATGCTGTCCAGCAGGATGTCCGGGACAGGCCCGATTTCCTCCTTCTCGCCGGCGGGCAGACTGGTCTCCGGGAGCGGCGCTGTGGGCGTCGGCGCGCCCGGCGATGCCGGCGGCGCAGGCGATGGCGTGGGCGTCGGCGCGGGCGAGGGGGCGCGCAGCACGCGCAGCGCAGGTGCGCCCGGCGCGGCGTGGAACACGCGCAGCAGGGCATAGCCGTCCGGGACCTGGAGCGCGCGCTCGGTCGCTGCCTCGAAACGCACGGTCTGGCTGTCGCGGTAGACATAGAGGGTGAGGTACGTCCCCTCTGGCGCAGGCGGCAGGCTTATCGCATCGCTGAACAGCACCGTGCCGTTCGCCGACTGGCGGATTTCCAGGTGATCTGGCGATGCGCCGAGATCGTAGTAGGCGGTGGCGCTGTAGGGACTGACGGACTCAAAGATCGGCACACCATCGGCAAGCAGATCAACGGGCGCCTCGTCGGTCAGCGCGTTGACCAGGCGAATGGCGAAGACGCGCGCGCCCGGCCCCCAGCCGCTGGCGCTGGGCGGGGCGCTCTCCAGCGGCACCACGCCCTCGGCGGCCAGCATCGTATCGCCGACGCCCGTCTCGGTCTCCAGCACGACCGGCGGCGCGTCGGGCATATTGGTGATAATCACGGCGTAGGCTGTGCCCGCCTGCCAATTACGCTCTGGCAGCCGGTCAATTTCGCGCGGGGAGTCGGCGCTGCCCGTCTCGATGACGAAGGCGCTGATCCCGGCGGGATACACCAGGGGGTGGCTCGCCGCGCCGAACGGCACCGAGCGCAGACCGGGGACTTCGCCGCTGTAGGTGCTCACCCGGACGCTGATGACATCGGGGGCCGCGTTGACGAAGAGCAGCCGCGTCGCGTTGACCGGCGTAGGACTCAGGTCTTCGGTGACGGCGGTGACGCGCAGACGGTCTTGTGTGCCGAGCAGCACCAGGCTCACCGTCTCGTCGGCGCGCAGGGCGATCTGCTTGACGAGAATGGGCGCGGCGTCCGGCTCCTCGGCGGGCAGCAGGCGAAGCTGGTAGGTGGCGGCGCGCTGAGTCGTCCATACGCTGGCCGTGCGATAGGCCACATTTTCCGCAAGAGAGACGGCATCGAGGTACACGTCTACCGGCGGCAGGTCCGGCGAGGCGTGCATCACGCGGACCTGCGCCTCGTCCTCTACACGGCTGCGCAGCTCGACGCGGGCGACGCCGCCCGGCTCTGCGCTGGCCTCTGGGGCGGGGAACAGCACGATGGTGTAGGCGTAGCGGGCCAGGCCATAGAACTCGAACTCGGCCAGGGCTGCGTCCCCGGCCAGCAGCGCCAGGTCGTGCCCTTTCTCAGCCAGGGTCAGAGCTTCGCTGACCTCGCCGAAGGCCAGGGCGCTGAGGAGCGTGCGCTGACCATCCTGCACGGTGAGCGTCCCGGCATCGGGCAGGGCGTTGATGACGCGCAGGCGCGCCGTCGCTTTGGGCAGCGGTGAGGTGTCTTCGCTAGCGACAATCAACTGGTGATCGCCGGCGCGCCCAGCCAGGACGAGTACCTGCGTGCTTCTGGCGGGCAGACTGACTGGCGCTTCGAGCAGGGCGGGCGCGGACTTGTCGTCTGTCGGCGCGATGCGCAACACTCTGTCTCCGGCGGGCACCTTCTGCGGCGATTGCTGGTAATCGCCAGGGCGCAGGGCCGCGACGACGAGCAGATCGTCCAGGTATACGGAGACGCGCGATAGCTCTGGGCTGGCATTGACGATGCGCAGCCATGCTGTCTCGTCTGGCGCGAGAGCCAGCCCGGCCACGGTCTGAGCGAAGGGGGTCGGGGTGGGCTGGGCTGTCTCAGTGGGGGCCGGAGGAGGCGGCGTTGGCGATGGGGCCGGGGTGTCCTTGTCTCCCCCACACGCCGCGAGGCTGAGCGCCAGCGCGGTCAGGGCGAGCGGCAGAGAGAGGAAGCGTCGCATGGTCAACCTCCGGTCTGAGCAATGGGTGAATCACGCCCCATTGTACAGGGGATGCGCTCGGAGGGACAGCGGACGCGAAGTACAGCAGACTTCCGAAGTTCTCGAAAACTTCGGAAGTTTGTTGGGGGCGCCCTATAACCTCAACCCCCGGCCTCGCCGCGCCCGGCTTGCCCCTGCTCTGCGTTGGAGAGGAGGCGGGCAAGGGGATAGGGGCGCATGGCCACGCCCCGACTACGCCCCTCACCGGGGGCGGCTATCAGCCGCTCTTGACGGCGATCTGGCGTGGCTTGACCGCTCCCGCTTTGGGCAGAGTGAGCGTCAGCACGCCGTCCTTGAAGCTGGCTTCCACGTTGTCGTGATCAATGGGCACGTTGATGTTCAGCGTGCGCTCGAACTTGCCGGTTGGGCGTTCCAACAGGACGTATTTGCGCTGGCTGTCCTCTTCGCGCTGGATCTCGCCGCGAATGGCCAGCGTGTCGCCTTCCAGGGTGATTTCGATTTCCTCTGGCTTGATGCCCGGCACATCGGCGCGGATGATGATGGCCTCGCCCGTGATGTAGGCGTCCATCGGCAGCAGCCACGCGCCCGTGCCGCGCGTTTCGCTGCCCCGCGCGAACGTTTCATCCAGCATCCGGTCAACGGCCTGGCGCATGGTGATCATGTCGCGCAAGGGGTCCCAACGAGTTACACGTGCCATCTGCCTTGTCTCCATACACTAGTTTCCGATCACTTCGACTGTACAACAGTTGCGCTAGAAAACCGTTAAAGGAGTGTAGAGGTTGCATCAGCGGTCGGCATCTGCCCGGCCTGCCAGTGCACCCCCAGGCGGCAGTTTGCGAAGTCGCGCGCCGGCCTTGGCCCCCCATCCCCGACCCTTCCCCCACGAGGGGGGAAGGGAGCAAAACGCGCCCGCTAAGCCTCTTCCCCGCAAGGAGGGAGGGGTTTGGAGTGGGGGAGGAACCCAAATGGTCTCTGAATAGATACTCCCACAGACGGCGGTCGGGATTCGTGGTCGGTTCTGGGGCGGAGACTCAATACCGTCACTAAGTGTCCCCTATAATTTAATAAGCAATTGCCTCACAGGGCGGTTTCTGCGTTACAATAGAGTCACTTGCCTGCACTGGCCCCCGAAACAGCCCGGAGAGTCGTGATGCGCTTCGATCATATCATCTGGGACCTGGACGGCACTCTATTCGACACCTATCCGCCCTTGATCACATCTATCGAGCGAGCGCTGGGCGAGCTGGAAGTCGCGGTTCCGCGCGCAGACCTGGTCCGGCTGCTGAACGACACGTTGGCCACGTGCATGGACGAGATCGCCACGCGCCATGCCCTGGACGCGCTCGTCTTGGAAGCGCGGGTGGCCTATTATCAGCGCCAGGTGACAGAGCGCGACCAGCCGCCTTTCGACGGGGTGATCTGCCTGTGCGAGCGCTTCCTCAAGGCCGGCGGGCAGAACCTCATCTTCACGCACCGCTCGCGCGAATCTGCTATGAGGCTGCTGGACTGGTACCGCGTCGAGGGGCTGTTCGCCGAGTGTCTGACGGTGGAAGATGGCTATGCCCGCAAGCCCGATCCGGCTGGCTTCAACGCGCTGATCGAACGCCATGCTCTGCCGCGCGGGCGCGTGCTGGCCGTTGGCGATCGGGCGCTGGACATCGTGGCGGGCCAGCGCGCCGGGATCCGCACGTGCTTGTTTCGCGGCGAGCCAGACCCCGCCTACCCGCCCGACTTCACGATCACCGCGTTCGACGAACTGCGCCCGATTCTGCACCTGCCTGTGTAGGGCGTTGTCTTCGCGCGCGTCCAGCAGGGGCCTCTCCCTTCTATGGTCCTCGTACTCAGCGCGGCGGGCAGTTCGCGACGCCCGGTGAGTACCTGTTCACCTGGTTGCCCAACTGAGAGACCTGTCCCACCGGCCCCGGCCCAGCCCTCACCAGGGCTGTCGCCTCACAATCTGCCGCACCCCCTTGATCTCACCCCCGCCCGGCGCTGACGCGCCGCGCCGCCCCCTCTCCACGCGCGGAGAGGGGGTAAGCCGAACGCGGCGAGGCTGAGGGGTGAGATCAATGCCCTGCGCCCGGCGAGTTGCGGTCAATCTCGGCCCACACTCCACGTACTTGGTCAGCCGTGCCAATCCGTCGTATAGTAGGGGGCGACCGGGTCCGCCCGCAGGGCTGGGGGGCGCGGCGGGCCATAACCGGCTGGATCAGGCCGGAAAGTGAGGGCCACCGATGATTGACGAAACGCTGATCGCCGGGCTGAGTCACGCCAGCGCAGCGGCGCGCCTGGACGTGGTGCGCGTGCTGGGCATGGTGGAGGAGACGCGCGCGCTCGACGCCCTGCGCGCGCGCTACCCGACCGAGCCTGACGAGACGGTGCGCCGGGCGATGGCCTGGGCGGGCAGCCGCCTGTTCCAGGCGCAGCGGAACGGGCACACGACGGTTGATGCGGTCTGCCGATACTTCGGTGTGGATCGCGCGCTGGAGAACACGCCGGACGCTGTGGAGGCGGAACTGCTGCGCAAGCTGCAGGATCAGTTTGACCGCGACCTGCTGAACATGCAGGAGCAGCAGAACGTGCGCCGGGCGGGCACGGCCCTGGCGGCGGGCCTGGGCGGCGCGATGCTCGGCGGGGCGTCGCTGGGCGCGATGGCGATGGCCGGGGCGATGCTGAGCGGCGCAGGATCGCCCTCGTCGGGGCTGGAGGGAAGACCGGGCGGCGGCAGCGCGCGCACGCCCGCGACCAAGCCCTCCGACGCTTCTATCGAGGTCTGGGTGCGGCGATTGCGCGAGAGCACCTCACCGGAGCAGCGCGCCCAGGCGGCGCTGGAGCTGGCGCAACTCAACAACCCGCGCGCCCTGCCGCACCAGGCTGCGGCGTTCCTCGGTGATACGTCGGCGCTTGTGCGCGAGGCGGCAGAGCGGTGCGGCAAGGTGCTGTACTGGAGCATCATCTATTGGGAAATGGAGCAGAGCGGCGCGCTGGTCCAGGAGATGGAGCGGCGCGCGCAACGGCTGGGCAAGTCGCTGCCGCGCGGCGCGGTGCCCGCGCCGCCGACCGCGCCCGCTGTCCAGGCAGGGCCGCCGGTTGACCCCGCGCCGCTGGATGTGGGGGAGATTCTGCGCAAAGCACAACAGGAGCGCGACGAGCGCCGACGCAAGCAGCAATGATGCCCGGCGCGATCTACTGGGGCGGGAGGTAAAACCTCACTGCAGAGGCGCAGAGCGCGCGGAGAAGAGCAAAGAGTTTCCATAGTTCTTCTCTGCGCCCTCTGCGTCTCTGCGGTTTAGGGAAACCCGCTCCCAAGTCCTGTGTGTCCCCCGGCAGACGCGGTTGACGCGGGCCGCCTGAGCGACTAGACTTGGGCGCGTCTGGCGCTGTGGGCTGGGAAGGAGCACTGATGCGAACAGTTGAATGGACGGATGCGGGGCGCGTGCGCATGATCGATCAGCGCCTGATCCCCTGGGAACTCGCTCACGTCGAATACGACGATTACCGCGCGGTCGCCGAGGCGATCACGGCGATGGTCGTGCGCGGTGCGCCGGCGATTGGCGTGGCGGCGGCGTTCGGCATGGCGCTGGCGACGCGGCAGTCGCCGGCGCTGGCGCTACCGGCGCTGCACGGCGATCTGGAAGCGGCGGCGCGCGTCCTCAAGGACGCTCGCCCGACGGCGGTCAACCTGGCCTGGGCGGTGGATCACATGCTGGAAGTGGCGCAGGATGCGCGCCTTGACAGCGCCGGGGCGGTCCGCGTGGCGCTGCTGGACGAGGCGCAGCGCATGGCCGATGAAGACGTGGCGACCAACAAGCGCCTGGCCATGCACGGAGCGGCGCTGCTCAAAGACGGCGACACGGTGCTGCATCACTGCAACACCGGGATGCTGGCCACGGTGGATTACGGGACGGCACTGGGCGTGATCCGCATGGCCCACGAGCAGGGCAAGCGCATTCACGTGCTGCTCGACGAGACACGCCCGCGCCTGCAGGGGGCGCGCCTGAGCGCCTGGGAATGCGAGCAGCTCGGCATTCCCTACGACATCCTGCCAGACACGGCGGCGGGCTATTTCATGCGGCGCGGCGAGGTGAGCGTCGTCCTGTTCGGTGCGGATCGCGTGGCGGCCAACGGCGATGTGGTCAACAAGATCGGCTCGTACCAGATCGCTGTGCTGGCCCGCGAGAACGGCATCCCGTGCTACTCCGTCTTCCCGATCTCGACAGTAGACCTGAACACGCCCACCGGCGACGATGTGCCGATCGAGGAGCGCGACCTGGCCGAAGTGCGCGCGCCCTACGGCTGCGAGCTGGTGCCGGCGCACTACCGGGCGCGCAACCCGGCCTTCGACGTGACGCCGCACCGCTACCTGTCCGGCCTGGTCACGGAGGTTGGCGTGCTGCGCCCGCCCTTCGCGCAGAGCCTGGCGGAGGCGGTCGCACAAGGGGGGCGGTAGCGGGGGCGTATCGCAATACGCCCCTGGTATCTCACCCCCGCTCGGCGCTGACGCGCCTCGCCGCCCCCTCTCCGCAGCGGAGAGGGGGAAAGGCCGAGCGTAGCGAGGCCAGGGGATGAGGTCTGTGGTCGGCGTCAAGCCATTCGCCAACGACCTCTGCGTGCCTTCGTTAGCGGGCTGATCAGGGCGCGGCAGGCGGCGGGCACGCCGTTGGCAGGGCGGCGATGGGCTGGACGATCACCTGGGCCAGCACGTTCTGAGCGGGGTCGGGCAGGATTTCGCCGGGGATGAAGCCCAGCGCGAACGAGGCCCGCGCCCCGCTTTCGCTCACTGTCAGCAGCACGTCCTCTTCGCGCGCGCCCTGCCGCAGGCGCAGGGGCAGCGCCAGCCGGTATGCGCCCGGACCGTCCGGGCAGAGCCGCACTTCAATGCCGGACTCCTGTTCCGACCAGTACAGCGTGTAGCGCGGAATCCCGGCCTGCAACAGCCATTGCCCAAAGAACCAGGCCAGGTCCTGGCCGCTGACGCGCTCGGCCAGCCGCCACACGTCGAGTGTGCTGGTCGGGCGGTCGCGGAACTGCCGGGCGTAGGTGCGCAGGAAGGTGAAAAAGGCGTCGTCGCCAATGACGCCGCGCAGCATGTGCAGCAGCCAGGCTCCCTTGTTGTAGCTGGCCGTGCCGAAAAGCTCTTCCGGCAGCGGGTAGGCCAGCGGGGTGGCCCGCGTGTCGGCCAGCAGTGATTGCTCGGCGGCAGTCCGCGCGGCGATGCCCGCCTCTGCGCTGAGCCGGTTTTCGCGGGCCAGCCACTCGATGTAGGTGGCGAAGCCCTCGTTGAGCCAGATGTCGCCCCACGATCCCAGCGTCACCGCGTTGCCGAACCAGCTATGGGCCAGCTCGTGGGCCAGCAGCGGGAACACGTCCAGCTCGGACGCGGCGAGCGTCGCGTCTGGCATGGCGGTCATCGTCTGCGTTTCGAGGGCCATGCTGTTTTGCGGCACGACCACGTGCCCGTAGGAGCTATAGGGGTAGGGACCGAGTATGTCGGCCAGCGCATCGAGAACTTCGCCGGTGTGGCCGAAGACTCGCCGGGCGTCGTCGGCCCTGTCTGGATAGACGTAGTGCTGGAGCGGGATGCCGCCCGCCGTGCGCCCTTTGATGGCGAGATAGTCCCCCACCACGACCAGGGCCAGGTAGCTGGCCATCGGCTCGGTCATGCGCCAGACGAAGGAGCGCGTCCCGTCGTCGTAGCGCACTGTCTTGACGAGCTGTCCGTTGGCGACGGCGATCAGCGGCGCGGGGACGGTCAGGCGAAACTCGTAGGTGGCGCGGTCGCTGGGGTGATCGTTGCCGGGGAACCAGGTGCGCGCGCCATCCGGCTCGCTGAGCGTGAAGACCTGATTGCTGGCGAAGAACATGCCGATGTCGAAGAAAGGCATGAAGCGACTGCGGAAAGGCTGCGGTCGGGCGTCGTAGGCGATCTCGGCGCGAAACTGAGTCCCGTAGTCCAGCGGGGCGGGCAGCGCGATGATGAGCTTGTCTCCCTCAAGCGTAAAGAGGGCGTCCTCGCCGTTCACCAGCACGCGCTGGATGTTCAGGCTGTGCGCATCCAGCGCGAAGCTCGCCAGGCGGTGCATGGTCGCGCGGATGGCGAGGACCGCGCTGCCCTGCAGGGTGCCCGCGCGTGGGTCAATGACCAGATCGAGGGCGACGTGCTGCACATCAATGCCGCCGTTGCCCAGGTCGGGCGCGAGCGGGTCGCCGCGCGTCAGCGGCCCGGCCACCGGCACGGTGACGGCGCGGCTCAGCACGGCGGCCAGGGCTGTGCTGAGCAACTCGTCATTGGCCGCGTAGAGCGTGTGCAGCCATACGGCGGCAGGCGTGACCCAGGTGCCGGGCGTGTCGAGAGAATCGGCGGGCCGCCAGGCCAGCCCGATCACATCGCCTGTCTGCGCGTCCAGGATCGGCGCACCGTCGAGGATGCTGTTGGCGGCGAGCAGCACGCTGGGCACGCGCCAGGGAACGCCCAGGCTGGAAACCTCAACGGACGGGCGAAGCGCGGGCGCACCAATGGCGAGCGTGTACTGCGCGATGACCGGGCGCTCGCCGGCGCGGCGCGTGGGGGCGAGCACGGGCTGCTCCGCGCGGGTTGGCTCGGCGCTGAGGCGGGCGGGCGCGATGCCCAACCCGGCCAGGACATCGGCGTCAACGGCCAGCAGCGCGATGTCGTGTTCGCGGCTGGCGTAAATGAGGCGCTTCACGGGCACGGAGGAATCGTTGACTCCCTCAGCGGCCAGCGGGAAGACGACTGCTGCGCCGCTCAGCCGGGCGAAGGGTGTGCAGGTGGAGTCCGCCTGGGTCAGCGGCAGCCAGCGCCCGGCACAGTCGGCCAGCCTCAGCAAGTCTTCGCCGGGATCGCGCCGCCCGTCGTGGTCGTAGGTCGTCACCTGGCGGCTCGGCGACAGCGGCGAGTCCGGATTGGTGTAGCGGTCGCCGTCGAGCGTCCAGGCGTGCCAGGTGGTCAGCAACAGCCCGTCGCCCAGGTAAACGCCGTAGTGGGCCGGAGTGCCCGTCGCGCCGGGGAAGACGATCGCTGCCAGCGCGCTCAGCGAAGGGGCGGGTTCCTGGGCGCGGGCGGACGACGGCGAGGTGACGGGTGGCAGCAGCGCGGCGAGCAGACTCGCAACAACGAGCGCAGCGAGAAGGCGGCGGACGGCAGGTGGCATAGGGTGAGAGTCTCCCAGGTTGGGTGAGGCGGGACGAGCGCGCACGTTACCCCCAGAAACCCGGCGGCAGATCGAGCGGATGCGCCGATCCGTCGCCGGTCAGCGCCCACCCTTCTCCCTCGGCGGCGAGCAGCGGGCGCAGCGCCAGCTCGTTGTTCTGGGCCTGCCATTCCGCGAGGAACGCCAGGCGAACCGATTCCCCGACTCTGGACAGGGCCGCGACGAAGGGCAAGCGGGTGCTGATGGCGCGGTGCAGGTGCGCCGCGCCTATGGCGGGCTGCGCCCGGCGCAGGAGCATGGTCAGGGCGCTGCGCAGACGATCGGGCTGAGCGGGCGCGCGCAGCGTCCACAGGCAACGCGGCGCGGGTTCGGCGGTCAGCGCTGCCCACAGGGCGGGCGCTTCGTCCGCGCCGATCTCGTCAATCAGCAGCCAGTCGGGGGCTGCCCCCAGCGCCGCGCGGACGCTCTCGGCGAAGTCGGCGGCGGGCTGGTCGGGCGCGGGCTGGGCCGGACAGAAGCGGGCCGCTTCTGGCGGCAGGGGCAGCTCGCCGGCGCGCTCGGCAGCGGCGATGCGCCCGGCGAGTTCGGGCAGCAGCGCCCCAGCCAGCGTTGTCTTGCCCGTCCCCGCGTCGCCGGCGATGAGCAGGCCGTGTCCCGCCGCTGCGATGGCGCGCAGCAGCGCAATTCCGGCAGGGGGCAGGGCGCCGCACGCTTCTAGATCGGCGAACGCCAGCGGGCGGGGCGGATGCAGGCGCAGGGTCGCCGTCAGCGCGGGACTCAGCGGCGGGCCGATGGCGCTGAGGCGGGCGCGTCGCCCGCGCAGCGTAATGCCTGTTTCGAGGAAGGGGGCGGACTCCGTCAAGGCCGCGCCCGAACCCGCCAGCAGGCGGGCGAGAGTGACAGCCAGGTGCGCGCCATCGTCGAAGCGGTGGGGGGCGGAGCGGGGCGGCTCGCCCCTGCGCCGGAAGCGCACCTCCGCCGGGCCACTGATGCTGATCTCGGTCACAGTCTCATCGCGCAGCAGGTCTTCCAGCGGGCCGAAGCCAAAGAGGTTGCTGTGCACGCGATCCAGGATGATTTGCCTGTCGGCGGCAGTGGGGCTGACCGCTTCGACGGCGAAGACGTATTCGGCGACTTCGCGCAGGGCGGTGCGTTGGCTGGCTTCCGTGTCCAGCTCGGCCAGGATGTCGGCGCGGCCCGCCGTCTCTTCGTGGAACTGGCGCTCGACGCGCTCGCGCAGCGCTTCCAGCGAGAAGCTGGGTCGCCCGGAGCGCCCCGGCACCAGCGGCGAGAGGCGCGGCTCGACGTTCGGGTCGTCGTCAAGGGGCGATGAGTCGCCCAGGCGATGCAGGATGGGCAAGTGTCGGTCCTCCGGCGCGCGATTCTCTGGAAGGATAACCGAATCCTCTCTATGCGCAAAACCTCATCCCTGTTCGGGGTGCGTGCAAAGGCGGTCGGCGGCTCACCGGACGTCGGGGCGTTGACCTTATCCCCAACCTCGCTCCGCTCAGTTTGCCTTCTCTTTACACGCGGAGAGAGGGCGGCGAGGCACGCTAGCACCGGGCGGGGGTGAGGTCAGCCAGGGGCGCAGCAGGGCAGTGCTCCCGCCTGACAGGTCTCGCACCTGCTCAGCTTATGCTCCGCTTGCCTCGGTGATTGTGCCGTAGAATGCAGGGGGCGGCTGCGGCGCTTCGTCGCTCAGCGATGGCGCGCCGGCCAGCACCGTCAGCGCCCGCGCCAGTTGATTCTCGTCGCTGGCGTGCACGGTGAAGAGGCTGTCACCCGTCTCCACCCGGTCGCCGATTTTCTTATGTACCACGACGCCCACCGCCGGGTCAATGGTGTCGGTCTTGCGCGCACGGCCTGCGCCGAGTTCCAGCGTGGCCTGGGCGACGGTCAGCGCATCCATGTGGGCCACCCACCCGCCGCGCTCTGCCCGCACCGTCTCGCGCAGGCGCGCCGCGGGCAGCCTGTCCGGGTCGTCAATCTGGCGCACGTCGCCGCCTTGCGCCGCCACCAGCTCGCGGAACCTGGTCAGCGCGGCGCCGCTATCCAGCAGGGCGGCCAATTCCTGGCGGATCGCGTCGAAGACGCCGGGCTGCGCCTCGCGCCGCCCCAGCCGGACCATGTGCGCGGCGATTGTCAGGCAGTGTTCGCGCAGGTCGGCAGGGCCGCCGCCGCGCAGCGTCTCGATGGCCTCGCGGACTTCCAGAGCGTTGCCCACTGCGCAGCCGAGCGGCTGGCTCATGTCCGAGAGCAGCGCGACCATGGCCCGCCCGGCCCCCAGGCCGATGTCCACCATCGCCTGGGCCAGGGCGCGCGCTTCGTCCACCGTTTTCATGAACGCGCCCGCGCCCACCTTGACATCGAGGACGATGGCCTGCGCCCCGGAAGCCAGCTTCTTGCTCATGATGCTGCTGGCGATGAGGGGCAGGCTGGGCACGGTGCCGGTCACGTCGCGCAGCTCGTACAGCGCGCCGTCGGCGGGGGCCAGGTGCTTGGTCTGCCCGCACAGCACGATTCCGATCTCGCGCACCTGGCGGAGGATTTCTTCGTCGCTCAGCTTGACCCGATAACCGGCGATGGACTCCAGTTTGTCCAGCGTCCCGCCGGAGAAGCCCAGTCCGCGCCCGCTCATCTTGGCGACGGGCACGCTCGCCGCCGCCACCAGCGGCAGCGCGACCAGCGTCACCTTGTCGCCCACGCCGCCGGTCGAGTGCTTGTCCACCGCGTAGGCGATGGCCGGCGACAGGTCAAGCTGCTCGCCGCTGGCGGCCATGGCCAGCGTCAGGTCGAGCGTCTCGCGGCGGGTCATGCCGCGCAGGAAGACGGCCATCAGCCACGCCGCCGCCTGATAATCGGGGATTTCGCCATTGGTGAACCCGCTGATGAACCACTGAATTTCTGCGGCGCTCAGCTCGTCGCCGTCGCGTTTTTTTTCAATGATGTCGGTCGCTCGCATACACGCAATCCCTGTTGGAAATATCCTGTCAGCGGCTCTTTTTCTGGCAGTATACCACAGCGCTCGCGCGCTGCGAGACTTCGTGGGGGGCTTGGAAGCGAAGATGTCGCCATACGCCCGCTCAGCGAGCACAGCGGAGCAGCGCCTTCGGAGGGCGGGGCGCTGAAGGAGACTGGCGAAACCCTCGGAAACTGCGGAAGTCCGGCGCGGGGCAGGCGCGACCGGGCAGGAGCTGCATACGCCCTGCGCGCGGCTTGACACACTCTGCCGATGCGGTAGAGTCGGGCCAATTGTGATAACCGTCTCAAGCAGTTTCAATGGCGAAAGAGGATCTGTCATGCCGAGCCGCACCCAACATTCTACTCAGTCACGCTTCGGCTTCCCCTGGGGGCAGCGCGCCGTCTACGAAGTTGGCAAGTCTCGCCACCAGCGCGCAATCCAGTTGCGCACTCAGACGAACGTCCTGCTGATGACGGTGCTCGTCTCAGCGATCGCGGTGGGGGTGTTCATTTTCTTCAACTGGCGGGGGGCAGCCAGCGACTCCAAAGCGGTGAGCTGCGCGGATTACCCGGAGTACTGCGTGCCTTTTGTGGGCGGGCTGGAAGAGGACGCTCAACTCGCGCTGGCCGAGGCTTCTGGCGCGCGAGCGCTCGATGAAGAGTCGCATGGGGCGGAGGGGGTGGTGCGCGGCTTCACGGCGGACATGATGCCCTTCATCGGCGATCCAGACGCGCCGATTCATTTTCGCGCCGTGTTCGATTTCTCCTGTAGCCACTGCAACCCCTATCACACGGTTGACCTGCACGAATTCGTCAAGGATTACGTGCTGTCCGGCCAGGCGACGCTCAGCGTCGCCATCCTGAACGGCGTGGGGGGCGAGTATTCGCTCACGGCGGCGCAAGCGGCGTTGTGCGCGGGCGAGCAGGGGGCCTTCTGGGAGATGAGCGACGAGTTGTTCCGCCTGTCGCGCCTGCAAGGCATCCAGAACGCCTACAGCCTGTCCACCGTCGAGCAATCGGCCAAAGAGATGGGGTTTGACGCGGGCGCGCTGACGACCTGCATTCTCTCCCGGCGCTACAAAACCGTTCTGAATGCACAGCAGCTCTTCGCCACCGATAACGGTGTGCGCGGCACGCCGACCCTGCTCGTCAGCTATGGCGATTCCGGCACGTGGACTGCGCTGGATTACTCGCAGCGCGGCTACAGCAACATGGCCGAGATGACACGCGCCGCTCAGCCTGTTGGCGAATAATCCGGGGCGCTGCTCTGTTGCGGCCTCTCGTAGGGGCGTATGGCCATACGCCCCTACGGGGGCATTCGCCAACAGTCTCCCTTGTGGAAGAAGGGATTTGGGCTGGGGAGAAGCGGTTTCTCAAACGGCTTCCTCTCTATGAACGGACCGTGACTTTTCGTGGAATGCGCCTGTTTCGCCCCAGAGTGTGCCATCTGCCCTGCCAATGGTCTATAATTTCAACGACCATTGACTTAATCCGCGCAGGAGTGGACGGCTCTCACTATGACCGCACAACAAAGACCCGAACAGACTGGTGCTGGCTTGTTTCCCTGGGGCGCGCGCGCCACTTTCAGCCCCGGCAAGACTCGCCGCCAGCGCCAGGAGCAGTGGCAACAGCAGACGACGATCCTCGTGGCTGTCCTGGCCGTGAGCATCATCGCCAGCGCCGTGTTCATCGTCGCCAACTGGCGGCAGATCGGCGGCGCCAAAGCGGTGAGCTGCGCTGCTTTTCCCCAGTTCTGCCTGCCCCATGCCGGCGGCTCGACGACTCTGCCCGCCCTGGAAGCGGCGGGCGTGCGCCAGCTTGACGGCCAGAGCAGCGGCGTGCCTGGGGTGGTGCGCGGCGTAGATGTCAACGGCATCCCAACCCTGGGCGATCCGTCGGCGCCAGTGCACTTTGTGACCGTCTCGGATTACGCCTGTCCGCATTGCCAGAACTACCACGAGACCGACGTGCCGCGCTTCATCGAGGATTACGTCCTCACCGGCCAGGCGACCTTTGGCATTGCGCTGGCGACCGGCACCGGCCAGTTCTATTCGGAGACGGCTTCGCAGGCGGCGCTGTGCGCGGGCGAGCAGGGCGCGTTCTGGGAGATGAGCGAAGAGATGTTCCGCCTGGCGCGCACCCGGCAGCTTGCATCCGCGTTTTCTCTTGACCAGATTCGAGACTCGGCCAGGGAGATGGGCCTGGACGCGCAGAAACTGGTCGAGTGTGTAGCCTCTAACCGCTATGCGCAGTCGCTGCGCCAGTTCCGCGTCTTCGCCGGCGATCACGGCGTCAGCGCTACGCCGACCGTGCTGGTCAGTTATGGCGACTCCAATGTCTGGACGATCGTGCGCCGCGACTATGAGTCGCTCAAGCAGCTCACCGAGGCGGCGCATCGCCAGTAGCTGCGCACGGGCACGCGGCAGACAGAAAAGCCCCCTCCGCTGGGAGGGGGCTTTGCGTTGCTCTGAGAGCGCCCGGCGCTCAGCCGCTCATGGCATCTTCTTCGCCGGTGAGAATGGGCAGGTTGCGCACATCGTAGGCCTGCCCGGCGCGCGTGATGATGAGGTGCTGCGCCGCTACCCAGCCGTCCAGGTCGCCGGTCGGCGAGGTGTAGGTCACCTGCACCCAGGTGCCGTCACCGCTGCGCCCGTTGATGACCATGCTTTCGCCGCCTGGGATGCCCACCACGACGCGCCCATCAGCGCTCGGACGGTCGCGCAGGTTCAGGTTGACGCCGGGATTCACGTTCACGGTGCCGACCACGTTCTGCATTTCCGCCGGGATGACGGGGGTGACGCCCGGCGCTTCATAGTAACCCGCCTCTTCCGCGTCCACCACCACCAGATCGGTCATGGCGTATGGACGACCCCAGCGGGACAGCGAGACGTACTGCACCGACACCCAGCCGACAGTTGCGCTGCCGTCTTCCTGACGGTAGCGGACGAACAGCCAGTTGGGATCGGTGGGCTGGCCGACCAGGCCTTCGCTCGGCGCTTCGGCATAGCCAAGCACTTCAAGCTGAGCCTGCGAAGGCACAAGCGCCAGTGACTCGGCATCTGTCCGGGGGTTGCGACGAAGCTGAAGGCTGACCCCCGGCTGGGTGTTGACGGTGGCGATGACCGCGTCGAAGCGCGGGGTGGGCGGGGCGACGTCCGTATCCACCGCCTCGCCCGGCTCGTTGAAGGGCACTTCGGGCAGCTCCAGCAGCTCGTCAAGCTCATCGAGCAGGCGGCCCCGCCACTCGACGCGCAGGTACTCCACAGCTACCCAGCAGCGCAGGTACCCACCCGACGGCGGATCCCAGCGCACCGACAGCCACAGGTCCGCCATCTGCTCGACGACCGGCGTCGGCTCAGGCGTTGCCTCGCCGGTCTCAGGCACCAGCGGCTCGCCCGGACGACCGAGCACGATCAGCGTGGAACCGCTCGGAATCAGGCCGAGCGAGCGTTTGTCAGCACCGGGCAGCTCGCGGCAGTGCAGATTCGCGCCGGGATCGAGCACGACGTAGGCCACCGGCCCCGGCGCCGCCGTCACCAGTGGAGCGGGGGTGGCGGGTGGCGCGGCCTCGGTGGGCTGGGCTGCGACAGCCTGATCCGGCGACTGGACAAGCTCGGTGTCGGTCACGGCGGGCGCTGCTTCAGCGGGCGTCTCCTGAACCAGCTCGCTGCTCGTTTCGGCGGCTGCCTCAGTAGACACAGCTTCCTGGGTTGGCTCTTCGGTTGGCTGCGGCTCAGCGGTCTGCTCTGCGTCCGCCGCTGTTTCCGCCGGGGCGGGCGTCTCCGCCAGCGCGACGACGGCAGCGGATGCGGGCCTGGGCAGGCTGCTGGCGGTGACATTCACTTCGGTCCCGGCCACGCGCGCGTCAAATGGCACACCCGCCGCGCCGCCCCCAAAGACGAGCACGGAATAGTACATGCCGCCGTTGTAGGTCTCGGCGGGCACCACCAGGTCCACCGGCGACTCGACGCCGGCGATGCTGACCATGATCATGAACTCGCCCGCCGACACGTTGGCTGTCGCGCCCTGCGCGCCGAAATCCAGCGCCGACACGAGCGCGGTGCCGGATTCGTCGGCGAGCGTCGCGCTGACGGTCGCCCCCGGCACGCCGTTGATCACGGCCAGGCGCGCCGATCCGGGCTGAATGTCTGCCACGTTGTCGGGGAAGACGCGCAAGGCCAGCGTCCCGTCGCCAAGCTCGCCGACCGCGGCCACAGTCAGGGCGGGGGCCGCCGGATCAAGCGTCACGTTCGCCGAGAGCGCCGGCTCATCTGCCGCCGGGCTGCCTGCCGGGCGCAGCGCCAGAGTGGTGCTGCCGGCGGGCAGAGGGATGTGTCCGGTCATCTCGCCCAGGGTCAGCGCAGGGACGATCAGCGTGTCGTCTGCGTACACGTCCACTGCCGGAACGTCCGGGCTGGCGTGGGCCACCCGCACACGCACAGAGTTTTCTTCGCCATTGACCGGCGTGGCCAGCACCAGCGCCGAGGGCGACACATCACCTTCGAGCGTGCCCAGCGCCACAAAGGTGTAGAGCGTCCCGCTGACCAGCGATACGTCGCCGATGGTGATGACGGCGCTCTCGACCGCGCCGCCTGCCGGCACCATGACCAGGCTTTGCAGCCCGGCCCCGATGTTGACCGTGCCGAACTGCGCGCCGTAGCTCACGCCTTGCAGCAGCGGCCCGCCCGCTGTGGTCAGCACGTCGAGCGGCGGGGCGTCCGCAATGGCGCTGATGGCGGTGAGCCGCGCCATGCCGGGGTCAATCGGGTCCAGAATGTCTTCGTAGAGCGCGGCTTCCAGCGCGTTCGCCGTGCCCTGCACCACGACGGTGAAGGCCAGGCTGGGCACCAGCGGCACGGCCACTTCCAGCAGCGCCGGGGAGTCGCTGGCAGCGCCAGCGAGGCGCAGCGCGACCTGGTGCTCGGCTCCGGGCACGTTCAGGTGCGGCGTCACGTCTCCGAAGGCCAACCCGGCGACAACCGCCGCGTCGTCCACGTAGACGTCCACCGCCGGCGCCCCCGGCACGGCGTGCAGGAAGCGCACGCGCGACTGCGCGCTCTGCGCCAGTGCTTTCCCGCCGGCCAGCGGCGCGGCCAGCGCCAGCACAATGGCGACCAGCAGCAGGGCAGTCAGTCTCCAGTTATGACGGTTCATAGTCTCTCCGCTCCTCACTAACGGCCCCCTGCCTGAACTGGCGCGGAGCCGCCTCCATTCTAACCCGCTCCCGGCGAACTACCCAACGCCGAGCCAACGCCTGGCCATCGCGCAGCCTGTCTGCACAGAGATGCAGCAGAACAGCGCCCGCGCGATAGGGGTCGAAAAGTGCATAACACGCGCTAGTAGTTCGCCAGACTTCATTTGTGGGATGTGGTGACTCCGCCCCCGCGCTCCCACCCAGGGCAATGCCCCGTCAAAATCGGTTTGGTCGAGTACTAGGTGCCTTCCTGCCACTGGTTCAGGTAGCGCACCTGCTCTTCGGTCAGCGTGTCAATGGCGACGTTCATGGACTCCAGCTTGAGCCGGGCGATCTCCTGGTCAATCTCGCTGGGGATGGTGTAGACCTTGTTCTCCAGGGCAGAGGCGTTCTGCTTCATGAACTCCGCGCCCAACGACTGGTTGGCAAAGCTCATGTCCATGACGCTGGCCGGGTGCCCCTCGGCGGCGGCCAGGTTGATCAGCCGTCCATCGGCCAGCAGGTTGATGGCGCGACCGTCGCGCAGCGTGTATTGCTCGACGAAGGGGCGCACGCGGCGCAGCTCACCCACAGCGATCTTCTGCAAGCCGGGGATGTTGATCTCGACGTTGAAATGGCCGCTGTTGCAGATAATTGCGCCGTCCTTCATCGCCTCGAAGTGGTGCACGTCGAGCACGTTGATGTCGCCGGTGGACGTGACGAAAACGTCGCCGATGGGCGCGGCCTCGATCATCGGCATGACGCGGAAGCCGTCCATCACCGCTTCCAGCGCCTTGAGCGGGTCCACTTCGGTGACGATGACATTCGCGCCCATGCCCCTGGCGCGCATGGCGATGCCGCGGCTGCACCAGCCGTAGCCGCCGACGACCACTGTGCGCCCCGCCAGCAGCACATTTGTGGCGCGGATGATGCCGTCAATGGTGCTCTGGCCCGTGCCGTAACGGTTGTCGAAGAGGTGCTTGGTCAGGCTGTCGTTGACGGCGATCACCGGGAACTTGAGCGCGCCGTCTTTGGCCATGGCCCGCAGCCGGATGACGCCGGTCGTCGTCTCTTCGGTGCCGCCGATGACGTGCTCCAGCAGCTCGGTGCGGTTCTTGTGCAGCTCGCTGACCAGGTCTGCGCCATCGTCCATCGTCATGTGCGGCTGGTGATCGAGCGCGCGCTTGATGTGGTCGTAGTACGTGGCGTTGTCCTCACCCTTGATGGCGAAGACCGGAATCTCGAAGTGGCTGACCAGCGACGCCGCCACGTCGTCCTGCGTGCTGAGCGGGTTGGAGGCCGTCAGCACCACATCAGCGCCGCCCGCTTGCAGCGTGCGCATCAGGTTGGCCGTCTCCGTCGTCACGTGCAGGCACGCCGATACGCGCACCCCGTCCAGCGGGCGCTCGCGCTCAAACCGCTCGCGGATCTGCCGCAGCACGGGCATATCGCGCTCGGCCCACTCGATACGATAGCGACCCCCCGTAGCCAGGCCCAGGTCACGAACATCATGCTCGACCGTCATTCAGTGCTCCTTTATCGTCTTCTCTGTCTATAGATCACGCAGCCGTTGCTGATTGTAGCACAGCGCAGGCGCAGTGGGATGGGCGATCAGTCCCGGCGCAGGGCTGGCCCTTCCAGGAACAGGGCATGGCGCCGGAAGCCGAGCTTCTCATAAATGTGAATGGCCGGCGTGTTGTGCCGCCGCACATTGAGCACGACCGTCTCGATCCCGGTTTCCCGCGCGGCTTCGATCACCGCTGTCGTGCAGCGCGTGGCATGGCCGCAGCCCCGGTGCGCGGGGTGGGTGAAGACGTTGCCAATGGCGGCGACACTCTCCTGGCGCGACCAGACGTGCGTGCCCGCCGTCGCCACGAGCGCCCCGCCGGCCCAGACGCCGAAGAATGCGCCGCGCGCGATCTGCGCCGGGCTGAAGGCGACGACCTCTTCGCCGGGGCTGGCTGCGTGCTGGTAGAGGGCGGCCAGCGCGCCGGCTTCGTGCGGCGCGATGCGGCGCACACCGTCCGGCGGCGGGGCGCTGAAGCGCGCCCAGTCCAGCGCCATGCGCCATTCCTCTTGAGCGTGGGGCCGCTCGTAGCGCGCCGAGAGCAGCGGCTCGTGCTCTGGCGGCCAGAGGTAATAGACCTCGCCGGGCAGGTCAGCGCCCGCCAGCAGCGCCGCGATCCCCTCGCCCGCGCCGAACGCCGTCAGCACGGCTGGTTCCAGCCCCCAGTAGAGCAGCAGCACAGCGATCAGCGCGCCGCTGCGCCGCGCGCCGTAGAAGGCGCTCTCCGGCCACAGGGCATCGTCCAGGTCGCCCAGCGCGTAGGCGGTGAGCGCCCGATCCTGGCTCAGATAGGCGCGGATCTCGTCGCGGTCGGTCAGCCGCTCGACGGTGATCATCGGTACGATGCGCTCAGTCTTTCAGCCAGGCGTCCAGCGCGCCTTCGTCGTCGAAGACGGTGCGGAAGCGCGCCACGAACCCGGCCAGCGTGAAATGATGATTCTGCGTGCCGCGCTGTTCCAGGACGTAGGCCGCGGCCAGCGCCGCGATCCGCCCGCTGAGCGGCCAGCCGAAGCCACAGGCGATGCCCTTGAGCAGCCCGGCGCGATAGGCATCACCGACGCCGGTCGGGTCGGCGACTTTCTCGACGGGGAACACGGGCACCGCATAGTGCTCGCCGCCGGCGTGGATGTGCGAGCCGTCGTTGCCATGCGTGACGATCACCGTCTTGCCCTCCCGCACCAGGTCTGGCAGGGTCAGCCCGGTCTTCTTGGCGATCATTTCCCACTCGTAGGCGTTGACGATCAGCAGGCGGCAGCGGTCTATGCCGTGCCGCAGAAAGTCGCCACCCAGCCAGATGACCTGCTGACTGGGATCGAACAGGAAGGGATAGCCGCTCGCCTGGCACTCGTCGGCCATCTCGGTCATGGCCGTCGGGTCGCCAGGCGAGATCACCACCAGGTCGGGCGGATCGCTCAGCGCCTCGGCCAGCGTGTATCCCTTGGAGTAGGCCATCGCCCCGGTATAGAACGAGCCGATCTGGTTGTTCTCGCTGTCGGTGTTGGCGAAGAACGACGCCGTGTAGACCTCCGGGATGATGCGCACCGCCGACGTATCCACGCCGCGCTCTTCCAGCAGGGCGCGGTACTCGCCGAAGTCGCGCCCAACGGTGCCCATCAGAATGGGGTGCTCGCCGAGCAGCGCCAGGCTGTAGGCAATGTTGGCAGCGACTCCGCCCCGCTCGCGCACCATGTCTTCCACCAGGAAGCTAACGCTGATCCGGTCGAGCTGGTCGGCGATCAGATGATCGCGGAAGCGCCCCGGAAAGCGCATCAGGTAGTCGTAGGCAATCGAGCCGGTCAGGACGATCTTCATCAACAGCCCCCCGTGTACGCGCATCAGGTGACAAAACAGGCGGAGTATACCACCAATTCAGCGGCCCGGAAGATGGAATTGAGACGGGCGCGGGGCGGCAAGATCACAAGGCAAGACTTCCGAAGTCTGCGAAAGACTTCGGAAGTCTGAAAGAGGGGCCGGAATCCTGACCACAGCGGGCGAAGCCAGAGCATACGCCCCCGCGACGAGCCGTTACGGGCCAAAAGGCTCGATGAAGTAGTTGCCCACCACGCCCTCGGCCATCCAGCCGATGATGCCCGTGCCCGTCTGCACCGACCACCACCAGTACGGCTCAGCACAGACCGGGCCGCCGGTCACGTAGAAGATCGTACCTTCGGGCAGCAGGGTCAGGATCGCGTTGCCCGTCCCTGGCCCCGTGCGCACGCGCACCGGCTCGCCTGTCGAGAAGGTCACGCGCCCGATGTGATTGACGATCATGCGCGGCGGCGGGGCGCTCGCGCAGGGCGGCAACATCGGCGTGGGCGTCGGGACGGGCGTCGGCAGCGGGCTGGGCGCGGGCGTGTCGCGCAGGTACGTGTGCACGTAGCGGCTGCGGTCGGGGCGGGTATTGTCGCGCCCGATGTAGCAGATCAGGGTGTGGGCGAGCATGGCCTGTCGTGCGGCGTCGGCGTCCGCCTGCGTGTCCATCAGCAGGATGCTGTGCGCCCCATCCAGCACGTACCAGCCATTCGCGCCGCCGTCCGCCAACGTCAGGTTGGCCGGGTCGTAGCTCAGGCAGTCGTCCAGCGGCGGCTCCAACCCCAGCCCGGAATCGCCCTTCCAGTACTCAAAAATATAGGCGTAGCGGTCGGGTCGCGTGTTGTCGCGTCCCACGAAACACTGCTGGGTGTGGGCCATCGCCACGTTCGCTGCCAACTGCGCGTCGGGCAGATCGTCCAGCAGCATCATGCTGGACGTGCCATCGGTCAGAATCCAGCCGAGCGCGCCCTGGTCGCTCAGCGTGAGGGCGAACGGGTCGTAGGCCAGGCAGTCTTCGCCAGCGGGCATCACCGGCGGTGGGCCGAGCATCACCGAGTGGCGCAGGTAAGTCATGATGTAGGCATAGCGATCGGGCCGCGAGTTGCCGCGCCCGATGTAGCAGTTCTGGTCGTAGCCGGCCATGATGCCGTGGGCGAGCAGTGCGTCTCCCTGCGTGTCGAACAGCTTGATGGCGCTCGCCCCGTCCGTCACCAGCCAGCCGCTCGCGCCCTGGTCTACGACGCTCAGCGTCGCCGGGTTGTGAGTCAGACAGTCGTTGTCCGGCAGGACGATGCCCAGCCCGGAGTCGCCCTGCCAGTATTCCCAGATGTAGCGGCTGCGGTCGGGGCGCGTGTTACTCCGCCCGATGAAGCATTGCTGGGTGTGCGCCTGGGCCACCTGCAGGCCAAGCTGCGCGTCTGCCTGGGTATCGAACAGGCGCATGGCCATCGTCCCATCGGTCAGCAACCAGCCGTTGGCCCCCTGGTCTATGATGGACAGTGAAGCCGGGTTATAGGGGATGCAGTCTTCGGCGGGGATGGCGACGGCAGGCGGCAAAACTGGCTCCGCCGGGAAGACGGGCAGCAGCGGCTCCACTGGCTCGACCGGTACCAGAGGCCCCAGCGGAACCAGCAGTTGTACGTCCGCATACAGATAGGTCATGATCTTGCCGGTGCCGCGCCCGATATAGCACACGCGGTCATAGTTCTTCAGCAAGTCCAGCCCGGCCTGGGCGTCGGCCTGGGTGTCGAACATCTTGATGCGCGACGTGCTGCTGGTCAGCACCCAGCCGTCCGCGCCCTCATTGGCGATGGACAGCGAGTCGCGCTCGTAAGGGATGCAGTCGTTGGTTGGCAGCGTCCCAGGCAGGCCCGAACTGCCCTTCCAATAGAGGAAGATGTAGCGGCTGCGATCCGGGCGGGTGTTACCCCGCCCAATGAAGCATTGCTGGGTATACAGACGCGCCACCTGCAAGCCAAGCTGGGCGTCCGCCTGGCTGGCAAACATCTGCAAGCGGGATGACCCGTCGGTGAGCAGCCAGCCGCTGGCCCCCTCGTTGACAATCGTCAGGGTCGCCGGGTTGTAGGAAATGCAGTCTTCAGCCAGCATGGGGGACGCCCAGGTTACTCCCGGTGCATTCCCCAGCCAGCCCGCGCTCAGCATGATCCCGCTGAGTAGAGCCACGAACCAGACACGCAGTCTCATCGCTGCCTCCCTCTGTCAATGCCGTACCTTCATCTTACACTTGTTTTGTCTGCCGCCGAAAGCAATAGACGTGAATCGCGCGCAACGGGACGCGGCGCTGTGCGTACAGTCTGCTAGAGATCGTAAACGGCGGTGACTGGCAACCAGGTGCGCCGCCAGAGGGGGTGCCGGGCATGGGCATCGTGGGAGCGTTCAATACTATTGGCAGGGTGATGCAGGCGCTCACCGTCGTGGAGGGCGTGACCAGGCTGGCGGAAGCGCGCCAGACACAAGCACAGAACGAGGAGCCAATCATGACTGAGAAGAACAAGCGCACGGTGATGGAGGAGATCGAGGTCGAGGGGCAGAATCTCATTGAGCGCATCAAGGAACTGCTGCGCGAGGGCAATGTGCGCCGGCTGCGCGTCAAGGACGCCAAGGGCAAGTACCTGCTCGAAGTGCCGCTGACTTTCGGCGTGGTGGCCGGTGGCGTTTTCATGCTCGCTGCGCCGACGCTCACTGCGCTCGGCGCGCTGGCGGGGCTGGTCGCCAACGTCCGCATCGAGATCGTCCGCGAGGTGGACGACGACGAGGGCGAAGGGGGCGGCGAGCCATAGGATGCAGACGCATCCAGCAGAAACGGGCGATCCGCACGGTAAGGGATCGCCCGATTCCTTCTGGTAGAAGAACATCACCGCAGAGGCGCAAAGGATGCGGAGAAGAATTGCTACCCTCTCTACTTCTTTTCTCTGCGCTCTCCGCGTCTCTGCGGCTCAAGAATCCAGCTCCGAGCTGACATGCCCCCAGGCAGCGCCGCAGACGACGATCACGGGCAGGTGATTGCGCTGTGCTCGGCCAGCGACGTGGTGAACACGTGGCGCAGGTTGTCGCACGAGCGGAAGTAGAGGTATTCGGTCTGCGCCGGGTTGAGCACGGCGTTGATCGCCGTCAGTCCGGGCGAGCAGATGGGGCCGGGCGGCAGCAGCTCGGCCAGCGGCGCGCCGTCCCGCTTGAGGTAGGTGTTGTACATGTGGTTGGGCTGGGCGCTCTCCAGCGCGTAGTAGTCCGCTTCGCCGGTCAGGTTGGGCCACCAGCGCCCGTCGCGCATCCCGATGGCGTACTGCACGGTCGGGTCGGCATCGAGCTTCATGCCCCGGCGCAGACGGTTGAGATACACCGAGGCGATGAGCGGCGCTTCGTCCAGGGCGACGGCCTCGCGCTGGACGATGGAGGCCAGGGTGAGCGCCTGGTATAGGGTCAGCCCCTGGCCGGCTGCCCCCTGGATCATAGCGTCGGTGATGGCGTTGTTGAAGCCCGTCAGCAGCGCCTCGACCAGGCTTGCCGCGCTCGCGTCCGGCGGCAGCTTGTACTCGCCGGGGAACATGAACCCTTCCAGCGAGGGTGGGCGCCCGTCGCTGAGCAGGTCAGGGATGCCGAAGCGCGCTTTGAAGGCGGGCGGGATCGCCGTGCCGGGACTGACGACAGCCATGAAGTCGGCAGAGCCGAAGCTGAGCAGCGGATTGCCGCCGACCGCGTTCTGGGCGACCTCTTCCAGGCGCCAGCCGGGCAGGGTGCCGAAGGT
The DNA here is from genome assembly GCA_023382715.1 of Anaerolineae bacterium. Classification (GTDB taxonomy): domain Bacteria; phylum Chloroflexota; class Anaerolineae; order Aggregatilineales; family Aggregatilineaceae; genus UBA2029. Next base: position 53,836 of record JAHDWP010000001.1, read on the forward strand.
GATCGAGGCGGCGCTGGCGTCGGTGAGGGCGTAGGCGATCTGCTCCAGCGTGCTCGTCTGCTGCAGGAAGTACGTCCCCGCTTCCAGATCGTCGTCCAGGCGGTGATAGCGCACGTAGTCCACGAAGAGGTCGGCGTCGCTGATCAGGCCGGTAGCGTCCAGGTTGGCGGCAATGGTGTAGGCCGTGTCGCCGGGGCGCACCTCGAAGCGGCGGTACTGCGGGTCGCTGCCAGCGGGCGCAGTGAGGGCGTCTTCGTGGCGCATCAGGCTGATACGCAGGCGGATGGCCGTCAGCGGACTCAGCCCTTCCTGGCGCGCCCACAGGTAGACGCCCCCGCCGACCACGCAGGCGATGAGCAACACGCCGAGGGTGCTGGCGAAGAGGACGGCGAGGATGCCGCGTGTGATGTCGCGCTGCTGCATGAGAGCCTCCGCAGTGGGCCGGACACTACTGCGCATTATAGGCGTATTTGGGCGACGGTCAAAGGTGCGCGCCCGCCGCTCGCCCTGCGCACGGGCGGCGGATGCGGATCATGCGCTTTCTTCGCTGGCGGGGATCACCGGTTCCGGCCAGGGCGCGCCCTCGTCGCGCAGCGCATCCAGGAAAGATTGCAGGATCACGGCGGCGGCGACCGCGTCCACACGCTCCGGCTGACCCCGACCGGCCTCGGCCAGCAGGTCGGCGGCTTCCTGCGACGAATGGCGCTCATCCCACAGGTAGACGGGCACGGAGACAGCCGCCGCCAGGCGCGATGCCCACAAGCGCACGGTGTCCGCCTGGGTGTGGGCGGTGATGTGCGGCGGCGAGAGCGGCAGCCCGACCACGACAGCGACCGCGCCCTGCTCGGCGATGGTGCGGGCGATGGCGGCGAAGTCGGCGCGGCGGGAGGTGCGGCGCAGCAGATGCAGCGGGCGGGCGATCAGCCCGGTCGGGTCGCAGACGGCCAGCCCGATGATCTTCAGCCCATGATCGATCCCCAGCAGCCGCCCCGGAAACGGCGTCGCGCTCACGGCAGGCGCACCTCAACTGAGATGCGCACCGGCAGCACGGGCATGCGCGGGTACCAGTCGGGCCAGGTGGCAATGCGCGGGGGATGGGCCGGGTCGAGCAGCAGCTCGGCTTCCAGGCGGCGGCGCGCCTCGCTCACGCTGGTGCCGCGCGTCCGCGCACGCACGTATTCCTGATCAATGGCGACGGCGACGCTGCCACTGACGGTCATCACGAAGCCCACGCGCCCGTCCTCGGCGATGCTGAGGATGTCGCCGCGCGCGAACGACAGCGCTTCCGGCGCGATTTCCAGACCGGGCTGGGCGTAGGGGGCCAGGCTCGCATAGGCGATCTGGCGCGCCTGGTGCTCGTCCACGATGACCGCCTGCACATCGGCGCGCAGATCGAGGGTGACGCTCTCGGCGGCGTCGCCCACGTAGGCGCTGAAGACCGTCCATTCCGGGCGCTCGGCGCGGATGGTGATCGAGCCGGGCACCAGGAACTGGTCGCCGGCAAGCTGGTAGAGCAGCGTGTCGCGCGCGCGCTGGAGCACCTGCTGGCGGCCCAGCACGAGCAATCGCTGGTGATCGTCGGCGGTGACGACGCTCCGTTCCTGGAGCGCGCCGCCGAAGGTGGCATTGGGGTTGGTCACGGCAACCTGCCCGGCCAGGTCACCCTCGACGCGATTGATCGCGCCGGGGCTGACATTGCCCACCGTGCCGGAATGCTCCGGCAGCGCGCGGATGGGCACCTGGACGCTGGCTCGGTCGCCGCCGGGCAGCGTGGCTTCGGCCACCGTCTCGAAACGGACGGGGTAGGTGTCGCTGGTGGCGACGATTGTGCTATAGGGGATGAGCAGCGGGCTGCCGGTCAGGTTGGTGAAGGTGGCCAAGCCCTGGGCCTGGCTCGCGCCCGCTGACTCGCGCCCCGACGAGGCGATGGTGACGCGGCTGGTCGCCTGCAAGGTGACGACCGTGGCGGGCATCCGGCGAGCCTCGATGTCAATGTCGGTCAGGGCGGGGTCGGCGACGATCTGCACCGTCTCGAACACCTGACGACTGGCCGGCGCCAGGGTGATGGTGGCGCTGGGGGCGGCCACGAAGAAGCCCACAAGCACGGCCAGCACGCTGCTCAGGAAGGCGATCCAGCGAATGAGAGTGTTGCGCTGCGCCTGGGCGGGCGGCAGCGAGGCGCGCTGCTGCAGGATGGCGTCGGCCAGCTCAACGCGGGCGAAGTCGTCGGGCGGGGGGACGAAGACGCGCTCGCGCGGGCGGTGCCAGGTGGCGCGTTGGGCGGCTTCGACGCTGGCGAAGACGGAGATGTGCAGATCGCGGGCGTGCTCGATCACCGCGCTGTTCGCCGTGACCAGGGCCAGGCGCATCCCCAGGCGCGTCGCCTGGCGCAGCACGAGCAGCAAGTCCAGCTTGCGCGGCAGAATCGCGGCGGAGGCGGGCCAGACGAGCAGCACGCGGCGGGCGCGGACGAAGCTCAGCCGGTCGCGGACGGTGACCGAGTCGTCGTCCGGCTCCAGGTGGAGGATGTGCAGATCGGATGGCATCGCCCGTTCTCAGGCTTCCGCAGCCCGCGCAGACTGCGGAAGCCTTCTGTTTGCGTCAGGCAGCGCCAAGCGCCGCCACGATCAGGTCGTGCGCGTGCTGCAACGCCTCGTCGAGCCGGGCCGCGTCCTTGCCGCCCGCCTGGGCCAGGTCGGGCCGCCCGCCGCCCCCGCCGCCGACGATCTGCGCGGCAGCCTTGATGATATTGCCGGCGTGCACGCGCCTGGTCAGGTCTTTGCTGACGGCGGCGATCAGTTGCGGCTTGCCGCTCTCGGCGACCATGCCCAGCACGACGACACCGGACTCGACTCTGTCGCGGAACCAGTCGGTCATCTCGCGCAGCGTGTCGGGCGCGGTCGGGCTGACGCGAGCCACCAGCACGGAGACGCCGCTCATCTCGCGGACGCCGCTTGCCAGCAGCCCCTCGAATTCCAGCCGGGCGGCGCGACGGCGCAGGCGGGCGTTCTCGTGCTGCTGCTCGCGCAATTCGTCCTGCAGGGCGACCAGGCGCGCGCTGACGGTGTCGGGCGTAGTGCCCAGGCGCGCCGCTGTTTCACTGAGCTGGCGCAGGCCGCGCCGGATGTAGGCTTCGGCCCCGCGCCCGGTGAGCGCCTCGACGCGGCGGATGCCCTGGGCGACGCTGCCTTCCGCAGTGAAGACGAAGGGGCCGATGACGCCCGTCTGGTCTACGTGTGTGCCGCCGCACAGCTCGTAGCTGATGCGCTGGCCGTCGTGCGCCCAGATGTTGACGGTGCGCACCTCCTCGCCGTACTTTTCGCCGAAGAGGGCCATCGCGCCCTCGCTCTTGGCTGTCTCGCGATCTTTCCGCTCGGCAGTGACCGGCAGGTTGGCCAGGATCGCTGCGTTGATATTGCGCTGGATCAGGTCCAGCTCGTCCGGCGAAAGGGGCGCGTCGTGGCTGAAGTCGAAGCGCAGGCGGTCCGGCGCGACGAGCGAGCCGCGCTGGTGGACGTGCGCGCCGAGCACGGCGCGCAGTTGGGCATGGAGCAGGTGGGTGGCCGTGTGGTTGCGCATGATGTCCAGGCGACGCTCAGCGTCCACCATGACCAGGCAGGCGTCACCGGCGGCGGGCATCCCTTCGACGACTTCGCCGCTGTGCACGATCAGGCCGCCGACAGGCTGGCGCGCGTCCTCGACATCCACCGTCCAGCCATCGCCCTGGATGGCCCCCGTGTCGCTGACCTGGCCGCCTGATTCGACGTAGAACGGCGTCTGGTCGAGCACGATCTCGACCCGGTCACCGGCGCTCGCCCGCTCGACAAGATCGCCGTCGCGCAGGATGGCCAGCACATGCGCCTGGCGGCTGAGCGGGCCGTACTGATCCTGGCGCACGCCGTCGGCGAGCAGCCCCTGCTGGCGCAGGGAAGCCAGCGCGCGGCGATAGGCTTCGCCCATGTCTATCGCGCCGAACGCGCCGCCGTCCTTGCCCCGGCTGATCGCCTCGTGCGCTCTCTGCGCCGCGCGGAAGCCCACTTCGTCCACCGTGAAGCCGCGCTCGTGGGCGATGTCGCGGGTGATCTCCAGGGGCAGGCCCTTTTCGGCGTGCAGGCGAAAAGCCTGGTCGCCGGGAAGCTGGCCCGCCAGGGTCAGCGTATCGCGCACGTCGCTATCCGGAGCGAGCGCGTCAAGGATGTCGCTCAGTCTCACGCCCTGGCCCAACTGGTCAAGCAGGCCGCCGAGCACTTTCTGTGCGCCGGAGGCGGCGATCATCTGGTCAATCTGGGCGATCTGCGCGGAGAAATCGTCGCCGCCCGGCTCGGCGGGCAGGGCCGGCCTGCTGCCGCCGAACAGCGGCGCGAGCAGGTCGTTGAGCGCCTGCCTGGCGCTTGCAGCGAGGTTGGCGAGCATGGCATCCAGCTCGTCCAGCGCGCGATCCATCGCCCGGCGGAAGCGCACCTCTTCGCTGGTGATGATGCGGCGGATGGTCTCGCGGGCTTCGTCGAGTTCCGGGTAGGCGCTGTGCATGGTGTCAATCACCGCGTCGGCGACTTCGGCCAGGAAGGGGCCGCTGAAGCCGAGCTTGGTGCCGAAACGCACGGCGCGGCGGATGACCATGCGGCAGATGTAGTCGCGCCCGGTCGCGCCGGGGCGCACGCCGTCGGCGATGAGGAACGTCGCCGCGCGCATGTGGTCGGCGATGACACGATAGGGGACGATATTGGCGTCGCGCTCGGCGTCGGAATGGCCGGTCAGCTCCTGCGCGCGGCGAATGATCGGCATGAACAGATCGGTCTCGTAATTCGCGCCCACACCCTGCACCACGCTGACGAGGCGCTCCAGCCCTGCGCCCGTGTCCACGCCGGTGGCGGGCAGCGGCTCGTCCCACTGGCCGCTGTGCTCGGGGTCGGGCTGGGTGCGGTTGTACTGCATGAAGACCAGGTTCCAGATCTCCAGGAAGCGGTCGCTTTCGGCTTGCAGTGCGGCGATGATCGTCTCTGTACCCTCTTCGGGGCGCAGATCGAAGTGCACTTCGCTGGTGGGGCCGCAGGGGCCGGTCTCGGCCATCTGCCAGAAATTGGTCTTGGGGCCAAGCCGTGCCACGCGCTCCGAGGGGACGCCGATCTCCTTCGTCCAGATGTCGTAGGCTGCTTCGTCGCTCTCATACACGGTGAAGACCAGGCGGCTGGGCGGCAGCTCGTAGACGCGGGTCAGCAGGTCGTAGGCATAACGGATGGCGTCGCGCTTGAAGTAATCGCCGAAGCTGAAGTTGCCGAGCATCTCGAAGAAAGTGTGGTGGCGCGGCGACGGGCCGACATTCTCCAGGTCGTTGTGCTTGCCGCTGACGCGCATACACTTCTGGGCGGTGGTGGCCCGCGTGTAGGGGCGCTTGTCCAGGCCGAGAAAGACATCCTTGAACTGTACCATGCCGGCGTTGGTGAAGAGCAGGGTGGGGTCGCTGCCGGGCACGAGCGACGAGGAGGGCACGCGCTTGTGGCCCATTTCCTCGAAGTATTCCAGAAAAGCCTCGCGCACTTCGGCGCCGGTCATTCTTCTCATGGGTGCTGTCTTTCGGTAATGGCTGTGAACGGACTTGTCGGGACGGTGCGATTATAGTGAAGCGGTGGGCGCTTGGCAATGCTGGGGCGGCGTGTGAAGGCTGACAGCGACTCGCCGGGCGGGGGTGAGGTCAGCCAGGGCGCAGCAGAGCAGCGCCCCTACCGCCTGACAGGTTTTGCACGCACCCGGTGCGGCGTGTGTCAGAGGGTTATGGGGCGGAGCGCATACGCCGGTGAACAAGACTTCCGAAGTCTGCCAGACTTCGGAAGTCTGACCGGAGGCTGCCTGTGCATAACCTGTGGATATGTCAATAAGCTGTGGATAACTCACCGGGCGCGGCGCGCGCGCAGTGTGTGGTATGATTCGCCCCACTGGGGACCTCAGCAGTGGCTGGATGGTGCACCGGAGATCGCGCGCGGGCGAAAGGATTGGAGCGTAGAGGGGGAGAGCGCATGACAGTACAAGTGACGCTGCGCGGGCCGCGCGCTGCCGATCTGTTCGGCTCCTATGCCGAGGCGTTTGCCCGCTGCTTTGGGCGCGGCGAGCGATGCGCGCCGCCGCCGCTGGCGGACGTCTGCGGGCGCGTGCTGCGCGGAGTCCGCGACGAGGATTTTCTCACGCTGAGTGACGACCTGGCGCGCCGGGTGGTGTTCATGCTCGACGCGCAGGCGCTCGGCGACCTGCTGGGGCGTGACGGAGCGGACGTGCTGGCCCAGATCGGCTACGCGCCGGGCGAAGTGCGCGCTCTGGTGGGGCGAGGTGTGCGCTTCCGGCTGGTGTTGGTGCCGCAGGTCGAAATGGTCCGGGCGACGTGGGATGCGCTGCTCGACCTGGTGGCGGCTGAGTACCCGGAGTGGGGAGATCGTATCCGCGCGGCGCAGGCGACGCTCAAGGCGCGGCCCTACGCGCAGGCCATGGCGGGCGGCGGCGAGGCTGCCGAAGTGCGCGCCTTTCTGGAGAGGGCGCTGCACGTCAGCCCGCTCTTCGCCGGCGACGGATTCACGCGCCGCGACGGGCGCGCCGTCTACGCGGAGTACGCCTGCCGCAACCGCCCGTTGAGCGAGTTCGCGAGCTGGTGCCTGATCGAGTTTCCGGTGACCGGGTGATCATCCGGGGAGTGAGCGGTATGTGAGACCGGAGTCTGACACGCGAAGAAGCTCTCTCCCCAGGACTCCCGACTCAGGCCCCGCTCCTCACGACTGCTCCTCTTTCCCGCTGCGCAGACGGTTGATCTGCTCGCGGCGGCGGCGCAGGTAGGCGCGCGCCATGAGAATCCACGTCGTCGGCGAGAGCAGCATCAGCCGTCGCCAGCCGCGAACCAGCGGGCGGCGCACCCCGGCGTAGGCGTAGGCCCCCTGGCGGCGGCCCCAGGTGAGCGAATACGACGGGCGCGAAGGCACGGCGGTCCACTCGATGACCATCGCCGCCCACGACAGCCCGCCACCGAAACCCACCAGGGCGATCACGTCGCCCGGCTTGATGCGCTCCTCTTCGACCGCCTCGGCCAGCGCGATCGGGATCGAGGCGGCGGAAGTGTTGCCGTAGCGGGCGATGTTGCTGTAGATGCGGTTCTCTGGGATTTTGAGCGCCTTCGCCGCGTGGTCAATGATGCGCTGGTTGGCCTGGTGCGGGATGACCAGAGAAAGGTCGTCTGGGGTGAGGCCGGCCTGGGTCAGGGCGTCGCGGATGCTGTCGCCGATGACGCGCGCGGCGAAGCGGAACACACCGCGCCCGTCCATATAGATACGCCCCTGCTGGTGCGCCCCGTCTTCCAGGTAGGTGTCGCGGCTGTTGGCCGTGGGCAGGGTGAGCATGTCCCAGCCGGAGCCGTCGGAGCGCAGCACCGAGCCGAGCACGCCGCCGGGCGTGTCGCTCCCCCCAAGCACAACCGCGCCCGCCCCGTCGCCGAAGAGGATGCACGTGCCCCGATCCGTCCAGTCCACCACACGGCTGAGCGTCTCCGCGCCGATGACCAGGGCGGTGTTGATCGCGCCGGTCTGAATCTTGTTCACAGCCATATCCAGGCCGTAGACGAAGCCGGAACAGGCGGCGCTGAGGTCGAAAGCGCCGGCGTTGGCCGCGCCCAGATAATCCTGCACCAGGCTGGCTGTGCTGGGAAAGATGTGTTCCGGCGTGGCTGTGGCGACGATGATCAGGTCAATGGCGCCGGGCAGCACGTCGGCCACGTCGAGCGCTTTTTGCGCGGCGCGGGTGGCCAGGCTGGTGGTCGTTTCGCGCTGGGCGGCGATGCGGCGCTCCTTGATGCCGGTGCGCGTGGTGATCCATTCGTCGTTGGTCTCGACGATGGCTTCCAGGTCGCTGTTGGAGAGCACCTGTGAAGGTACCTCCATGCCCCAGCCGATGACGTGCGCGTAACGCAGCGAGCGCGGTCGCCTGGCGGGCGCGGCCCGGCCCCAGAACAGCCGGCGCGAGCGCGGGATCGTGTCAATCATATGCGGACCTTGCTGGCGAAGCGCGCGCGGGTCGAAACCCGGCGACGCCCGCTCATCCTTCGTATTTGCTGAAGACCAGCACGGCGTTGTGCCCACCGAAGCCGAACGAGTTGCTCATCACATGCTGGATGGGCGCGGCGCGGCCCACATTGGGCGTGTAGTCCAGGTCGCACTCCGGGTCCGGGGTGTGCAGGTTGATCGTCGGCGGGACGAACTGCTCGATGAGGGCTTTGATGCTGAACACGGCCTCGATACTGCCCGCCGCGCCCATCAGGTGGCCGGTGACCGACTTGGTGGAGCTGATCGGGACCCGGTAAGCGTGGTCGCCGAAGACCGCTTTGATGGCGCGCGTCTCGCTGACATCGTTGAGCGGTGTGCTGGTGCCGTGCGCGTTAATGTAGCTGATGTCCTGTGGGACCAGGCCGGCGCGATGTATGGCGCGGCGCATGGCTTCCTGCGCACCTTCGCCGTGCTCCATCGGCGCGGTGATGTGAAAGGCGTCGCAGGTGCTGCCGTAGCCGGACAGCTCGCAGTAGATGCGCGCGCCGCGCGCCTGGGCGTGCTCCAGCTCTTCGAGCACGAGCATGGCCGCGCCTTCGCCGACGACGAAGCCGTCGCGGTCGGCGGCGAACGGGCGGGACGCACCCTGCGGGTCGTCGTTGCGGCGCGAGATGGCGCCCATGTTGGACAGGCTGGCGATGGTCAGGCTGAGCAGCGCGGCCTCTGAACTGCCGGCGAGCATGGCCAGCGCCGCGCCGCGCCGGATCATCTCGTAGGCTTCGCCGACGCTGTTGTTGCCGGTGGCGCAGGCGGTGCTGATGGACATATTCGGCCCGCGCAGCCCGAAATCAATGGCGATCTTCCCGGCTGGGCTGTCGGGGAGCATCATCGGCAGCAGCAGCGGGCTGACGGTGCTGTGCCCTTCCTGCATGAACTTCTCGATGCCGTTGAACAACGTCGTAAAGCCGCCGATGCCCGTGCCAACGACCACGCCCACGTCCCAGGCATTGTGCTCATTGACGACCAGGCCAGAGTCCTTGAGAGCCTGTTGGCTGGCGTAGTGGGCCACCTGTGTCAGCGGATCGGTGCGGCGCAGGTCACGGCGGTTCAGGTGCTCGGCGGGGTCGTAGTTCTTCACGGGCGCGCCGAAGGTGACCTTGAGACCCAACTCTTCGAACTCTGGCATATGCTGCGCGCCGGAGACGCCATTGGCCGCGTTGCGCCAGGCTTCTTCCGGCGAATTTCCGACGGGGCAGAGGATGCCCAGGCCGGTGACGACGACACGTTTGAAGTCCACAGATCGCTCCTTCGATTTGCTGGTACCGCGCTGCCCGCGCGCAGAGCGGTGAGGGTGCTCGCAAGGCGGGCGGGTTCACCGCCCAGCCGTCCATTATACCGCATGTCCGGGCGGCGAGGGGGCACCGGCATGAACTATAACCCTGCGGGCGGATCGGGGTTGCTCTGCGGCAGCGAAACTGGTCTGGGGGTGCGTGCAAAACCTGTCGGGCAGGGGCGCTGCCCTGCTGCGCTCCCGTAGAAGCGTATTGTAATACGCCCCTCCGGGACTTCATCTCACCCGGCATCAAGCGAGTCGCTGGCAGGCGGGGCTTGGCATGCCAGCGGCGCGATATATAATCGCGCAGCGGAGGCAAGGGCAACTATGATCCTGGTGACCGGGGCATCCGGGCTGGTGGGCCGGCAGCTTGTGCCGCGCTTGCACGCGGAAGGGCTGCCCGTGCGCGCCTACGTGCTGCCAGCGCGCGGCGCGCGACTGTCGCGCTTCGACTGGCCACTTGAGGTTGAGGTCGTGGCCGGGCGGCTGGACGATGCCCAGACCCTCTATCGCGCCATGCAGGGCGTGCATACGGTGATTCACCTGGCCAGCGCCCAGTGGTGGGGCACCTCCCGCGACCTGCGGCGTGTGGACATTGAGGGCACGCAGCACCTGATCGTCGCTGCGCGCTCGGCGCGCATCGGACGCCTGGTTGCTCTGAGCCAGCTTGGGGCGGAGCCGGCATCGGCCTACGAGCTGCTGCGCGTCAAGGGGCAGGTGGAGACGCTGGTGCGCAACAGCGGCATCGCCTATACGATCATGCGCTGCGGGGTTCTCTTCGGCCCGGAAGACCGCTTTGTCAACGGGATTGCCATGCTCCTGCGCTCCAACCCGCTGTTTTTCTTCCAGCCAGGGAAGGGGGAGGGCCTGCTGCATCCGCTGTATGTGGGCGATCTGGTGGCGGCGCTGGTCAATTCCCTGGAGCGCATTGACCTGGTAGACTCCACTATCGAGATCGGCGGGGCGGAGTACGTGAGCTATAACGAGATGGTGCGCACCGTGATGCGCGTCTCCGGCACGCGGCGTATTATTGTGCCCATGCCGCCGTACCTGCTGCGCACGCTCAACCGCCTGGTGACGCGAGTAGTGCGCCGCTGGCCGATGACGCCGCAGTGGCTGGACTTGCTGGCTAGCAACCGCACGGCCAAGCTCGGCAACCTGTACGATTACTGCGGGGTGCGCCCGGTGCGTTTTGAAGATACGCTGCTGACGTACATGCCGGGCCGCCACTATCGCCGCGAGCTGCTGCGCTTCATATGGCGGCGTCAACACTGAAGGGTTGTCAGGGATCGGTCATCCGTGATCGGTGGGCGGTTCAGAGATTTGCGGCTGGGGGTGTGAGCGGCAGGGTGGCGGATAGCTGAGAACCGCTGATCCATGCCGCCAACTGCTGACCGCTGGCTGATCACGGGTGGCCGACAGCCGGTAACTATGCGCCTGGTCAGGCGCGCTGGTGAGGTGACCATGCAGCCCAACTCGCATGGCTCGATGATCTCGACGGTTCGGCGACTGAGCGAGGCGGAGCGGATCGTTGGCCTCGACGAGATGGAGGTGCGCTCGCGCCGCGCGCGCGGCGAGGGCAACGACTTCCAGCTTCCCACCAGCCGCTCGCTGGCCAGCATCTTCCGCCAGAACGTCTTCACGCTGATCAACCTGGTGCTGTTCAGCATTGGCGCGGTGATGGTCTCCATCGGGCGGCCTGACGAAGCCCTGGCCAGCGTCAGCCTGATCCTGATGAACATCATCGTCGGGCTGATCCAGGAAGTGCGCGCCAAGCGCAAGCTGGATCGCATCGCCCTGCTGACGCGCCCCAAAGTCTCGGTGATCCGCGAGGGAGAGGAGCGCAGCGTAGGCCCGGAGGAACTCGTGCGCGGCGATATTGTGGTCGTGCGCGCCGGCGATCAGATCGTGGTGGACGGCATCCTGGTCGGCTGTGGGCAGATTGAGGTGGACGAATCGCTGCTGACCGGCGAATCGGATCACATACCCAAGCGCGCGGGCGATCACCTGCTTTCCGGCAGTTTCGTTGTGGCGGGCAGCGCGCTGTTCGTCGCGCGGCGGGTAGGGGCCAAGAGCTTCGCCAACACGGTGGCCGCCGAGGCGCGCACCTTTCGCGTAGTCAAAACCCCACTTCAGCGCAACGTGGATTTTGTCATCCGGCTGCTGATGATCGTGGCCATATTCTTCGGCATGCTGCTGCTGGTCTCGTCGCTGCTGTCCGACATCCCCCTGATGCGGCGCGTGCAGACGGCGGCGGTGATCGCCGGGCTGGTGCCGAACGGCCTGTTCTTCATGGTGATCGTCGCTTACGCGATGGGGGCGGTGCGCATCGCTTCGCGCGGGGCGCTCGTCCAGCAGGCGAACTCGGTCGAGTCGCTGAGCAACGTGGACGTGCTGTGCATGGATAAGACCGGCACGCTGACGGCCAACAGAATAGCGTATCACGATGCGGTTGCGCTGGGCCTGACCAGAGAGGAGCTGGAGCGGGCGCTGGCCGACTTCGCCAGCAGCGCCAGCGCGACCAACAAGACGACCGAGGCGCTGATCGCGGCTCTGGGCGGAGAGAGGCTATCCACCGCAGACGAAGTGACGTTCTCGTCGGAGCGCAAGTTGAGCGCCATCATCTTTGACGATGCGCGGCGCCGGGGCGCTTACGTGCTTGGCGCGCCGGAGATGCTGGCTCCGCACCTGGACGTGCCGCTGGACTTGCTGCCGGAAACCGATCACTGGACGACGGGGGGGCTGCGCGTGGTGCTGTTCGCGCACAACCCGGCGGCGCTCTCTCTGCACGACGAAAAGGGGCAGCCCGCTCTGCCGGCGCTGCGCGCGCTGGGCCTGGCCGCTTTTCGGGACGAGCTGCGCCCGGACGCTCAGCAGACGCTGACCCAGTTCGCCCGCGCGGGCATAGACCTCAAGATCATCTCCGGCGACAACCCGCAGACGGTCACAGCGCTGGCGCGCCAGGCCGGGCTGAGCGGCGATCTGACGGCGATTGCCGGGCAGGACCTGGCGGCGCTGGACGGCGCGGCATGGGGGCGCGTGGCCGAGGAGACGAGCGTCTTCGGGCGCATCGCGCCGCAGCAGAAGGAGCAACTGGTCAGCGCGCTGCGCGAGGCGGGGCACTACGTGGCGATGATCGGCGATGGCGTCAACGACGTGCTGTCGCTGAAGAAAGCGGACCTGGGCATCGCCATGGAGAGCGGCAGCGCGGCGACGCGCAGCGTGGCCGATATGATCCTGCTGGGCGATTCGTTTGCCGCCTTGCCGCCCGCTTTCCTGGAAGGGCAGCGCATCGTCAGCGGGATGCGCGACATCCTGCGCCTGTACCTGGCGCGCGCGATCACGCTGGTGCTGATGATCCTGTCAGCCTCGGTGGTGAGCGTGGGGTTCCCGTACATCCCCAAGCACATCACCCTGGTGGCGCTGCTGACGATCGGCACCCCGACTTTCGCCATCGCAGTGTGGGCGCGCCCCGATCAGTCGCAGAAGCGGCTGCTGCCCTCGGTGCTGCATTTCGCCTTTCCGGCGGGGATCGTCACGTTCCTGTTCGCGTTCGCGCTCTATGTGTACACGTTCAACAGCATCGTCAACGAGGGGCGCACCATCGGCGTGCTGCGCGAGGACATCGCCACCTTCCAGGTCTACGCGGGCATTGACTACGAAATCTACACGCCGGATCAGTTTCGCTACGAGGTGGCGGTGCTGCTCTCGCAGACGGTGCTGACGGTTTTCTCTGTGCTGGTCGGCCTGATGCTGGTGCTGTTCGTCGAGCCGCCGTTGCGCTGGTTCGCCGGCGGCGACCGTTACAGCGGCGACGTGCGGCCCACGCTGCTGGCGCTGGCGCTGGGATTGGTCTTCGCGGCGATCATGGCCACGCCGTCGCTGCGCCGGGCGTTCGAGCTGCTGCCGCTGGAGGCGCGCGACTATGGCGTGATCGGCGCGGCGCTGGTCGCCTGGCTGCTGGCGCTGCGTTACGCCTGGCGCGCCCGGCTGTTCCCGCGCTTTCTGCACCTGGAATGGATGCTTGGCTCCGGCGAAGAGTGGCTGGCGGAAGACGCGCCGGGGGCGTGAAAGCCGGACGGGGGCAGGGTGACCAGGGCGCGGCAGAGCACGCCTCTGCGCCGGACTTCCGAAGTTTTCGAAAATTTCGGAAGCCTATTCCGGGACACAACATAACACAGCAGCACGCCTGCCCGCTGAAGCGCATTCCTCGCGGGCCGAGTTTTGACGCTCCAGACTCCCCGCGCTAGACTCCGCCTCTATGAGCTTTGATGAAGCAACCATTCACGTGCGCAGCGGAGACGGCGGCGCAGGCCTCGTCCATTTCCGGCGCGAGAAGTTCGTCCCACGCGGCGGCCCCAGCGGTGGGGATGGGGGGCGCGGCGGAGACGTTTACCTGGTGGTCAAACCCACGCTCAACACCCTGATCGCCTTCTCGCGACAGTCGCGCTTCCGGGCCGAGAACGGCGCGCCCGGCGGGTCGAGCAACAGGACGGGGCGCAGCGCCGACGATCTGCTGATCGAGGTGCCCCCTGGCACGATCGTGCGCAATGCAGCGACCGGTGACCTGCTCGCCGACCTGACGCAGCCCGGCCAGCGCGTGCTGGTGGCGCGCGGTGGGCGTGGCGGGCGCGGCAACGCGCGCTTCGCCACCAGCACCAACCAGGCCCCGCGCATCGCCGAAAGGGGCGAGCCGGGCGAAGAGTGCTCGCTGCACCTGGAGCTGAAGCTGCTGGCCGATGTGGGCATCGTCGGCGTGCCCAACGCCGGCAAGTCCACGCTGCTGTCGGTGATCAGCAACGCCAGGCCCAAGATCGCCGATTATCCCTTCACCACGCTTCAGCCGAACCTGGGGGTGGTGGTGCTGGACGACCGCGACCTGGTCTTTGCCGACATCCCCGGCCTGATCGAAGGAGCGCACACCGGGGCCGGGCTGGGCCACGACTTTCTGCGCCACATCCAGCGCACGCGGGTGCTGGTGCACCTGCTCGACGGCACCGCCGCCGACCCGATCGCTGACTTCCACCAGATCAACAGCGAGCTGGCGCTCTTTGACGACGCGCTGGGCAGCAAGCCCCAGATTGTCGTGCTCAACAAGCTCGACCTGCCGGACGTGCAGGCGCGCTGGCCGCAAATCAAGGAGAAGCTGACCCGGCTCGGCTACGAAGCGCTGGCCATCTCGGCGGCGGCCGGGCAGAACGTCCGCGCCGCAGTCAACCGCGCCGTACAAGTGCTGGACAGCCTGCCCGCCGTCCCGCCCGAACCCGCCGAACGTCCCACCTATCAGCTTGACGAAGATCCGCTCGCCTTCACCGTCACCCGCCTGCGCCAGGGCGAGTTCCGCGTCGCGGGGAAGCGCATCGAGCGCGCCGCTGCCATGACTTACTGGGACTACGACCAGGCCGTTACGCGCTTTCAGCGCATTCTTGAGACGATGGGCGTCACTGCTGCGCTGCGCGATGCTGGGGTCAAGCCCGGCGATTCTGTCTTCATCGGCGACATGGAGCTTGAGTGGAGCGACTGAGCCAGCTCGCCCGGCCTCTTGGGATTGGCACTGCACACCCTTGTGGAGGATACCTGGCCCATGCGTGCTCTGGCGGTGGTAGGCGTCCTGCTTGCGCTCGTCCTGATCCTAACCGGGTGCGAAGATTCGGCCAGCGGCGAGCTGGTGCTGGAACAGGAAGCAGAAGTCCAGACGCTGACCGTGCGCATCTATGCCAACGGGAGGATCACTTTTCGCACGCCGGACGGGGTGGAGCTGCCTGCGCTGCTGGGGACAGGCGAGCCGGATGACGCTTTCAACCCTACGTCCTACTACGGGGTGCCCAACACGCTGACCATTCGCATCAACGGGCAGGACCTGTACTTCGACCTGCACAATACCGTTTTCCGGCTCGAATACCGCTCGATGGCCTATGTGACCAGCGACCTCACCCAATATGGCAAGGACCTCATCCTGATCGTCGAGCCGGGGCAGCGCAGCGCCGAGACGGTGACGCTCATCGCCATGAACGAGCGTATCAAAACAGAGAGCACGCGCATCACTCTCGAATACGTCGAACTGGACAGCGCGACTGTCCGCGTCTTCTTTGAGGCGCAGCGCGACCCGGACGCCAGCCTCACCGAGACCGATCCCGGCCTTCTGGAGCCGCGCGCAAGCTGCCTGCACGAGGTGGACAGCGGCTTTCTCGGCCTTGCCGAGCGGGAGCGGTTCGAATATTTGCCGGCGCAGGCGGTGCTGACGACGGAAGAGCCGGGCGAGCACGTGCGCGGCTTCGCCGAATACCCGCGCCATCTGCTGCGCCCGGACTACGATTACGAGTTCCGCTATGCGTGCGTGGACAGCTATGCGTTCCAACTGCCGTTCAAGATCAACTAGCGTCCGCCGCGTGGCCCGACGCCCGTGATTGCAGCGCCGGATCGCCTGGGAGTGTTTGGCGGGACGTTCGACCCGCCGCACCTCGGCCATTTGATTCTGGCCGAAGCTGCCGCCGATCATCTGGGGCTGGCGCGCGTGCTGTTCGTGCCCGCTGGCATTCCCCCGCACAAGGAGGCGCCCGCCGTGCGCGCGGGGGCAGAGCACCGCGCGGAGATGACCCGGCTGGCCATCGCTGGCAACGCGCGCTTTGCCCTGGCGCGCACCGACCTGGACCGGCCTGGCCCGCACTACACGGTGGACATGCTGCGCCTGCTGCGCGAGGAATATCCCGGCAGCGATCTTGTGCTGCTGGTCGGTGGGGATTCGCTGCGCGACCTGCCCACCTGGTCGCGCCCGCAGGAGTTGATCGCGCTGGCCCGGCTGGGCGTGCTGCGTCGCTCCGCTGATGACGTGAACCTGGAGGCGCTGGAGCGTGCCATTCCTGGCCTGGCGGCGCGCGTAACCTGGATTCCCGCGCCGCGCCTGGATATTGCGTCCTCGGCCATCGCCACAGCGATTGCTGCCGGGCGCAGCGTACGCTACCTGGTGCCAGATGCCGTCCTCGCCTACATCGAGGCGCACAGCCTATATAAGGAATAGCGTAATGTCTCTCACCGCTCATCTGCACAAACGACGCCTGTCCCTGCTGGCTGGCTGCACGGCGGCAGGGCTGATCGCGCTGCTGGCTGCCTGCGCTGCGCTGCCAGTGAACAGGGTGGCGGCCCAGGATGGGACGCCCGTCGCCACAGCTACCGCGACTCCCGCTCCCACGGTGACGCCGACGCCCTCGCCCAGCGCGATCCCCTCGGCGACGCCGACCCTGACCGCGCCGACGCTCGTCCCGCCCACGCCGCTGCCCACGCTGACGGTCACGCCGTTCACGCCGCCGACGGAGTCCGGGCTGGCGGCCATTCAGCGCGACCGCGCGCTGCGCGTGGGCACCTACTTCAACGCTTATCCCTTCGCCTGGCTCAACGAGCAGGGCGTGGTCACCGGCTATGAGATCGAGATTGTGGAAGCGATTGCCATTGAGCTGGGGATTGAGCTGGAGTTCGTCCAGGTGACGCGACACAACGCGCTCGACATGCTGCTCAGCGGCCAGGTGGACGTGCTCGTCGGCCAGCAGATTCACACCCGCGATCGCGAGAGCCTGGTGGACTTCACCCACCCGTACTACGCCAACGCCGAGCGGATGGTGGTGCTGACCGAAGCGCCTTATGCCGCGCTGCGCGACCTGGCCGGGCAGCCTGTCGCCGTCGAGATCGGCAGCCGCAGCGAGCGCGCGCTGCATGTCTGGAGCGAGCGCAGCGGCGTGAGCTTCGATGTGCGCCCCTTCCGCACTGAGGGCGCGGCGCTTGACGCGCTGGCGAGCGGCGAGGTGCAGGGCATGGTGGGCGTGCTGGACAGCCTGCGCCGGGCGGGCCGGCAGGGAATGCGCCTGGTTGACGAGTCGGTGCTGGACGAGTATTACGCGATGACTATTCGCCGCTGGGATGTGAACCTGCGCGATGTGCTCAACCGCTCGCTGCAACGGCTGAAGGCCAGCGGGCGTCTGGAAGAAATCCACAGCGCGTGGTTCGCCGGCGGCGGCACGAACTTCGACCTGCTCGTGCCTGTCTACGAGCGGCTGTATGACGATCAGCGGACGCTGGCGGACTTCCCGACTGATGCGCCGGTCCCCGATCGCTCGGTGGCCGAGCGGCTCAGCAGCGGGCAGCCGCTGCGCGTGGCGGGCGTGGTTCCCGCTGGGCAGGATGCGCCCGCCCAGATCGCTACCATCAACAACCTGAATCGCGCCCTGGTGGAGGAGATGGCCCGCCGCTGGAATGCGCAGATCGAGTACCTGCCCGACTCAGCGCAGGGGGCGGCGGCGCTCGTCGCCGGGGGGCAGGCCGATCTGGCGGTAGGCATCAGCCCGCTGTGGGATGCCACGCTGCGCGTCGAGTACTCGCTGCCCTACCTGACGCACGGCGACCGGCTGATGGTCGCCCAGCCCTCGCAGATCGTCAGCGGCTTCGCCGATATGCTCGGCACTGGCTGGTGGATCGGGTATTTTGCGGACGAACCGGGTGACGCCGACCTGATCCGGCGCTTCGCCGAGATGTCGGGCGTCAGCGCCAACATCAACGAGCCGTTTGCCATTCAGCGCGAGGACGACGCCATCTACACGCTGACCGTCGGGCGCAACGTGGACGCCGTCTTCGGCGACAACCTGCGCCTGCGGGGACTGGTGCAGGAGTCCGGCGAGACAGGCGTCAAGATTTTGCCCACCGAGTACGGCGATGATCGCCCGATTGCGCTCGCCGTGCCGCACGCCGACGCGGATTTCCGCGCGCTGGTGGACGCCACGCTGCAAGACATGGCCCTCGATGGGACGTTCCGGGCTTTGTGGGCCGCTCACTTTGGGGAGGGCGATCCGCTGCCTATCCTCTTCTATGCGCCGACCAGCCCGGACGCGCCGCTCGACTAGGGCGTGCTGGCAGGGCAAGGGGATTGCACGCTCCGAGCGGGCTTGACCTGATGGTGCTCGTGGGGGCTGGACGGCGCTAATGGTCGCGCGTGACGACCTGCTGGGCGAGCGCCTGTAGCTCGTCGCGGGCGTCGGAGGGCGGCAGGGCTTCCAGGCTGGCCAGGGCGCGCCCCACCAGCTCGTGGGCTTTGGCGCGGCCTATTTCGATGGCAACCTGCGGCGACTGGCCGGAGAGCAGGGACTCTTTGAGGGGGCCGGGCGCAGTGTCCGGGGTGACCTGCACCGCCGCCACCGAGCGGGCGTCCGCGCCATCGTCGCGCACGGCGGCAATGCCGCGCCCCTGGGCCAGGTCTATGCCCGCATTCTTGCCCAGCGCCTGGCTATCGCCTGACAGATCGAGCACGTCATCAATGATCTGGAACGCCAGGCCCAGGTTGAAGGCGTAGTCGCGCAGCGCGGCGATCCATTCGCCCGGCGCGCCGGCGATGGTGGCCCCCAGCTCGGCGCAGGCGACGAACAGCGCCGCAGTCTTCTTGGAGATGATCTGATAATAGGTCTCGCGGTCGAGCGCGCCCGCACGGGCGGCCTGAATCTGGAGCGTCTCGCCTTCGACAAGCTCGATGGCCGCGCGCGCCAGGATCAGATTCAGCTCGGCGGAGTAGGGGGCCATGATCTCGTAGGTCTTGGTGAACATGTAGTCCCCGGTCAGCAGAGCGAAGGTGCTGCCCCAGCGCGAGTTGACCGTCGCGCGGCCCCGTCGCAGCGTGCCGTGATCGTTGATGTCGTCGTGGACGAGAGTCGCCGTGTGGATGATCTCGACGGCGACGGCCAGCGGGACGACCTCGGCGGTATTCTGGCCGCCCGCCGCCGCATGAGCCAGCAGCACCAGGCGCGGGCGCAGACGCTTGCCACCGGCTGAGAGGATGTGCTGGCTTGTCTCGCTGAGCAGCGGCACCGAGCTGCGCGCGACGGACAGCAGAAGTTCTTCCACAGCCTGGAGAGACGTATTAATGCTCATGCTGCCTTGCGCTCCGCGCCCGCTGGCGTGATGACGGCGACTGGTGAAATCTCAGAGGCCGTTCGAGAAGTCGTGCGCCTGCCTTTGCCCCCCATCCCCGGCCCTTCCCCCCTCGTGGGGGAAGGGAGCAGAGCGCCGGCCCCAAACCCCTCCCTCCTTGTGGGGGAGGGGTTTGGGGTGGGGGAAAACAGTTTCTCAAACGGTCTCTCACTCTGCGGCCTCAAGGTTTCTGGTGAAGCGCTCCGTGCGCCCTGGCGACAGGGTGCGCCGGCTGCTCGCCTGTCAGCGACGGCCTGCGCTCATCCTGAAGGGCGCTCCTGGCTGATGCCCGGCCTGCGCCTGTTTTGTGTCTTTCATAACTTTCTGAACCAATTATAACAGCGCCCTCACCAGGGCGGCAATGGCTGCTGGCGGCCTGGCGCTCATTCCAGGTTGCCGCGACCGGCTCGCGCTGCGTCGGGCTGATCCTGGACGCGCTCGATCAGCGACATGAGCAGTATCTGCGCCAGGCCGAAGAACTCCTGAAGCTGGCTCAGGCGCTCCAGGTAATATTCTGCCAGCCGGCGATCTTCTGGCTCCATATCCGGGATCGCTTCTTGCAGGCGCTGGGCGCTGTCGTCCAGGACGTGCAGCGCCTGGTTCACATCGCGCAACTCGCGGTTGCGCAGGATGTTGGCCAGAATCTGCCAGAAGTCGCTCTCGGCCCGGTAGAACTTGCGCCGGTCGTCCTTGATCCACACTTCACGGGCGAGGCCCATGTGCTCCATCGTGCGCATCGTCGTGCTGACGTTCGCCTTGGAGATGCCCAGCCGTTCCATCAGGTCGTCCAGGCTGAGCGGTTCGGGGCTAAGCATGAGCACGCCGAACAACTGCCCCATCCCCTTGGAGAAGCCGAAATAGCTGGCCAGCCGACCCAACCCTTCAATGATGCTGGCGTTAACGGCCTGGAAGGTAGTGTTCAGCGGCGGTCGGTCTGCTGGAGCGCCCATGGGTGTGTCCATCTGTGCTGATCGGACAATTGCCGCTCGTGTTATGGGCCGAACGGCTGTTGGTCGCGCCGCGTGTCTGGCCCTGTTCTCCCTCGCCGGCCTTTGTCCGTGCGGGGCGCAGGGTGGCGAGCGCACCTGCCAGCCCCCTGCCACCGGGCGGGCGAATGCGGCGCAGCGCAAATGGTAACAGGGCGGGCCGGGCATGACAAGGGCCGGGCTGATCAACCGACGATTCGCCACCGCCTGCACACGGCTTTTACAGACGGCGGCGAAAAAGGTATAATGACAGATGAGGAGCCGATCTTCTCCATCTGTCTGACTACATTGAGGGGGATCATGCGCAGATTGCTGGCGCTGGCGAGCGTATTGCTCCTGGCGCTGTGGCTCGCTGGGGCGGCGGAAGATGCCCGGTGCGCGCCTGGCTGGCCCAGTGTCTCCCTGGCCGGCGCGCCGGGCCTTGTGCTGTGGATGGGCGGCGCCGAGTTTCAGGGGACGCTGACCGTCACTGCCGAGCTGCCCGATGGCGTGCTAGGGCTGCCGGGCGAAGCGGTCATCTGGGTGATCACGCTGACCAACTCCGGGACTTCGGCTGGCTCCGATCTGCTGGTGACCAACTCCCTGCACGATGATCTGCGCGTTGACAAGGCCGACACTGAGTACGGAGAAGTGGCCATCAGCAACCGCGCGGCTGTCTTCTCGGTGCCGGAGCTGCGTCCGGGCCAGACGGTCACCATGCGCGTGCACACGACGGTGCTGCGCGGCCCGGCCAACGGCGTGCTGGTCAGCCAGGTGATGCTGGCCGGGACGGGATCGGCGGGGCCGTTCACGCAGACGGCGGTCGGCGAGGTGTTCGTGCCGACGGGGTTGCCCGCCACCGGGTACCCGCCCGCTGACGATCTGCCCGGTCAGGGCGAGCCTTCGGTGCTGGCGGTTGGCGCGGCGGCGTTGCTGGTTGTCGCGCTGGCGGCGGCCTTTGTCTGGTTTCGCGGACGCCGCGAATTCGCATGAGCGCGGGCCAGGGTGATAGCGCGCCCCGAAAGGGGCGCTATTTGATTCCGGGGGCGCGGCGGCTCACGCTGAGTCCGGCAGATAGCCGCCCGTGCCCAGGGCCAGCCCGGCGGACTGGGCCAGGGCGCTCAGCGCCACGCGCAGATACTGGCCGGGGCAGTCGGTGTCGCTGTTGAAGTCGCCGTGTCCGGCCAGGTGAGTCAACTCCAGGCGCAGGGTCAGCCAGTCAATCAGCCGGCGACCGATCTCAAGCTGGGCCGGAGTGGGGAGGTCCTGGCTGAAGTCACCGAGGAAGACGACGCCGACGCTGCCGGTATTGAAGCCCGCCACGTGCGTGCCGCGCACGTTCAATGGCCGCCCGGCGAAGACCTGCCCGTTCCGCCCGACGCCGAAATGGTAGGCGATGTCGGCCCAGCCGCGCAGCTCCAGGTGCTGCTGCTGGATGGCGCGCATGGTGGTGGAATCGTCAATCTCGTAAAGCACGGAGTGATGCACGACAACCGTGCGATACACGGCGCGCAGATCGCCCTCGTAGACGCGCCAGCCTTCGCGGTTGTCCGGGCCATAGAAGCCGCTCTCGTTCTCCGCGCTGTGATCCGGCTCGCGCGCGCCCCAGTCCCGCCGTTCCAGGATGCCGGGACGATCGATCTGCTTGGCGTAGGCGGAGAGCGCGGCGGGGGGCTGCGTGGGGAACGGCGCCCGCCGGGGGCGGCTGAGATCGTCCGCGACCAGGTAGCCGAGCGACGCGCCCACGCAGGTCAGCGCGCCGGCGATGGCGGTCATGCCGGCCAGGCCGAGGAAGTCGCGGCGCGAGAGGCGGCGGGCGGGCGGTGCTGAGCGAGGCATGGGCGGCTGGGCTGTGCGTTCGAGTGACGATGGCGCGAATCATAGCAGCGACAGCGAGACGGGGCAACGAAGTTTGCGAATTTTTCTGGAGAATTATTGTTTTTATGAATGAAGCGTGCTACGATTGTTATGCTATTCACATTTTCCCCTATTTCCCCGATCTATTATCGGCGTGGTACGAGGGCAGAGCTACCAGCCGGGAAAGGAGTCGCAGCCGGATGGGGACCAGGGCCAGTATCCCGGATATTGTCATTGGGCGGTTGCCGATCTACCTGCGCGCTTTGGGCCGGATGATCCAGGAAGAGAGAGAGTACACTTCCTCGCACGAACTGGGCGAGCGGCTGGGCATCAGCTCGGCGCAGATTCGCAAAGACCTGTCGCACTTCGGCGAATTCGGCAAGCAGGGCACGGGCTACAATGTTCAGTATCTTTATGAGCAGATTCGCCACATCCTCAAGGTGGATCACGAGTGGCCGATGGCTGTTGTCGGCGTGGGCGACCTGGGGCGCGCCATCGCGCACTATCGCGGCTTCCAGGCGCGGGGGTTCCGTGTTGCGGCGTTGTTCGACGCCGATCCGAAGCTGCTCGGCGAGCGCGTCGGCAACCTGACCGTCCTTCCGATGGATCAGCTTGCCGCCGAAACCCAGCGCCTGGGCATCCGCATCGCCATGATCGCCGTGCCTGCCGCCGAGGCGCAGGCTGTGGCCGACCGGCTGATCGAGGCGGGCGTGACCGCGCTGCTGAATTACGCGCCAATCTCGCTGGCGGTGCCGGAGGGCGTGCACGTGCAGTACATAGACCCGGCGGCGCATCTCCAGCACATGACTTTTTACCTGACGCCCTGAAAGACCGTTTGAGAAGTGATGTCCCCCCACCCCAAACCCCTCTCTCACAAGGAGGGAGGGGCTGAGCGGAGACGCTTTCCTCCTTTCCCCTCTCGTGGGGGAAGGGCCGGGGATGGGGGGCGAGGGCAGGTGCACGGCTTCTCGAACAACCTCTGGCGCTGAAGGGCGGCTCAGACCCGGTGGGCCTGGCTCTGCTTTCCTCTCCTGGCCCGCAAGACCAGGGGAGCGAGCGACTTGCCGGGCCTTCGCGCTTATTTCGCCGGAGAGGAGATCGAGGGAGGACGTGCGGCGGGCGTCCCTGGGCTGGCTCCGGCAACAGGCTGTTTGTGCATACTGGTCAGTATTGCCCGTGTTGTTCGGGCCGTTCTTGCGGTAAGATGGTGGCCTGACCGCGAGGGAGCGTCTCGGCGCTTCGCTGGCGCGCGGATGTGTTGGTTGGCTGGAGCGAGGACTTGGCGGGATGTTTGAAGACCTGACGATCGCCTTCATTGGCAGCGGCAACATGGGCGAGGCCATGATCCAGGGGCTGCTCAAGCAGCGCATGGTGCAGCCGCAGCAGATCATCGCGGTGGACCCGCGCCCGGAGCGGCTGGAAGAGCTGGCCACGGCTTACGGCGTGCGCACCACGACTGATAACCTGGAAGGGGCGACCAGGGCCGACATCCTGGTGCTTTCGGTCAAGCCGCAGGTGCTCGACCGCGTGCTGCCGGAGGTGCGCGGCGGGGCGCGCACGTGCTCGCTGGTGGTGAGCATTGTCGCCGGCGCGTCGATCAGGATGATTGCCGATGGGCTGGCGAACGCCTGCGTGGTGCGCGTGATGCCCAACACGCCGGCGCGCATCGGCCAGGGGATCAGCGTGTGGACGGCCACCGACGAAGTGCCCGAAGCGCAGCGCGAGCAGGCACGAATGCTGCTGCGGGCGTTCGGCGAAGAGATTTTCGTCCAGGATGAGGATTACCTGGACATGGCGACGGCGTTGAGCGGCACCGGCCCGGCCTATGTGTTCCTGTTCATGGAGGCGATGGTGGACGCCGGGGTACACCTGGGCTTTTCGCGCCACATCGCCGAGAGGCTGGTCTTGCAGACGATGCGCGGATCGGTCGAGTACGCGGCGCAGGCGGGCAATCACCTGGCGATGATGCGCAACGAGGTCACCAGCCCCGGCGGCACATCGGCGGAGGCGCTCTACCAACTGGAGAAGGGCGGACTGCGCACGGTCATCTCGCGGGCGATCTGGGCGGCCTACCAGCGCAGCGTGGGCTTGGGCGGCGGGCGCAAGATGTCGCGGCTGGCCGGGCGCGACCCGGACAATAACGATCAGGAAGGGCGCTGAACGGCGCCATCGCGCCAGAGAGAAAGTATCATTTATTTTTGATAATTCGCCTCAATTGATCTATATTTTACAATGCTCATCGGCGCGGCGAGCGGCTGCGCCGGGTCTGTGGCGTGGACACCGCTCGCGGGCGCTGGCAGGCATCGTGACTCGCGGGTTGAAGCTGAACAGGGCGGGGGCATCGTCTCCCCAGGCTGCGAGGAGAGACTCTTATATGGCGGAGCTGACGAACGCAATTACCCAGGGGCTGTTGGAACAGATCAAGCGCTTTGAGCGCGAGCTTAAAGCGGTGGACGTGGGCACGGTCGTGGAGGTCGGCGACGGCATTGCCCGCGTCTCTGGCCTGGACAAGGTGCACGCCCAGGAACTGGTGCAGTTCGCCAACGGCGTGATGGGCATCGCCTTCAACCTGGAAGAGAACAATGTCGGTGTGATCATCATGGGAGATTACATTGACATCAAAGAAGGCGACGAAGTGCGCGGCACAGGGCGCATTGTGTCGGTGCCGGTGGGCGACGGCCTGATCGGGCGCGTGGTGGATGTGCTGGGCACCCCGATTGACGGCAAAGGCCCGATCATCGCGTCCGAATATCTGCCGATCGAGCGCATCGCGCCGGGCGTAGTTGAGCGGCAGAACGTGTACCGCCCGGTGCAGACCGGCGTGCGCGCCATTGATGCCATGATCCCCATCGGGCGCGGCCAGCGCGAGCTGATCATCGGCGACCGGCAGACGGGCAAGACGGCCATCGCCATTGACACGATCATCAACCAGAAGGGCGAAGACCTGATCTGCATTTACGTGGCGATCGGGCAGAAGCGCGCCCAGGTCGCCGGCGTGGTGGCGACACTCGAAGAGTACGGGGCGATGGATCACACCATCGTCGTGGTGGCTTCGGCGTCCGATCCGGCGGCGCTGCAATACATCGCCCCCTACGCGGGCTGCGCGATGGGCGAGTACTTCATGGAGCAGGGCCGCGACGCGCTGGTGATCTACGATGACCTGTCCAAGCACGCCTGGGCCTATCGCCAGGTGTCGCTGCTGCTGCGCCGCCCGCCGGGGCGCGAGGCCTATCCTGGCGACGTGTTTTATCTGCACAGCCGCCTGCTGGAGCGCGCCGCGCAGCTTTCGGAGGAACGCGGCGGCGGCAGCCTGACGGCGCTGCCGATCATCGAGACGCTGCTCGGCGACGTGTCGGCTTATATCCCCACCAACGTGATTTCGATCACCGACGGGCAGATTTACCTGGAAAGCGATCTGTTCTACTCCGGCGTGCGCCCGGCGGTGAACACCGGCCTGAGCGTCAGCCGCGTGGGTGGCGACGCGCAGCGCAAGGTCATGAAGAGCGTGGCTGGGCGGCTGCGCCTGGATATGGCGCAGTTCCGCAGCCTGGCAGCCTTCGCCCAGTTCGGGTCCGACCTGGACAAAGCCACGCAGCAGCAGCTTGATCGCGGCATGCGCCTGCAGGAGACGCTCAAGCAGGCACAGTATCAGCCTACGCCGCTGCTCGATCAGGTGGCGCTCATCTTCGTCGGCACGCGCGGCAAGATTGACCACGTGCCGGTGGGCCAGGTCAAGCAGTGGGAAGAGGAATTCCTGCACCACCTGCACAGCAACTACCCGGACCTGGCGGAGCAACTCAAGGCGGATGACTACCGGCTGAGCGACGAGATCGCGGCGCTGCTGACGAAAGTGGCCGACGAGTTCAACCAGGCGTGGATCGAGCTTCACGCTGCCGACTAGGGCCGGTCTCCGTGCAGAAGGGAATGGGGTAAACCATGGCCTCAACTCGCGAGATCAGGCGGCATATCCGGTCGGTGAAGAATATCAACCAGGTGACGCGCGCCCTGGAGGCGGTGTCGGCGTCGTCGGTGCGCAAGGCGCAGGCCGCCGTGCTCGCCAGTCGCCCGTATGCGCAGCACGCCTATGACGTGCTGGTGAACGTGGCGGCGCAGAGCACGGGCGTGGCGCGACACCCGCTGTTGGAGGTGCGCCCGGAGGTGACGCGCATCTCGGTCGTGCTGATCACCGGCGACCGGGGGTTGGCCGGGGCCTACAACACCAACATTGTGCGCCGGGCCATCCGCTTCGCCGAACAGTACGAGCGCCCAGTGCGCTGGATCACCGTCGGGCGCAAGGGCCGCGACTTGCTGCGCCGCTACATTGCGGCCAGAGAGCGCGACGAGAACGCGCCGGCCTTTCTCAAAGATCAGAAAATCGTGGCCGAGTTCTCGCATTTGCCGGCAGACCCCGACGTGGGCGACATCGCGCAGATCGCGCAGATCGTTTTCGACGAGTTCCTGCGCGTGCCGGTAGACGAAGTGTTCATCGCCTATACCAATTTTATCAACACCATGACGCAGCAGCCGCGGGTGCTGCCGCTGCTGCCGCTGCGCCCATTCGAGGCGCGCAGCCGCGAGATCATGGAGCTGGTGGCACCAGAGCCAGAGGTGAAACGGCGCGGCGGCGACTATATCTACGAGCCGAGCGCTGCGGCCATCCTCAACGAAGTGATTCCGCGCTTCACCCAGTTGCAGATTCTGCAAGCTGTGCGCGAGAGCCTGTCCAGCGAGCACAGCGCGCGCATGGTGGCCATGCGCAGCGCATCCGAAAGCGCGGAGACGCTGGGCGATCTGCTCCAGCTTGAGTACAACAAGGCGCGCCAGCTTTCGATCACCAGCGAGATTCTGGACATCGTCGGCGGCGTGGAAGCCCTGAAACAGTCCGATGCGGGATAGCCGCCCGGAGTGCAGCGAGGAGACAAAGATAAGTGATGGGTGCGAGAGTCAGGCAAGAGGTCGAAGGAACCATTGCGCAAATCCTGGGCGGCGTGGTGGACGTAGCCTTCCCGCCGGGTGCCGATCTGCCCGAAATCTATGATGCGATTCGCGTCCCGCGCGGGGGGGACGAGCCGCTGATCCTCGAAGTGCAGCAGCACCTGGGCGACGGCCGCGTGCGTTGCGTGGCTATGGACGCCACCGACGGTCTGCAGCGCGGCGTCCCGGCCTTTGCTACGGGGGCGCCGATCATGGTGCCGGTGGGCGAAGCGGCGCTGGGGCGTATCTTCAACGTGCTGGGCCGCCCGATTGACGGCAAGGGCGAAGTGCACACCGACACGTATTACCCGATTCACCGCCCGGCCCCGCCGTTCGACGAGCAGGTGACGCGCGTCGAGCTGTTCGAGACGGGCATCAAGGTCATTGACCTGATCGCGCCGTTCCGCAAGGGCGGCAAGGCGGGCATTTTCGGCGGCGCGGGCACCGGCAAGACGGTGATCATCATGGAGCTGATTCGCTCCATCGCCACCGAACACGAGGGCTTTTCGGTCTTCGCCGGCGTGGGCGAGCGCACCCGCGAGGGCACGCAGCTTTACGGCGAGATGACCGAGAGCGGCGTGATCAGCCAGACGGCGATGTCTTTCGGACAGATGAACGAGCCGCCTGGTGTGCGCCTGCGCGTGGCGCTGACCGGCCTGGCCATGGCCGAGCACTTCCGCGACCAGGGCCGTGACGTGCTGCTCTTCATTGACAACATCTTCCGCTTCTCGATGAGCGGCTCGGAAGTGTCGGCGCTGCTGGGGCGCATGCCCTCGGCGGTGGGCTATCAGCCGACGCTGGCCCAGGAGATGGGCGATCTGCAGGAACGCATCACCAGCACCAAGACCGGCTCGATCACGTCCCTGCAGGCGGTCTACGTCCCGGCGGACGACTACTCCGACCCGGCCCCGGTCGCCGTGTTCGCGCACCTGGACGGGACGGTGGCGCTCGACCGGGCTATCGTGGAGCAGGGCATTTACCCGGCGGTGGACCCGCTGGCCAGCACCAGCCGCATCCTCGATCCGCTGATCGTCGGCGAGGAGCACTATCGCACGGCCCGCGAAGTGCAGCAGGTGCTCCAGCGCTACAAAGACCTGCAGGACATCATCGCCATCCTGGGCGTGGACGAGCTTTCGGAGGACGACAAGGCCATCGTGGCCCGTGCGCGGCGCATCCAGTTCTTCCTCAGCCAACCGTTCCACGTCGCGACGCAGTTTACCGGGCGCGAAGGGCGCTATGTGCCGGTCAAGGACGCGGTGCGCGGCTTCCGCATGATCCTGGACGGGGAGCTTGATCACATTCCGGAGCAGTTGTTCATGATGGCCGGCCCCATTGAGGACGTGCTGGAGCGTTACCGCGACGCAGAAGCTGCCAACTAACAGCGCGAGCGCCGCCGGGCGGGGCTGAGGCCGCCGCTCGCAGGGAGGAGGACAGGATGCCGCTTGAGGTAGAGGTCGTTTCGCGCGTGCGCCGGCTTTATCACACCGGCCATGCCGAGATGGTGATCATCCCCGGCAGCGAGGGCGAGATGGGCGTCCTGCCCAACCATGCGCCGCTGCTGACGACGCTGGCGTTTGGCGAGCTGCGCATTGTCGAGGGCGAAGACGTGGTGAGCTTCGTCGTCTATGGGGGTGTGGTCGAAGTGCGCCCCGACAAGGTGACCGTGCTGGCCGACGATGCGGACTCGGTCTACGAGTTGGATATGGTGCAGATCGAAGAGGCGCGCAACCGCGCCCGTGACCTGATGGCTTCCAGCCCCAGCGCGGGGCAGCGGGCGGAGATCGCCCAGGAGCTGCGCCGGGTCGAGATCGCGGCCAAAGTGCACGGACGGGTGCAGGGTCGCAGCCCGCGCGTGCGCAGCGTAGGAGACGAGGACTGAGCGGGCGGCAGCGCTCTGCTCATACGTACCAGAGGCATCGCGCAGGGGAACGCCCGGCGCGATGCTTTTTCGCGTATTGAGGCGGCTTGCGGTATACCTTGTGCTGCGGCGCGCAAACTGACACCGCGAGAAGGCGATTGTCCCATGGGCATGTTCTCACAAAAACTGGGCGTGGATCTCGGCACGAATAACGTCATGATCTATGCCGACGGGCAGATCGTGCTGCAAGAGCCGGCCATGGTCGCGCTGACCATCGAAGAAGAGCGAGTTGTGGCGGTGGGCCAGGAAGCGCGCGATATGTACGGGCGCCACCCGGAGCATATCGAGGTGCTGCGCCCGCTGCGCGACGGCGTGATCGCCGACTACGAAGTGACCGAAGCCATGCTGCGCTACTTCTTCCGCAAGGTGAGCGGGCGGATGCACTTTCGCGGCCCGGAGGTGATGCTCAGCGTGCCCTATGGCGTGACCAGCGTTGAGAAGCGCGCTGTCCACGAAGCGGCGGTGCGCGCCGGCGCGCGCGAAGCGTACCTGCTGCCGGAGCCGCTGCTGGCGGCGCTGGGCGCCGGGCTGCCGATCAGCACGCCGGCGGGCAACATGGTCTTCAGCATGGGCGGCGGGGCCAGCGAAGCGGCAGTGCTGGCCATGAACGGCATTGTCGTGGCAGATGGCGTGCGCATGGGCGGGATGCGCCTGGACGAGGCGATCATCAACTACATCCGGCGCAAGTACAGCCTGGTCATCGGCGAGCCGACCGCTGAGTCGATCAAGATTCAGATCGGCGCGGCGGTGGACATCGGCCAGGAGATGAGCATGGAGATTCAGGGCCGCGACCAGGTGGGCGGCCTGCCGCGCACGATCACGGTCACGACGAGCGAAGTGGTGGAGGCCATCGCCGAGCCGCTGGCGACGATTGTCGGCGCAGCGCAGGCCGTGCTGGAGAAGACGCCGCCGGAGCTGGCCTCGGACATCATTGACCGGGGCGTGGTGCTGACGGGCGGCGGCGCGCTGTTGCGCGGCATTGACCAGTACATCACGCGCAAGGTGGGCGTGCCCGCCTACCGCGCTGAGAACCCCAGCGTAGCCACCGCCGTCGGCGCGGGGCGCGCGCTCGAAGACCTGGCTTTCCTGCGCCGGACGCTGGTGGGGGTCTAGCGCGGGCTATCGCCGGCTTTCTTCGAAAGTATGGCGGCGATTCATACGCAAATCTATTGGCAGCCTCTCGCGCAGCTTCCCGATAATCTCTGCTGATTGAGCGCGCTGGCGCAAAATTACCATCCCTTGTGGGGCGCGCGCGAGCCTGGCTCGCCGGCCCCGTGCCCGACTTCTCATGGATTGATGGAGGGAAACATCATCATGGCCAAGAAATACGAACTGCCCCCGCTGCCTTATGACTACAATGCCCTGGAACCCCATATTGACGAACAGACGATGCGCCTGCACCACGACAAGCACCACCTGGCCTATGTGAACGGGCTGAACGCGGCGCTGGAGAAGCTGGAAGCAGCGCGCGCTGCCGGCGATTTCGCGCTGGCCAAGCACTGGTCGCGCGAGGCCGCTTTTCATGGGTCGGGCCATCTGCTGCACACGATCTTCTGGCCGAACATGGCTCCGGCGGGCGAGGGCGGCGGCGAGCCGTCCGGCGAGCTGGCCGCACAGATCGTCAAGGACTTCGGCAGCTTCGCTGCGTTCAAAGCGCACTTCAGCGCGGCAGCCAACCAGGTCGAAGGCAGCGGCTGGGCGCTGCTGGTGTGGGAACCGGTCGCCGGTCAGTTAGAAGTCCTGCAGTCGGAAAAGCACCAGAATCTGACGCAGTGGGGCGTGCGCCCGCTGCTGGTGCTCGATGTGTGGGAGCATGCCTACTACCTGAAGTATCAGAACAACCGGGGCGCTTACGTTGAGGGCTGGTGGAACGTCGTCAACTGGGCGGACGTGGCCGAGCGCTTCAAGGCCGCGCGCGGCGGTTAAGAGGCCGTTCGAAAAACCGTGCGCCTGCCTTTGCCCCCCCATCCCCGGCCCTTCCCCCACGAGGGGGGAAGGGAGAAAAACGCGCTCGCTAAGCCCCTCCCTCCTTGTGGGGGAGAGGTTTGGGGTGGGGGAGGAACAGCTTCTCAAAGGGCCTCTTATGCTCTGCCCCCCTGGTGGGGGAAGGGGCGGGGGCGGGGGAAAACAGCCTCTCAAAGGGTCTCTAAAGCAGGCGGCTGGGAAGTGAAACTGGGCCGGGAGGGCATTTGCTCCCGGCCCTTTTATTTGGGGCGGACGGCTCGCCACCACAAAGCTGTGCCTAACGTCATCTATTCTGTCTGTGTTTTTTCACATGACAGAACCGTGAGGAGGGGTATAGTGAAGTGTGGTAGATTGTTGCGAAGTGTGCTGCCCGGAGGAGGAACCGCGTGCCACATATTGTTACCAGCCTGTGCCTGCGCGACGGGGTCTGCGCGGACGTGTGCCCATCTGAGGCCGTCATCGCCGGGATGCCAGAGAGCGAGTGGCCCTGGTATTACATTGACCCCGATTCGTGCATTGACTGCGGTGCCTGCGTGACCGAATGCCCGTTCGAGGCGATCTTTGCCGAGGAAGACGTGCCAGATGCCTACGAGATGGCAGCCGGGCAGGAGCGCGTGCCGCATGGCGGCCAGCGCTACACAGCCCAGGGCGGCGAGATCGTGGATCTGACCGCAGATATCAAGTGGAATTATGAATTCTTCCGCAACGGGCCAGGGTACAACGCCTGATCGGCCGGAGGCGCGGATCTCGGGATTTGCTGCCAATGCCACCGTGCCTAACCTTGCGCGTTTGGCATCCCGTTTGTTATAGTGGGGTTAGCGCATGAAACGGCACGCGCGGCATAACTTCTGAACGAGCTGAGTGTGCTGTTCGGTTTGAAGAACGGTTCAGCGAGGGATCGCTGGACAAATCTCGTTGATCAGTCGTCTAGAACCAATAAGGAGCGGGACAGATGACCCATATCATTACCAGCCTCTGCTTGCGCGATGGGGCGTGCGTGGAGGTGTGCCCGGTTGACTGTATCATACCCGGCTTCCCGGAGAGCGAGTGGCCGTGGTACTACATTGACCCAGACACCTGCATTGACTGCGGCGCGTGCGTGCCCGAATGTCCATTTGAGGCGATCTTCGTCGAAGAAGAAGTGCCCGATGCCTATGAGATGGCTGCTGGGCAGGAGCGCATCCCCTGGGAGTCCAGGAAGATCGAGACGGCGGCGGGCGGCGAAGTGGTTGACCTGACCGGCGACATCAAGTGGAATTACGAGTTCTTCAAGAGCGGCCCTGGCTACGACTCCAAGCCGTAGCGCGCTGCGCTTGAGGGATAGACCGTACATGGCAAAGACCGCCACCCGGCGGTCTTTGTGATCTATAGGTGCGGGTGGAGGAGATGTGTGCAAAATCTGTCAGATCGTTTGCCCGCGTCCGGTTTACCTCACCCCCGCTCGGCGCTGACGCGCCTCGCCGCCCCCTCATATATTAAAGGCAGGCTCAGACGGTAGAATAGACAGTCTGAGCCTGCCCTGGCGGAGAGCACGTTTGTCCCCCTGACAGCGTTGACTGTGTTGGAGAGAGAGTGCCCCGCCAGTGAAGGACAAGCCCACCCTGAACCGTATCCAGTGGCCTAGACCACGTATCCATGAGGTGAGGGGGAGCCTGTCCCGCAGGGTAGAGTATATCCAAAGCACCGGAAAAAGGCGAGCGCAGTGAGGCCAGGGGGTGAGGTCAGCCAGACGCCATTTTCCGAAAGGGGCTTCCGAAGTCTGCGCAGACTTCGGAAGCCGGGGTTTGGGCCGGGCATTACTTCGACTTCGGCTCGCCGTCCGGTTTGGCGTTGAGAATGCCCGGAAGCTGGCTGATCGACTCGCTCAGGTTCAGGCCAGTGAGCGCTTCGACGGTGGCGGGCACCTGGGCGATGATGTTGGTGATGTCGCCGCTGAGCTTGGAGGCTCCAGCACTGGCCCCATCGCCGCTGCTGATGATCACGATGCGGTCGGTCTGGGCGAGCGGCTGGGCGATGGCGGCGGCAACCTGGGGCAGCGCTTCGACGACCTGCTGGATGATGGCGGCCTGGTTGTATTGCTGCCAGGCGGCGGCTTTCTTCTCCATCGCCTGCGCCTCGGCCAGGCCTTTCTGCAGCGTGATCTCGGCTTCGGCCAGGCCGCGTGCACGGATGGCGTCTGCTTCGGCCTCGCCGCGCGCGCGGATAGCGGCAGCCTCACCACCGGCGTGCGCTTCCAATTCGTATTTCTGGGCGTTGGCCAGCGTCTCAATGCGGAACTGTTCGGCGGCGGCTGGCTTGCGGACGGTCGCCTCCAGCTCCTTTTCCATGCGCAGCGCTTCCTGCTCCTGCACCTCAATCCGCTTTTGTTTTTCGATCAGCTCAATCTGGACTTCTTCGGCGCGGATTGTCTGGCTGGTGATGCGCTCCTGGAGCGTCCCGGCCAGGTTGGCCTCGGTCTGCTTGCGGGCCACTTCGCTGTCGTAGCTGGCCTGTTGCAGGTTGTAGTCGCGGCGGGCTTCGGCCTCGCGGGTGAGGGCGAGCTGCTCGGCGATGGTCGCGTCGCGCTTGACTTCGGCCACGCGCGGGCGGCCCAGCGCGTCGAGGTAGCCTTCTTTGTCGCGCACGTCCTTGATCACGAAGGTGTCAATGCCCAGGCCCATGTTGGCCAGGTCGCTGGCCGAGACATCCTGCACTTCCTGGGCGAACTTGTCGCGCTCGCGGTAAATCTCCTCGACGGTCATGTTGCCGATGATGGCGCGCAGGTGGCCGGCCAGCGTCTCGTGGGCGACGTTGGTGATCTCGGCGCGGGTCTTGGACAGAAAGCGCTCGGCGGCGGTGCGGATGGACACGTCGTCGCTGGCGATCTTGATCTGGGCGACGCCTTCCAGCGTGACCGGCACGCCCTGGCGGGTGTACACATCGTCGGTGATGATCTCGATGGTCATGATCTCCAGCAGCAGCGTGTCCACGCGCTCCAGGATGGGCCAGATGAAGGCGCGCCCGCCCTTGACGATGCGATACGGCTCCACTTCGCCGGTTTCACTGCTGCGCGTGCGGCGGCCTGAGATGATCAGGACTTCGTTGGGGCCGACCTTCCTCACCCGGCTGGCGTAGACGGCCACCAGCGTGAACAGGATGAAGAGGAAGAGCAGGATGACAATGGCACCTACAGCTAGCATGGGCGGTTATCCTTTCTACGGATCACAGGTTGAACAACTGGCACTGGACAGAGGTGGTGCATGATCGGACAGGTAGCGGCACCCGGCGGGCGAAGAAGCGGCGGCGAAGGGTGCCGGATGCCTGGCGGCGACGGGTTGTCAGTCAATGGCGCTCACGTAGGCCATGCCGCCCACGATGCGCTCGATGCGCACCGGCGTGCCGCGCTCGAAGGCGCTTTGCTCGTCGGTGGCGCGGGCCGAGTAGGTGACCCGGCTGCCCTGGGCGACGAAGGCGATCTGGCCGACACCATTGAGCGGGATGGGCGTCGTGATCTCGGCCACCTGGCCGATCAGCCGGGCCTGGCGCACTTCGCTGCTGATCGTCGGCGACAGGATGTACAGGAAAAACCCCTGGGCTGCGATGCCCACCAGCACACCGCCGACCAGGGCGACGACCAGGCTGACGACCGTGCCCGCATCGAACAGCGTCGCAGAGATCAAGCCGAACGCGCCGAACGATGAGATGAAACTGGCCACAGCCAACATGCTGACGCCGGTCGCTTCGGACGCGCCGTCAGCGTCAATCAGGTCAATATCGCCCATGTCGGCATCTATGCTGGGGGCGAAGTCGAGATCGCCCAGCGCGTCGCCGATGCCCTGAAAGAACAGCAGGAAGATGGCGTAGATCAATCCGATCAGCAGGGCGGCGGCGTAGACGATGTGGATCGGGTTGTCCGCGAAGATGTCGCTGAGAACGCTTGCCGTGAGGATGGTCATGATCGTAGCCCCTTGTGCGGCTGGCGGGGGTGTGACCCGCGCTGGACCCTCATAAGCAATTATAGGGCGGAGTGGGGTGGGAGGCAATCGGAATTGCCGAGAGGGTGCGTGCAAAGGTTGACAGCGATTTGCCTGACGCCCAACGAAGTGAGGTCTGTGTGGGCGTGTTGCAATACGCCCCCCCGGGGGCGCAGCAGAGCAGCGCCCCTACCGCCTGACAGATTTTGCACGCACCCCCAGGCGGAGGGTGACAGCCGCTGCGCGAGCGTTTCTGGTATAATGCGTGGAGCATGTCGGGCAGGGAAAACGGGCGTATGCAGTCGAGCGCGTATAAGGGGCGAATCTTTCTCCTGGGCGTGATGATCGCGTTACTCACCGCGGTGGTGCTGATCAGCGCGCTGACTCTGTTGCCGCCCCCGCCGCCAGGCCCGCCGACGCCCACTTTGCCCTATTTCCTGGGGCCGCCCGTTGAGCGGCCTCACCAGGATTACTGAGAGCCGCGCCCTGCGCTGACTGGGCGCGCGGGAGATAGACACGCATGGAGCCGGTGGTCGCTGTGATGGCCGGGCTGGGCGGGCTGTTGGTGGGGGGCGTGCTGAATGTCCTGGCGGACGATCTGCCGGCCCGCGCGCGCATTCGCCCGCCGCGCTACCCGGACGGCAGCCAGCGCCCGCTGAGGGCGTGGCTGGGCCTCAGCGCGTTCGCTCTCGGCATGCGCGAAGGCCCGTCAGAGGCTTCCGCGAACCCGGCTGGTGAGGGTTTGGCCGCCGCCCCGCGCCCTGAGCGATTGGGCTGGCGCCATCCCCTGCTGGAGCTGACAACCGGGCTGGCCTTCGCCGGGCTGACGCTGGCCTTCGCGGACGAGCCGGCGCTGTGGGCGTGGTACGTCTACGTGGCCATCCTGCTGCTGATCACCGTGATTGACATCGAGCATCGCCTGATCCTGTTCGCGGTCATCCTGCCCTCGTGCGCGTTCGCGGTGGTCGTGGCGGCGATCTCTCCGGCAGAAGGCAGGGCGCTCAGCGAATACCTGCTGGGCGGCGTGGCCGGATTCCTGCTCTTCTTCGCCATGTTCCTGGGGGGAGTGGCTTTCTCCACGCTGACTCGCAACGAGGAAGTCGCGTTCGGCTTTGGAGACGTGATGCTGGCGACGCTCAGCGGCCTGATGCTGGGCTGGCGCGGCTTCATCTTCGCCGCGCTGATCACCGTTTTCGCCGGGGCCGTGGGAGCGGTGCTGTACATGGCAGGCCGGGCGATCATCGGGCGCTACCGGCGCTTCACACCGCTGCCCTACGGCCCGTACATCGTCCTGGGGACGCTGGTGATGCTGCTCTTCCGCGAGGAAGTGCAGCGCCTGCTCCAGTCGAGTTACTACTGACTGCGGGCGATAATTCCCCCGCCCAAACACTCTTCGCCCACATAGAAGACGACTCCCTGGCCGGGCGTGATGTCGCGCTGCGGCTCGGCGAAGTCCACCTGCACGCCCCCGTCGGGCAGCACAGTCACCGTCCCCGGCGCAGGGCGCGCCTTGTAGCGAATCTTGAGATCGGCTGCGAAGCGCTCAGCGGGCGGCTCCCCGGCGATCCAGTTGACGTGCCCGGCGCTCAGCGACCGGCTGCCCAGTTCGCCCGCCGTGCCGACGATCAGGGCGTTGCGGGCGGGATCGGTCGCCAGGACGTAGAGCGGCGCGCTGTAGCTGATGCCCAGCCCCTTGCGCTGGCCGATGGTGTAGTCGAGCAGGCCCGTGTGCGTGCCAAGCTGCTGCCCGTCGCGGGTGAGGATGGGGCCGGGGCGAGCCGCGCCGGGGGCGTGCTGGCGCAGGAAGCGGCGGTAATCGCCGTCGGCGAGGAAGCATAAATCCTGGCTGTCGTGCTTGGCGGCGACGGGCAGACCGCGTGCCACGGCCAGCGCGCGCACTTCGGCCTTCGTATAGCCGCCAACCGGAAACAGGGCATGGCGCAGCCGGTCTTGCGTGATCATGCTGAGGGCGTAGCTCTGGTCTTTGGCCGCGTCGCGCCCTTTGAGCAGGTGCGCGCGGCCATCCTGGGCGCGCTCCACGCGGGCGTAGTGGCCGGTCGCCAGGAAGTCCGCGCCGCTGGCCAGGGCGTGACCGAGCAGCCACTCGAAACGGATGTGGCGGTTGCATTGCAGGCAGGGGTTGGGCGTCTCGGCGGCGGCGTAGCGGTCAATGAAGAACTGGACGATGGTGCGCCGGAAAATCTCCTGCGTGTCTATGACGTAGAAGGGGATGCCAAGCTGCGCGGCGATGCGGCGGGCGTCGGCCATCTGGTCGGGGGTGCAGCAGCGGTTGGCGCCGCCCTCGCCGCAGTCTTCCGACCACAGGCGCATCATCATGCCCACCACGTCATAGCCCTGCTCGACCAGCAGGGCGGCAGCGACGGAGCTATCCACGCCGCCGCTCATGGCGACGACAACGCGCGGTCGAGAGGACATGGGTGGGTGCCCTACGCTTTCGCTGGCCGACATTCTCACGCCGGCGCGGAGCTACGCACGTCCGCAGCGATGCGCCGCACAGCGGCCACGGCTTCCGGCAGGGCGTCCAGGACGGCGGCGATGTCGGCGGCGGTCGTGCTGCGCCCCAGCGAGAGACGCAGCCCGCCGCGCGTCCACTGCGGGCCGAAGCCGAGCGTTTCGAGGATGGCAGAGGGCTGTTCGTTGCCGGACTTGCAGGCGCTGCCCGACGAGGCGGCGATTCCCCGCTGGTCGAGGTGCATCAGCAGCGTGCTGCTCAGCACATCCCTGAAGGCGAAGCTGGCGTGGCCCGGCAGGCGGTCTGCGGGGTCACCGGTCAACTCAGCGTCGGGGATGGCGCTGAGCACGCCCTCTATCAGGCGCTGGCGAAGAGTGGACAGGCGGGCGGCGCTTTCTGCGCGCCCGGCACAGGCGATCTCCAGCGCGGCTGCCGTGCCGACGATGCCCGGCGTGTTGTGCGTGCCTGCGCGCCGACCGTCCTCGTGACCGGCGCCGGTCTGCGCGGAGAGATAGGGCACGCGCTCGCGCAGGGCGAGCACCCCGGCGCCCTTCGGCCCGTAGAACTTGTGCGAAGAAAGCGAAAGCAGGTCAAGGCCCATGCCGTCCATGTCGAGCGCCAGATGGCCGGGCGACTGCACGGCGTCGGTGTGAAAGAGCGCGCCGTGCTCGTGGGCGATAGCTGCATAGTCGGCGACGGGGCTGACCGTGCCAATCTCGTTGTTGGCGTGGATCAGGCTGACCAGGGCGATGCCGTTGGCGGGCAGATCGCGCAGGGCGGCGCGCAGGTCGTCGGGATTTACGCGGCCCGTGCGGTCTACCGGCACGACGCGCAGCGACGCACCGAGCGTGTCACGAAGCTGCCGGGCGGTGGCGGCTACTGCCGCGTGCTCGACCGGGCCGGTGATCAGGGTGAAGGGGCGGTCGTGGACGCGGGCATACTGCGCCGGCCCGCGCAGGGCGAGATTGTCGCTTTCGGTGCCGCCGCTGGTGAAGACGACATCGGCGGGCAAGCAGCCCAGGCAGCGGGCGACGGTCGCGCGCGCGCCCTCAATGGCTGCTTCCGCGAGATGGCCGGCGCGATGAATCGCCTTGGAGTTGCCGAAATATTCGGCGAAATACGGTTGCATGGCGGCCAGGACGCGCGGATCGAGCGGGGTGGTGGCGCTGTGGTCGAGGTAGATGCTCTGCATGGTCTGGGCCTCATCAACGGACTGGGGGGTGCACACTGAGCAGATTTTAACGCGGGCGGTGCGAAACGCCATGCGGCGGCTGACTGGGGTGCGGGCAAGGGGGGACAGCGACTCGCTGGGCGCAGGGCACCCCAGCCTCGCGGCGCTGACGCGCCGGGCCGCCTGCTGCCACAGAGCGGCGTTCCGTGCAATTCGGCAGGCTGTGCAGTGACTTATCTCTGTGGCGGGGGTGAAGGGCGGCGGTATAATGATCTCTGGCTTGGCGACACCGTCGTTTCGCGTACTTCCACTACCACACAGCCATGCCATGATGGGCTGTACCGACGGCGAGACACGCTGCTCCCGCCCAGGGGCAGAAGAAGCGCTCCGTGCAGTCGTCCGCATTTCGCTGCCGGCCTGCCCGGCGTGTCATCCGACAGAATTCCGCAGCAGGATGCGGGAAGGTGTTTCGCTTTAGTGTTCAATCCTGGGAGTATCTATGCTTGAGGGATTCTTCAAACCAAACGCAGTAGCGATCGTTGGCGCGAGCACAAAGCCTGGCAAGCTCGGCTATTCCGTGCTGGCCAATGTCATCGAGTCTGGCTTCAGGGGGAACATCTACCCGATCAACCCCGGCGCCACGCAGATTGCCGGCTATAAAGCCTACGATTCGGTGATGGGCCTGCCCGAAACGCCCGACCTGGCGGTGATCGTCATCCCCTACAACACGGTGCCGGTGGCGCTGCGCGAGTGTGGAGAGAAGGGGATCAAATCGGTGGTGGTCATCAGCGCGGGCTTCCGCGAAGCCAGTGTGGAGGGGGCGGAGCGCGAAGAGGAAGTCATCGAGATTGCCCGGAAGTACGGCATTCGCATCATCGGGCCGAACTGCCTGGGCATCATAGATACGTACACGCCGCTGAACGCGACCTTCGCCGCCGGGACGCCGCCGCAGGGCAACATCTCGTTCATGTCGCAGTCCGGCGCGCTACAGACGGCGATCCTGGACTGGTCACTGGCCTCGCACGACCTGGGCTTCAGCCGCTTTGTCAGCCTGGGCAACAAGGCTGACGTCAGCGAGACCGACCTGATGCTCGACTGGGCGGACGACCCGCAGACGCGCGTGATGCTGGCCTATATTGAGGGCGTGCCCAACGGGCTGGAGTTCATGCGCGTGGCGCGCGAAGTCAGCCGCAAGAAGCCGATCCTGGTTCTGAAGAGCGGCGTCACCGAGTCTGGGTCGCGCGCGGTCTCCAGCCACACGGGGTCACTGGCCGGCGCGGAGGCAGCCTATGACGCGGCCTTCTACCAGGCTGGGGTGCTGCGTATGGACACCCTGGAGGAGCTTTTCGGCAACGCGCGCGCGTTCGCCAACCAGCCGCTGCTCAACGGCAGCCGCATCGCTATCATCACCAACGCGGGCGGCCCCGGTATCCTGGCGACGGACACCCTGGAGCGGCGCGGTATGCAACTCGCCCGGTTGCAGCGCGAGACCGTGCAGAAGCTGGAAGAAATACTGCCCGATGCAGCCAGCGCCGCTAACCCGGTGGACGTGCTGGGAGATGCGCGCCACGAGCGTTACGCCCAGGCGATGGAGTTGGTCGCGCTCGATCCCAACGTGGACGGGCTGCTGTGCATCGTCACGCCGCAGGCCATGACCGACATTGTCGAGACGGCCAATGCCGTGGGCAAGCTCAGCCAGCGCATAGACAAGCCGATTCTGGCGGCCTTCATGGGCGAGGAGCGGGCCAAAGCCGGCGAGGATGTGCTGGCGAGCTACGACGTGCCCAACTACAAGTTCCCCGAACAGGCGGCGCGCGCCTTTGCTGCCATGCGCGATTATATTGTTGCGCGCGACCGCCCGGAACCGGAATTCGTCACCTACGACGTGGATCGCGACGCCGTGCGCAAGGTGTTCGACCAGGCATACGCCGAGGGTCGGGTGAGCGTCGGCGAGGCCGAGGCGCGCGCTGTGGCCGAGGCGTATGGGCTGCACCTGCCCAAGAGCCAGCTCGCCGCGACAGCGGACGAAGCAGTGCGCATGGCCGGCGAGATTGGCTATCCGGTGGTGCTCAAGATCGCCAGCCCGGACATCCTGCACAAGACGGACGTGGGCGGCGTGAAGGTGGGGCTGCAGAACGCCAGCGATGTGCGCGACGCCTTCGACCTGATCGTGTACCGGGCGACGCGCTACGTGCCCGATGCGCGCATCTGGGGCTGCCTGGTGCAGGAAATGGTGCCCATGAACGGCATCGAAGTGCTGGTCGGCATGAGCAAGGACTCGCAGTTCGGCCCGTTGGTGACTTTCGGTTTAGGTGGTATCCTGGTAGAAGCATTGAAGGATGTCACCTTCCGTGTAGCTCCGTTTGGCCGCCAGGATGCTGAGGAGATGCTCGACGAGATTCGCGCGCACTCACTGCTGGCCGGCGTGCGCGGGCGGCCCCCGGCGGACCGCGCGGCCATGATTGACACCCTGCTGCGCATCAACCAACTAGTGACCGATTTCCCGGAGATCGTCGAAATGGACGTCAACCCGCTGATGGTCTACGAGGTCGGGCAGGGAGCGATCACGCTGGACATGCGTCTGGTGCTCAAGAGCAAATAACCACCTGTCCGCGAAGCTGCCCGCGCGGGGGCGTTGCCCTGCGGTGCCTGGCAGTTCACGGATGGGGCGCAAGTTGTCCAATAGGGCATTCAGCTAGCTGAGAAGGACAGACAAACATGACGAGTTTGTACATCACTTCGGTCAACACCTATTCCGGCAAGACGGCGATTGCGCTGGGCCTGGGGCTACGTATGCAGGCGGCGGGGCTGAAAGTGGGCTATCTGAAGCCCGTCAGCACGCAGCCTTACAAGGCCGGGGGCCGCGTGCTGGACGAGGATGCCGATTTCGTGCGCCGGACGTTGGGGCTGGAAACGCCGCCGTGGGAACTGTCGCCGGTGATCATCACCAACGAACTGCTCGAAGAGGCGCTGGACGGCACGCTGGAACGCGACCTGCTGGCCGAGATCGAGAATGCGTGCGTGCAGGCCAGCCAGGACAATGACGTGGTGATCATGGAGGGCGGCGCGAGTATGCGCGAAGGCTACGTGGTGGGCGTCAACACGCTCAGCGTGGTCGAGCGCCTGAAAGTGCCCACCGTGAGCGTGGTGAGCTATGGCGAACAGTGCCGCGCGGCCATGTGCGTGCTGGACGATGCGCTGGCATCGCTGCGCCGCCTGGGCGACTACCTGGTCGGGGTGGTGCTCAACGGCGTGCCGCGCGAGGACATGGTCTACATCCGCGAGCGGGTGGTGCCTTTCCTGGAAAAGCAGGGCATCAAGGTGCTGGGCGTGCTGCCGTATGATCCCTACCTGCGCGCCCTGAGCGTCGGCGAGATCATTGACGCGCTGAAAGCCAAAGTGCTCACTGGCTCGCACCTGCGCGAGCGGCTGGTCGAGCACCTGAGCGTGGGCGCCATGACGGTCGAGTCAGCGCTGCCGCGCTTCCGTCGCCAGCTCAACAAGGCCGTCTTCACCGGCGGCGACCGCACCGACATTCAGGCGGCGGCCCTGGAGACTTCGACGACCTGCCTGGTGCTGACGGGCAACATGCAGCCGACGAGCACGATCCTGCGCCGCGCCGAAGAGTTGAACGTCGCGGTGCTGCTGGTGCCCGATAGCACGCTGGAAGCGGTCGAGAAGGTGGAAGGCGTGTTCGGGCGCACGAGCCTGGGCCAGCCGGAGAAGCTCAGCCGGTTCCAGGCGATTGTGGCCGAGCACCTGAAGTATGACGAGCTGATGCAGCTTCTGGAGCTGTGATCCCGCTCGGCATGCCTGCCAGGGGCGTAGCGCGCTACGCCCCTTGATTTGTCATTCGCTGCCCCCGACGCCGGGCGTTGTGTGGGCATTGTCCGGGTCGGCACCGTAGATGCACAGAGGCACAGGAGAGATACCCATGACGTATAGCCAGATTGAGTCCATCGTCGGGCGCGAGGTGCTCGATTCGCGCGGCAATCCGACAGTTGAAGTGGAAGTGACGCTGGTGGACGAGAGCTTCGGGCGGGCGATTGTGCCCAGCGGGGCCAGCACCGGCGAGCATGAAGCGGTCGAGCTGCGCGACGGCGACAAGAAGCGCTACGGCGGCAAGGGCGTGTTGCAGGCGGTTGAGAACGTGAACAGCGAGATCGCCGACGAGCTGCTCGGCTGGGATGCCACCGACCAGAAGGGCATTGACGAGCTGCTGATCGGCCTGGATGGAACGCCCAACAAGGGGCGGCTCGGCGCCAACGCCATCCTCGGCGTATCGCTGGCTGTGGCCAGGGCGGCGGCGGCGAGCGTCGGCTTGCCGCTCTACCGCTACCTGGGCGGGACGTTCGCCCATGTGCTGCCCGTGCCGATGATGAACATCCTCAACGGCGGTAAGCACGCGGCGGACAGCACAGACTTCCAGGAGTTCATGGTCATGCCCGTCGGCGCGGAGAGCTTCCGCGAGGCGCTGCGCTGGAGCGCGGAGATTTACCAGAGCCTGAAGAAAGTGCTGTCCGGCAAGGGTTATCGCACGACCGTCGGCGACGAGGGTGGTTTCGCGCCGAGCCTGCCCAGCAACGAGGGCGCGATTGAAGTCATCCTGGAGGCTATCGAGAAAGCGGGCTATGTCCCCGGCGAGCAGGTCTATATCGCCCTGGACCCGGCGGTGAGCGAGATTTACCAGGACGGCAGGTACGTGCTGGCTAAAGAGGGGCGCAGCCTGAGCGGCGAGGAGATGGTCGCTTTCTGGGCGGACTGGGCGGAGCGCTACCCGATCATCTCGCTGGAAGACGGCCTGGATCAGAACGACTGGGATCACTGGGTGATGCTGCGCGAAGCGGTGGGCGACCGGGTGCAGCTTGTCGGCGACGACCTGCTGGTGACCAACCCGGAGCGCGTGCAGAAGGCGA
Organism: Anaerolineae bacterium; assembly: GCA_023382715.1. Classification (GTDB taxonomy): domain Bacteria; phylum Chloroflexota; class Anaerolineae; order Aggregatilineales; family Aggregatilineaceae; genus UBA2029. The sequence continues at coordinate 97,321 of JAHDWP010000001.1, forward strand.
TTGACCTGGGCGCGTGCAATTCGCTGCTGTGCAAGGTCAACCAGATCGGCACGCTGACCGAGTCCATGGCCGCCAGCCGCCTGAGCCAGATTCATAACTGGACGGTAGTGGTCAGCCACCGCAGCGGCGAGACCGAGGACGCGACCATCGCCGACCTGGTGGTGGCCATGAACGCCGGGCAGATCAAGACGGGCGCGCCGGCGCGCTCGGATCGCATCGCCAAGTACAACCAGCTTCTACGCATCGAGGAGCAGCTTGGCGACGCGGCGGTGTACGCGGGCAAGAGCGCTTTCCCGAACATCAAGCGCCGCCTGTAAACGGGACGCAAAACCTGGGATGTTGTAAACTCTGCGAATGCCTGGACTGGGCGCGCCAGCACAGCCGGGCATTCGTTTTGCTGGTCAAGTAGCGGGAGAGAGGCGAGCATGGAACCGATGGCACAGTACCGCAAGCGCACCAAGATCGTGGCGACCATCGGCCCCGCGTCGCAGGACATCGGCATGCTGCGCGCGATGGTTCGCGCGGGGATGGACGTGGCGCGCATCAACTTCAGCCACGGCGATCACGAGTCTCATGCGCGCAATATCGAGAACCTGCGCCGCGTGGCCGAGGAAGAGGGCAAGGTTCTGGCTATCCTGGCGGACATCCCCGGCCCCAAGCTGCGCCTGGGCACGCTGGTGCAGGACCCGCTGGAGCTGACCGCCGGCGACCTGGTGACGCTCACGGCATCCACCACGCTCGACCCGGAGAAGCCCTTCATCGTCCCGCTACCCCACCAGGCCGTGCTCGACGATCTGAATGTGGGCGAGCGCTTGCTGCTGGACGACGGGCAACTGGAGTTCGTGGTCGCGGCGCGGCAAGGTGCGGACGTGCGCTGCGAAGTGCTCCTGGGCGGGCTGCTCTCTTCGCACAAAGGGGTGAGCGTGCCGGATTCGGCGCTGCGCATCTCGCCGATCACCGACGAAGACCGCGAGCACATCCGTTTTGCGCTGGAGCAGGACGTGGACTACTTGGCCATGTCCTTCGTGCGCACGGCGGACGATCTGCGCGAATTGCGCTGGCTGGTGCGCCACCTGAAGGGTGAGGTCGCGCTGATCGCCAAGATCGAGAAGGCCGAGGCTATCACCAACTTCGACGCAATCCTCGCTCAGTCCGACGGGATCATGGTGGCGCGCGGCGATCTGGGCGTGGAGACGCCGGCGGAACGCGTGCCAGTGCACCAGAAGAACATCATCAAACGCTGTAACGAAGTGGGCAAGCCGGTGATCACGGCGACGCAGATGTTGCAGAGCATGATTGACAACCCGCGCCCGACGCGCGCCGAATCGACGGATGTGGCGAACGCTATCTTCGACGGGACGGATGCAGTGATGCTCTCCGGCGAGACGGCGGTTGGCAAGTATCCGCTGCAGGCGGTGGAGATGATGGTGCGCATCGCGCGGATTGCCGAGCAGTACCTGGACGAGCACGGCGAGCTGCATCGTGCCGAACTGCACCTGGACACGCCCCAGCTCGACCGGCAGCGGGCCATCGCCGCGACGATCAGCCACATGACCAGCCGCATCGCCGATATGCTCGACGTTAAACTGATCGTCGCCAGCACGTGGTCGGGCTACACCGCTCAGCGTGTGGCCCGCGTGCGCCCCAAGACGCCTATCCTGGCGGCGACCCCCAACACGCGCACGTTCCGCCGGCTGGCGCTGGTGTGGGGCGTGTTGCCCATCCTGGTCAACGAGTTCGCGACTATTGACGAGATGATTGATGTCGTCGTGGAGACGGCCTGCCGAGCGCAACTGGTCGCCCTCGGCGATCTGATAGTCATCATCGGCGGCGTCCCGTTCGGGATCGGCAGCCAGACTAACTTCCTGAAAGTGTTGACAGTGGGCGAGAACGGCAGCCCATGCTGACTGACCTGGGCTGATCGCATCATGGCCGCGCTGGGCGAGATCCTCTACAACATCATCGCGCCGATTCTGCTGGTGGTTGGGGTCGCGTTCCTGGCCGACCGCAAGCTCCAGTTTGACTCGCGGGCGCTGTCGCGCCTGCTGGTCTATGTCTTCACGCCGTTCCTCATTTTCAAAGGCGTGGCCTATTCCGATCTGAGCGGCGACGAGGCGGGCCAGCTCATCGCCGTGGCCGCGCTGATGTCGGTGACGGTGGCGGTGGCGGCCTGGCAGGTGGCGCGCCGATCCCGCTTCGACCGGCGGTTGGCGGCGGCGTTCACCCTGAGCGCGACGCTGCTCAACGCGGGGAACTACGGCCTGCCGCTGAACCGTTTCGCTTTTGGCGCTGCCGGTGAGGAGCGGGCCATCGTTTTCTTCATGACGACTCTGGTCATCTCGTACACGCTGGGCGTCTTCCTGGCGTCGTTCGGGCGGCTATCTGCGCGGGGGGCGCTGCGCAACGTCCTGACCGTGCCGCTGCCTTACGCGGCGGCGCTGGGGCTGGCGGTGAATCTGGGAGATGTAGCGCTGCCGCTGCCAGTGGAGCGGGCGGTGCTGTTGCTGGCCGACGCGACGATTCCGGTCATGCTCGTCGTGCTGGGCGCGCAGCTTTCGCGCGCTTCGGTGCGCGGGCGCATCCAGCCGATCCTGCTGGCGTCCGGGCTGCGCCTGCTGCTCGGCCCGCTGATCGCGGTGGGGCTGGTGGCGCTGCTGGGCATCTCCGGGCTGACGCGGCAGGTGGTCATCGTGCAGTCGGCCATGCCGACGGCGGTCGTCACGGGCGTGCTGGCGTCTGAGTTTGGGGCGGATGCCGAGTTCGTCACGGCGACCATCCTGGTCAGCACAATCGCCAGCGTGGTGACATTGACCGTGCTGCTGTCGCTGATCATGTAGCAGGAAAACAGGGGCGGGTTTCGGAACTCGCCCCTGCAATGTGTGGTTGCCCTGCTATGCCGCGCAGCCGCGCACGCGCTCAGTACGGGTCCTCTTCGACAAACTCGACGGCTTCACCGGTCGCCTCGTGGGAAGGCTCTGCCGGATGCGCGGGCGCAGGCACAGCGCGCGACTGGCGCGGCTGGGCGGCGGTTGCCGGCACCTGGCTCATGGCGCAGTAGGGGCACAGGTTCCAGGGCAGCTCCAGCAGCTCGCCGCAGTGCGCGCACGGCTTCTTGAGCTTGGTGTGGCAATAGGGGCACACCTGCCATCCCTCTTTGGCCGGGCGGCCACAGCCGGGGCAGATGGGCCGTTCCTCGATGTTTTGCAGCAGGGCCTCTTCTTCGAGCGAACGCTCATACGACTCGGTGAGCGTCTCCCGAGGGCGCAGCAATACGTAGATGATGATCCCGAACAGGCCGAGCACGGCGACCATCAGGCTGGCAGCGATGGGGGCCAGCGGATCGCGCGAGCGCTGGCGGATGTCGCGCCACGTCCACAGGATCAGGCCCAGCCAGGTGGCAGCGATGACCGCCCCGGCGGCGGTGATAGCATAGAGCAGGATGGTGTTGAACGCTTCGCGGTCCAGTGACATAGCGTTGCTCCGCTGGCAGCGCCGCCGGCGAAAGCTGCTTCACCGGGCGGCCCAGGACGCGGTCAGTATAGCATGGCCGGGCGATTGCTGCGACGGAGCGATCCGCCTGGAGACAGGTTTTCTCGAACCGCAGAGACGCGGAGGGCGCGGAGAAGAGCCGGTAAACACTCTTGTCTATCGCTTCTTTGCGCTCTCTGCGCTTCTGCGGTGACGCCCTTCCCTACGATGGGACGCCCCATCACCCTTCTGCCGGGGTGACGGCCCCCGCCGGCAGGGTGGCCACCAACGACACCTCGCTGAGCATCACCTCGTACTCGTGCCCCGAAGCGTAGAACTCCACCTGCTGGATAACGCCAGGGCGCTCGCCTTCCGGCCAGTCGGTGAACAGATTGCCGGATTCGTAGGTGTACCAGGCCCCTTTGGTGATCTGCTCGTGCGGCTCCCAGCACGAATCGCAGATGCGCCGCCCGCCAGACGCCGGCTGATATTCGGTGTAGAAGCCGTGATACCAGGTGCGCGTGTTGCCGTCCTGGTCGAGGTAGGTCAGCTTGAGCATGACCGGGCACTCCGACCCGGCGATGCCGCAGGCGCTCAGGCTTTGGTGCTGGACGCGCATGGTCACGCGCAGGCGCAGGCTATCATACTGGCGCACATCGAGGCCCTGCGCGCCCTCGCCGAGCACCTGAATGCAGCCGGTCTTGGCCGGGCCGGGGCTGGGTTGCAGGCGCTTGATGTGGATGGAAGGGCGCCCGTCCACGGTGGGGAAGTCATACACGCCGCTGGGGGCGTTGGGGAAGCCGGGGTCGGGGGTGTGGGCGCACACCCACTCGGTCGGCCATTCCTGGTTCTGCCCGAACGTGCTGTTGGGCAGCAGATCAATGGGCGCGGAGCCGACTTGGATGTCGCCGCTTCCGGCGACGATCTCCCCTTCGGTGCCAGCGGCCAGGTGTTGGGCGGTGGCGTGACGACTCACAAGCATGGCGCTGCCGTCGCGCGAGGTCACGCGCAGATAGGCGGTGGTGCTTTCGATCAGGAAGTTGCCCGGCTCGTCAATGCGCGTGGTGCCCAGCGGACTCTCGATCTCGATGTGTAGGTGGCGATCCAGCCCGCCCCGGACCCACACTTCCAGGCGGCCAAGCACCCCGGACAGGCGCACCACGTAGGGGTTGTCGCTGAGGCTGAAGCGCGGGCGAATGGCGCTGCGCAGCGTCGCCACGCTGTCGTTGCGCAGCGTGACGGTGGCGATGATGTCGCCGGAGTACGGGTCGGAGAAGGCGATATAGCCTTGCGAGAGGTTGTCCGTTGTGAGCGTGTTGCTGTGGTTGACGCTGGTGCTGCTCCGCACGGCTTTCTGATCGGCGCTGTCTGGCGCGGCCAGGGCGACCGTGCCCTGGCCGACGTGCAGCACGGCGTTGAGGCGCGTGGGCGACTCGAAGATCAGCCAGCGCGCGAAGATCACCGTGCCCGTGCACATCAGGATGAAGATTGCCAGAGCGCCGAGCATGGTGATCCACGCCATGCGCTGAGGGTTGAACTTGAACATGACCCCTCGCCCCGTTACCGAACGTGGAAACCGCTGAATTCGCCGCTTGCCGCGCCGTAGGTGATCTCCACGTGCGTCACCTGGGCGCTGGGCGGCCCCTGGTGCAGGAAGACCTCGAACGATTCGAGGGCGGCGCGCCGGCCCTCGGCGACCACTTCCACGCTGCCATCCCAGAGGTTGCGCACCCAGCCGGCGAGGCCACGCGCGAGCGCTTCGCGCTGAGTCGTCGCGCGGAAGTAGACGCCTTGCACGCGCCCTTCAATCACTGCGTGCAGCCTGATCAGTTCACTCTCTGGCGTCTGCGTCACCGCGGGCGTCTCTCTCTGCTATCCTGACGCTGCCATTATAGCAAGCCCCCCAACGCCTCACAATCGCGCGCCGGGGGGCTGTCGCAGATGCCGCCGGGTATGGCGCGGTCAGTTGACCGGTGGCGAAGAAGTGGGCTGGTCGCGCAGTTGCTCGACGCGCTGGCGCATCGCGTGCGCGTCGCCATCATGGGGATTCGACTCGATAGCGAGGGTGAAGGCGGCGTGAGCGGCGTCCCAGTCGCGCCGGTCAATGAAGATCAGCCCCATGTTGTAGTGCACGTTGGGGTAGGCGGCGTCCAGCTCGATCACGCGCCGGTAGGCGGCCAGCGCCCGTTCCTGCTTGGTGAGCGTCGAGAGGACGATCTGCCCCAGATAGGCGGCAGCCAGGTTCGACCATACGGCAGGGTTGTCCGGGTCTAGCTCGCTGGCGCGTTCGAGCAGCGGCACGGCCAGGCGATGCCTGCCGGCCAGGATATACGCGCCGCCCAGGTTGATCAGCACATCCGGATCGTCCGGGTGCAGGTCGTGGCAACGCCTGAGCAGCGGGAGGGCATCTTCGCCCTGTCCGTTGCTGAGCAGGTGAGCCGCTTGGCGCATCTGGTGGCGGAACTGCTCCTCGGTCAGCCGTTCCAGAGGCGGGTTGTGCTCGGTGTCGCCGGCAGGTGAGTCGTGTGCAGAATCCGTCATCGGGTCTTATCTCCGTGCTGTTCGCCCGGCCAGGTGTGCGCGGGCAGATGTGCGCGACGCCAGGGGGCTAGAAGAGGTCGTCGTCTTCGTCTTCGTCGTCCTCGAAGAAGCCGCGGCCATCGCGCGCGTAGCTGTCTTCATCATCCAGGTAGGAAAAGCCGCGCTCGTTCAGCGAGCCGTCGTCATTGAGCAGGTCTTCCTCATCGTCGAGCAGATCGTCTTCGAAGTCGCTGAAGTCGAAGAGCGGTATGAAGTCTTCGCCGGCCAGCGAGGAAGCGGACTGCGCCTCGGCGACCGCAGCGGCCAGCTCGTCATCTTCCTGAGAAGCGGCCAGGGCCGCCAACTGATCGAGGGCGCGGTTCGCCTGCTTGCCGCCGATCTCGCCGAGCGCCCAGATCGCCATCTCCTGAATCTCGCGGTCGTCCTCGAAGGCCAGCTCGACCAGGCGGGGCACAGCGGGGCGCAGCTCCAGCTCGCCAGCGGCGCGGGCCGCCTCGTAGCGCATCTCCGGGCGCTCGCTGGCCAGCTCGTCCATGATGCGCGAGGCCCAGCGCTCGTCACACGAGCGGCCCATCGCGAATACGGCACTGACGCGCATAGGCAGCTCGTCGGCATAGTACGCCTGGCGGATAAGCTCGCCCACGTCCTCGTGCCCGCAGTTGCCGATGGCCTCCAGGGCGCGCCGGCGCACGTCGAGATCTTCGCCGGGGTTGTTGTGGAGGGCGAAGAGGAGGTCTTGCAGGCGGACGCTTAGCGCTTCGGGGAGCTTGCCCAGCTCGCCGAGGAGCACGAACTGGCCCAGCGCCCTGGCCGCGGCAGCGCGCACGGCGGCAGTCGGATCGTTCTGAGCCAAGTCCATCAGGCGCTCGATGACTCGGCGGGGACTGTCCTCAAGGACGCCTTCGATAGCGGCGGCGCGCACGGCGGTGTCCGGATCGTCGAGCGCGGAGTGGACGATGGCGCTGAAGTCCAGCTCGAAGTTCATCTCAGCGGTTTCGACCAGGCGCGTCACTAGCGCGTGGCGGCGGGCGGCGGGCATCTCGCCCCACAGCGCGCGGAACTGCGCGTGATACGCGCCGTCGAGGTCGGAGAGCGTGTAGATCGCTTCGGCGGTGAACGATGCGTCTGGATCGCGCAGCAGGGTGATGGTGCGCTGGAAGCGGGCGTTGCGCTCCTCTTCGTTAGTGGCCCCGTGAATCATGCTCGCCAGTTCGCTTTCTGTTGGCTATTTGAGGCTGTCAATGTTGATCGGGTTGAAGATGTCGTTGAGCACGGTGAGAAAGATGAGGCCGAGCAGCAGCATCACGCCGATCAGGTGGATCAGCCCTTCGCGCTCCGGCTTCATCGGCTTGCCGCGAATGATCTCAATGACCACAAAGAGGATGCGCCCGCCGTCCAGCCCAGGGATGGGCAGCAGGTTGGTGATGCCCAGGGCGACGCTGATCATCGCGGCGAAGAGCACGATCGGGTACATCTCCCCGTCGTCGAGGCTTTGCTCGAAGATAGGCGCGCCAAGCTGGCCGATGCCTATCGGGCTGACCGGGCGGGCATTTTCCAGCGCGACATCGCCGCGCACCAGGTCCCGCACGAACTCGGCCATCAGGCGGTGCAGGTCTATGAACTGATCCACGCCGGTGCTGATGGCTTCGCCCAGGGGCAGGGCGCGCGTGTAGGTGTGCGCGTTGCGGTTGACCGCCGTCACGCCGATCGCTGACGGCTCCACGCCGGCGATGCCGATGCCGATGCGCACCACGCCGTTGCTGTCGGCGCGCGGGGTGACGGGCAGGTCGAGCCGCTCGCTGCCGCGCAGGACGGTGATCACGATCTCTTCGCCGCTGTGCGCCTGGGTGTACTCCTGAAGCTGCTCGATGCTGATGATCTCCAGGCCATCCACCGCTACAATCAGGTCTTCGGGCAGAAAACCGGCGTCGTAGGCGGGCATATTGCGCTCGACTGAGTCGATGTAGACGCGCTCAACGACCTGGGCGGACCGGTCGGTCACGGTCAAGGTCGTCTCGAACGTTGCGGCGTCGCGCCTGATCTGCAACGTCACTGGCTGATCGGCGTGGCTGGCGACCAGCCGGTTGAACGTATTGGCGGACTCGACCTGCTGCCCGTTGATGGCGGTGATGATGTCACCGGGTTGCAGCCCGGCCTCTGCCGCTGCTGAGGCAGGTTCTACATCGTAGACGGTGACATCGGCGCGGGCGAAGGGCTGGCCGACCAGGGCGACGAAGATGAACAGCAACAGCGCCGCCACGAAGTTGATCCCCGGCCCGCCGATGAGGAAGAGCAACCGCTCCCAGGGCGACGCCTGAAAGACGCTCTTGGGGTTCTGAATGCCCCGTTCTTCAATCTCGCGGCGGTCTTCGCTCAGTTCGTCGGGGCTTTTCTGGCGCACGAAGTCTTCGCCGTATGGGCGCACGAAGCCGCCGATGGGCAGCCAGTTGAGCGTGTAGATCGTGTCCCCTCTGGTGAAGAGCTTCTTGGCGCGCGGCGGGAAGCCGATGCCGAACTCCAGCACGGTGATGCCGACCAGCTTGGCTCCGATGAAGTGTCCCAGCTCGTGAATGATCACCAGGGGGACCAGGACCAGCACAAACGAGGCCAGCCCCAGCAGGAAATTGTCCATGCACCTACCTCAGTCTGCTGCTCGCCCAAGCAAACGGGGCGTCGCGCAAGGACGCCCCCGGTTGGGTCTGCCAGGACGCGCAGCGGGATTGGTTTGTCTTATGGTGAGATTATAGCTTTCGGGCGGGGTGGTCGCAAGGCTCGTTCGGGTGTGTGCCAGGGCCGGCGCCTCAAATCCCGGTGCCCTGGGGTACCTCGCCCCCGCTCGGCGAGTCGCAGTCAACCTTTGCACGCACTCTCCTCGCCGCGCATGAAAGACGAAAAACTGGGTTATAATATCGGGAATCCTACTTTGAAAGGAACGAGATAATGGAACATGCCGATATACTATTGACCGGCGGCACAGTGCTGACCCTCAATGGGCGGCTGGATCGCTACGCGCCGGGGGCGGTGGCGATCCGGGGTGATAGCATTCTCGCTGTAGGCTCCCAGGAGGCCATCTGCGCCCGCTACAGCGCCGACACAGTGGTGGACTGCCAGGGCCAGGTCGTCATGCCGGGGCTGGTGAATGCGCACACGCACATGCCGATGTCGCTGCTGCGAGCGATGGCTGATGACCTGCGGCTGGATGTGTGGCTGATGGGCTACATGATGCCGGTCGAGCGCGAGTTCGTCAGCCCGGAGTTCGTGCGGCTGGGCACTGAGCTGTCGTGCGCGGAGATGATTCGCGGTGGCACGACGCTCATCGCCGATATGTACTACTTTGAGGCGGAGGTAGCCGCGGCCACCGCCGCGGCTGGCTTGCGCGGTGTATGCGGCCAGACGGTGATGAAGTATCCCGCGCCGGACGCCGAGAGTTATGAGGAGAGCCTGGCCCGTACGCGACGCTTCATCGAGGAATGGCGTGGGCACCCGCTGATCGTGCCTTCGGTGGCGCCACACGCGCCCTATACCTGCACTGACGAAATTCTGCGGGCCTGCGCCGACCTGGCCGTCGAATTCGACGTACCTTTGCAAATTCACATCCTGGAGACGCGCCAGGAAGCTGAGGATAGCTGGGCGGCCTTCGAGAAAAAGGTGGTCAACCGCGTCGTGGAGCTGGGCGTGTTCCGCGCCAAGGCCATCGCCGCCCATTGCGTGCACGTGGACAGCGAGCAGATTCGCCTGCTGGATCAGTACGATGTTGCAGTGGCGCACAACCCCACCAGCAACCTCAAGCTAGCTAGCGGCATCGCGCCGGTGGCTGAGATGCTGGAGCGCGGGGTGCGGCTGAGCATTGGCACGGACGGGGCGGCCAGCAACAACGACCTGGACATGTTCGAGGAGATGCGCCTGGCGGCCTTGCTGGCCAAAGGCGCGACCTTTGACCCGGTGGTGCTCCCGGCCAGGGAAGCGCTGCTGATGGCTACGCGCTGGGGGGCGGAAGCGCTGCACCTGGGACACCTGACCGGCAGCCTGGAACCGGGCAAGCGCGCCGACCTGATCGTGCTCGATCACGACCCCGTGCACAATATTCCCCATTTCGGGCGCGATCCGAACGCCGTCTACTCGCAGGTGGTCTATGCCGGCCAGGCGGCGGATGTGCAGCATGTGATGGTGAACGGGCGCTGGCTGATGCGCGAGCGCGCGCTGCTGACGCTGGACGAAGCCCGCATCCGCCGCGAAGCCGAGGAGTACGCGCGGCGCATGGACGCCTTTCTCATCGCGCGCGAGGGCAATGTGCTCAACAAGCTGGTGGCCATCGGCGGGCTTCAGCAAGAGGAGAGCTTCGAGATTCAGGTGAAGGCGCTGGTTGACGGCGACGGAGAGAGCCTCATCGAGCGGTTGCTGCGCGACCCGGCGGTGCGCGTCGTCAAGCACAACCACTACCGGCAATATGACACATACTTCCTCTTCGATGACGAGAACCAGGGCCGCGTGCGCTATCGCGAAGACGACTTCATCGGCGCATCGGGCGAGATGGAGGCGGTGCGCACCCGGCTGACCTACACGATCCCGGACAAGGCGCGCGAGTTCGACGAGGCGGTGCTGCTCTCGCATTCGCGCTTCATCGCCCCTGCCGACCGCCCGCTGCGCTTCTATCGCGAGTATTTCCAGGCGCACCGCGAGTGCGAGGTGCACAAGGATCGGCTGCGCTGGCACGTGCTGTACAAGGGCGTGCTGTTCTACGTGAACCTCGACCACGTGATGGCGCCGAAGACCGACCGGCGCTATATCGAGATCAAGTCGCGGACGTGGTCGGCGCGCGATGCCGAGTACAAGGCGGCGCTGACGTCGGAGATTCTCGACGAAGTGCTGGGCATTCAGCCGGCAGCGCGGGTGCGCATGGAATATGTGGATCTGTGCTAGAAATTGCCCGGCGCGAGCCAGGGCTGGTTAAGGCAGCGACAGGCAGAAAACAAGGGCGGCTTCCGCGTGACAGGGGCCGCCCTCTGTTCGCCATGTTTCAACTGCGCCGCCCTCACTCGATGGGGTTATCCAGGCGGAAGCCGTGCCCGCGCACGGTAATCAGATACTGGTGGTCGGGGTCTACCTCGGCCAGGCGGTCGCGCAGGCGGCGCACCAGGGCGTCAATTGCCTGCTCGCTGACGCCCTCGCCGACGGCTTCGGGCCACACGGCGGCGATCACTTCGTCGCGCGTGCGCACGGCCCCCGGGTCCTCATAGAGCAGCTCCAGCAGACGATACTGCGGCAGACTGAGCGGCGGGTCTACTTCGGCCCCCTTGATGAACACCCGCCGCGAATTCTGGTGGATCACCAGGCGGCCCAGCGCGTGGGGCAGCTCGTCCATCAGCAGCGGGGCAGTGGCCTCGGAACCGACAAAGGTGATCTTGACGGCCAGGGCGATCTGGACCTCGTCCCCGTCCTTCAGGGGCAGGCTCGTGTTCTTGATCTGACGCCCGTTGACCCAGGTCCCGTTCTTGCTGTCGAGGTCTTCCAGGTAATACACATCACGGTCGCGGAAAATGCGGATGTGCTCGCGCGAGACCTCGCGTTCGGGCAGCACCAGATCGCACTCGCCCCCACGCCCGATCACCACCTCATCTTTGCCAACCGTCCAACGCTGGCCGGCCTTTTCGCCCTCGTGGATGATGAGAACGGGTCTGTCAAGTCCGTTTGACATAGCATTTTCCTCGCCAATTGCTGCTCACCGAGGCGGATGGGCGCGCTCTGCTGGGGGGTCGCGTACTGCCTGCCAGGAGTATAGCGATACTCCCGGCATAGCTCAACCTGGTAACAGGCTGCGCGACCGGAACCCAGGCGGCGGCGCGAGCGATCACTGGCCTAATTAAACTGGCGGATTTCTGTCTCGTCAAGTCGCCCGGCGCGAGCGTCAGTTGTGCGATAGCTCGACGTTGATAGTCACCGGACTCTCCGTGCTCTCCCCGACGATAATGCCGTCTGCGCTGACCGGCAGGTAGCCTTCGGCGCGCACCAGGATGCTGTAGAGCAGGGGTTCTTCGTCGGTGCCGCGCGGGAGCAAGCTGGAGATCAGGAAGCGCCCTTCGCTGTCGGCCAGCGAGACGCCGAGCACCTGGCTCTGCGTCCACAGGAAATCTTCCACGCTGAACTCGGATTGCAGCACCAGGAACATCGCTCCCGGAATGCCCTGGCCGGTCTCGGCGTCGGTGATGCGCCCGCTCATCTGCACGCCGGCGGCGCTGGCGAAGACGCCGACGGGAAGCTGGCCCAGGCCCACTTTGGCCGTGACGGTGCCCACTGACGTGTTGCTGATCAGGATTTCCACGCCATAGGTGCCGTCGGGCAGGATCGCCAGGCTGTCCAGGCCGAGGTAGAAGTCCTCGCCCTCAGAAGGGGCGTTCCACGGCTCGGTGACTTCGAACAGCACATCGCCGTCCACCAGCCAGCGGCGGGTCCAGAGGGTGCCGGGCGCGAGCAGACGCCAGTTGAAGAAGGCGTAGAGCTGCTCGGTCTCGGCGGGGAATTCGCTGCGGATGGGGCCGGTGGGCACGCCGCTGATCTGCTCGCCGGTGAAGCGGAAGCCGCTGAAGATGCGGGTGCCGGTCGCCTGGGCGCCGCCCGCGACGACGAAATCGGCGGTCGCGCTGAGGGCGTTTTCGGCGTACAGCTCCAGCCGGTACTGGCCGGGGATGAACTCGCCGGCAGCGGGCATGATCCACACGCCCTGCGCCGCGCCCTCCCAGGTCTGCGTGTCGCGCTGAATCTCGGATCGCTCGAAGTACCAGATATAGCTCCACGAAATGCCCGGCGCCATATTGCGATAGTTGAAGCGGGCCTGGATGGCGCTGCCCTCTGGCAGCAGGTAGCCGGTGCCGACCAGGTTGCCGTCGGGGTTGAGAAAGCCGAAGACCACGTCGGTGAACTGCGGAGTTTCGCGCGGGCCGCCGCCGATGATGAGGCTCTGGCTGGCCGTTTCACGACCTTCGATGAACAGGCGGAAGCTATAAAGGCCGTTTTCCCAGGGCGTGCCAGAGCTGCCGATGTACCACGTGCCGCGCCTGCCGCCGCTCCAGGTGGTGGGGGGCAGGCTGTACGTGGCGTTAGGCACATCGTCCACCGACACGCGCAACTCGTAGACCGTCCCATCCACCATGTTGTCGTAGTCGAACACCAGGTAGAGGCTGCTGGTGCCGGTGGGCACGCCGGTGACGACATTGGTGGCCACGCCGGCCTCGTTGATGCGCGTGGTGAAGAAGAGCCGGCTGAAGCGCGCCGTTTCTGTGGGCAGCGTCACCGGCGGGCGCGGGTACTCGTCGCCCTGGCGGATGCCGAGCGTGGCCGCGCGCACCAGGCCGCGCGCCAGCCGGGATGGGCGTAGCGCGCTGATGAACCCGCCGACCGGCACGCACTGGTCGCTGGCATCGGCGCGCCCGTCGGCGTTGGAGTCCTGGATGATGCGGCAGTCCACGGTGGTGCCGCCGACTCGCGCCGGGGCGATGGTCGGGATGCCGATGAGCTTGCCGTCGCGGTTGTAGGCCCCGCCACCGCTCATCGTGCCGGGGATGGTCGCTCGCGTGCGAATCCAGGCGCGCTCGCCGGCGCGGGCCTCGGCAGTGAAGCCGCTGACGGTGCCGCGCGTGACTTCTACCGGCGCGTCGCCGAAGTCCGGGTAGCCGACGACGGTGATCGTCTCGTCGAGCGCGACCTGCAGCGAGTCGCCCAACTCGACGAAGGGCAGGCTGAGCGCCCCCGACTCGATGATGCGCCCGTCCAGGTAGCCGGTGATGCGCAGCACGGCCAGGTCCAGGCCACGGCTGGCGTCCACGATTTCGGCGGTGTAGGTGGGGATGGGCGGTTCGTCCAGGCGCACGGTGATGGCGATGGTGATGGTGTCGGAGCGGCAGGTTTCGCTGGGCAGGGCGATATGCGCGTTGGTCAGGATCAGCCCGTCGGCGCTGATCAGCGTCCCCGATCCGATGCACGAGATGATCGGCTGGCCGCGGCTCTGGTAAGTCTGCATGATGAAGACCGTCGCCCGCTTGATGATGTCCTCGTTCAGCTCCACGAGCGGCGGTGGCGCGACCTCTTCGCCTTCGTCGCCCTGGGCGAAGGCGGGCACGCTGAGCGAAGGGGCCAGCGCTTCCAGCAGCAGGGCGACGATCAGGCTGAGCGCCAGGGCAAGCCAGACGAAACGGCGCGGCATCAGAAGATCTCCACAGTCTGCAACAGGTTCTCGAAGCGGTAGAGGTTGGCGTCGAAGGCGGTGCGCTCCTCGCGGTAGATGATAATCACCGCCTGGCCGCGCCGCAGCACGACGACATCCACGCCTTCGACGACGAGCGGCACGCTGGCCTGGAAGGGGTTGCGCTCGTCCTGTGTATAGGCGTAGGTCATGCGCTTGGCCGGGTCGCCGCGCAGAATCTCGTCGCTGCGCGCGATCTCTCTGTAGGTCGAGAAGCGCGCTGCGCGCTGCATGGTCAGCAGGTCGAGCACGGTGTTGGGCGTGGCGTCCGGGCCGATGGGCAGCACCGCGATTTGCAGCGTGGTCTTGAAGGGCAGGGCGTCGGGGTCCTGGGCGCGCACGACGAAATCTTCGCCGCCCGTCTCCAGCAGCCAGCCGCTAGGCAACTGTGCGCGGACACCCGCTTCCAGGTCTTCGAAGGTCTGGGTGGCGCTGAGAGCGGCATCGCGCAGGGTGACGCCCAGCAGCAGCGCTCCCACCGCCATCAGCAGGACGAGGTACGTGTTCCAGCGCTGGACGAAGCTCAGGCTGGGGGTGTCGTCGAGGGGGGTGAAGCCGGTCATAGCGTTCGCCTGGGGCTGCTGAGCGCCTGGGCGCGAGCGTCGGCGCTGGCGACGAGAAAGGCGAAGATGGCGAACAGAATGGCGACAAAGCCAAAGGCCAGCAGCAGGCCGAGCAGGGGCGAGCTGCCGCTATCGGCGACGCTGGGGCTGCCGGTGATGGCGATGGCCCGAAAGGCGTAATGCGCGCCGCTGATGAGCGCCGCGATACCCAGGCCGGCTGGCAGCCAGAAGATGGCCGTGCGCCCGATCCAGAGTTCAGCCAGGAAGAAACCGAGCAGCGCACCCATTGCGAGATGGGGCAGGGTGATGCTGACCACGCGCAGCGCAGTCGCCAGCAGAGTGGCTTCGGTGAACAGGGCGAAGCGCAGGTTGAGCACGGTGGCATAGCCGACTGAAACCGCCAGGCTGTAGGCGATGCCGTCGAGCCGCTGCGTAAAATGGCGCGGCCAGACTGTGTAGCGCAGGACGAGATACTTGAGGAACTCGGCCGTGAAGCCGATCGTAGCCGCATAGCCGAGCAGCCGCCCGCCGAATCCCGCGCCGGGCAGCCAGCGCCCGGTCAGGAAGACGTGCTCATCCAGCGGCACGGCGACCGCGTTAGCGACCAGCGCGCCCAGGATGAGCACGCGCAGCAGGCCGGGGCGCGGGCGCAGCGCGCGGCGCTCGCCGCCCCAGGAGAAAACGAGCCACAGCGCCAATGGCAGCAGCGCCACGCCCGCGCGGGGCAGCGGGTCGCGCAGGCCGGCGGGCAGGATGCCGAACAACTCGGTGAGCGCGTACAGGGCCAGGGCCACGCCGAACAGCGCCAACACCTCCAGCCACGCGGTACGCCACACGCGCCGGTAGGGGTAGATTTCCTCAATTTCCGGTTCGGGAGCCAGCAGCACAGGCTCGAACGACACGTTTGCGCTCCTCGATTTGGATGGCGGCCCAGGCCGGTGGTACACTCGCGGCGATTCTACCGCAGCCCCGGAAGAGCGCCCAACGTCTCGCTGGGAGCGGTGCGTGCAAAGGTGGCCGGTCACTTGTTTGACGCGCGGCGCGGCGAGTTCGCAGGGGTGTATGGCCATACGCCCCTGCCTGACAGGTTTTGCGCGCACTTGCCGGGGGTGCATGTGAGACGGAGCGGCGTTTGTGAGCCGCAGAGACGCAGAAAAGACGAGATCTCCGAAGCCGTTGGGGACTTCGGAAGCCGACCCTTCCCGTTTTACTCCGCGCTCTCTACACCTCTGCGGCGAGTGTGTCGTCCCTGGTCTGAACCGGGCTGAGTGAGGGTGCTGACGTGCTAACCTCTGCATCTATGCGCCGGCGGCTGCCGGTGAGCCTCGGCGTGCTCGGCGTGCTGATCGCCATCCTGTGCCTGGCGGGCGTGGTCGTGGCGTTGCTGGCGCTGCGCGCCGGGCTGGACGACAAGGACGGCGGGAACCGCATCGTCTACGGGCTGACGCTCAACCCGTCCGGCTTTGATCCGCATATTCACATCTCCAACGAGTTGGGCATCCCTTTCTACTCGATCTACGACACGCTGATCTATCGCCACCCGCAGACGATGGACTTCGTCCCTGGGCTGGCCGAGCGCTGGGAGATGGCCCCGGACGGCCTGAGCTGGACGTTCGCGCTGCGCCGGGACGTGACTTTTCACGACGGCACGCCCTTCAACGCCCAGGCGGTCGCTGCCAACCTGGATCGCATCACCAACCCGGAGCTGGCGTCGGGCAAGGCGCTGGCGCTGCTCGGCCCGTACACAGGCTACACGGTGGTGGACGACTTCACGATCACGCTGCACCTGTCAGAACCCTACGCGCCATTGCTCGACGGGCTGAGCCAGGTTTACCTGGGCATGGCCAGCCCGGCGGCGCTGCGCGAATACTCGAAGAATACCTACCAGTGGCACCAGGTGGGCACCGGCCCCTACCGGCTGGAGGAGATCGTGCCCGGCGACCGGATCATCCTGCGGCGGAACCCGGAGTACGCCTGGGGACCCGTGTTCTACGCTGAGGCCACCGACCAGTCGGTGGATACGGTGGAATTCCGCTTCTACACCGACCCGGCGACGCGCAGCCTGGCCCTGGAGAGCGACGCGGTGCAGATGATCGGCGAACTGCTGCCGACCGATGTCGAGCTGCTGCTGGGCAATACGCAGCTACGGGTGCTGCGAGTGCCCATCCCCGGCCTGCCGCAGCAATTCTTCTTCAACACAAAGCGTGCGCCCACCGACGAGCTGGCCGTGCGGCAGGCGTTGCTCTACGCGACGAACCGCACGGAGATCGTGGACGCGGTTTTTCAGGGACAATCGCCGGTGGCGCACGGCCCACTGACCGCGACGACTCCGTTTTACGATCCAGCGGTGGAGGCGCTTTATCCGTTCGACCCCACTTTCGCCCAAAGCTTGCTGTTGGGCGCGGGCTATGGCGACAGCGACAACGACGGCATCTGGGATCGGGACGGCGAGCCGCTGCGCCTGACGATGATCTTCCCGTCGTGGAACCAGACGCCAGAGGTCGCCCAACTGATCCAGAGCGAGTGGCGCGACATCGGCATCGAGGTCGAGCTGATCCGCGTGCCGGACTTTCCCACGCTGCGCAGCTACGCGCTGGAAGGCGACTTCCACCTCATCGCCTTCTACGATTTTGGCGTGGAAGCCAGCCTGCTGAACCAGTTTTACATGACCGGCGGGGCCAACAACTGGTCTGGCTTCAGCGATTCCGAGCTGGACGGCTGGCTGCACGAGGCGGTGCGCCAGGTGGACGCCGGCACGCGCGCCGCGCTGTATTCGTCGGTGCAGCAGCGTATCATGGAGCAGGCGGTTGTGCTGCCCATCCGCGAGTATGTCAACCTCAACGGCACGACGGCACGGCTCGACGGGGTGATCTTCAGCGCCCAGGGCTGGTGGCCGCTGCTGCGCAACCTGCAACTGCGCCCCTGACGCGCGCTCTGTCGCATGGGCAAATTCATCCTTCAGCGGGTGGGAGCGGCGCTGGCCGTCGCCTGGATTGCGCTCAGCGCCGCCTTTGTGGTGCTGCGTGCGCTGCCCGGCGATGCCGTTGACGCGACGCTGGCCCGCACGGGCACGTCGCCCGCTGAGGTTGCAGCCCGGCGCCAGGCGCTCGGCCTGGCTGATCCGCTCTGGCGGCAGTATGCCGCTTACCTGGGCGGGGTGGTGCGCGGCGACCTGGGGGAGTCTTTGGTGACGGGCCAGCCTGTTGCGCAGATGATCGGGCAGAATTTTGGCCCGACGGCGGCGCTGGCGGGGAGCGCCCTGCTGGTTGGCGTGGCGCTGGGGATGGCCCTCGGCCTGGCCGCCGGGCTGGCTCCCCGGCGCGCTCCCGGCTGGCTGGCGGAGGGAGTGGCGGCGCTGGCTCTGTCCATGCCGGTCTATTGGACGGCGACGCTGGCGATTTACCTGTTCACGGTGGTGCTGGCAGTGCTGCCGGGGGTGGGCGGGGGCAGCCCACGCCAACTGATCCTGCCGGCGGCGGTGCTGGGCTTTCACACGGCGGGCAGCATCGCCCAGGTGACGGCGCGCAGCATTCGTCGCACGGCAGCCCAGGACTTCGTGCGCACGGCGCGGGCCAAAGGCCTGGGCGAGGCGGATGTCACCGATCATATCCTGCGCGTGAGCCTGCTGCCGGTCATCGCGGTCGTTGCGCTGCAGCTCGGCTTTCTGCTGGGCGGGACCGTGGTCACCGAGTCGATCTTCGTGCGGCAAGGGGTGGGCCGGCTGCTGCTGGCGGCCATTGATAACCGCGATTTCCCGGTGATCCAGGGCATTGTGACGCTGACTGCGCTGACCTACAGCCTGATTCACGCGCTGGCCGATGTCCTCTATGCGCTGGCCGACCCGCGCGTGCGCGTGGAGGGGTAGCGGCATGGCAAACGGCTGGCGACGGGGGCGGCTGCGCGCCGCGCTGGCGCTGCTGGCGGCGGCGATCGCCCTGGCTGTGCTCGCGCCCTGGCTGGCGACTCACGACCCGCGCCGCGCCGTGCCGGAGGAGCAGTTTCAGCCGCCCTCGGCGACACACTACTTCGGCACCGACCTGTTGGGGCGCGACGTGTTCAGCCGCACGCTGTACGGGGGGGGGCGCACGCTGGGCGTGGCGCTGCTGACCGTCCTGATCGCCCTGGGGCCGGGCCTGGCGATTGGTATTGCCGCGGGCTACGGTGGGCGCTGGCTCGACGCCGGCCTGATGATGCTGATGGATGCGCTGCTGGCCTTCCCCAGCCTGATCCTGGCCCTGGCGCTGATCGCCCTGCTGGGGAGCGGGACTGTTCAGGTGGCGCTGGCGGTCGGCATCGCGGGCATCCCCTCTTACGCCCGCGTGACGCGCGCGGCGGTGATCCAGGCGCGATCGCTGCCGTTTGTAGAGGCGGCGCGGGCGCTCGGCGCGGGGCCGCGCGCGATCCTGTGGCGGCACATCGTCCCGACGGCGGCTCCGTCGCTACTGGCTTTCGCGGGGGTGACGCTCAGTTGGGCGCTGCTCAACGGGGCGGCGCTGATGTTCCTCGGCTACGGGGGCGACATCGCCGCGCCGGAGTGGGGGGTGATGCTGGCCGACGGGCGCGCCGCGTTCCGCAATGCGCCCTGGGTGGCGCTGGCCCCTGGCTCTGCGCTGAGTGTGACCGTGCTGGCGATTAACCTGCTGGCGGGCGGGCTGGCCGAGCACCCGGCGGACGGATAGCGCCAGAACCGCATCCCTGATGAAAAGATGTGCTTACGGGCTGAAGACCGCGCCGATGGCGAAGCGCACCTCGTTGGAGCGCGACTCGCCGACCCACACGCCCTG
This sequence comes from Anaerolineae bacterium, assembly GCA_023382715.1. Taxonomy (GTDB): domain Bacteria; phylum Chloroflexota; class Anaerolineae; order Aggregatilineales; family Aggregatilineaceae; genus UBA2029. Next base: position 116,913 of record JAHDWP010000001.1, read on the forward strand.
CGTCAGCGCGTATTGTGGGTAGGGGGTGGCGGTCGCGTCAAGCGGCTGGATGGGGCGCGGGTCGCCGGAACTGGTGTTGCGATAGTACGCGCGGATGCGGTATTCGCCGTCGGTCACGCCGATGGCGGCCAGATCGGTGGCGCTGAGCGTGTACTCTTCGTTACAGCGGGCGCGCGAGCCGAGCAGATGCAGGGTGTCGGGGTTGCTGAAGGTGGCTGGCGGCTGGTAAGTGCGCCCCTGGTCGGCGATGGGCGCGCCACCGCCCACACGTGTGATCTCGAACGTGATCCCGGCAACCGCGTCGTTGGCGGTGAGGATCGGGCTATCCAGGTTAAGATGCAAGATGATCGGCCCCTGGTCTTCGTTGATGAAGGTCAGGCGCAGCCGGATGCCCTCGCCGCTGCCGAAGTTGATTTTGTCCAGGGCCAGCTCCAGGTCGAGCGCGCCGCGCTGGTCGCTGGTGAAGGCGAGCAGTGAGCGGTTGTTGCCGCCCAGCGGCGGCGCCAGGTCTGCGCAGCGCGGGCCGTCACGCACCTCCGGGAAGACGCGCGGAAAGACCAGCAGCCCTAACAGGACGGCAATGGCCAAGACAACCGCCAGCCCTTGACGGGTGAAGGACAGCCGCCCCCTGATTCTCCCCACCGCCATCCTCTGTCATGCTCCTTCGTGGCCGAGCCAGTCACGCACAATACTGATGACAGCATCCGGCGCGGTCTGCGCTGCGTCCAGCCAGCGGATGCCGGAGTCGTGGCCGCGAAACCAGGTGTATTGCCGCCGCACAAAAGCGCGCGTCTCGCGCTTGATCGCGCCGATCACCTCGTCGAGCGTTACGTCCCCGGTGAAGTACGGCTGCCACTGCGCGTAGCCCAGGCCAGACATGGCCGGACAGTCCCAAGTATAACCTGCATCGAGCAGGGCGCGCATCTCACGCTCCAGCCCGGCGACGATCATGTGCTCCACACGGGCATCCACGCGCTCGTAGAGGGTTTCGCGTGGCAGGGTGAGGCCGATCTGCAGGACGCGGTAGGGGGGTGGCGACTTGCGCTGCAGGACGGTGATCGGCGTGCCGGTGAGGAGGCAAACCTCCAGCGCGCGCACGACGCGGCGGACGTTGCGGTAGTCAATGCGTTCGGCGGCGGCAGGGTCAACGGCGCGCAGACGGTCGTGCAGCGCCCGTGCGCCCTGCGCCGCAGCGAAGTTCTCCAGCTCTGCGCGCAGGGATGGATCGGGCGGCACTTCGGGGATGCCCCAGCCTTCGAGCACGGCGCTGAGGTACTGGCCGGTGCCGCCCACCAGCAAAGGGAGCCACTCGCGCGCGTGGATGTCCTGAATGGCGCGGTAGGCGGCGCGCTGGTATTCGGCGAGCGAGAAAGGCTGGTCGGGCGTGACGATGCCGATGAGGTGGTGCGGGACCGCCGCCAGCTCGTCGGGCGTCGGCTTGGCGGTGCCAATGTCCATATGGCGGTAGACCTGGCGGCTGTCGGCGCTGACAATCTCGCCGCCCAGCGCCAGCGCCACCTGGATGGCCAGCGCCGTTTTGCCCACTGCCGTCGGCCCCAGGATGACGAGCAGCGGCGGGCCATCGGGCGGCAGCAAGGCGCTCTCTGGCGCAGGCGCGGGGGCGGTCTGGGGGGCGACGCGAGCTGTAGTCACGGGCAGGGCCTCACCACTCCAGGGCGTTGGGGACGATGCGGATGGCGCAGGTATCGCCCGCCCAGGCGACCGCTGCCACGTCCACCCGCCAGGGCACGCCGGCCAGGTCGTGTTCGTCGAGATATGCCTGGGCCAGGGCGATCAGGCGGGCGCGCTTGCGTTCGTCCACGCTTTCCAGCGCGGCGCCCAGGGCCTGTTGGAGCGTGCCCCGGCGAGTGCGCACCTCGACGAAGACGATCTCGCCAGCGTGCCGGGCGACGAGGTCTAGCTCGCCCAGTTCGCGGTGGCGCCAGTTCTGGGCCAGGATAGTATAGCCGGCGCGGCGCAGCCATGCGGCAACGGCGCGCTCGCCCCGCTGGCCGATGCTCTGCCGGGGATCGCTCATGGACGTGGCCTCAGATAGCTGCGCGCGCCTTGCGTGGACGGTTGCCAGCGATCACACGCGCACGACGGTTCCGCAGTAGTTGCAGCGTAATTCGTTCGCCCCGCGTACCAGCGGCGGCAGCGCTGCGCCGCATGTCGGGCAGGCTGTCGGCGCTTCGCGGACAGCCTGGGCCTGGGCCTCGTCCAGCGGGATGACGCGCTCGCTCTCCAGGTCGCCGCTGACGGCGCGGCCAAGCTGCTGGGCGTAGGCTTTGCTGTCAAGGCCGTCCTTGACTTCCAGCGAGATTTCGCGGAAATCTCCGCTACTGAGCGTCAGGTGCACCAGGTCCTTGCCGCCGAAGAGACCCTTGTCTTCGGAGCGGATCTCCGCAATGGCCCCGACGGGGATGGCCCACAGCTCTTCCTGGACTTCCTGGCCGCCAAAGCCAAAGCGACCGCCTTCTTTCTCGCGTCGCTCGAAGATGAGGCGCTGATCGGTCAGGAAGAGCACTCCCTCTGGCTCGTCTTTCTTGGCCCTGAGCCACTTGGCTTTGGTCGCCGTGAACAGGGCCTCTGTCGGCGTCCAGGACACTTTGGCCTGCTGGGCCTGGTCGAGGTACCCGTTGAGCTGGCGAAGCTGGCGCTGCGTCTGGCTGACGTTATCCGGCACCTGGCCGAACAGTCCCTCGATGCGCTTGCGTGCGGACGTAACCTGATCGCTCAACTGAGAGGCAGACCGGTCAACCTGGGTAAGGATCATGGTGACGCCTCGTTCCTGGGTCACCTGATCCAGCTTGCGCCACAGATCGGCGATCTCATCCAGGCGAGGCTGAATGCGCGCGCTTTCGTCGGAGAGGGCGTCCCGCACATGCTGGCCGATCTCGCGCCATTCGTCGGAGAGGACGGCGGCCTTGCGCTCCAGATAGCCGGCGAAGGCGTAGCCGCGACCGCGCAGGGCGGCGATCTGGTCGGGCAGGGCGGCGATGGCGCTGGCCTGGTCGCCGAGCTTCTTCGCGATGTCGTCCATGCTGGCCTGCTTGCGTAGGTCCTCGTAGGAGCGCCGCAGACGGTCAGTCTGCTGCTGCAGGGGCGATGGTTGTGAACTCATGAGAGAGCCTCCTCACTGGTGACGCGCTGCCGGAACACAAAGGGCAGATAAGCAGAGTGTAGCTTGTTTCACAAAGGGGGTGCAAGCGGGGCGAGCGACCGGCCACGTGAACGCGGCGAATCCGGTGGATGGCGCTCTGCTTCGGGGGGAAGACTTCCGAAGCCTGCCCAGGCTTCGGAAGTCTGCTCGTTTAGGGCGCAGCGCGATCAGTGCTCAGCCTGCACGCGCGAGGCGAGATAGGCCTCCATGAAGGCGTCCAGATCGCCATCGAGCACGGCCTGGGTGTTGCCGGTTTCGTGGTCGGTGCGCAGGTCTTTGACCAACTGGTAGGGGTGGAGCACGTAGGAGCGAATCTGGTTGCCCCAGGCGGCGCTAACGTGCTCGCCCTTCAGCGCGGCGAACTCCTCTTCCTGTTTCTGGTGCTCCAGGTCGAGCAGGCGCATCTTGAGCACTTGCAGCGCGCGCTCTTTGTTCTGCGTCTGGCTGCGCTCGTTCTGGCAGCTTACCACCAGGCCGGTTGGCAGGTGGGTGATGCGGATGGCGGTCTCGTTCTTCTGGACGTTCTGGCCACCGGCGCCGCTGCTGCGGAAGGTGTCGATCTGCAGGTCTTTCTCGTCAACCTCGATATCCACGTCTTCCTGCACGTCCGGCCAGATCTCGACCAGGCAGAAAGAGGTATGACGGCGGTGATTGGAGTCGAACGGGCTGAGGCGCACCAGGCGATGTACACCGCGCTCCGAGCGCAGATAGCCGAAGACGTAATCGCCCTGAATGGAGACGGTGACGCTCTTGATCCCGGCCTCATCGCCGGGCATTTCCGAGACGATCTCCGCCTTGAAGCCGCGCCGCTCGGCCCAGCGCAGGTACATGCGCAGCAGCATGGCAGCCCAGTCCTGGGCGTCGGTGCCGCCGGCGCCGGCGTGAATGGCCAGGTAAGCGTCTTCGGCGTCGTACTTGCCGCTGAGCTTGGCGCGGAAGAGCAGGCCGTCCACGATGGTCTGGAGCGCGTCCGCTTCGGCGGCAAGCTCTTCGGCCATGCTGTCATCTTCCAACTCGGCCAGCTCCAGGGCGTCGCGGACGCGCTGCCGAGTGTCCAGCCAGGTCCTGATGTTGCTGCGCAGGCGGGCTGCCTGGCGCATGACACGCTGCGCGCTGTCGGGATCGCTCCAGAAGTCAGGCCGGGCGCTCTGCTCTTCCAGGGCGGCTAGCTCGGTTTGCTGGCCAGCGACGTCAAAGACGCTCCATAAGCTGCTCGACCGTCTGGCGCATCTCGTTAAGCTGGCTGATCAACGCTTCCATGATGGCTACTCCTCGCTGCCGTTCTCGAACAGGCTGTCCACAAAGGCGGTGGGGTTGAAGAAGACGAGATCGTACATGGACTCGCCGATGCCGATATAGTGCACCGGCAGGCCAAGCTCCTGCTGGATGGCGAAGAGCATCCCGCCTTTGGCCGTGCTGTCCAGCTTGGTGACGACCACGCCCGTCACGGCGATGGCTTCCTGGAACTTCTTGGCCTGGGTCAGGGCGTTCTGGCCGGTCGTGCCGTCGAGCACGAGCAGCGTTTCGTGCGGCGCGTCGGGGATGACCTTGCGCAGCACGTCGCGCACCTTGACCAGCTCGGCCATCAGGTTGAAATTGCTGTGCAGGCGACCAGCCGTATCCACGATGAGCACTTCGGCTCCGCGCGCCCGCGCCGCGCTGATGGCGTCGTAGACGACTGCGCCGGGGTCGCTGCCGGGCTGCCCGGCGATGACCGGGACGCCGGCGCGCTCGCCCCACAGCTTGAGCTGGTCAATCGCCGCCGCGCGGAAAGTGTCCCCGGCGGCCAGGATCACCTTGCGGTTGTTCAGGCGCATGCGATAGGCCATCTTGCCGATGGAAGTGGTCTTGCCGGAGCCGTTGACGCCGGCGATCAGCACGACCGACAGCTCGCGCCCGCTCAGGTTGAGCGGCTGCGGCTCCATCAGCAGCTTGCGCAATTCGCCCTTGAGCGCGGCGATCAACTGATCCTGGCGCGTGATCCCGTCGCGGCGCACGCGGCCCTGCATGGTCTCGATGAGCTGCATGGTCGTGCCGACGCCGACATCGGCCTGCAGCAGCAGAGCCTCGACCTCGTCCCAGCTATCTTCGTCAATCTCAGTAGCGCCGATGGCCTGGGCGATGCGCCCGAAGAACGACTGGCGCGTGCGCTTCAGCCCGTCACGTAGAGAAGCCACAATTCTTCACCCTTCGTGCTTGAGTCGTTGCTGATTGGCTGGCGGCCTGGCTGCCGCCCGGCTGCTCCCTTTGGGCAGCCGCTTCATTATAGTCAATCCGGGCGCGAAAGACTATGGTCAACGCAGGTGGCGGGCGGGAATTGCGGATTGCGAATTGCGGATTGCGAATTGCGGATTGCGGATTGGAGAACTCTGTCTCCGCGCGGGGAGGGGGCTGGCGCTGCATCAGACTTCGGAAGTCTCCGAAGTCTGCCCGCCGAACGTCCCCGCGCAAAGGCGTATGGCCATGCCTCCCTGCGGAATCTTCGCCTTGCCCTACATCAAATGAGTCGCTGACAACTTTGCGCGCAATCCGCTCTGCCGGGTGCGTGCAAAACCTGTCAGGATGGGGCGCTGCTCTGCTGCGCCCTGGTTTACCTCACCCCCGCTCGGCGCTAACGCGCCTCGCCGCCGGGCAAGCCGAGCGCAGCGAGGCTGGGGGTGAGGTCAATGCCCTGCGTCCAGCGAGTCGCTGACAACTTTGCACGCACCGCCTTGCGGGTGCCTGTCCAACCTCGGTCAGGTACGCTATACTTGGGGGGTGGGGGCAGTGCCCGCGACGCGCCATCACCGACACAGAAACGCGCCAAACTCATGGATAATGCCCGGATTCGCAACTTCTCGATCATCGCCCACATTGATCACGGCAAGAGCACGCTGGCCGACCGGATGCTCCAACTGACCGGCACCGTCTCCGAACGCGACATGCACGAGCAGGTGCTCGACGACATGGAGCTAGAGCGCGAGCGCGGCGTGACGATCAAGGCGTCGGCGGTGCGCATGAACTACACCGCCAGCGACGGCGAAACCTACGAGATGAACCTGATTGACACGCCCGGCCATGTGGACTTTTCCTACGAGGTCAGCCGGGCGCTGCAAGCGTGCGAAGGCGCCGTGCTCGTCGTGGATAGCACGCAGGGCATCGAGGCGCAGACGCTGGCTAACTTGTACGTGGCCCTCGAGCAAGACCTGGAGATCGTGGCCGTCGTCAACAAGACCGATCTGCCCGCCGCGCGGCCTGACGACATTGCGCAGGAGATCGAGGACCTGATCGGCATTGACGCCGCCGATGTGTTGCAGGTGAGCGCCAAGACGGGCCGCAATGTGGAGCAGGTGCTTGAAGCGGTCGTCCGCCACATCCCGCCCCCCAAAGGCGACACTGAGGCTCCGGCGCGCGCGCTGATCTTCGACAGCCATTACGACGTCTACAAGGGCGTGATCGCTTATGTGCGCGTCTTCGACGGCGCGATCCGCAAGACGGACAGCCTGCGCATGATGGCGACAGGGGTGACGATTGAGCCGGTGGAACTGGGCGTTTTCAGCCCCGGCATGAAGCCGGTGGACAGCCTGAAGGCGGGCGAGGTGGGCTACATCGCCACCGGCCTGAAGACGGTGCGCGAGTGCCGCGTCGGCGATACAGTGACGCTGGCCCAGGACGGGGCCGAAGCGCCGCTGCCGGGCTATAAGCAGGCCAAGCCGATGGTCTTCGCCGGCTTTTACCCGTCCGACAACGACGACTACGACGACCTGCGCGACGCGCTGGAAAAGCTCCAGTTGAATGATGCGTCGCTGGTCTACCAGCCAGAGACATCGGTGGCGCTCAACTTCGGCTTTCGCGTGGGGTTTCTGGGGCTGTTTCACATGGACATCATCCAGGAGCGGCTGGAGCGCGAGTATGACCTGGACCTGGTGGCCACATCGCCCAGCGTTGAGTACCAGGTGGTGCTGCACAGCGGCGAGGTGCTCATCATCCACAGCCCATCCGAGCTGCCGGACGAGAGCACCATCGCTGAAATTCGCGAGCCGTGGATGACCATCGAGATCTTCACGCCGGAGGAGTTCATCGGGCCGATCATGGACCTGGTGACCGGCAAACGCGGCGAATATCTGAGCATGGAGTACCTGGACGCCAAGCGCGTGCAGCTCAAATACAAGATTCCCCTGGCCGAGCTGATCGTGGATTTCTACGACCGGCTGAAATCCATGACGCGCGGCTACGCCAGCCTGGATTATCACTTTGACCAGTATCGCGCGGAAAAGCTGGTCAAACTGGACGTGCTGGTGAATAAGACGCCTGTGGACGCGCTGGCGTTGATCGTGCACGAGGACGTGGCCTTTTACAAAGGGCAGCGGCTTGTCTCCAAGCTGAAGCGGCTGATCCCGCGCCAACTGTACGAAGTGCCCATCCAGGCGGCGGTGGGCAAGCGCGTGATCAGCCGGGCCAATGTCAAGGCGCTGCGCAAAGATGTGTTGGCGAAGTGCTATGGAGGCGATGTCACCCGCAAGAAGAAGCTGCTGGAAAAACAGAAGAAAGGCAAGAAACGCCTGAAGATGATCGGAAACGTCGAAGTCCCCCAGGAAGCGTTTATGGCTGTGCTGAGGCTAGATGACGATGACGACTAACCATTGCAGGCCTGGTTTCCCTCCCGTGCCCCAATCTGTCCAGAGCGAGCGCCTGACGATCCGTCCCTCAGCGCGCGACGACGCGCCGTATCTGAAAAAGTGGTGGAACGATCCGCAGGTGACTGGCCCCGGCGGAAACCTGGCAGGGATGCAGTACGACGACGCGGACATGGAAGACTGGTTCCAGCGTTATGTGGACGGGCGCGAGTGCAGCACGCACTTCATCATTTGTCTGCGCGAGGCAGACGAGCGCCCGATCGGGGAATTCTATATCGCCAGCGACGACCGGCCCGGTTGCGTGGAGTGCGCTTTGCTCATCGGCGAGACCGATCTCTGGGGCCGGGGGTACGGCAGCGCGGCGCTGAGCGCTTATGCTGAGGCGCTGTTCGCTTCGGAGCTGTGCGAGGCCATGCGCATGAACATGCGCGTGGACAATGTTTGCGCCATGCGCATGGCGCAGAAGGTCGGTTTCGTGGTGGAGCATGTGTGGGCCAGCGGCGCGTTCCAGACGGTGTTCCTCTCGCGAGCCGCCTTCGAGTTGCGCAAGCTGCGCCAGGCCGAGATCGAGGCGGGGCTGCGCCGCTAGCGCGGCACCCTCGCTCTCCCGGCCTTTCACCCGCCCGGCGCGACTGCGTCCAGCCAGTGGCTGACGGTCGCGCTCATGGCGGGCGTCAGGATGCGGGCCTCGACGAACGGAGCGAGCAGGTCGCGCAGCGCGATCAGCGTCTCCACGCGGTAGCCGTTCGCCGCCAGCTGGGCGCTGGCGCCGAGTCCCAGGTCGAGCACGGCGAGCACATCTCCCACCTGCAACCCCACGCGATGGGCCAGCGCGATCAGGTGCTGCGCCTGGTCGGCGCCCTCCAACACATCCGCCAGCAGCAACGTGGGATGACCCACGTCGTATGCGCCTTCGATGGCGAAGGCGGCGGTGTAGTCCCGCACGTCCCCGTAGGGGTAGGTCATGGGCAGGCTGGTGCGCAGGCTGAGCGCGACGCCAAGCGGGATGGCCTCCTGCGTGGTGAGGACGCGATCGGCCAGCGCCCCGTCTAGCGAGCCGGCCAGGGCGTTGGCCAGGTCAGCCAGCAGCGCCGGGTACGAGGGCAGCCAGCGCAGCCTGGCCAACAGCGGCCAGGTCGTTCCGTCCGGGCGGGCGAACCTGCCGAACTGGATCAGCCCGGCCTCGGCCAGCCTGAAGGCCAGCGCCAGAGCGCCCGCGGGGGGCAGTGGGCCGGGCCGACTCATGTGTCCATCTCGCGCACAAGCTGCCAGGCCATGCCCATCGCCCACGTCCCCGCCCAGGCGGGCGATTCAGCGTCAGCGCCGCCGAACTTATAGCGGCGGATGCGTTCCTTGTCGCGCGTGAGGGCGGCGATGCCGGTGCCTTCGTCGTCGGTCACAAAAGCGATGGCCACGGTCGCGCCGCTGTCGTCCAGCAGGCGGCGCGCTTCGCGGCGGGCGAGCTGACCGTAGTCGAGCGGCGCGGAGACCTCGTCGAGCCGGGCGGCAAGCGCGCTCAGACTAGGCTCGTGGACGCGGGCGATCACGACATCCTCGTGATGGAAGCGGCGGACGAACAGCTCATCCTGAGGCCCGGCGTAGCTGACAGCCAGGGTGAGCTGGCGCTGGCGCAGCAGGGCGATGAGCGCGTCGTCAAGCTCGGTTTTGTCTATGCCGAAGATGTAGCTGCCCAGGCGGGCGCGAATGATCGTCTCGGCCTGGGCGATCAGCGCGTCGGCCTCGGCCTCGGTGTCGGCGCGGGCGGTGATGCGGATGTCCGTCTGGCCGGAGTGGGCGGCCAGCCCGACGGTGGGGTTGCTCCACGTCTCCAGGTCGGCGATCTGCGTGTCAATGTGACTTTCGCCGATGCCGGCTGTGCGCAGCACGCGCGCCTTGATGATCCCTTTGCCGCCCATGCGCTCGCGCAGATAGGGGATCACCGTCTGGGCCAGGATGTCTTTCATCTCGCGCGGGACGCCCGGCAGGCTGATCACAGCGCCCTGAGGGGTTTCGACGATGAAGCAGGGGGCGGTGCCCAGCCGATTGGTGATGGGGATCGATCCGGCAGGGACGAAAGCCTGCACGCGGTTGTTGTCGCTCATCTGCGCGCCAAGCTGCTCGAAGCGCTCGCGGATCTGCTCGAACAGGTCGGGGCGGAACTCCAGCTCGCGGTTGGTGGCCAGGGCGACGCCCTGGCGAGTCATGTCGTCCACAGTGGGGCCGAGGCCGCCGGTGGTGATGACGACGCCGGAGCGAGCCAGCGCGATGCGAATGGCGTCGGCGATGCGCTCGGTGTTGTCGCCGACGGTGGTCAGATAGTAGATGTTCACACCAATATCACGCAGTTGGCGGGTGAGGTAGGCTGAGTTCGTGTCAACGATCTCGCCCAGCAGCAGCTCGGTGCCAATGGTGATGATCTCCGCCTTCATAGACGATGGCTCCTCAGGTACGCCAGGTGCAGTCGAAGATCGCCTAGTATAGCACAATCCAGGGGCAAGCCTAGCGCAGGGTTAATCGCAGGGTCACGAACAACCTGTCGCCAGGGGAAATTCGGGAATGCTCGCTGCGCGCCCCCCCTCAATCCCCTCTTCAGCGAAGCCAGAGGGGGACGCAAGCCGCTCAGCCCTTCCCCTGGCTTTACTGGGGGAAGGGGTCGGGGGAATGGGGGCCTTCGGCCACTGCCTGACAACTCGTTCGTGGACCCGTAATCGCATCAGACCACGCCGCGCGCCGGTCATGTAGGGGCGTATGGCGATACGCCCCCCTTGACTCACCCTCGCCCGGCCCACTGGCGCGGGCCTCGCCGCTCCCTCTCCACCGGTGAACAGGGGGCAAGCCGAACACAGCGGGGTTGGGGGTGAGGCAGAACAGCGCGCAGGTCTGCTGCAGCCACTCTGGACAGAAAACCGAGAAATGAGGCTTGGAAGGGGGTGGCAAGTCTGGTATAATCAGGTTTTGGCAAATGCAGCACCGCGATCACAAAACTGGTTGGGACGGATGCGGGCGGAATGCGCTCCGGTCGCCGGAAGACCAGCGGCGGGCGCGGCACCCTGCTGCACTGGCCCGCAGGTTGGGTAGAGCGGAACGGGTCGGTCAAGTGGATTTTCACCCCAGCCCATGATGCGGGATCACCAGTCCGAGCGCTGGAACGCGAGTTTCATGCGCTGTTTTTGCTTGGCAGCGGGTGTGCAGGCTCCTGAGCCTGCACAAACCTGACTCCACACCCATCAGCGGATTTCGACCATCACGTGGATTCACGCCACACCAGTTGGATACCGTAAGAGAAGCGCACAGGAGGGCACGCCTTGGAGGCGAAAGACTTTAGCGCACTGCGCATCAGTTTGGCATCGCCCGAACAGATTCGCTCGTGGTCGTATGGCGAGGTGACCAAGCCAGAGACGATCAACTACCGGCGCTTGCGCCCTGAAAAGGACGGATTGTTCTGCGAGGCGATCTTCGGCCCGACAAAGGACTACCAGTGCTATTGCGGCAAGTACAAGAACGTGCGCTACCGCGGGATTGTCTGTGATAAGTGCGGTGTTGAGGTTACGCGCTCGTCGGTGCGCCGCGAGCGGCTGGGCCACATCGAGCTGGCCGCGCCTGTCGCGCACGTGTGGTACACGCGGCGCGTGCCGAGCTATCTCGGTATCCTGCTGGACGTCAGCCGCCGCAACCTGGATCGCGTGCTGTACTTCGCCCAGTACGTGATCACTCATGTGGATGAGGAAGCGCGTCAGAAGGCTCTGCGCCGCCTGGACGACGACCTGGCGCTGCAAGGGGCGCAGATCCACGCCGAATTTGAGGGGCAGCAGGCCGAGGTGCACACCGGGCGGCAGGGTGATCTGACTGACCTGGAACAAGCTCAGGCTGAGATCAATGCCCGGCTGGATGACGAGCGCGCGCGCCAGACCGAGATGGTGATGAGCGAGGCCCAGCGTCTCCAGGAGCGCATCGAGGCGCAGCTTGGCAGCAAGTTGAAGGCGGATTTCACCTTCGCGGCGGCGGGCGACGTGGTGATCGCTGCCAAGGGCGAAGAGGTGCGCAACGATCTTCTGGGCGTGGTGCAGGAAGCGGCCAAAGAGCGGCTCAGCCAGATCGAAGAGGACGTCGAGGCGCGCCGGCTGGACGAAATTGACCGCCTGCACATACTCGCCGACAAGCGCACGAGCGAGGCTGCGGGCGAGATTCAGGACATCCAGAGCCAGTTGGAGCGCCGCCTGGCCCGGCTGCACACCGTCTACGCCGAGGCGCGCGACGAACTGCACTCGCTGGAGCCGCTCCAGTTCCTGGGCGAGCCGCGCTATCGCGAGCTGAAGCAGAAGTACGGCCAGGTCTTCAAAGCCAACATGGGCGCTGAAGCCTTCCTGGAGATTCTCAAGCACATGAACCTGGAGAGGCTGCGCGATGAACTGTGGCACGAAGTGCGCTCGACGCGCAGCAAGCAGCGCCGCAAGAAGGCGACCAAGCGCCTGCGTGTGGTCGAGAGCCTGATCAAGAGCAACAACCGCCCGGAGTGGATGATCCTGACGGTGCTGCCGGTGATCCCGCCCGACCTGCGCCCGATGGTGCAGCTTGACGGCGGGCGCTTCGCCACGTCCGACCTCAACGATCTCTACCGGCGCGTGATCAATCGCAACAACCGTCTGAAGCGGCTGTTGGAGTTGGGCGCGCCCGATGTGATCGTGCGCAACGAGAAGCGCATGTTGCAGGAGGCGGTGGATAGCCTGATTGACAACAGTCAGCGCGGCAAGGCGCTGAGCCGGCGCGGGCGGCGCGAGCTGAAGTCGCTGAGCGATATGCTCAAGGGCAAGAAGGGCCGCTTCCGCCGCAACCTGCTGGGCAAGCGCGTGGACTATTCGGGCCGCTCGGTGATCGTGATCGGGCCGAAGCTCAAGCTCCACCAGTGCGGCCTGCCCAAGATCATGGCCCTGGAACTGTATCGCCCCTTCGTCATCAGCCGGCTGGTGCAGTACAAGTACGCCAGCAACGTCAAGGGGGCCAAGCGCATCATCGAGCGCGAGCGGCCCGAAGTGTGGGAAGTGCTGGAAGAGGTCATCCAGGAGCGGCCTGTGCTGCTCAACCGCGCGCCGACGCTGCACCGGCTGGGCATCCAGGCCTTTGAGCCGCTGCTGGTCGAGGGCAAAGCGATCCAGATTCACCCGCTGGTCTGCGCCGCGTTCAACGCCGACTTCGATGGCGACCAGATGGCCGTGCACGTGCCGCTGAGCGACAAGGCCGTGCTAGAAGCGCGCGAGCTGATGCTGAGCACCAAGAACCTGCTCAAGCCCGCCGACGGCTCGCCGGTGGTGGCCCCATCGAAGGACATGGTGCTGGGCAACTACTACCTGACGATGGATCCCACCGCCGAGATCGTGTGCTTGCCGGAGCGCGCCGAAGAGTTTGCGAGGTGGGAGTCGCTGCGGCGCGGCGGTTATCGCCTGGCCGCAGTGGACAACACGGCGGGGCTGCGCCAGGTCGAGCAGCACGAGCTGGACTATGACAATGATCTGGTCGTGCTCAAGGACACAGTGGCGGACGGGCGCAAGGTCAAGGCGCTCGATCAACTGGTCGAGGGGCTGCTCAGCGGTGAGTTCGACGTGGCCGTGCACAACGCCTACGATTTCCAGCAGTACCTGCGCAAGAACCCGGATCTGCCGCTGGTGCTGGCGAACCTGCGCGAGCGCCACCTGGTCGTGGACATGGACGAGGTGGAGTATCTCTATGGCCTGGGGATGGTGGGCCTGCACACGCCGATTCTGCTGGGCAACTACTACGACGATCCTGACCGCTTGCCGCCGGCGCAGCCAGAGGCTACCACGGTGGGCCGCGCGCTGTTCAACCGTATCCTGCCGGATGACATGCGCTTCGTGCAGGAGACGCTCTCCAAGAAGAGCCTGCAGAAGCTGGTGGCGCGCGTCTATCAGCGTTACGGGGCAGACCGCACGACGGATGTGGTGGACGCCATCAAGAACATCGGCTTCCACTACGCCACCGTGTCCGGCACGACGATTGCCGTCTCCGACCTGACCGAGCCGCCTGAGCGCAACAACATCCTCGACGAGGCGCAGCAGACGGTCGAGACAGCGCAGCGCGACTTCCGGCGCGGCCTGCTCACCGAAGAGGAGCGCTATCAGATCACGATTGACCGGTGGAACCGCGCCAAGTCCGATCTGAATGACGTCATCAGCGACGGGCTGGACCCGTTCGGGCCGATCGCGGTCATGGCGCTTTCCGGCTCGACGAAGGGCGGTTTTGGCCCGATCACGCAGTTGGTGGGCATGCGCGGCCTGATGGCCGATCCTTCGGGGCGCATCATTGACCTGCCGATCAAGAGCCACTTTCGCATGGGCCTGACGGCGCTGGAATACTTCATTTCCACGCACGGCGCGCGCAAGGGCCTGGCCGACACCGCCCTGCGCACCGCCGACGCGGGCTATATGACGCGCCGCCTGGTGGACGTGGCGCAAGATATGATCATCAACCGCACCGATTGTGGGACGAAGGCCGGGATTCGCATCCCGAACCCGGCGCACCCGCACAACCAGGATGCGCGCGGCGTGCCGCTGCCGGAAGTGGACGTCGCCGGCCAGTCGCTCAGCGAGCGGGTGGTGGGGCGCGTGGCGGCCCGGCCCGTGATCCATCCAGAGACGGGCGAGGTGCTCGTTGACCGCAACCAGATGATTGACGAAGACATCACCGACATACTCGAACGCGAACAGGTCGAGAGCGTGTACGTGCGCAGCCCGATGACCTGCTCGCTGGTGCATGGAATCTGCGCCATGTGCTACGGACGCGACCTGGGTCGCGGCGAGCTGGTTGAGATCGGCAGCGCGGTGGGCATCGTCGCGGCGCAGTCCATTGGCGAGCCGGGCACGCAGCTCACTCTGCGCACGTTCCATACGGGCGGTGTGGCAACCGGCGGCGGTGGCGACATCACCAGCGGTCTGCCGCGCGTGGAAGAGCTTTTCGAAGCGCGCAAGAAGCCGAAGGGCGAGGCGGTCGTGGTGGACATCGCGGGCACGCTGCGCTTGCTGCGCAAGGAAGGCGTGCGCATCGCCCGCGTGATCAACAGCGAAGTGGTCAGCCGGGCCTACGACATACCCGACGGCTGGACGCTGCTCGTGCAGGATGGCGACTACGTGAAAGATGGGCAGCCGCTGGCCGAAGACCCCGAAGAAGAGATGGTGCTGGCGGCTGATCTGCCCGGCGACGTCTTCTTCGAAGATGGGCGCATCTACGTTCGCAACGAGATCGAGGATGTCCGCGACTACGAGATCCCACAGAACGCGCGCCTGCTCGAAGACGTGTACGACGGGATGCAGGTCACGGCTGGGCAGCAGCTCACCGAAGGGTCGAAGAATCCGCACCGCATTCTGCGTATTCAGGGGCAGGATGCCGCCCAGCATTACCTGCTGACCGAGGTGCAGAAGGTCTATCGCAACCAGGGCGTGAATATCGCCGACAAGCACTTCGAGGTCGTCATCCGCAAGATGATGAGCAAGGTGCAGATCACGCGCAGTGGCGACAGCGAGCTGCTGCCCGGCGAACTCATAGACAAGCTCGACTTGCTGGCGCTGAACGAGCGGCTGATCGCGGAGAATCGCGAGCCGGCGTCGGCAGTGCCGGTCTTGCTGGGCGTGACCAAAGCGGCGCTGACCACCGAGAGCTTCCTCTCGGCGGCGAGCTTCCAGCACACGATCAAGGTGCTGGCGGGCGCGGCGATCGAGGGCAAGGTGGACCGGCTCTTCGGCCTGAAGGAGAACGTCATCATTGGCAAGCTGATCCCGTCCGGCACTGGTTTCCACACATACCAGGAGCGCGAGATGGTGGTCAACAAGGACGACCTGGAGGCCAAGTTCGTCCTGCACACTGAGGGCGATGATGACGACGAAGACGACGAAGACCTGATGGACGATGAGCGCGTGCCGGAGCTGGGCGAGCCAGAAGATGACGGCGGGCTTGAGGACTTCGGCATCGGGGTGGAAGAGGACGACGATAAGGCGCTGCTTGACGACGATGAAGACGAGGAGCTTGACGACGCGGACGACGAAGACGAGATGTCTTCGTTGGAGATGGTCGCCGAGGACGAGGACGAGCTAGACGACTACGAAGAGGACTAACCCTTTTCCTCCGCGAAATCACCGGGTTACCAGACCAGCAGGTGAGCGCAGGCCGCGCTCACCTGTTTTGTTGTCAGCGTTTAGGCGCTTGCTGAAGGACGGAGAAGACCGGGCGCGGCTGCCAGCGGTTGTCGAGCATCCCGTAGGCGGTATGCGGGTCGGAATGGTCAACGGCCCCTGGGATCGTGGCGAAGTTGAGGTTCCAGACGAACATCGGCCCCAGGTAGTCACGCTGCTGGCCGAGGGCGAGGGCGCGCAGCGTGTAGCTGGCCTGCTGCCACTGGTCAATGAAACTGAAATAGGGCGTGTCGGGCGGGTCGGGCGGGCGCACACCGCTGGTATCGCGCATCCCGTCGAAGGTGGCCCAGCCGAACTCGGTGGCCCACAGTTGCGCGTTGCCGTGCCCGTTGGCGACCATGATCCGGCGGTATTCTTCGACTGTGTCCAGGAAGAAGAACTGGGGCTGATCGTCCCAGCCGCGCGAGGGATTGTGACAGCAGCGCGCGTCCGGCGCGTTGGCCCAGCCGTAAGGGTGGATGCCCACGGAGACGTCGGCGCCGTACTGGGCCAGCCCGGCGTCGTAAAGCTGTTGCAGCCAGGTGCGGTCGTTGGCCGACCAGTGCGAGTCGCCGGCGGGGGCGGGCGCTGCCGTGATGATGGTGATATCCGGCGAGAACTGGCGGATGGCTGTGTAGGCCGGGCGGAAGTAGCGCATGTAGCTCTCGCCTGAGAGCGGCTGGCCGTACCATTCGCGCTGAAGATTCGGCTCGTTCCAGATTTCAATGGCGTCTGCGAAAGAATCGCCGGATGCGTCGCGGCCTATCGCTGCAAGGGCGTTGGTCAGGAAGTTGGCGAGCGCCTGCGGATCGTTGGGCGGGCCGGCCTCGCGCAGAACACCGTCGGGGCCCGGGGTGCGCGACCAGCCGGGCGCTTTGGCCACGCTGATCAGCACTTCGAAGCCCTGGTTGTGCGACTCCTGCACATAGTGGCGCAGCATGTAGAACAGCTCGGTGAACTGGCCGGGGGCGGACTCCAGGGCCGACCAGTTGAACTGATACTTGACCCAGGAGACGCCCAGCGCGCGGGCGGAGGTCATCACCTGGTCGAACTCGCGGCTGTCAATGTGCGGGTGAATCTGCACGCCGAGCAGATCGCGGCGCAGGAATTCGCCCGGCGGCAGCAGGGCCACCGAGGTGGGGACGGCGAGCGTCGGCTGGGTGGGCGCAATTCGCGTCTCGGTGGGGGCGAGCGTGTGCTGCGGCCCGACGATGGGGCCGAACGGCTCGCCGGGAACCGGGGTGGCGGGGGTGCTGGTCGCGCTGGGCGGCGCGGGCGTTGCCGTCCCGACGATGGGACCGAATTGTACGCCGGCAGGCTGCGCAGGCGGGGCGGTCGGCGTGCTGGGGCTGGTCGAGGTCGCAGCGGCTGGAGTTGGCGAGACGGTCGGCGTATGGCTCGGCGGCGGAGGCGTGCGGGTTGGCTGGGCTGGCGTCGGCGTGACGAAGACCGGGATCGGCTCGGCTGTGCTGCCACAAGCGGCCAACGCCAACACAGCAACCAGCAGTCCCAGGACAATCCACACGCGGCTTCGGGTGATCATGCCAGAAGTCTAGCACAAGGCGAGCGCGGCGGCGATAAAGAATCCGGGGTAGTGTGTCGAATTCGGTCGCAATGGCGCGGGTGCGGGCTGCCGTGTGCCCCCCATCCCCGGCCCTTCCCCCACGAGGGGGGAAGGGGGAAAGGCGGCGAGCCTGCTCCCTTTCCCTCTGCGCAGCGTGAGGGAAGGGGCTGGGGGTGCGGGCCATGTTCAGCGCCCGGCGAGTCGCTGCCAACCTTTGCGCGCGCGCGATCTGGGCGAGGGCTGGTGCGCGGGGCGAGAGTACGCTATAATAAGGCCGAACGGATGTGCTATTACGCGCCTGACTTCCCGACCGAGCGCCAGTGAGCGTTGACAGACCCGCGCCAATTCCTTACACTACACGGCGTTTGGGCGAAGGCGCGGCCTTATCACAAGGTTGAGGTGCAACGGTGATGGACATCGGCATGATACGGCAGCGAGATATTAACCAGGAGCTGCAGGAGTCGTATCTGGACTACGCCATGAGCGTGATTGTGGCGCGCGCGCTGCCGGATGCCCGCGACGGCCTCAAGCCGGTGCACCGGCGCATCCTTTATGCGATGTACGACATGGGCGTGCGCCCTGGGACGCCCTACAAGAAGAGCGCGCGCATCGTCGGCGAGGTGCTGGGCAAGTATCACCCGCACGGCGACATGGCCGTCTATGAAGCGATGACGCGCATGGCCCAGGACTTCTCCATGCGCTACGAGCTGGTGGACGGACAGGGCAACTTCGGCAGCATTGATGGCGACGCTCCGGCGGCGATGCGCTACACCGAGGCGCGCATGGCGGCCCTGGGCGACGAGCTGCTGCTGGACATTGAGAAGAACACGGTCGAATGGGAAGACAACTTCGACGGGTCGCTGCGCGAGCCGCTGGCGCTGCCCGCCAACTTCCCCAATCTGCTGGTCAACGGCGCGTCGGGGATCGCCGTCGGCATGTCCACGAGCATCCCTCCGCACAACTTCGGCGAAGTGTGCGACGCGCTGGTCTTCATGCTGGAACGCTGGGACTCGCTGGATGACATCGGCGTGCCGGAGCTGATGCAGTTCATCAAGGGGCCGGACTTCCCGACCGGTGGCGTGGTCTATACGCTGGATAACGGCTCAGAGGAGGACCAGCTTCGCGCGGCCTATGCCACCGGGCGCGGCAAGATCAAGGTGCGCGCTAAAGTGCACATCGAGGAGCTGGGGCGCGGGCGCAGCCGCATTATCATCAGCGAGATCCCCTACCAGACCAACAAGACCAGCCTGATCGAGCGCATCGCCGAGCTGTCGCGCGATGGCAGGATCGAGGGCATCGCCGACCTGCGCGACGAGAGCGACCGCAACGGTCTGCGCATCGTCATTGACGTGATGCGCACGGCGGACGCGCTGGACGTGCTGGCGACCCTGTTCAAGTACACGCCGCTGGAGAGCACCTTCAGCATCATCATGCTGGCGCTGGTGGATGGCGAGCCGCGCCGCCTGAGCCTGAAGCAGGCGCTGCGCGTCTACCTGGAGCACCGGCTGGAAGTCATCCGGCGGCGCAGCGAGTTCGACCTGGCGCAGGCGCGGGCGCGGGCGCACATTCTGGAAGGGCTGCTGACGGCGCTCGATAACCTGGACGAGGTGATCGAGACGATCCGCCATTCGCGCACGGCGGAGACGGCGCACGGCAACCTGCGCAAGCGCTTCAAACTGTCCGACGCGCAGGCGACGGCCATCCTGCAGATGCAACTGCGCCGCCTGGCCGCGCTGGAACGGCGTAAGCTGGAAGATGAGTACAAGGAGAAGCTGCAGCTCATCAAAATGCTGGAAGCGCTGCTGGCCAGCCCCAGGATGATGCGCGTAGAGGTGGCCCGCGAACTGGGCGCCATCCGCGAGAAATACGCCGACCCCCGGCGCACGGTGATCCACAGCGGCGCGGTGGGCGATGCGAAGGCGGACGATTTCCTGGGGCCGAATGAAGATACCTGGGTCACGCTCACGGCCAGCGGCCTGCTGAGCCGGACATTTGCGGACGACTCGCCGCGCACAGCGGAGATCACAGACCCGCCGCGCGCCGTCCTGGCCAGCAATACCACGCACACGCTATACCTGTTCACGGCGGACGGCAACTGTGCGACCGCGCCGGTCAAGCTGCTGCCACAGTCCGACAGCCCGCAGCAGGGCACGCACTATGGGACGCTGTGCGCGCTGGGCAACTCCGATACGATCACCTGCGCGCTGTCGCTGTCGCCGGGGGTGGAAACTGGCTGCCTGGCGGCGATCACGGCGCTGGGCGAGGTCAAGCGGCTGCGCCTGGAAGACCTGCCGGGGCTGGTCGCCCGGCCGTTCAAGTTCATGGACATCGAGAAGGACGATCGCCTGATCTGGGTGGGCTATGTGGCCGACGACGATCAGATCGTGCTGGCTACCGCGCAGGGGCAGGCCATCCGCTTCGAGGTTGAGCAGGTGCGCCCGACCGGGCTTGGCGCGGGCGGGATGCGCGCGGTGAAGCTATCCGGGCCGCGCGACCGCGTGGTGGGCGCGGGCATCGCCGACGAGCGCGCCAGGGTGTGGGTGTGCACGGATACAGGGGTGGCCAAGAGCACCACGGTGACCGAGTACCCCACGCAGGGGCGCGGCGGCCAGGGCGTGATCACCATCAAGCTGCCCAAAGACGCGCAGGGCCTGGCCGCGGCGACGGTGGGCCGCCCGGACGACGTCATCGTGGTGGTGACGAACAAGGGACAGGCCGCATCCACGCGCATCGGCCTGGCTCCGCAGGGTGGGCGCAGCACAAAGGGTGATTATATCATCTCGATGACGCGGGTGAACGAGGCGGTCAGCGGGGTGGTGCGCTTCGTGCCGCGCATCGAGCCGGCGATGCACAGCGCCTCTCCAATCGCGCCCGATGACTCGGAGAATGCCAGCCAGGAAGGCGCTTAATCTGGCGGGCGCGGCGATTTTCTCTTCTTGACGGGATAGAACATCGGTGCTACAATCAGGTCATCATCCGAACATTTGGGCGAATTCTCCGTACCTGATCAGGAGCAGCGAACATGACCGACACTTCCCGTCTTAAAGCCCTTGATAATGCTCTCTCCGACCTGACCAAGCGCTTTGGCGATGGGGCTATCGTCCGGCTCGGCGATGCGGCGCACCTTCAGGTGGACGTGATCCCGTCGGGGTCGCTGGCGATAGACCTCGCCCTGGGCGTCGGCGGCATCCCGCGCGGACGAGTCACCGAAATCTACGGCCCGGAAAGCTCCGGCAAGACGACGCTGTGCCTGCACGTCGTCGCGGAGGCGCAGCGGCTGGGCGGCGTGTGCGCGTTTGTGGATATGGAGCACGCCCTCGACCCGGTGTACGCCACGCGGCTGGGCGTGGACACAGACAACCTTTATATCTCCCAGCCGGACACGGGCGAGCAGGCGCTGGAGATCACCGAGGCGCTGGTGCGCAGCGGGGCGCTCGACGTGGTGGTGGTAGACAGCGTGGCGGCGCTGGTTCCGCGCGCCGAGCTGGAAGGCGAGATGGGCGACAGCCACGTGGGGTTGCAGGCCCGGCTGATGAGCCAGGCGCTGCGCAAGCTGTCCGGGGCGATCAAGCAGTCAAATACCGCCGTGCTGTTCACCAACCAACTGCGCGAGAAGGTCGGCGTCATGTTCGGCAACCCGGAGACGACCACGGGCGGTCGCGCGCTGCGCTTCTATGCCAGCGTGCGCATTGACATCCGCCGCATTCAGGCCATCAAGCTCAAGGACGAGGTGATCGGCAACCGCACGCGCGTCAAGATCACCAAGAACAAGGTCGCGCCACCGTTCCGCCAGTGCGAGATCGACCTGATGTACGACGAGGGCTTCAGCAAAGAGAGCGACATCCTCGATCTGGGAGTGGTGGCGGGTGTCATTGACAAACGCGGCGCATTTTTCCGCTATAATGATGGCCTGATCGGCCAGGGGCGCGAGAACGCCAAGCAGTACCTGCGCGAGAACCCTGATCTGGCTTACGAACTGGAAATGCTCATTCGCGATGCACATCGGACGATTCAGCTTGGCGCACCCGCCAGCGATGATGACACCGTAGCCGAAGTGCCGGAGCTGGCCCTGCAAGAGGCTTAGCCGGGCACATAGGGGCGCGGTCGGGCCGAGTCACAGGGGCGTATTGCGATACGCCCCTGCGGACGCGCCACCGCTCCTCAGGGCGCTGCCATGACCTCGCCGCCTTCCACAGTCCCCATCATCATCTCGGCCAGCCGTCGGACGGACGTGCCGGCGTTCTATATGCCCTGGCTGATGGCCCGGCTGCGCGCGGGGTCGGCGACGTATCCCAACCCGTTCAATAAACAGCCTTGCCAGGTGTCGCTGCGGCCCGACGACGTGCACAGCATCGTCTTCTGGTCGAAGAGCTTCCGCCCCTTTCTGCCTCATATGGACGCCCTGGACAGCGCCGGATACCACTACGTATGCCACTACACGATCACCGGCGCTCCTCGCACGCTGGAGCCGCGCGTGCCCGATTGGCGGGTCAACCTGGAAGTATTTCGCGCGCTGGCGGGCCGGATCGGCCCGCGCCGCGTGCTGTGGCGCTTCGACCCCATTGTGCTCACTGATACGCTCGACGCGGCCTACTACGCGGCGCGCTTTGAGATGCTGGCCCGCGCTCTGACCGGCTACACGGAGCGCTGCTACTTCAGCTTCGCCACCTACTACGCCAAGGCTGCCCGCCGGCTGGCCGCGGCGGGCGTCGCCTTCCGCGACCCTCCGCTCGACGAGCGACTCGCCCTCGTCCGCACGCTGACTGAAATGGCCACGGCCTGCGGGATAACGCTCCTCGCCTGCTGCCAGCCGGAGCTAGCCGTCGGGAACGTGCGCGCGGAGTCGTGCGTGGATGCCGGGCTGCTGGCAGAATTGTTCCCTGACCGGCCCCTCCACGCCGAAGCGCGCCCGACCCGTCCCGGCTGCGGCTGCGCGGCCAGCCGCGACATCGGCGTCTACGACACCTGCCTGTTCGGGTGCCGTTACTGCTACGCCACCAACGACGATGCGCGCGCTGCCGCTTGGCACGGTCGCCACGATCCATCCGGCGAGCAGCTCATCCCACCGTCCTCGCAGTGAGGAGGGGCAGGGCGCGCCTTGCTCAGGAATACCCTCTGCCGCCAGCGGATGGGTGCCGCTCCGCCCACTATGTCGCCTCGTCGCCCATAGCCGGTACGCAACTCCTCGATCCGCAATTCGCACTCCGCAATCCCATGCTCTTCTCGCGCCACCGTGTCCCTCTTCGCTATTGCCAAGCTGCGCGGCGTTTTCGTATAATCAGCCAATACACTCCGCCCACTCAGTTTGCGGCGCTGCAAAAGGAAGACATCATGGCAGACATCCTACCTGGCGCCTCCTCCGGCGCTGTACATTTCACCTCACCGGGCGATTCCTCCAATATGGCCGTCCAGACAGCGTCACGCTGGGGGTTGGCCGTTGGCGGCGCGGCCCTCTTGCTGATCATTGGGGTGGTATTGATCCTCGCGCTGACTTCGGGCAGCGACGAGGGCGCGCTCAGCGAGGATGATGTGCGGCGCATCGCGGGAGAAGCTGTCGGCGCGCAGATTGCGGCGCTGCCCGCTGCCGGATCGGGCGGCGGTGCAGGCCCGCTCAACGAGGGTGATATGGGGTACGTCGCGGGAGAGGCTGCCGTCGCGCAGAGTGCGACGCTGCCCGTCGCTGGGTCGAACGACCGTGAGGATGCGCTCAGCGAAGAGGATGTGCGGCGTATCGCAGGGGAAGTTTTCAGCACGCAGATCGCGGCGCTGCCCGCTGCCGGGCTGGGCGGCGGGGCTGCGCTCAGCGAGGACGATGTGCGGCGCATCGCGGGGGAGATTGTCGGCACCCAGGTGGCGCTGCTGCGCCCGACCAGCACGCCCATCCCGCCGACTCCGACCGTCATCCCGCGCGGCGTGGCCGAAGATGACGATGCATTTCGCGGCCCGGCAGACGCCCCGGTGGTCATCGTCGAGTTCTCCGATTTCCAATGCGGTTACTGCGGGCGCTGGTATGACGAGACGCTGCCGCTCATTCTCGAAACGTACCCCAACGAGGTGAAGTTCGTCTACCGCGATTTTCCGATCTTCGGCGAGGATTCGCTGCGCGCGGCCCTGGCGTCGGAGTGCGCAGAGGAGCAGGGCAAATTCTGGGAGATGCATAATCGCCTGTTCGAGCGGCTGAATGGGCGCGAACAAACGGCTTTGTCCGAAGAGACGCTGGTGGGTTATGCGCAGGAGTTAGGATTGGAGACGCGCAGCTTCAGCGAGTGTCTCAGCAGCCAGCGTTACTTTGATGAAGTCCTGCTGGATTATCAGGCCGCGCAATCCTACGGTCTGCGCGGGACACCGGGCTTTGTGATCAACGGTGTCGTTTACACGATGGGCGCGCAGCCTTTCGCCATCTTCGACCAGATCATCCAGAGCGAGCTGGCGCGCGTGGCCGGCGGGAACTAGCCCAGGGCGGGGCCGTCAGCAGAGGCGGCCCCGTTTCAATCACTCCTTCGCTGGATGGCTGCGCAGCCTGGCGTGCGCCCTCTTCGCGCATCAGACTTTGGGAGTCTGCCTGTCTGCCGAACGCCCCCGCGCAGAGGCGTATGGCCAGGCATCGCTGCGGAAATTTCGCCTTGCTCGGCACCAAGCGAGTCGCTGGCGATTCTCACGCGCGTTCTTCACAAACCTACCGTTGACCCCCCCTCAAGGAAGCGGTATAATCCGCCCGATCCCATCACAAGAGTTCCGGTGTTGCCACCGGCGGACAAACCGAATCTAAGGAGCACGACCCATGACCACCGACACGCCCGCGCCCACCAGCATTGACGAGATCGCCCCGAAGATGCACCTCAAAGGGGTCGTCAAGAAGATAGACCTGTACGGCGCGCTGGTTGATATTGGCGTTGGCCGGCTGGGTCTGCTGCACATCTCTCAGATATCTGAGAACCACGTCAAGAACGTCTCTGACGTGCTGAATGAAGGCGACGAGATCGAGGTGTGGGTGCAGGAAGTTGATCGCCAGCGCGGACGCATCGGCTTGACGATGCTCCAGCCGCCCGCGCTCACCTGGGGCGAGATCGCCGTCAATAACGTTTATCGTGGCACGGTCGTGCGCGTGGAGAAGTTTGGGGCGTTTGTGGACATTGGCGCCGAGCGTCCGGGCCTGGTTCACGTCTCCGAGCTGGCTGCGGGCTATGTGGGCAACCCATCCGATGTCGTCAATCCCGGAGATGAGATCGACGTCAAGGTCATCGAGGTCAACCGGCGCAAGAAACAGATTGACCTCAGCGTTCGCGCCCTGGAAGAGCCTGCTGTCGCGGCGGCCCCGCAGGAGCCGGAAGAAGAGCTGCCCACGGCGATGGAGCTGGCGTTGCGCCAGGCATTGGAGGGGTCCGGTTTCAGCGTGCCTTCGCGCCAGGGCAAGAACAAGCGGCGCGGCAAGCGCGGTCGCCGGCACGAGGAGCGGGAGGACATCTTCCTGCGCACGCTCCAGCAGCACGCGAAAGACTGAGCAGCAACCTGGACGAAAACTGCGGGCGACACCACTGGCGTCGCCCGTTTTGTTTTGCTGTACGCTAACCGCGCTCTCAGGAGCGCAGCGGCCTGATGAAGTTGCGCCAGCGAAATGCGCCGATGATGAGCAGGGCCGTGATAAGAATGTAGGATGCCACGCACCACTGGCACCATTTCTCCAGAACCGCCGCCTCAATGTAAGTCAGGTACGTCTGGAAGATGACTCCGAACAGGGCGAAACCTACCACCAGCGTCCGCCCGTAGGCGGCGGCGATCGCCAGCTGGTCTTCCAGTAACAACACGCCCAGGATGGCGATGTAGCCCAGCAGCCCCAGCAGCGCCACCGGGACTCCGAGCGTCTTGGCATAGGCGCTGTCTTGCACAGCGGCGCAGTCAATGCTGCCGGCCTCTACGCAGACCGTCTCGTTGTCGGTCAGCTCGGCCCAGGTCATGTAGCCCGCTACAAGAATTCCCAGCACAGACAGGACAATGGAAGCCAGGCGCAACCAGTCAGGTGCCAGCACCCCGGCGGACAGCGTAGCTTTGCTGGTTTTCGCAGTACTCACGGCCAGAATTCCTCCACTTTGAGCAAACAGTGATCCGCGCGCATATTTCATGTAAAATATAGCGCAAATGTAGATAGATGCCCCAAACTGATTTCACGTGCGGAGTTGTCGGCGATGGGGTGTCGGTCAGCGGCAGGGTGCGCCTGGCAAGGCCCGGCCTGCACCGATGGCCAGCAACTCACTGGTGGGGGACAGAGACCAGGGACCGACCGCCGATCACCAGCCGCCTGGCGGAGAGGGTGCTGATCCTCGTCAGAAGTTCTTCTCCGCTTCCGTTAAGTATTGCAGCGACGGAATCGCGCCGCTATACTCTGGCTGGCGAGTTGTCTAGAGAACCAGGCTGAGAAGGGCGACATCATGCAAGCCGCTGGCGTGGATATTGCGGGTATCTTCGCGGCACTGCCCGATCTCTCGCACAACGATCGGACGCTGATCGAGCGCGCTTTTCATCGCGCCGAGGAAGCACATCGCGGCCAGAATCGCAAGTCCGGGCAGCCCTACATCATGCATTGCGTCGCCGTCGCGCAGATTCTGGCCGACATGAAACTCGACGCGGCGACGATTGCCGCTGCGCTGCTCCATGATGTGGTGGAAGACACGGGCGTCACGCTGGAGGACATTTCCGCTGAATTCGGCCCCAAGATCTCCGAATTGGTGGACGGCGTGACCAAGCTGAAGCAGCTTCCCACCGGGGTTGACGGGATGCACGGCGGCAAGGCCGGCGACCGCGAGATGGAATTTCTGCGCAAGATGTTCCTGGCGATGGGGTCCGACTTCCGCGTGATCCTGATCAAGCTGGCTGACCGGCTGCACAACATGCGCACCCTCAGCTACATGCCGCCGCACAAGCAGATTCAGAAGTCGAAGGAAACGCTGGAAATCTTCGCGCCCATCGCCAACCGGCTGGGCATCTGGCAGATCAAGTGGGAGCTGGAAGACCTGGCCTTCCGGTACCTCGATCCGCAGAAATACCGCGAGATCGCCGAACAGATTGACGAGCGGCACTCCGATCGCGCCGCGTACATGAAGCGCATCATCGCGTACATCCAGGAGCATTTCGCGCGCGAAGGGTTGAAGGCTGAGGTGCAGGGCCGCCCCAAGCACATCTACAGCATCTATCGCAAGATGGAGCGCAAGAACCTGCCCTTCAGCCAGATCTACGATATCCGGGCCATTCGCATCGTGGTCGAGACTGTTGCGCAGTGTTACCAGGCGCTGGGCATCATTCATAACATCTTCTACGCCATCCCCGGCGAGTTCGATGACTATATCTCGTCGCCCAAAGAGAACTCCTACCGCAGCCTGCACACGGCGGTGCTGGACAAAGATGGCAAGACGCTGGAGGTGCAGATTCGCACCCCCGAAATGAACGAGGACGCCGAATACGGTATCGCCGCGCACTGGCGCTATAAGGAAGGCCGTCTTCCCAGCACCGGCGAGCTGATGTTCGAGCGCCGCCTGGAACGCATCCGGCGCATGATGGAAGACGTGCAGGAGACCGGCGACACCGACGCCAACGGCTTCGTGCAGGGCGTGCTGGAGCAGATCAGCCCGGAGCGCATCTACGCCTTCACGCCTAAAGGGGACATCATCGATCTGCCCGAAGGGGCCACGCCGGTTGACTTCGCTTACTACGTCCACACAGAGGTGGGGCATCGCTGTCGCGGCGCGAAGGTGAACGGTCGCCTGGTGGCGCTGGATTATCAGCTCAGGAATGGCGACCGCGTGGAGATCACCACGGCCAGCCGCGGCGGGCCGAGCCTGGACTGGCTGAACGCCGATCTCGGCTTCGTGCAGACGACTCGCGCGCGCAACAAGATCAAGCAATGGTTCCGCCGCAGCGAGCGCGAGAAGGCGATTTCTGCTGGCAAGGAAGTGCTCGACCGCGAGCTGCGCAAAATCGGCAAGAGCGCCATATCGCGCGATGAGGTCGCCGCCGTGCTCGGCTTCGCGCGGGCCGAAGACCTGATGGCCGCCATCGGCTACGGAGAGGTCACCGGGGCACACATCAGCCTGCGCCTGCTCGAAGCGGAGCGTCCCGCCCCGGATGAGACGTTCGAAGTCACCGTTGTGCGCAAGGATGAGCCGGTCAAGGTCGAAGGGATGCGCATTGACGAGACCGGCGGGCTGCTCGTCACTCTGGCCCGCTGCTGCAACCCCACCTACGGCGACGAGATCACGGGGTTCATCACCCGCGGCAAGGGCATCACCGTGCACCGCGCCGACTGCAAGAACGTGCTCAACACCAACGAGCCGGAGCGCCTGATCAGCGTCACCTGGCCGCCGGAGAGCGACCAGTCGTTCCCCGTGCCGGTGCTCATCGTCGCCTACGACCGCGAGGGCCTCATGCGCGACATTGGCGCGGTGATCGCGGACGAAAAGATCAATATGTCCAACGTCAACATCAGCACCCGGCAGAACATCGCCACTTTTGAGCTGACCATGGAAATCAACGACCTCAAGCAGCTTGCCCGGATTCTGACCAAGATCGGGCGCCTGCCCAATGTCGTTGAAGCTTTCCGACGCACCGCCTGAACGCGATTGGCCTATGCAGACAAAGCTGCGCCCCCTGTCTCCTGCGCATGGCCTGGGCCTGTTCGCCCTGTGCCTGGCGTTGGTCACGCTGGCCTGCGCGACATTTCGCGCGCCGGACGACCCGGCCCCAACCCGCCCGCCGACGCAGACTGCCACAGGGGAAGCGCCCCACACGAGCGCCCCGACTCTCGCGCTCACGGCCACGCCCACCCCTACGGCCACGCCAACTATCACGGCGACGTCGACTCGCGCGGCGACGCTGCTTCCGACTCGCCCCGTCCTCACGGGCACGGACCAGGCGGCGCTGTCGGCCACGCCACCATCTTCCGCGCAGTGAGCATCTTACGCTACCAGCGACCTTGTTCAGCCTTGTCTGCCTAGGGAGTTCCCTACCGGGGAGTAGCGCGCTGATCTTGCAGGTTGTGATCTTTCCCTTATTCGCATATAATGAGACCAGTAAAACCGATGAGAATTGTTCTATAACAAATCGGCCAGTGGAGATTTATCCAGAATCAATAGTTGTTTCTTCTGGGTGGAGAGTGCGATCATGAAAAATCCGGACATCTTCGCGCACGCGCTGGAACAACTGCAGAGCCTGCCTCGGCACGTCGTGCTGGCGATCCTGCATCCCGACTTTCACGGCCAGAATCGCCTGTTGGCGCAGCCGCTTGCCGACAGTGCGGCGAAGGCTGTTTTCATCAACCTGGCTGTGCCTGATCTGCCGCTGACCAGCCTGATGACCCTTCTCAAAGAGGCGTTCTCCGCGCAGTTGGGAGTCGCGCTGCCCGCCCACGTATCCCCTGCCGACAGCGCTGCCGCGCTGGCTAGGATCATGGCGGAACAAGGCGGCGTCACGCTCATCATCGGCGCTTATGATTATGCCCGGCAAGGGGAAGCCACCCCATTCATCCAGGCGCTCGTGCCCCAGCTTCGCGAGGGCAGCCGGCTGATCCTCGGCACGCGCGAGCTGCCCATGCCATTGTTCGGCTCGCCCGAACTGCGCCAGCACACCGCCATTGTCCCGATCAATCCGGACAAGATGATGCTGGATTATGTGCGCCTTTCGGACAAGAAAGTGCTGGAAGTGCGGGCGCTTGGGCCGGGGCGC
The DNA here is from genome assembly GCA_023382715.1 of Anaerolineae bacterium. Lineage (GTDB taxonomy): Bacteria > Chloroflexota > Anaerolineae > Aggregatilineales > Aggregatilineaceae > UBA2029. The sequence continues at coordinate 146,145 of JAHDWP010000001.1, forward strand.
GTCCTGATCAATGGGCGGCTGATCAGCCACTGGGATGGCGTGCTGCCGCGCACCCTGTTCTTCTACTTCGTAGACCGGGGCATGACCACGCGCGACGAGATCTTCCAGACCTTCTGGCCCAACCTCAACACCCGCGAAGCCACGAATGTCTTTCATGTCACCAAGCGCAAGATCAGCGAGATTCTGGGCACCGACCTGACTGTGTACTGGTCGGGGTTCTATCGCATTTCGCCGGAGCTTGAGCTGCATTATGACGTGGTCAAGTTCGCCGAAGCTGTGCAGAACGCCGCTGTCGCCACCGATGACGAGGCGCTGGTGCTGCTGCACAATGCGATTGATCTCTATCGCGGGCCGCTGCTGAGCACGCTGGAACAGACGTGGATCGCGCAGCGCCGGGCCGAGCTGGCCGGCAGCTATGCCGAGGCGCTCGCCGTGCTGGCGCGGCTGTATGCCAAGCGGAACGCACAGCACAATGCGCTGGGCTTCTTTCTGCGCGCCGCCGCCGCTAACCCGCAGCGCGAAGACCTGGTGCGGCACATCATGGAGCTTTACCACAAGACGGGCCGGCCAGCGGAAGCGCTGGAGGTGTTCGATCGGCTGGCGGGCGAGCTTAAGCGATCGCTCGAAGTGGAGCCGGACCCGCAGACCCAGGCGCTCGCTGCCGCGATCCGCGCGTCCCTGTAGCTGCGCTGACAGGCCCTAGCACAGGCTGGCGGAAGTCCGCCGGTGGTTGTTCGCTGCTTCGCTCTGGTGCCCTGGACGCACCCAGACCAGCGCCCTGCGCCACTGAAGCAGGGCGCTATTATTTCTTGCGCCGCTTTTTGGAATTGCTGTGTCGGGCGGCTGCCTCTGCTTCGAAGGACAGGTCAAGCTGGCGTTCCAGGCTGTCCACAGTGGTTTGCAGGATGTGCACGCGCGCATACAGCTTGTCGTTGGCAGGCACCACAGCCCAGGGGGCCACAGTGGTGCTCGTCTTGAGCAGCATGTCCTCGACGGCCTCTGTGTACAGGTCCCACTTCTCGCGATTGCGCCAATCCTCGTCGGTCAGTTTCCATGATTTATAGGCCGTGTCGCGGCGTTCCTCGAAGCGCCTGAGCTGCTCTTCCTGGCTGACGTGCAGCCAGAACTTGAGGAGGATGGTGCCGAAGTCCACAAGCTGGCGCTCGAACTGATTGATCTCGCGGTAGGCACGGCGCCACTCGTCTTCTGTGCAGAATCCCTCGATGCGCTCGACGAGCACGCGACCGTACCAGGTGCGGTCGAAGATGGCGATCTGCCCTGCCTCTGGCAGCCGCCGCCAGAAACGCCACAGGTAAGGGTGTTCGGCATCCTCACCCCTGGGCGCACTGATGGCGTGCACCACGTAGCCGCGCGGGTCCAGGCGCTCGGTCAGCCGGCGAATGGCCCCCCCTTTGCCTGCTGCATCCCAGCCCTCAAAGGCGATGATCAGGGGTCGCCCCTGCACGTACACCTGGTAGCCCAGCTCGCCCAGCCGCACTTGCAGCGCGATCAGCCGGGTCTTATATTCCGCCGGAGTGAGCTTCTTGGTGAGGTCAACCGTCTCAAGCATAGGTCTCGTCTCCCTGCGCCTCGGCCACGCTGATCACGGGCGGCACTGCACCAAGCTCGCCCAGGCGCGCTTCCAGCGCCCGAATGAGCGTGCGGTAGATTTTATCGAGCATGAAGCTGCGGTCGGTGGCCTCGACGATGATCCAGGGGCCGAAGCTGGTGTCGGTGCGCTCCAGCATCTCCTCATAGACGAGCAGCCAGGTCTCATAGTTGCGATGCCGCTCGCGGTCTTCCATCTCCAGCCGCCAGCTTTCGAGCGGGTCTTTTTCGATCTGACGGAAGCGCCGGGCCTGTTCGTGCTTGGAGATGTGCAGGAAGAACTTGACGATCACGTACCCATCGAGCGCCATAAGACGCTCGAAGTCCACGATGTCGTTGTAAGCGCGCATCCATTCGCGCTGGGGCAGGCCCAGCTCGAGCCGCTCGACCGTCACCCGCCCGTACCAACTGCGGTCGAAGATGGCCATGTGCCCGTAGTTGGGCAGCTTGTTCCAGAAGCGCCACAGCCAGGGGCGTTTCTGCTCGTAGGTGCGCGCGGCGCGGATCGGCCAGACGGTGAAGCCGCGCGGATCGAGCCGCGAGGTCAGCGTGCGGACACAGGTGCCTTTGCCTGCTGTGTCCCAGCCCTCGAAGAGGATGACGGTGGGCACGCCCGCGTCGAAAGCGGCTTTCTCCAGGTCATAGAGGCGCTGCTGGAACGCGGATCGCCGGGTCTTCCACTCTTTCTTGCCTAGCTTCTGGTCCAGGTTGACGATTTCCAGCAAGGCCCACCTCCTCAGCATTCACCTGTGCTGCCATCAGTATACGGCAACTGGCGGCCAGTGCGAAATGGCTGGGGGCCGCTGGGAGCACTGCAAAGCCAGGGCGAAAGTGGCGCAGGCGTAGAGACCATACAGGGCGAGACCGGGAGCGCGATGTGCTGGTGGAGCGCGATGGATGGGTGCGCCTCTCCCCCACAAAAAAGCGACGCCCGCTGCCACAGCGCGGCAGCGGGCGCCAGCCCACGCGCAGAACAGCGCGCGCTAGTCCTGCACGAGAGTCAGGGTGTAGGTGCCCTGCGTGCCCCCAAAGCTCAGCCCGTAGTGCGTGGCGATGATGTAGTACGTGCCGGACGAGGCCAGCGTCGCCTTGGCGATCACCGAGTTGCGGTTTTCACCCGGCGTCGCGTCATCGTTGTACGCCACCTGAATACCTTCGGGCGAGATCAGGTACACCGCAGTGTCGAGCGTGCCGCCGGTGGCATTCATGCCGATGGTCACGATGTCGCCCTGCTGCCCCTCGAAGGAGTAGAGGACGAAGCGCCGCTGGTCGGTGATGCTGCCCGATACCGTCTGGCCGTAGGCGAGAGGCGTGGCGCTGGCCAGGGCGGTCTGGTAGTTGAGCGTGCTGGCGTTGGCCATTGAGAAGAACCCGCCCGGCCCGGCGACTACTGTGCCATCGGGCGCGACGGTGAAAGTGATCACGTAGCGCGAGTCTGGGCTGGCGGGCTGCGACGTATTGATTACCGACTGGCCCTGGACATTGACGCTCAGGCCGAAGTTGACCGGCGTGGTATCGTCGCAGGTGTTCTGGTACCAGACTTCGATCTCATACACACCCGGCAGCAGGCGGTTGGGCGGCCAGTAGATGTACGATACGGGCGAAGTAGTCGGCTCAAGACAGCCGACGTTGCCGTCCATCTCCAGGATGCCGCCGCTCTGCACGACCGGGATGTCGTCATACACCGAATCGCCGTTCGGGTCACGCACGAGGAGTTGCATGTCGGCGTTGGTCGCCCACTCCAGCTTAACTTCGACGGCGCCGCTGGGCAGCCCACCTTCCACCGTCGCCGTCGCTTCGGGGGTGATCGTCCCGGCGTCCTCGGCTGGCTCTGCGGCGGTGAGGGTGAGCGTGAACTCGCCCTCGGTGCCGCCGATGCCCAGGCCGTAGCGCGCCGCGAGCACGGTGTAGGTGCCTTCCACGACCAGGTTGCGGCTGATGCGCGCATCTGCCGAGTCGCTTGAAGCATCGTCGTTGCTGTCGAGCGGGGTGTTGTCCGGGCCGAGCAGGATCAGGAACGGGTCGAGACTGCCAGACTGGGCGCGCATGTCCACCGTGATGGACGTGCCCGCGCTGCCATTGAACGAGTAAGCCTGGACGGGCACCCGGTTGGTGACGATGCCGGAGACTGTGCTGCCCACGGCAATGGGGTCGGCGGTGCCGATCTCGGCGGCGTAGGCGGCCAGGTCCAGCCCGGCGTTGACGCCGCCATTGACCAGCGTCCATTCGCCGTTGGTATCCAGCTCCAGGCGGGCCAGGTACTCCTGGCCGGGGTTGAGCGTGCCGGTCAGAGTCTGGGCCGTTTCACCGTTGACGGTGGTGTTGAGGGTGAAAAGCTGCGGCCCGCCGGTGCTGCATACGTTGGAGTAGTAGGTGATGATCTCGTAGCTGCCAGCGGGCACCGTGCCTGCTGGCCAGGCGATGGTCTCGGTTGGGTTGGTGGCGATTGCCGCATCGCAGTTGGCGTTGATGTCCGCGTCCAGCACTCCACCGCTGGGCGTGCCGGGCCGGAAGCGGTGGGCCGTGCCGCCCACCGGATCGCGCACTTCCAGGTTGAGGTCAACGGCGGCGTTCCAGCCCAGCTCCACCACAATGCCGCCGCTGCCCAGCGTGACCGTCTGGCCGCCGACCTGCTGAATCCCGCTCAACTGGAGGGTGAAATCGCCGCTGGCATTGCCTTCGGCACCGGAGCCACGCATGACCCAGATGTAGTAGGTGCCGGAGACGGGCACCTCAATGTCCGCGATGCTGGCGGTCGTGGGCGTGGCGCGGTCCAGGTCCTGCACGATAACCGAGCCTTGCGCGTTGGTCACGACGACTACAAGGGCCAGCTCGGCGACTTCTGTCGTCACATCAATTGTGATCGTATCGCCGGCGCTGGCGGCCAGGGTGTAGACCTGTGCGAAGTTCTCGGCGCTCAGCGAGCCGGTGACGACGTCGCCGACCGAGATCGCGCGCCCCGTGTTCCCCTGGGCGAATGTCGTCGCTGGCGAGGCAACCAGTCCTAGCGAGAGGGCGAGCGCCATCACAGACAGGCACGCGCTCCAGCCCAGGCGATAGAACCTATGAACGTATCTCTTCCTGTCCATCATGATCATCACCGTCGCTCCTCTATCACAGGCGGCGGCGTGACGCCACCGCGCACAAGCACGTCCAGTGTAGCCAATCGGAACGGCAAAGGCAAAGGTCAGTCCGATCTGGCTCGCCAGCCATTGACCAGCCGTAGGGAAGACGCCCGGAATGTTGAGCGCCTGTCAGTCTGCACTAACCGGCTGCGGCGTGGCTGCCAGGCCGGGGCCTAGCTCGACGAAGTTGGTGGTGCCGGCGGCGACGGTGATCGGCTGGGCGATGCGCCGGCCGCCAATAGTCACGCTGATCTCGTAATCGCCTGCCGGGATGTCGCCCAGGACGAAGTTCTCTCCCCAGCCGGGGTCGGGGATGGCGTGCCAGTCGCGGCGCTGGCCGGGCAGCCTGGGCTGAATATAGGTCGTCGTGGTTTCGACCACGCGCCCGCGCCGGCTCAGCGTCACCGTGATGTCCTCGATAAGCTGACCGTCCGTGCCCGCGACGCGACCGGCGACGACACCATGCCCCAGGTAGGGGGCGATCCAGAGCAGGGGGTTGTAGGCGGAGAAGTAGCGATTCTCGCCCAGGCGCACTTCGAGATGGACGTGCGGCCCGCTGACATCGCCCGTGCCCCCGATCAGGCCGATGATGTCTCCGGCGGTGACGTGCTGCCCCTGGCTGACGAGAATGGAAGCCATGTGCGCGTAGAGCGTGAAGATCTTCTGCCCACGAAAGCCGAAATCGTGCTCGATGACGACGACGTTGCCATAAGAGGGGTAGATGTCCATCTCTCGCGTGTCGAGCAGCTCGCCGCCGTTGCCGGCGAAGACGACCGTGCCCGCGCCGCCCGCGCGGATCGGCTTGCCGACCGGGTTGGGGATGTCAACGCCGTGATGGACGCGCCACTCGTTCTGCGGGCCGTCGGAGCCATAGGGATAGTAGAAGAGGCTGGCGCTGTTGGCGCTGGCGTCCACAGGGCGCATCAGCCAGAAGTGGTCGTTGGCGTGCGGACTGAGCGGCACCTGTTCGGGTGGCAGCTCGAAGCCCAGCTCTGCGGTCGTCTCAGCGACGAAGATGCCGGTCGGGCTGGGGAAGGGCGTCGGGCCGGGGGCGGTCGAAGCCGGATCGGTGGGGCGCGGCGTGGGAGTGGGCCAGGGCGTGCCCTGAATCTCCACCGGCTGGAAGATGACCGCTTCGGTGGCTGTTGGCAGCAGCGTCGGCGGGACGAAGGGCGACAGGCCGATGTCGGGCGTGGCCAGCGGCGTGGCGGCGGCGGCAAGCTGCTGTTCCAGGGCAAGCTGCCAGTCTGCCGGCGGCGCGTCGGCAGGGGGGGGCGTGGCCGCTGGGATGGAGACCATCACCGACGGCTGGCTGTTCTGCCATAGGTACAACCCCACCAGCGCGACCAGCGCGACGACAATGAGCAACCCCTGCAGATGGCGCGTGCGCTCCATAGACGTTTAGCTCCGCTGGGCGTCGCTCACCGCTGGTCGGGCGGGAGAGGAGTCGGCGTGCGGTGCACGGCGGGCGTGGGCGACTCGGTCGGCAGCGGCGGTGGCGGTGGCACCTGGGTGGCCGCGCTGAGGAACCCGCCCAGCTCGTCCGGGGTGTACAGCTCCAGCATGGCCGTTTCCCAGTTCAGCCCGCCGGTCTTGACCAGCTCCCAGAACTGGATCGCGCCGAAGTTGTACTGCCAGGTGCGCTGCGCGGGCAGCCTTTCCCAGCCGAAGTCGTCGGCAAGCTGGGTCAGGTCCACATAATAGCCCGCTGGCGGCAGGTCTTTGTAGCGCCCGCCGCGCTCGTAATCTTCAACGGACCCGCTGGTGCGCGCGGCGAAATCCCAGGGCAGGTCGCGCAGCGGCTCGCCGAGCGCGCCAGCCTGGGCGTCGTTCACCACGCGCACGAACACGCGCCAGTAGGTGTTGATCTCCAGGTCTTCGCGCATCACTTCGATGGGAGCGGGCGGCCCGGCATAGACCAGGTCGCGGTCTATGGCGATGGCGCGGCCCGCGTAGTGCCAGTTCTGGCGCGGCTCGCCGGGATCGGGCGGGCGGCCCTGCGGCCAGAAGGCGTCGTCCAGCGTGCCGAGGAAGTCGTAGCCGATCTGCTCCAGCGCTCGGATGCGCAGCGCCTCAAAGGAGTCGTTGACGCGGTCGGACAGGTACGCCTGGGGTGCTTCGACGTTGTTGAGAGGAGCCATGCCATAACGCCCGGTGGCTTGCAGGCGCTCATTTTCTGCGTAGAGAGGCTGCGCCGACGCCGGGCCGGCTGGCACGCCGCCGCTGGCGACCAGCGAGCCGGGGAGCGAAGCGCCGACCCAGTGGGGATTGGCCGCGCGGAAGTCCAGGGAGATGGCGTCTGTCGCCGCGCCGAAGCTGCCCACCGTCCCGGCGATGAGCTGGCTGCGCCGCTCGAAGTCGAGCACGTAGAGGATGCTACCATCGTTGGGTGCCCAGGCGGGCATGCGGCCCCGACCCACCAGCACTGGGGCTGACTTCGGCTGGTCAACCTGTCTGACGTAAACGCCTTCCACGCCGTTGGCAAGGGCTGTA
>JAHDWP010000001.1:153470-445778 GCA_023382715.1 Anaerolineae bacterium
CGGCTGGTCAACCTGTCTGACGTAAACGCCTTCCACGCCGTTGGCAAGGGCTGTATAGGCGATACTGTTTCCGTCGTGGCTCCAGGCGGCGTGGCTCTCGTGGATGTCGGGCGTGTTCGTCAGGTTGACGGCCAGGGCGTCGCCGCCGTCTGCATCCAGGCTGAGGATGAAGATGTCGCGGCTGCCGTCGCGCCAACTGGTGAAGGCGATATGCCGGCCCCCTGGCCCCCAGGCCGGCTCGGTATCGGGGCCGGGGGTGAAGGTGGCGCGCAGCGCGCCTTCGCTGGCGGCGCGGGCCGGATCGGAGCTGATGATGTAGATGTCCAGGTCCTGGGTGTCGTCATTGTAGCCTTCGTAGGCCAGAAAGGCCCCATCCGGACTCCAGGTGGGCGCGCCCTCGAAGCCCGGCGTATAGGTCAGCCGGGTGATGGCCCCTGTGTCCACCTGCATGATGTACAGCTCCCAGTTGCCGTCGCGCCGGCTGGCGAAGGCCAGGCGCGCCCCGTCCGGCGACCAGGCGGGATCGCGGTCGTCGGCGGGGCTGTTGGTCAGGCGCAACGGGCCGCTTTCGCCGACGCCGATCACCCAGATGTCGTCCTGGCCATTCTCGCGCAGCGTGTAAGCCAGGCTGCCGCCAGCGCGCAGGGGGTCGGGGATGGGCGTGGGCGTGGGCAGCGGTGTGGGGAAGAGGGCGGTCGGCACGGGCGTGTCTGCGGCCTGCGGCCAGCCACTGCCGCCAGAAGGCAGCGCCTCGTCTCTCTGGTCGGTAGTCTGGACGACCACGACCGCCAGCAACAGAAGTAGGAGCAGCACGGCGAAGGCGCTGAGGGCACGGTTCTGGGCCAGCAGCGGGTCTTTGGCGACGGTGGGCTTAAGCTCGGCCTCGGCTGCGCGCTGCACCATGCGGTCGCGGCGGCGCGTAGAGGAGGTCCCCATCACATCCTGGGTCGTCCCGTAGGCTTGTTGAGCCGTGCGAACGGTGCCGCTGAAGAGGCCGAACACCAGGGCGAATATTCCGATGATGCCGCGTACAATCGCGGCCAATAACCCGAACACGGCGCGGCGCAGCCTGGCAGCCTGCTCAACGAGCGCCAGCGCCGCCCAGGCCGCGATGCGCAAGGCGGCATTAGCCAGGCGGTCGGTGACGCGGAACGTGCGAACTAACATGCTCCAAGCCCTATCGGTGCGCGCCGTCTCTGGTGACTGCGCGGCGGCAGTCACCAGCGAATTCTACATCCACACCCCGGCCAACACAAACGGGCGGGGCAGTCGCCTCAAAAGACGCTGGGGCTGAGCGGGTTGGCCTCACCCCCGCTCGGCGCTGACGCGCCGCGCCGCCCTCTCCCCGTGCGGGGAGAGGGGGCCTGGGCAGGCGTCCCTGGCGCGCGGCGGCCCAACAGAGCGCAGCGAAGCCAGGAGGCGAGGCCAGATTCTGTAGGGGTGCCTTTCAGGATGCGGGCAGCAGGTCGCGGGCGAAGGCGTTCAGCGCCGCAGTGCCGCCCGTATGCCAGAACAGCACGCGCTCCTCGCGGGCGAACGCGCCGCGCCGCGCCAGGTCGAGCAGCCCGGCCAGGGCGCGCCCCGTGTAGACCGGGTCCACCAGGATACCTTCCAGGCGGGCGAGCAACTGGATGGCTTCGCGCTCGCGCGCGGTGACGACGGCGTAGCCCGCCCCGCAGTAGCCATCGTCCACCAGGATCGTTTCGACGGGCGGCGTCCAGTCCAGGCCGAGCAGCCGCGCGCCGTCGGCGGCCAGGGCCGCAACGCGCGGTACGAACTCGGCGGCGGGCTGATCCACGCTGATGCCGAGCAGTCGCACGGAGCGGGGGATGCCCGCCAGGTGCGCGCCGAGGAGCATCCCGGCCTGCGTCCCGCCAGAGCTGGTGGCGAAGATGTGCGCGCCGAACTCATCACCCGACTCCATTTGGGCGGCGACTTCGCGCATGGCGGCCACATAGCCGAGCAGCCCCAGGGCGTTCGAGCCGCCGTAGGGCACAACGTAGGGATGGCGACCGGCGGCGCGCAGCGAGTCCTCGACGCGGGCGAGAGTCGCGGCGTAGGGGGCGCGCTCCTCCGTCCAGTGGATCGTTGCGCCGAGCAGAAGGCAGAGCAGCAGGTTGCCGTCCGGCTGGGCAGGGGGCTGGCCGCCCGGCGCGTAGAGGACGAGGTGCGTGCTCAGCCCCAGGGCGGCGGCGCCGGCGGCAGTCTGGCGGGCGTGGTTGGACTGGGTGGACCCGGCGGTGACCACGCAGTCAGCCCCGGATTCCAGGGCAGCGGCCAGCAGAAATTCCAGCTTGCGCGTTTTGTTGCCGCCGGTGGCCAGGCCGGTCTGGTCGTCGCGCTTGATGTACAGGGCGGGGCCGCCGAGGTGCGCGCTGAGGCGGGGAAGCGGCTGGATTGGCGTGGGCAGCAGGCCCAGCGATACGCGCGGCAGCCGGTCGAGGGTGGCGAAAGGATCGGGCTTGGCGGACAAGGGCGGCCTCCATTGGATATACTGGCGTCGGGATTCGCCTGTAGTGATACCGTAGAAGCGGCAGGCGGGCAATTGCCTCTGCCGATCCTGGAGCGAGCCATGCCGGTGAGTAACCTGCCATCTCCCCGTGAGCGCGGGATGACGATTCTGATCAGCGGGGAGCGCGGCGCGGGCAAGACTACCGCGCTGCTGCGCGTGCGCGCGGCAGCGCTGGGCGCAGGATTGTCGGCGGGCGGGTTCCTGTCGGTGGCGCGCTTTGCAGGCGGCGAGAAGGTGGGTATTGACGTGCTGGACGCGGCGACCGGCGCGCTGCATCCGCTGGCCGAGGTTGGCGAAGGCGGGGCGCTGCGCACGGGGGTCTACCGCTTCCACCCAGCGGGGATCGCGGCGGGATGGCGCTTCGCGCAGGATGGCCAGGGCGCGGATGTCTTCTTCGCTGACGAGCTAGGCCCGCTGGAGCTGGAGCGCGGCGAAGGCTGGGCGGACGTCCTGCCCCTGATCGCGGCGCGGGCGTTCGGCGTGGGCTTCGTCGTGGTGCGGCCCTCGCTGCTGACGGTTATGCGGGCGCGCCTCAGCCTGCCGGACGGCACGCCGATTGCGATCATCGAGCGCGGGGCGGGCGACGCGGTAGCGGAGACGCTGGCCGCGTGGGTCGCTCGCCGCGATGGGGGCTAATCTTTGCGCTTTAGAAAGATGACGAACGAGTCATCGCGCCCGCGCTTCTCGCGATCCTTCTCGTCGAGTCCGAGCACGCTTTCCAGGATGCCGCTGATCGCCCCCACAACCAGGCCGCCCAGGATGGCCCAGCCCAGCCCATCCACAGTGAAGCGACCGCCAGCCAGCGCGTCGGTGATCAGCAGCATAAGCCCGTTGACCACGATGGCGAACAGCCCCAGCGTCAGGATGATCAGCGGGCAGCTCAGGACGATGAAGAGCGGCTTGAGCAGGGCGTTGATCAGGCCGAAGATCGCTGCGATGATCAGCAGCGTCCCCATCTCGTTGTCGCGGACGCCGATGCCGGGCAGCAGGGCGGCGGTCGCCGCCAGGGCTGCGGCGTTGACGATCAGGCGGAGCAGAAGATTGCGCATGAGTTGTCTCCTGGGTGGCGGCGGGCGTCAGGACGCTGCGCCGGATGCCCGCTCGAATCTGCCGAAATTGTAATACGCTGCGCACGCGCCTTCGGCAGAGACCATCGGCGCGCCGAGCGGCTTGCGCGGGGTGCATTCCCTGCCGAAGGCCGGGCACTCGTTGGGCTTGAGAATACCCTTGAGCACTTCCCCGGCGTGGCACAGCGGCGATTCCTCGGTCTGGATATGGCCGACAGCGAAACGGTGCGCCGCGTCGTAGGCGGCGTATTCGGCGCGAAGCTGCCAGCCGCTCTGCGGGATGAGGCCGATGCCGCGCCAGGAGCGGTCGCATTCCTCGAAGACGGTGTTGATCAGGTCCATCGCCGGGCGGTTGCCCGCTTCAGTGACGACGCGGGCGTAGGCGTTTTCGACGGCGGCACGCCCCTCTTCAAGCTGGCGCACCGTCATGAGAATGCCCTGGGCGATGTCCAGCGGCTCGAAGCCGGTGACGACCATCGGCACGCGGTACCGCGCCACCAGGGGGGGATACTCCCAGTAGCCCATCACCGCGCAAACGTGCCCGGCCAGCAGGAAGCCCTGCACGTCTACGTCCGGCGCGCTCAGCAGCGCGTCCAGGGCGGGCGGGACGCGCACGTGCGAGACGAGTATGGAGAAGTTGGCGATGCCGCGCTGCCAGGCCTGGTGGACGGCCATAGCGTTGGCCGGGGCGGTCGTCTCGAAGCCGACGCCGAAGAAGACCACCTCTCTGTCGGGGTTCTGCTCGGCGATGGCCAGGCACTCCAGCGGCGAATAGACCACGCGCACGTCGCCGCCGCGCGCCTTCACCTGGAAGAGGTCCCCGCGCGAGCCGGGGACGCGCAGCATGTCGCCGAAAGAGACGAGGATCGTCCCCGGCAGGCTGGCAATGGCGATGGCCCGGTCAATCATCTCCTGCGGCGTGACGCACACCGGGCAGCCCGGCCCGTGAATCATGGTGATCTGCTCCGGCAGAAGCTGGTCAATGCCGTGCCGGATGATCGAGTGCGTCTGCCCGCCGCAGACCTCCATCAGCCGCCAGGGGCGCGTGGTGATGCGCTGAATCTCGTCGAGCACCTCGCGGACGCGCCGGGCATCGCGGTATTCGGTGATGTACTTCATGGCGCACTCTCGCCTGGCTCTTCGCCCAGTTCTTCGGCGAGCAGCCCGATCTGGCTGAACAATTCCAGCGTCTTGTGCGCTTCGTCCTCGTCAATCAGGTTGAGGGCAAAGCCGACGTGGACGATGGTGTAGTCGCCGATCTGCGCGTCCGGCACGTAGGCCAGGCACGTCTCGCGCACCACGCCCCCGAAATCCACGCGGCCCATCTTCAGCCCATTCTGCTCGTATGTCTCGATGATCTTGCCGGGGATGCCCAGGCACATGGTCACGTTCTCCTGTCAGATATGGTGGACGGTGCAGGCGGCGATGGCCGCCTGGCCGAGCGCCAGGCCGCCGTCGTTGGGCGGCACAAGCTGGTGAGTCAGGACGACAAATCTGGCGCGGCGCAGACGCTCAGCGGCGGCGCGCAACAGCGTAGCGTTCTGGAAGACGCCGCCGCTGAGGACGACGGTGGCGATCCCCGTCTCCTCGCGGGCCAGCAGGCAGATGTCGCGTGCGAGATCGGCCACGCCGTTGTGGAAGCGCGCCGATAGGATGGGCACGGGCACGCCACTGCGCAGGTCTGCGAGCAGCGCGATCAGCAGCGGCCCAGGATCGAACAGATAAGCGCCGTCCGCGCTGCGCGCAATGGTAAAGGGATACGCAGCGGTCTCGTCTGGATCGGCCTGCGCTTCCAGCCAGATGGCCGCCTGCGCCTCGTAGGTGACCTCCTGCAGCACGCCACACAGAGCGGCGGCGGCGTCGAAGAGGCGGCCCATGCTCGAGGTGAGCGGGGCGTTCAGACGCTTCTCAAGCTGCTGGCGGATGATGGCCTGCTCCTGCGGCGGCGCGGCCAGAACGGGGGGCAGGTCAGCGTCCCAGGGCAGGCCCGCGCCCCACAGATGGGCCAGGGCGGTGCGATAGGGGCGCAGCGTGGCCGCGTCCCCGCCGGGCAGCGGCACATAGCGCAGGTGGGCGAAGCGCCGGAAGTCGGCATAGCCGCCGACCAGGACTTCACCGCCCCAGATCGCCCCGTCCGGCCCCAGGCCCGTCCCGTCGAAGATGACGCCGATGGCCGGCTCGTCGGGCGGGGCCTTGTGCTCGGCCAGGCAGCTCGCCAGGTGCGCGTGATGGTGCTGCACGGCGATGCGCGTCTCCGGGCGGCGCAGGGCGTAGCGCGTGGCCAGGTAGTCGGGGTGGGCGTCGTGGGCGATGATCTGCGGCTGAACGCGAAAGAGGCGCTCCATGTGGGCGATGCTGTGCTCGTAGGAGCGCAGCGCGTCGTAGTTGGCCAGGTCGCCGATGTGCTGGCTGACGAAGGCGTGCGCGTCACGGGCCAGGCAGAAGGTGTTCTTCAGCTCTGCGCCGGTCGCCAGCAGCGGCGGAGACTCAAACGGCAACGGCAGCGGGTAGGGCGCGTAGCCGCGTGAGCGACGCAGCGGCAGCACGCCGCCCTCGGTGGCGCGCACGACCGAATCGTCGCAGCGGATGTGGATGGCCCGGTCGTGCAGCAGGAAGGCGTCGGCCAGCGGGCCGAGCCGAACCAGGGCGTCATCGTTGTCGGTGGCGATCGGCTCTTCGCTGAAGTTGCCGCTGGTCATGACCAGGGCGGGCGGGAAGCCAGGCGTCTGTTCCAGCAGCAGGTGATGCAGCGGCGTGTAGGGCAGCATGACGCCCAGCTCGCACAGGCCGGGCGCGACTTCCGGCGCAATGGGGCCGCCGGGCAGCAGCGACAGCAGGACGATGGGCCGCTCCGCGCCTTGCAGCGCACGCGCCGCCGCTTCGCTGACCGTGCACATGCGTCGCACTGTGTCCAGGTCGGGCATCATCACGGCGAAGGGCTTGGCAGCGCGGCCCTTGCGCGCGCGCAGCGCCCGCACGGCGGCGGGGTTGGTCGCGTCGCAGGCCAGGTGAAAGCCGCCCAGTCCCTTGATGGCGACGATGTGCCCGGCCCGCAGCAGGGCGCGCGCGGCGTCGAGCGGATCGGCGGGCCGGTCGGCCCAGCCGGCGGGTGCGTCGAGGGCAGGGCTGGGGCGCAGCTCCAGGCGCGGCCCGCAGACAGGGCAGGCGTTCGGCTGGGCGTGGAAGCGTCGGTTCAGCGGGTCGTCGTATTCACGCTGGCAGTCCGGGCACATGGCGAAAGGGGCCATTGTCGTCGCGGGCCGGTCGTAGGGGATGTCCTGGATGATGGTGAAGCGCGGCCCGCAGTTGGTGCAGTTGGTGAAGGGGTAGCGGTAGCGCCGGTCGGACGGGTCGCGGACTTCAGCCAGGCATTCGGGGCAGGTGGCAACATCCGGCGAGATCGGCTGGTAGGCGCCCTCTACGGCGTGGCTGTGGCGAATCTCGAAGCGGGCAAAGCCGTTGCCGGGGATTTCCTGAGCGGACACCGACTCAATGCGCGAGAGCGGCGGCGCTTCGGCGCTGAGGGCGGCGAGGAAGGCATCCAGCGCGGCGGACGGCCCTTCGACCTCAATATCCACGCCTGCCGACGAATTGCGCACCCAGCCGCACAGGGCATGGCGCTGGGCCAGCCCGTAGACGAACGGGCGGAAGCCCACCCCCTGGACGATCCCACTGACGTGAATGCGGCGGGCCGGCGGCACAGAGGCGCTCACCTTACCCTGCTGCGCTCCGGCTGTTGAGCTGCGCGCGCAGCCAGGCGAACCAGGCGTCCAGGCCCTCGCCTGTGCGGCATGACACGGGGAAGAAGGCCACGCCGGGATTGAGCGCCTCGACGCCCTGGCGGAAATAGTCTACGTCGAAGTCCATGTACTCCTGCAAGTCCATCTTGTTGAGCAGCAGCACGTCCGCGCCGCGAAACATGCTGGGGTACTTGTAGGGCTTGTCGGCGCCTTCGGGCACGCTGGCGATGACTATGTTGAAGTGCACGCCGAGCTTGAAGGCCGCCGGGCAGATCAGGTTGCCCACGTTCTCGATAATCAGCAGGTCGAGCGCGCCCAGGTTCATCGAGGGCAGGGCGCGAAGCACCATGTTGGCGTCCAGATGGCACTGCCCACCCGTGTTGATCAGCGAAACGGGGAGACCCAGGGCGGCCAGCTCGCGCAGATCAATCTCGACGATGTCGCCGTCCATCACGCCGATGCGCACCTCGTCCATCAGCGCTCGCACGGTGCGCAGGATGACGCTCGTCTTGCCGCCGCCAGGCGAGGCCATGACGTTGAGCGCCAGCACGGCGGCCTGGTCAAGCTGGGCCTGAATCTGCCCGGCCAGGGCGTCGTTGGCGCTGAGGATGTTCTCGACTACGGGTATCTTTGCGGTCATGAGTGCTCCAATGCGATAGGCGTCTTTATAGGCCGGGCTGCGGCTCGGCCAGGTCTACGTCAATGCTTTCCAGAAAGAACTGCTCACCATCGGCGACGATGACTTTGCTGCTGGCGCAGGCCGGGCAGGCGTAATCGTGCTGGTTGAGCGGGAACTCGTGCGCGCAGTCCTGGCAGCGCAGCATCGCCGGGACGCGCGTGAAGCTCAGCACCGCGCCGTGCGCGATGGTCCCCTCGCTAATCAGGTCCCAGTAGAACTGGACGGAGTCGTCCACGATGCTCGACAACTCGCCAATGACCAGGCTGACTTCCCGGATGCGCGCCGCACCCGCCCGCTCAGCGTGGCGCAGGGCGATCTGCAGAATACTTTGAGTGACTCCCAGTTCGTGCACGGTGCGCGGCACCCCTGTTTTCCCAGACGGCTATCATGCAAATGATAGCACAATCCGGGCGCGCTTCCAGGTGACGAAAGTGACTGGCGCGGGGTGCTATTGCGCTATATGCCGACTCAGAATCCCTGGTAAATCCACTGCGGCGCGCTGTCCGCGGTGACGATGATGACCAGGGCGATGATGACGCACAACAGCAGAGCGAAGAGGTTTTCGCGGCTGAAGATGCGCCCCAGTGCGGCGCGAACCCAGGCGATCATAAGCCCTCGCTGTTCTGGCGGAGCACCTGCTCGACGAATTTCTGGCGGTTGGCGGCGCGGGCGATCTTGCCGCTGGAGGTCTTCAGCAGCCAGCGGGGGCCGACCAGATGCACGTAGCGGGCGGTGGCGTCGGTGGTCTGGGCGATGCGGGTGCGGATGGCGCGGGTGATGGCGGCGTGGGCGTCTGGGTCT
Source organism: Anaerolineae bacterium (assembly GCA_023382715.1). Taxonomy (GTDB): domain Bacteria; phylum Chloroflexota; class Anaerolineae; order Aggregatilineales; family Aggregatilineaceae; genus UBA2029. The sequence goes on from JAHDWP010000001.1 coordinate 162,270, forward strand.
GCCGTGTCCACTTCGCAGATGACGGCGATATCCTCGGTGCCGAGCGCCTCGTTGGGCACGCCGAAGGCGACGGTGCGCCCCGGATGCACGCCGGACACGTCGTTGAGGGCGTTCTCGATATCCTGTGGGTAAATGTTCTTGCCGCCGACGATGATCAGGTCTTTCTGCCGCCCGGTGATGTATAACTCGCCGTCGGCCAGGTAACCGAGGTCGCCGGTGAAATACCAGCCGTCGTCCAGGGCCTCGGCGGTGGCATCGGGGCGGTGATAGTAGCCGCTGAGCATACAATTGCTGCGCAGGGCCACCTCGCCGACGTGGCGCTCTGGCAGGTCGCGGCGCTCGCCATCCACGATGCGAATCTCGGTGCGCGCGATGGGACGTCCGCAGGAGACCATCGTCACGGTGGGGCCGTCCGTGCCGCTGGCGGGCAGGGCGTGGCGCTGCTCCATGAGCGCCCGCCGATCTACGATGTCCAGGCGGGGTGGGGCGTCGAGCGCGCTCTGGGTGACGGCGAAGGTGTTCTCGGCCATGGCGTAGCAGGTCTGCAAAGCCAGCGGGCGCAGGCCGTGCGGCGCGTAGAAGGCGGCGAACTGCTCGTGACTGTCGTGGCGCACCGGCTCGGAGCAGTTGATGAAGGCGCGCACGCTGGAGATGTCCACCCCGTCGAGCGCGGAACGGCGCACGCGCGTCGCCAGGAAGTTGTAGGCGAAGTTGGGCAGCCAGCAGAGCGTCGCGCGGTGCTCGTGAATGGCGCGCAGCAGGATCAGCGGGTCGCGCACCCAATGGAAGGGCGACATCAGCACCAGGGGCACCCCTTGCACGATGGGCAGGATGAACCCGGCGATGAGGCCCATGTCGTGGTAGAGCGGCAGCCAGCTCACGACCACGTCGTCCGAGCGCAGAGCGAGGGCGGCGCTGTAGGCGGCGATCTGGTTGAGCACCGCGCCGTGCGAGAGCATGACCCCCTTCTGCAGGCCGGTGCTGCCGGAAGAGTGCTGCAGGAAGGCGGTATCCTCTGGCCGCGAGGGGGCGCGTTCCAGATAGTCGCTCAGGCGACCGCCCGGCTCGAGCTGGGCGATGTTCAGGATGGCCCCCAGGGTGGGGATGCCTTCCAGGTGGGCGCGCAGAGTCGGCTCCATCTCCGGGTAGGTGATGACCGCCCTGACCTCGGACAGCGCGACAAGCTGGCGCACGCTGTCGTAGTAGCGATCCGGGTCGAGCTTGGGCGTCAGGAAAGGCATGATCGAGGGAATCGCGCCGAGCAGCATCGCCCCCCAGAACGAGTACAGGACTTCCGGGCCGTGCTGTAACACCAGAACGACCAGGTCGCCGGGCCGGACGCCGGCGCGCTCCAGCGCGTGGGCGTAGCGCGCCGCGCCCTCGAAAAAGGCGCGAGTGCTGATCGTCTGTGTGCCATCCGGCAGGATCAGCGTGAGCGCGGTACGCTCCGGCGAATCCGCGAGCAGGTCGCGCGCGCAGTCGAGCAGGGTCGGCGGCTGGCGATCCAGGCGGACTGGCACGGTGGGCGCGGGCTGCGCGAAGGGGGATGCTGGCATAGGGCGGTGCATTCTCCAGAGTCGGCGCGAGCGCTGGTGGCCAGAGAATGCCCATTATAGCGAGTCCGGGAGATGAGGCCAGGGGCCGGCGGTGAGATCAAAGAGGGGTGCAGCAGAGCAGCACTCCGACGTATGGCAGCTCACCACAGCCCTGGGATGCATTCGCGCTCCGCACTCCTTTAGTTTTTTCCCGAATCCGTGTAAGCTAGGGCAAGCCCTGAACGGTCACCTATGGTGAAAATGCGATGTCGCAGGACACAAGCGGATACGCTCAAAACGTCTCACGCGACCATTGGAATCAAGCGCGACGCAAAGCCTTGTGGCAGAGACTCTCTGGCGCGCTCGGCCTCAACCGCCAGCCGCTGGCTTTGCTGTCGTTTGAGGAAGTCCAGCAGAAACTGCGCCTGAACCAGAGCGCCTACCGGGGACTGCAACAGGTAGACCTGGACAGGATCGTGGGCAGCGTGGGGCGCTATCACGATTTCACGCGGACATTCCTACCGCTGATAGAGAGCGACAGGCCGCGCTGGCGGCGCGTGGCTGAGCTGCAGTGGGAGCAGGGCCTGCCGCCCATCGAGCTTTACAAAGTCGGCGATGTCTATTTCGTCAAAGATGGCAATCACCGGGTATCGGTCGCGCGGCAGTTCGGCGCGAAGATGATCGAAGCGTATGTGTGGGAGTACGAGTCGCCCGTCGGCGGCCTGTCGGCGGATGTGGATGATCTGATCGTCAAGGCCGAATATCGGGCATTTCTCGACCGCACCCGGCTGGATTTGAAGTATCCAGGGCTGTCTATCCCGCTCACCGAGCCTGGTATGTACCCGGAGCTTGAGCTGGAGATCGAGCTATACCGGCGCAACCTGGAGCGCATAGACGGGGAGCCGCGCGGTTACGAGGCGGCGGCGGCGGACTGGTACGACATGATCTACACGCTGGCTGTGGACATCATCCACGAGTCTGGCGTGCTGAACCTCTTCCCAGGGCGCACGGAAGCTGACCTGTATGTGTGGGTGATGCGCCATCGCCGCGAGCTTGCTGAGCAATACGGCGAGTCGGTGCACCTGCGCGATGTCGTGGCGCAGATTGCCGAGCGGCAGCAGCGCCCAGGAACGTGGGAGCGGATTGTGCAGGCGGCGGCGCGCTCGATGCGCAGCCTGGTCAGCAGTCTGTCGCCCGCTGGCGGCGAGTCTCAGAGTGCTGGGGCCTTTCTTATCCCGCCGGCGGACGACCAGCCGCTCGGCAGGCTGATGGCCGAGATGAACGCCTTCACGCCGGAGATGGCCTATGGCGGGCAGCGCGGCGAAGCCTGGCGCGAGTGGCGCAGCGCCTTGCGGGCGAAGGTGACCGACCTGCTTAATCTGCACTCCTCGCCGGGTGGGGCGGTCGCGGCGGAGATTGCCGAGCAGACCGTCGTCAGCGGCGTGGAACGGACGAAGCTGTATTTCGAAGCGCCTGACGGGCTGTCGTTGCCGGCCTACGTGCTCAAGCCTGCTGCGAGCGAGGAGGCGCTGCCGGGCCTGATCGTGTTCACCGGGCACGGCACGATCCGGCAGACCGTCGGCCTGGATGCCGGGCGGCAGCAGGCGAGCGCTTTGGCGCTGGCCCAGGCGGGCTACGTGACTCTGACCTTTGAGGAGCGCGGCTTCGGGGAGTTGGGCCAGGTGGATCACCAGAGTCTGGACAGCGCGGCGCGCCTGCTGGGCCGCACCTGGCTGACCATGATGCTGGAGGACGGGCTGCGCGCGCTGGATTACTTGCAGCAGCGCCCTGACGTCAGGCCGGCGCACCTCGGCGCAACCGGCCTGGGCCTGGGGGGCGGGCTGGCTTTGTACCTGGCGGCGCTCGATGAGCGCGTGCGGGTGACAGTCATCCAGAACTACGTCGGCGGCGGTATTGATGTGCTGGCGGTGCAGGGGCACGGCTGCGACTTTGTGCCCGGCTTGCGCCGCTATGCCGATTTCAGCGATGTGGCGCGCCTGCTCGTGCCGCGTCCGGTGCTCTATGCCTATCCGCGCGGGCGTCCGCAGACCTTCGCCGTGCGGGCGTGGTTCGATCGCACACGGCCCATGTACGAGCTGCTCGGCTGCCCGGATCGGCTGCGGTTCGTCGAGCACGAGATGGGCGACCGCTACGATAATGCCATTGCCCGCTTCTGGTTCGATCGCTGGTTGATGGAAGAAGAGGATACCAGCGTGTTGCTGTGGGCGCCGCGCGAATGAGCGGTGCCAGAGTCAAAGACCCCGGCTGGCTACCGGGGTCTTGTTTGTTGCGGGACGGGTGGGCCTGCGGAGTCAGATAGTAATGAGCTGGCCCGCGCTCAGGACAAAGACTGTGGCGCGATGCTCGTCAGCGCCGGGCGGGGTAGGGCAGGTCTCGCGGATGAGCGCCAGGGCCTCGTCAAGACGGTCGGCGGGCACGCCGGCCAGGAGTGTCGCGCTCTTGCGACGCAGGAAACCGCCCAGGCTGCTGAACTCCGTCACGCGGAAGCCAGCATCAAGCAGGTGGCGCAGCAGCGTATCATGATCGCCGCTGCGCACGATTACAACAACCAGCTTGATCGTCATGTCTGCTCGAAGCGCTCCACGTCCAGGACGAAGACCGTCGCGCCGCCCACTTCCACCTCGACGAACGCGCCCATCATGGCCGCCGATTCGACCAGATTTGGCCCGGCGGGGATCAGGCGGGTACGCCGTTCGCAGGTTTGCTTCAAGAGGGCGATCACAGCGTCAACGTTCGTGTTTTCGACGCCACAGAACAGCGTCGTGTTGCCCACGCTGAAGAAACCGCCCGTGCTGGCGACACGGGTGACGCGATAGCCGCCTTCGTTGAGCGCCTTAATGGTACGCTCGGCATCCTGATCCTGGACAACCGCAATGATCAACTTCATAAGGTGAACACTCCTGTTAGTTTCGCACTATAACACAAAAGGCTGATCTGAGGCAACGTGTTGAGACGAGCGGGAGCGCCTCTCGCGATGGGGGCGAAGTGCTTGAAGCGCAGCGACGCAGAGGACGCGGAGAAGAGCCGGAATCTCGTCCGTCTTTTCTTTCTCTGCGCCTCAGCGGTGATCTTCTGCCCCGGAAATGGAGTACATCCGGCGGGCGGGTTTCTGCGCAGTTGATTGACTTTATGCTCAGAATCCCTACAATGGAGATCATAAGGTGGGAATTAGGTTTGATCCAGGTTGTGATTCAGTATGACACCTCTGCTCTGAGACTGCGAATAACGGTGGGCAATCGGGGGGGCTTCATCAGCATGGCACCGGTGGCAGTGCTTGGGTTCGCGGAGTGCCGGATAATTTTGCTGAGCTGGGTCGCTCGCTCGCCTGTGTGCTAGACTGGCGCAGGCGGCGGATCGACTTTTTTGGCTGACGGGCGGTGTAGCGGGCACCGCACGCCATAAAGTGCCCGATTATGGGCGAGTCTTAGGTCAATGATCCCTTTGCGTTGGCTCCTTTCCCTCATGACTCGAACGCCCTCGGCGTCGGCGGCACGCGAGCGCCTGCTCGGCGATGGCGTGATGCGCGCCAGCCGCGTTCGGCGGGCTGCCGCGGCACACCAGGCGACTCTGCACAGCATCCCTGCGGCGCGCGGCGTTCGCGAAGCCGCGGAGAACAGCGCCTATCCAGAGGCACCCCTGCCGCCGCACGAGCAGCGGCGCCGCCTCATTGAGATCGCCGCGTCCTACGATGAGTACTATCTGGCCGCCGTAGAGTTTGTCGCTGAGCGCGGCATAACCATCGGCACGATCAAGCCAGTGCGCTCGGCGGCGGGGCATCCGGAGGAGGCGCACGAGATCTGCGTGGATGCGCGGGGCGATATCAGTATATCGCTCTCATGCCATCGCCTGGCGCCGCCCTCAGCCCTGCCGCTGGGACGGCTGGTGATGTGGCTGGTGGCGCTGGTGATCGCGCTCGGCGTGGCCGCGTATTTGCTCTGACGCTGCTGCGGAAAGGATGCGAGAGGATCATGCCGGACACCCATCACCCCGCCCCAGGCCGCCGCCGGGACATCCCTGCCTGGCCGCCCTACGTGGCGCGGACCGACGACGAAGACGACGTGTTCGCCGCAGACTCGCATCACGGCTCGGCGCTGGACGGGACAGCGATTATCACCTGGCAGCCCCAGCCCGGAGCCAGCCGCGAATGGTCGCGCGCCGGGCCGTCTGCTGTGCCACGCCAGAGGCCGGGCCGCCCCGCGAGCGAGAAGTCTCACCGCTGCGATGCCCAATCGCATGCCGATGGCTTTTCCAGCCGTGTCCCTTTTGAGGGTGAAGTGCTCTTCGCCGACATCGATCCTGCTATGCGACGGGCTGTCAGTCACCGGCCCATCATCGCCCTGACCGTGAACGCGCTGGGCTATCACCTGTTCATCAGCCATGCAGCGCGCCGCGCCCTGGGCAGGCTGATGCTGATCGGGCTGGGGGCGCTGATCGCGCTGCTGTGGGGCGACTTGACCGACGTGGCCGAGCTTCTGTTGGGCGTATTTGTGCACTAGCCCCAATTTCCGGCCTATGCTAGAGTACAGGTGCATTCATTCAAACTATCCTGACCGGCGCACTGCACCGCAGCACACATTCCGGTGTCGCAAAGAATGGAACGGGGTAGCATGACACAAGCGGCAACCATAGTCTTCATCAATTATGCGAACGCCGACGAGGCGCTGGCCCTGCGCCTCTACGACGACCTGCACAAGCTGGGCGTCACGGCGTGGATTGATCGCCGTGACATCACCAACGGCCAGCACTGGAACCAGGCGATCACCCGCGCGCTGCACGGCGCAACGCACATGCTGCTGGTCTGGTCGCGCCATGCCGAGGAGTCGCGCGAAGTTGAGAGCGAGTGGATTCACTTCACCAAGCTCAACAAGCCCATCGTGATTGCGCTGCTCGATGGGACGCCGGCGCATTACCAGCTTGAGAACACCACGTCGGTGGACTTCAGCCGCGATTATGCGGGCGCGCTGCGCCAACTGCTGACTCATCTCAAGTCGCCGCAGCGCGATCCGCAGGCGGCATTGCTGCTCTTTGAGCAGGGCAACGCGGCGTTCGACAGCTTCGACTACACCAACGCCATCAAGGCGTACAGCCGTTCGCTGAGCCTCGATCCCACCAACGCTGCCACATATTTCAGCCGGGGCATGTGCTATCACAAGCTGGGGCACTATGAGCGCGCGCTGGAAGACTACGCCGAGGCGATCCGCCTTGATGCCTCCAATTACGAGGCGCACTATAACCAGGGGCTGCTGCTGCGTATTCAGGGCAAGCACGCCCGCGCGCTCGTCGCTTTCTCCGAGGCGATCCGCTACGCGCCCAACACCGCCGCTCCGTACTACGACCGCGGGCTGACTTTCGAATTGCTCGGCAAGCCGGACGAGGCAGTGGCCGACTACACGCGCGCCGTCGAACTCGACGCGGACGGGACCCCTGCGCACGGGATGCGCGGCGCGATCTACTATTCGCAGGGCAAGTACGAGGACGCGCTCAAAGACCTGCGCCGCGCCATCCTGCTCAACCCTGCCGATGCGTGGAGCTACCTGCTGCGCGGGCAGACGTACCAGGCGCTGGGTCGTGAGCAGGACGCGCTCAAGGATTACATTCAGGCCATCCGCCTGGACGACACGCTGGCCGAAGCCTACCGCGGGCGCGGCATTATCTACGGCGCGCTGGGCAGCTTCGGGCCGTCCGTCGAAGACCTCAACCAGGCGCTGCGCCTCAACCCGGCGGACGGCGTGGCCCAGCTGGCGCGTGGCGACACCTACTACGCGATGGGCAATTACGAGCGCGCCCTGACCGATTACGACGAAGCCGTGCGCCTGATGCCCGACAACCCGTCGGCTTACCACAACCGGGGCGTGACGCGCCACGCGCTCAGCCAGCTTGAGGAAGCGATTGCCGACTACAATCGCGCGGTGCAGCTCAAGCCGGATTTCGCCCTGGCTTTCTTCAATCGTGGCAATGCCCACTACGAGCTGGGACGCCTGAACGCGGCCCTGGCCGACTTCGACCAGGCTATCGCCCTGGACTCTAACGATCCCGCCACCTACCATAATCGTGGCATCGCCTATAAGCAGCTTGGCATGTTCGACGAAGCGATCTCGGACTTCACCTACGTCCTGCACCTGGACCCAAATTACGCTGAAGCCTATTTCAACCGGCACCTGACATACCTGCAGCGCGGCGTGCCCGGCGACGACCGCCTGGCCCGGCGCGACATGGATCGCTACCGGAGGCTGCTCCAGCGCCGCCCAACCGACAGCAGCAAGCCGACCTCGGACGAATAGCCAGGCGGAACTGCGCACATCACGCACGGCCTCGCTGCGTCAACGGCGGGGCCGTGTTCGTAAAGCGCGAGCCAGCAGACTCGCCGCCGCAACAGATCGAACACTGCCCGTTGCCCGCCCCAGGAGTTGAGCGCATGGCCGCCGACAATCCCCTCACGCCCATCCTGCAAGCGTTTGTGCAGCCCTGGCACGACTCCCTCGCCAACCCTGCCGCCGCGCAGGAGAGCCTGCTTCAGCAGCTTGTGGGTATCTACGCGCGGACAGAGTACGGGCGGCAGCACGGCGCGGAAAACGTCGGGTCGCTGGCCGACTACCGGGCCGCTTTCCCTGTGCGCACCTACGCCGATTACGAGCCGCTCCTGCGCCGGGTGATGGCCGGCGAGACGCACGCGCTGCTCGAAGCGGAGCCGCTCGGCTGGGCCATGACGCGCGGGACGACCGGGCAGAGCAAATACATCCCCATGACACCGCGCGACCTGGAGCAGCGTCACAACGCGGCACGCGCGGTCATCCAGTACGTGCTGCACAGCGGGCGCTACGACATCCTCACCGGCGCCAACCTCAACCTGAGCTTCCCCAGTGTGGTGGGCAGCCTGGAAGTCGGCGGACGGCGCATCGAGTACGGCTATGCGACCGGCATTTACGTCAAGCATGTCGCTGCGCGCACGCCGATCCGCACCATCCCCAGCCAGGAAGCGATAGATGCTCTCGGCGGCGACACGGGCAAGGCGGCCTGGGACGCCCGTTTTCAGCTTGCTTACGAGAGCGCCAAAGAGCAGAACATGACCATCCTGGGGGGTGCCGCCCAGGTTGCCATCAAGTTCGGGCGCTGGCTGCGCAAGGCGCACGGCGTCTATCCGAAAGACGTGTGGACGCTGGGCGTGCTCTCGCTGGGCAGCACGCCGGGGATCAACTCCACATATCGCCCGCGCTTGCTCGGCTACTACGGGCACCAGGCCGGAATTGTCGAGATTTACGGAGCGACGGAGGGCATGTTCGGCCAGCAGCGCGACGATGTGCATCGCTGGGTGCCGAATTATGACCTGTACGTCTTCGAGGTGGAGACCCGGCGGGGAATTGTGATGCTGCACGAGATGAGGCCGGGCGAGACCGGCAGCCTGATCGTCAGCACGCCCGTGCTGCCGCGCTACAAGATTCTCGATCTGGTTCGCGCCTTCGACCCGCCTTACTTCCTGTGCATCGGGCGCGACCGGCCCTGGACGCGCGGCGTCTACTGGCTGCGCCGCGCCATCGAGCTGGATTTCTGGCGGGGCTGAGGCCGTCCCCTCATTCGAACAGGCGGTTGATCAGCAGGCTGACGCCGATCCCGATGAGGATCAGGGGCCACAGGGAGCCAAAGCCGACGCCCATGCCCAGCCCCACCATGAGCAGCACAGCGCCCAGCATCAGCCGTGCGCCGGGCTTGGCACGGTATTCCGGGATGATCATACGCGCTGCCACTTCGATGAACAGCAGCGCGCCAGCCCCGGTAAAAATCCAGCCCCAGGCGTTGCTCAGCCCCAGCGCCAGCACGATCCCCGCCCACAGCACAGCCCCGCCCCACGTCAGTTGGCTGAGGCGGTCGCCGGGGCTGATGTCGCCCCAGAATTCGCCCTTCTCGACGTGGACTTCGTGGCCCTTCTCGCGGGTTTTCTCGTCGCTTTTCTCCTGGCTTTCCTGCTCCTTTTCGCGTTCCTTCTCGCTCTGCGGCTCGCGGCGACGGGCCTCATGCTTGGCTTTCCGCTTGGGCTTGGGCGCGGCCTCCTCGCCCGCAGCCACTGCGCTGGCGCGCTCGCTTTCCAGGAGAATCTGCGACACACCGCCGACACCCGTCGGGACGCGCTCTGCGGCGGGCAGCGCCGTCACCGGGGCTGGTGCCTGCCGCCCGGCAGATGCGCCCAGTGCGGCGGCGAGCGCGTCGTAGACGGCGCTCACCGACTGATAGCGCTGGGCGGGGTCTTTTTCCAGGCAGCGCAGAATGACCGCCTCGGTGGCACTGCTCAGGGCCGGGTTAAGCTGGCGCGGCGATGTGGGCCGGACGTGCAGGTGCTCGTAAACGATGCGCATCGCGGTTGTGGTGCCTGCCGCCTCTGGGCTGTCCCCCATGAAGGGAAGCTGCCCGGTGAGCATCTGGTAGAGCATGATGCCCAGCGCGTAAACATCGGTCGTCACCGTCACCTGCCCGGCCATGATCTGCTCCGGCGACATATAGTGCGGCGTGCCCACTGTCGCGTCCGCTGTCAGGGTGCTGGTGTCGCTGAGGATGCGCGCGATGCCGAAGTCGGTGACGTACAGCTTGTCATTGTCGTCGAGCAGGATGTTCGCTGGCTTGAGGTCGCGGTGGATGATGCCTTCCTGATGAGCGAAGTGCAGGGCGGCGGCCAGCGGCTCCAGATAGGCCAGCGTCTCGCCCGGCGTCAGGGGGCGGCCCAGCCGGCGCAGTTCTGTTTGCAGCGTGCGCCCGGAGATATGGTCGGTGAGGATGAAGACGGTATCGCCGCTCTCGACAATATCGTAGTAGCGCACGATATGCGGGTGCTGAAGGCGTTCCAGCACGCGCGCTTCGCGCCGGAAGCGGGCCAGAAACGCTGGCTCATGAGCGATGTCGCTGCGCAGCACTTTGGCGGCCAGGGTCGCGCGGCGGTGCGCGTCAAAGACGCGATAGACGCGGGCGAAGGTGCCCTCGCCCACCAGCGCCTCGAAGCGGTAGCGCCCGGCCAGCGTCTGGCCCAGCAGATCGGCACCGCCCCCCGGCGACGGCGCAGCGTCGCGCGCCAGATCGCCGGCGTCGTACTCCGGTTCCATCTCAGGCTGCGGCTTGCCCTCATGAGCCATCGAAATGCCCCTTGTTTGCACAACGCAGATCGCGCTATCTCATTATGTTCCCAAGCGCTCGCCGCCGCCAGATCAGAACGCAAGGGGCACACCGTCTGTGGCACGCCCCTTGGCCCCTCTCTAGCTATCGCTCGCACGGTCATCCTATGACCGGCGTCGCGCGCTTATTGGACGACGATGGTGATGTAGCGGATGTCTTCCATGCCGTCCACGCGGATCACGCGCAGATTGTACGTTGTAGTCGCGCCGGGGCAGACCTGCGCCGAACCCTGGCCGACCACGCCCGTGCCGTGGAAGTACACCTCGCGGATGCCCTCCACGCGCCACGAGAACACTACGCACTGCCCTGGCGCGATGGTGGTCTTGTCCGCCCAGAACTCGATGATCACCTGCGGGGCGGCGGTCGCCGCCAGCGTCGGCGTGGCGGTGGGCGGCGGCGCGATGAACTGCACGTTGAGCACCGGCACGGTCGAAAGGTCAATGTTGAGCGTCACGAGCGGGCGGTACACCCAGCCGATGACGCCGTCCGGGAGCTGCACCTGAATCCACGAGTTGTCGAAGTAGCGGCCCAGAATCTTCAGCGGCGTGTCGCGGTTCACTTTGGTCAGGATGGAAGCCCCTTCGCCGGGGTTGGCGCGCACGTTGAGCGTTGCCGCGTTGACGACCCCATCGGGCAGGCTGGGCGTCGCTGTGACGACGCTCGCCTGCGTCGCCACAGGCCCAGGGCTGGGCACCACCGTGCCCTCCGCGACCATGCCCGGCCCGCGCTCGTCGGCAGCGTCGTTGGTGAGCTGCCGGACAGTAGCCCCATCCGCCGAAATCAGGTAGAGGTCCCACTGCCCGTTCACGTCGGACACGTAGACGATGTTCAGCCCATCGGGCTGCCAGCGCGGCTGCCGGTCTTCGGCCATGTTATTGGTCAGCTTGACCAGATCGGTGCCGTCAGCATTGATGATGTACAGCTCGTAATCCCCGTCGCGATCGGAAGCAAAGACAATCTGCTCGCCCTCCGGCGACCACTGCGGCTCCACGTCGTCGGCGGGGTCGTTAGTCAACTGCGTGGTCAGCCCGGTCTGCGGGTCCAGCACATAAATCTCATAGTTCCCGGATCGATCGGACGCGAACACGACCAACCCTGGGCCGTCATCGCCCTGTGCCAGCGCAGCGACGCCTTGCAGAGCCGCAAACACGACTCCAGCCAGCGCGAAAGCCAGCACCGCAGTCAGCAATAGTCGTCCTGTCTTGAACATGGTTCTTCCCTCGCTCCACCGTCTCGCGGCTACCCGGATCGGGCGGCCTAGCCTATGTCCTGATTCTACCCGTTACGAGGGCAGAAAGCACCCTGCGGCGCGCAACGATTGCCCACTTTTCGGGATACGCCAGGCTGTCGCCCGGTGGGGCGCGCAGCGCGCGCAGCCCTTCAGGCGAGATCGCCCACGAAGACGGCCATCAGATCGTTGACGTTGGTGTTGGTCGGCCCCGTCACCAGCAGATCGCCGGCGCTGCCCAGGAAATGATAGGCGTCATTGGCGGCCAGCGCCTCATAGGCCGAATGCCCGGCAGCCTCTCCGCGCACCACAGTCGCCCCGTCCACCAATCCTCCGGCGGCGTCGGTCGGGCCGTCGGTGCCGTCGGTGGCCAGGCTCGCTATCAGGACGCCCGCCACGCCCTGGATTGCCAGCGCGGACGCCAGGGCAAGCTCCTGGTTGCGCCCGCCTTTGCCCGCGCCGCGCACGGTGACGGTCGTCTCGCCGCCCAGGAGCAGGCACGCCGGCGCGGACAGCGGACGGCCATGCGCGGCGATTTCCCTGGCCAGCGCCACGAGCACGCGCCCCACCTCGCGCGCCTCGCCTTCCACGTAGGTTGAAAGCAGCAGCGTGTTGAAGCCGAGCGCCCGCGCGCGTGCCTGGGCTGCCTCTGCCGCCAGCGCATTGTCGGCCACGATCACGTTGCGCACCTGCTGCAGGGCCGGGTCGCCCGGCTTGACCGTCTCCGATACTCCGCCGGCCAGCCCGCGCTCCAGGTGGCGCCGGATGGAGGAGGGCGTCTGCTCCAGCACGCTGTAGCGGGCCAGCACAGCCCACGCATCCTGAAATGTGGAGAGATCGGCGACCGTCGGCCCGGAGGCGATCACGTCGAGCGGGCTGCCCACCACATCGGAGACGATGAGGGTCAGCACCGTCGCCGGGTGCGCCAGGCGCGCAAGCTGCCCACCCGACACCTGCGACAGGTGCTTGCGCACGGCGTTCAACGCCTGGATCGGCGCGCCGGAGCGCAGCAGGGCGTCCGTCAGCGCCTGCAGCTCTTCCAGCGTCACGCCCGGCACAGGTAGTGGCATCAGCGCCGACCCGCCGCCGGAGATCAGGCACAGCACGAGATCGTCCGGGCCGGCGCTCTCCAGCAGGGTGACCATCGCCTGTGTCCCGGTCACGCCTGCGCTGTCGGGCACCGGGTGCCCCGCCTGGTGGAGCGTCACCCGCTTGGTCGGCGCTGTGTAGCCGTATTTCACGGTGACTGTCCCGGCGGTGATGCGGTCGCCGAGCACTTCTTCCACTGCCTGGGTCATCGGCGCGGCAGCCTTGCCCGCCCCGACCACCAGAACGCGCTGAAAACGGCCCAGATCATAAAGCTGCCCGGCCACGCGCAGCGCGTCCCCCTCGCGTTGCAGCGCCCGACGCACCGCCGCTGCCGGGTCAACCGCGTCGAGCGCCGCCCCCAGCACGTCCAGCGCGGCGCTGCGCCGCCGGTCGCCGTGCACATTGGGCTGTATGAAATGCATAGTCGTTTCCTCCGAAGCCCTGCTGACGTGTACTGAGCCGGGTTTCTGATGATCGCTGGCGCACGGACGGCGGAGCGCTGTTATGGGGCGAGGATCACTCGCTCGCTGACGCATCGGGGACGGGTAGGGTGAAGGCGAAGGTGCTGCCCTCGCCGAGCGCGCTGCGCACCCAGATGGTCCCGCCCATCATCTCGACGAGCTTCCTGCAGATAGCCAGGCCCAGCCCGGTGCCGGCGTAGGAGCGCGTGCTGCTACCGTCCACCTGGCGGAACTCGTCGAAGATGATCGCCTGGTCGGACTGGCTGATGCCGATCCCGGTATCGGTGACTGTCGTTTGCACGAAGCGATGACCGAGACACTCGGTCTGTGCAGTGGTGATGGTGACGCCACCCTCGTGAGTGAACTTGATGGCGTTGCTGAGCAGGTTCATGACCACCTGGTACAGGCGCTCCGGGTCGGCTTGGATGCGCGGCAGGTTTTCGGCCAGAGCCACTGTGAGGGTCAGGCCCTTGGTGACGGCCTCGTCGCCCACCACCTGGATGGCGGTTTCGATAGCAGTGTTGAGGCTCACCGTTTCCAGGTGCAGCTTCAGGCGCCCGGCGTCAATGCGCGACAGGTCGAGCAGGTCGTCAATGAGCGCCAGCAACGCATAGGCATTGCGCTTGATGCGCTCTGTGCGGCTGGCCTGCCGCTCGTTCAGCTCCCCGTACAGCCCGTCGAGCAGCGTCTCACTGAAGCCGATGATGCTGTTCATGGGCGTGCGCAGCTCGTGGCTGATCGTCGCCAGGAACTGGCTGCGCAGGCGGTTGGCCTCGGCCAGCTCGTCGGCGCGCTGCTCCAGCTCGCGGAACATCAGCGCGTTGTCAATGGCGATGGCGGCCTGAGCGACGAGCGTCTGCGCCAGGCGTATATCTTCCGACGAGAAGCGGCGGCCCGGCTGGTCGTCGGTCCAATCCACGACGCCGAGCACGCGCTTGGCGGTGACGATCGGCACCACAAGCTGGCTGTACTCGCCATTTTCGAGCAGGCGCGCGGTGGCCTCGGAGGGCGTTGTCCCGTCCTGTGCGTAGATAGTCACCGGCTGGCGCGCGCGGATGGCGCTGGCAATAGCGGCGCGATCGGCCAGGCGCAAAAGCTGGCCCGTCCGACCGGGATCGTGAGCAGCGCCGAGACGTGGCGCGCTGAAATCCGCTTCCACGCGCACCGCATCGTGCTCCGGCATGTAGAGGGCCACCTGGCAGCGCGAAGTGTTCAGGGCGCGGTTCATGTGAGCGACCATCACCTGGGGCAGGTCGCTGTAGTTGAGGATGGCGGTGAGGTCTTGCCCGATCTGGTGGACGACTCCCTGCTCGACCAGCCGCCGCTGCGCCTGGTGGTAGAACTGGGCGTTTTCCAGCGCCGTGCTCATCTGAGTGCTCAGCGTCTCCAGCGCGTCGCGCTCGATCTCGCTGAAGGCGCCGGCGGCAGTGGACACCAGAGCGATGGCCCCGCTGGTTTCGTCCGCCCGGCGCAGGGGCACAATCAGGCAGCTTTGCAGGCCCTCGACCCCGATCCACGCCTCGCCGAAGACATCGCGCGCCTCGACACCGTCGGCAAGCTGCGTCTGCCCGGCCCGAATCGCTCGCCCAATCAGCCCTGACGTGACCGGCAAGAGCAGATCGTCCGGGGGGTGCAGCCCGCTCCCCCCCGTCGCGGCTACCTGTAGATGCGCTGTGCGCCGATCTGCTGCCAGCAGGAAGATATACACGGCGTCCGGGGCGAATACGTCCAGGATGTGCTGCGCCGTCTTGCGCAGCAGCGCGTCCGGATCGAGCGTGGCGTATAAATCCTGACTGACCCGGTTGATCTGGTTGAGCAGGGTTATGCGCCGCTGCTCGGCGGTGAGCATCTGCGCGCTGCTCAGGCTGACGGCGATCTGGCTGGCGATAGCCTGCCCGATGGCGATCTCGGCTTCTCCAAAGGGGCCGTCGCGCCGGTTGATCAGGCGCAGCACCCCCAGCGTGCGGTTGCGCGTGTTGAGCGGGCAGGCCAGCAGGTTGCGATACCCAGGCCCGGCATCTGCGTCGGGCGTCTCCGTGGCGTAAACTGTGCCACGGTGGTACACGTCTACCGGATGCCCCGGCCCGTCGAGCGCCCACCGGGCCGGCCCCCAGGCGCGCGCTCGCCCAAACTGCGACGGCTCGTGGGCGACGAGCTGGTAGGTGGCCAGATCGGGCAGCAGCACCTGCGCCCCCTCGCAGTTGAGCAGCAACGCAGCTTCGCGCAGGGTGTGGGTGAGCATCTCGTCCAGGTCAACCGTGCTGCTGGTGATCGAGGTCAGCCGCCGCAGCGTGTCGCTCTCGCGCTGGCGGGCGGACAGGCCATTGAGCAGGGCGTTGTGCTGCTCGGCCAGGGCGCGATACTTGCGCGCGGTGTGGATGATCAGGGCTGTCTGGTCGGCGATGGCTTGCAGCACGGCCAGGTGTCCCTCGTCGTACACGCCCGGCTCATAGGACTCGACGTTGAACACGCCGATCAACTGCCTGTCCAGGAGCAGGGGGACGGCCATCGCCGCCCGCGAGCGGGGGTTGGTCAAGACACAGCGCGGATTGGCGCTCATGTCGTTGACGATCAGGGGGCGTCCACTGACCCCCACCTGGCCGACGATGCCCTCGCCGAGCGAAATGCTCGGCATGAGCAGCGCCGTCTCGTCCAGGCAGGCGTGGGGCACCAGCGTGTTGCTGGCCGGGCTGAAAAGCGCCAGGCCGCCGCTGTCGAAGCGCATGAGGCCCTGCACGCGCTGGAGAGTTGCCAGCAGGTACCCGTCGAGATCAAAGGGGAGAGGTGAGGCCCGCTGTATGGTGTCCATGCATCTGCCGGATGGTCTGATGGGCAGCCGTGCCGGAGCCAGACGCTCGCTCCGAGCGTTTCAGATTATAACGTTGGCGGGCCGCTTTTGGGAAGCGCGGGTGCGTGTAAAGGCTGACAGCAACCCCAGGCGGAGCCAGACCCTCGAAGTCTTCGAAATCCCAGGAGTCTCTCCGGGCCTCTGCGGTGACGCTGTGCTACACCATCTCCGGCGGGAACTTGTGCTTGTACGCTTCGATGCACTGCAAGATGACCTCGCGTGCTCTGTCGGCGTTCTCCCAACCGATAGGCGCGACTTCGATGCCTTGCAGCTCTTTGTATGTTTTGAAGAAGTGGGCCACTTCGTTGAGGAAGTGACGCGGCACGTCGCCGATGTCGCGATAGTCATCGAACATGGGGTCGGTGGCCGGCACAGCCAGAATCTTGTCGTCCGGGTCGCCGCGATCGGTCATGTGGAAGATGGCGACAGGCCGCGCCTCGATCACGCAGCCGGCGAAGCTCGGCTCGCTGACCATCACCAGGATGTCGAGGGGGTCGCCATCGTCGGCGTAGGTCTGCGGGATCAGCCCGTAGTCGCTGGGGTAGTGCATGGGGCTGTAGAGCACGCGGTCGAGCTTGATCACGCCCGCGACTTTGCTGTATTCGTACTTATTGCGGCTACCCTTCGGGATCTCCACAATGCAGTAGACGCTGTGGGGGACGTCTGGCCCCGAGGGAAGCTTGTGCCAAAGATTGACGGCCATACGCTGGTGCCTTCTGTTATGTTGGAGCTGAACTGCTCCGCTCTCACTCAGACCGCGAACCAAGCGCGTCCGATGCGGACTCGTCGCGCGCGGAAGGAACGTCGCCCGGCGGCGACAGCGGCTCGCGCAGCGCAGGCTCATGGCGGTTGGGCGGCAGGCCGCCCGTGCCGATCAGCGTCTCGATGCGCCGCAGGGCCGCGTCGGCGAAGTAGGTCTCGCCGCAGCTATCGCACTGCCAGGCCGCCGTGTTCGGGGCGTGGATTACAGTCCCCTCGACGATCTGCACAAAGGTTGTGGTGGTCAGCTTCATCCGGCCTGCCAGGCAGACCGGGCACATGTCGTACATAAGTTGGATTGCCTCGTTCACGCGCCGTGCCCGCTGGCCTAGAACGGCCCCCCCGGTGAAGCGCCCGGTTCCGGCGTCATCGCTGCTTCGGGCGTGTTGGTTGGTGGGGGGGTGGGCGTCATGGTCGGCAGCGGCGCTCCATTGCCATCGTAGTCCCAATGCTGGATCAGACCCCAGTCCGACGGTGGCCAGTAGCGCACGAAGGCCCGCCCGACGATGTACCGGCGATCCACCGGGCCGAAGTCCTGCGAGTCCTTGCTCGAACCCCGGTTGTCGCCCAGCACGAAGACCTGGTCGGGGCCGACGGCCCATTCGCCGTCGCACGACTTGGCGCGGCAGAAGTTCTGGATGTACGGCTCTTCGATCAGCTTGCCGTCAATGTAGGTGCGCCCTTCGAGGATGGTCACCGTTTCGCCGGGCAGCCCGATGACGCGCTTGATGAAGTCGCGGTCCGATTGCAGCGGGTAATGGAAAACGACGACATCGCCCCGCTGCGGCTCGCCGACGATGTACGACAGGCGGCTGACGATGATGAACTGGTCGGTGTTGAAGTTGGGTAGCATTGAGTTGCCGTCCACAACGAAGCGCGCCGTCGCCAGGTTGACGAAAGCGTAGATGGCGGCGATGAGCACGGCTGTCTCGATCAGCTCGCGCAGGAATGAGCGCCCAGGGCGAAGCCTGGGCTGTGGGACGCCGCTGAGGATCTCGCTCTCAGAATAGGTTGGGTCGTAAGCGGTAGGTGCAGTCACCGGTCTCTGCTTCATGGACGTGCGGTCAGATATGCTGCCCACTATAGCGCACGCCGATGGCTATGGCAATGGTGGGTCTGCGACCACGCCGCGCGATCCTCACGCAGCTTACGCGCCAGACGCGCGGGCGGGGTATAATCGTTGGCCCGGATGAGGTTGCCGCTGAGCGAGGAAGGTAATGGAGCGTTTCACGGTGCGCACAAGCCGCGCGACGGAGATGGTGGACATCACGGGGCGGGTGCAGGAGATCGTGTCGCGCATAGGCGCGCGGGATGGTGTGGTGTACCTGTACTGCCCGCACACCACCGCCGGGCTGACGGTGAACGAGAACTGGGACCCGGACGTGCAGCGCGATATGCTGCTCACCGTGGACGGGCATATCGCCCCGCCCGATGCGCGTCACCGGCACAGTGAGGGCAATTCGCCCGCGCACATCAAGGCGTCGCTGTTCGGATCGAGCGCGATAGTCTTTGTGGAGCAGCACAGGCTCCAGCTTGGGCAGTGGCAGGGTGTCTATCTGGCGGAATTTGACGGGCCGCGCCAGCGCCAGGTGTGGGTGAAGTTTCTGGGCGAGCGCAGCCCGCAGCCGTAGCGTGGCAGACTGAAGCAGGGGAGGGAAGAACGGTGCACCTGTTGCTCGTGCGTCATGGACAGAGCTACGTCAATCTTGATGACTGGGAAGGTGGATATGTGGACGCGGGGCTGACCCCACTCGGACGCCGGCAGGCCGAGCGGGTGGGGCAGTGGATGGCCGAGAACGCGCGCATTGATGCCCTGTATACCAGCACAATGGCGCGCGCACTGGAGACCTGCGCAGCCGTCACCACTGCGACAGGTATTGTCGCCCAGCCCGATGACCGGCTGCGCGAGTTCGGCAACTGCTATGCCGATGGCAGCCCGGTGCCGGCGGAGGCCATGCCCATTTACTATGCGGAATTCTGGGGCACCGGGCGGCCCTACTCGCAGATCAGCGAGGTGGGCGAAAGCTGGATCCTGTTCCGCGTGCGCGTGGGGACGTTTCTGGACGACATCCTGGCCCGGCACGGCAATGGCGACCCGGAGACGACGGTTGTCGTGGTGTGTCACGGCGGGGTCATTGATGCCACCTTCGACTACATCTTCAACGTGGGCGCGCACCGCCGTGTCGAGGTGTGGACGCATAACACCGGGATTGTGCACTGGGAGTACGCACCCGGTTCCGGGCGGGAACCCTGGCGACTGCACGCGCACGGTATGGTGCATCACCTGGTCACCGACGACGGCCAATGGCTGGGCGCTCGCTCGCTGCTGCGCGACGCGACTCAAAAGGCGCTGCGCGTGAAGCGTGGCCCGGAAAATTCCCCGTAGAGTTGGCGTTTTCACGCCACAGCCGGAGGGTCTAGAGCGACGCGCGGTCTGGATAGGGACTCTTCCGCCGGGCCGGGACGGACTGCTGCGGGCCGGCTAATTCTTCGGCGGCGTCCAGCAGGCTGAGCAGGCGACCTTCACCCCAGTGCGCAGCCAGCGGTGCGGCCTGGCGCAGCAGGGCGACTGCCCGCGCGGTATCCCCGGCGGCGAGCCAGCTTTCGGCGGCGGCCAGGTACGCGGTGAGGAGAGCAGGGGCGTCCTCGTCCAGCTCGTGCGGGGCCATCTCCAGCACGGCGCGCGCGGCGGCGACGCTGCGCTCGAAGTCTCCGCGCTGCGCACAGGCGACGGCCAGCGCCAGGTGGAGGTGCTGCGGCTGGTAGACGGTGTGCGCTTTGTGCGGGTCGGCGGGGGGTAGGACGGGGAACTGCGCGTCCGCGCCGCGTTCCAGGACGGCGATGCCGCGCTCGACCTGGCCAGAAGCGATCAGCAGAGTGCCCAGCCCGACCCAGGCGGGGCCGTAAGCGGGGTCTTGCGCCAGCGCCGCCTCGAAGGCTTGCTCGCTGGCCGCCGCGTGATCGGGGTGCAGCGCCAGCACCATGCCCAGCGTGTGCCAGTTGGGGGCGCTGCCCTGTTCGGCGGCGGCGCGGCGGAATAGCTCGGCGAGCCGCCGGTAGCGTTTGGGGTGGTCCAGCGACGCGACCAGCGTCTCGTACAGCATGGCGTAAGCCAGGTCGGGGTCGGCGGCAATGGCGGCAACGGTGGCGTCGTCGGCGGCTTGCTCATCCGCGTACTCGTGGCGGTACAGGGCGGCGAGGGCAAGCTGGGCGTAGGACAGATCGGGCTTGAGGCGGGTGGCGTCAAGCAGCGCCGCGTAGCCGTCGAGAAGCTGATCGAGGGCGATCAGTGTCTCGCCCCACTCGGCGAGTACCTCTGGCGTCTCCGCGTAGCGGGCGAGCAGCGGGCGCAGGCGATGCGCTGCCTGTTCGGGCGCGCCGTCCTCGCGCAGCCGGCGAATGGCGGCCAACTCGTGCAGGAGCGCCGGGCGCGATCCGTTGCGCGGGCGGTCGGCGGCCTGGGGTGGGGCGCTGCGCTGGCGCGGCCCCAACGCTCGCTTCAGGTCGGCCAGGAACTCACGCGCGTTCACCGGGCGATCTGCGGGCGTCTTGCTGAGCGCCCGCAGCAGCGGATCGGCGATGGTCTGTAGCACGGACGGGTGGCCCGGCTCAATGGGCAGCGGCTCCGCCTCTACAATCAGGTCGAGCAGGGCGTCGTCTCCGTCGCGCTCCTCGTCGTACTCCAGATAGTAGTGGCCGGTTACTGCCTCATAGAGCACGACCGCCAGCGAGTACAGGTCGGAGCGCAGCGTAACCTCGTGCCCCAATGCCTGCTCCGGCGACATGTAGAGCAGCGTGCCCGGCTGCGGGCCGGAATCGTCGGCAGCGCCGTAACGCTGAGCCGGATGGATGTGCGCCAGGCCGAAATCGGCCAGCTTGAAGTGGCGCGGCTGGG
Source organism: Anaerolineae bacterium (assembly GCA_023382715.1). Taxonomy (GTDB): domain Bacteria; phylum Chloroflexota; class Anaerolineae; order Aggregatilineales; family Aggregatilineaceae; genus UBA2029. The sequence goes on from JAHDWP010000001.1 coordinate 183,262, forward strand.
CGAAGAGGATGTTCTCCGGCTTGATGTCGCGGTGAATGACGCCGCGCTGGTGCAGTGTGTCCAGCGCCCGGCAGATGTCGGCGGCGACGGCGAGCAGCGTGGCGCGATCCAGCGGGCCGCGCTCGCTGATCAGCGTGAGCAGGTCGCCGGGCAGGTATTCCATGATCAGGAAGAGCGAGTCGCCTTCTTCGCGCAGGGCGTGGATGTTGACGATGTTCGGGTGAGCCAGGCTGGCCGTCAGCCGTGCCTCGCGCACAAACCAGTCGCGCGATCCCTCGATGGTGAAGCCGGCGCGATGAAGCTGCTTGATGGCGACCGGGCGCTCCAGGGTGAGGTCTTCGGCCAGGTAGACGACGCTGAAGCCGCCGTTGCCGATGACGGACTTGATGACGTATTCGCCAAGCGTGTCGCCAGGCTCAAGGGGGGATAGGCGGGCCATTGCCGGCTTCGCTTCCTTTGGGCTGCGGAGCTACTGGCAGCCGTTGCGTTTATATGACGTTATAAAACAGTATAGATCAGATTTAGACAATGGCAACCGGACAGTTGTCCGGGGTGTGTGCGAAACTTACCAGGCAAGGGCGCTGCTCTGCTGCGCCCTGGTTTACCTCACCCCTGCTCGGTGCTGGCGCGCCTCGCCGCCCCCTCTCCGTAAACGGAGAGGGGGCAAGCCGAGCGTAGCGAGGCTGGGGGTGAGGTCAATGCCCCCATGTCAAGCGAGTCCCTGAATACCTGTGCATGCAGCCGTTGCCTGCCGTCCGGAGCGCGCTCTATAAGACAAGGGGCGTCCCGGCGATTCGGGAACGCCCCTGCATGGCTCTCGCTGATGTCGCGCCGGATGGCTACTGGAGCACGCCCGCCAGCGCGGTGCAGGCCGGGCACGTACCGTCCGGGCGGATGATAGCGTAGCCTGCCTGCGGGTCGGCACCGTAGGTCGAGAAGTCCACGTTGAAGACGATCATCAGGCGCACGCGCCCGCTCTGCGCGGAGAGCACAGCGGCCTCGGCCAGCCAGGTCGCCTGCTCGGCAACGCTGGTATTCTGACCCCAGGCGAAGTCGGCTGGCAACGCGCCGTATCCTTCAGGCGAGAGATAGCCTAGCTCGGTGAAGCAGGCTTGCTTGCCGCCGAAGGGACCGATGGCGCGATTGAGCATAGTGCCGAAGTAGCGCGTGGGATAGTTGTCGCGCGGGTCGCCGGAACTCTGCTTGGGGCTGACGATGCCCTCGTTGTAGTGCACGCCGATGCAGTCCGCGTACTGGCCCGCGCCAGCGGCGGCCATCTGCTGGGTGTACACGTCGTCGTTGCAGCCCTGCGCCGTGCAGCCAGCCGCGCCGAAGAAGCCGGTGGGGGCCAGCGCGCCCGTGATCACCAGCGTGTTGGGGTTGGCCGACTTGATGGCGTTATAGGACTTGGCCAGCAGTGGCACGTAGTTGGCTCCATTGACCTGGCCGGCAGGCCATTCACGGTCAATGTTCATCTCGTTCCAGATTTCGATAGCGTCAGCGCCCGCAGCGGCCAGGCCCGCCACGTACTGGGCGTAGGAGTCCTGGTAGCCAGCGTTCATGACCTGGTTCTTATCGCCGATGACCGAGAACAAAACCTTGTAGCCAGCAGCGTGCGCCTCGGCGATGAGGCCGCCGGCGCTCTGGCCCATCTGAAGCTGCCACTTGACCCATTTCATCTTGGCGGCCTGCAAGGCGTTGCGGGTGTTGGGGTACAGGCCGGTGACCTGCCCGCCGACCTCAAAGCTGCCGCTGACCGCCGAGCCGGTGACCGGCGCGGGGAGGCTGCTGTCGGGGCTGGGAGCAACCACTGGCGACGTACCTTCGGTGACTGCATCGCAGATGGCGATGATCTGGCGGTTGAAGCTGGTGCGCACTTCGTACTGCGCGCCGGTCAGCGTGGTGATGACGAAGCGCCAGCCGAAGTATATCTGGCGGGCTTCTTCGCCTTCTTCGAGCGTCCGGCAGCTATCAATGCCGTCAATGAACTCGTATTCCTCATACGTCCACTGCTGCACGTAGGTGAGGTCCTGGCCTGTCTTCTCTTCGAGAGCGGCGCGCGCGGCGGCGAAAGCGAGCCAACCAGGGTCCGTCGGCGTGGGCGTAGGGCCAGTCTGCGGAGCGCCGGACAGGCCAGCGGGCGCGGTGCTGCTGGCGCTGGCGGCCAGGGGCGTCAGCCCGACGAGCATGATCACAGTAGCGAGCAAAGCATAGAGCAAGGTCTTGCGGTTCATCGCGGTAAAACGTCCTTTCACATCTCCAGGTCTGGCGAACCGGGAGTGGCTACGGTCATAGGGCCGGGCGCTGGGCGACATGAGATAGCAGGCGCGGCCAGGCTGAGGGGGTATTGTGAACGATAAGCGCCGATTTGTCTATAATGATTTGCCTACTGCCGCCTGACGGAAGCGTTCTTTTCGCCCGGAAAGGTCTGCGTTACGATTTATCTCATCCCTCATTCTCCTCTCCACGCGCGGCTAAACATTGCCCATAAATACTTCCCCATCCCCCAGCCCCTTCCCCCACGCTGCGCGGAGGGAAGGGGAGCAGGCCCGCCACTCTCTTCCCTTTCGCCCGCACGATGCTGTTGGCGAACGAAGCATGCGCCGGTTTCGCAGGGGCGCTGCTCTGCTGCGGCCCCGCAGGGCGTATCGCAATACGCCCCTGCGGAGGCATTTTGCCAGCAGTATCTCCCGTGGCAGAAGGGCTGGAGATGGCGGAGCGGGCGCGATCTTAAGATAGGGGTAATGCTTAGCCATGCGCGGAGAGAGGGCCTGTCCGCATAGCGCCGGGGGCGTGGGGTCTTCGGGCGGCGGGCCGGGCGCAGTGAGGCGCGGGGCAGCAGGGCGAAGCGCTCGCCTGGTACAAACACCCTGCCCGCCCGTCTTACACAGTGGCACAAAGATGTAATTGGGGAGTAGAATGCGCCGTTGTAACCCGTGTGCGCCGACAGGTATCGTTCGTCAGGCCAGGAAGTGGCGGAATACCATAGCCTGTCGGGGCGATGATCTCTATACTGGAATTGTCAGTAGAGGGCGGTCCGCGCCCGCCAGCCGGGGACGCGCATAGACTGAAAGAATTGTTTAGCCCCGCGAGTTAGTTTTGAGAGGAGCTTGCATGACTGCATTTGTTCCGTTGGGCAACGAAGCTCTGGCACAGGGGGCGCTGGACGCGGGCCTGTCCGGCGTCTACGCCTATCCGGGGACGCCATCCACCGAGATCACCGAGTACATCCAGCGCTCGCCCGAAGCGCGAACGCACGGCGTGATGAGCGCGTGGACGGCCAACGAGAAGACGGCCATGGAAGCCGGGCTGGGCATGTCCTACGCCGGCAAGCGGGCGATGGTCTGCATGAAGCATGTCGGGCTGAACGTGGCCGCCGACCCGTTCATGAACTCCGCGTTCACCGGCGTGCACGGCGGGCTGATCTACGCCATCGCCGACGATCCCTCGATGCACTCATCGCAGAACGAGCAGGACTCGCGCTTCTTCGCCAAATTCGCGCTGATCCCCGCCATCGAGCCGTCGGACCAACAGGAGGCGTATGACGCCGCCTTCTATGCCTTCGCGCTGTCGGAGAAGCACGAGATTCCGGTGATGGTGCGCATGACCACCCGCCTGTCGCACTCGCGGGCCGGCGTGCGACGGCGCGAGCCGTTGGCGCAGAACGCGCTCAACCTGCCGGCCAATCTGATGCAGTTTGTGCTGCTGCCGGCCATCGCGCGGCGCAAGTACGCCGATTTGCTGGCCAAGCAGAATGAGTTCGTGGCCGACTCAGAAGCGTCGCCGTTCAACCGTTACGAGGACAGGCCAGACACGTCGCTGGGCATCATCGCCTGCGGGATCAGCTACAACTACCTGATGGAGAATTTTCCGGATGGATGCCCGCACCCCGTCCTGAAGATCGGGCAGTACCCCCTGCCGAGGGCGCTCGTCGCGCGGCTGGTGGGGGTGTGCGATCAGGTGCTGGTGCTGGAAGAGGGCATGCCGCTGGTCGAGGAAATGCTGCGCGGCTACCCGTTCGACAGCGGGAAGGTGCGCGGTCGCCTGGACGGGTATCTGCCGCGCGCGGGTGAGTTGAACCCGACGCTGGTGGCGCGCGCGCTGGGGCGCGAAGACTCTCGCTCGCACTTCGAGGTGCCCTCTGTCGTGGCCGGTCGCCCTCCCCAGCTTTGCCAGGGGTGCCCGCACGCCGACACTTATCGCGCGCTGAATGAGGCGCTGGAGGACTATTCGCAGGGGAGGGTGTTCTCGGATATCGGCTGCTATACGCTGGGGGCGCTGCCGCCGTTCAACGCGATCAACTCGTGCGTGGATATGGGCGCGTCGGTGACGATGGCCAAAGGCGCAGTAGATGCCGGGCTGACCCCGGCGGTGGCCGTGATCGGCGACTCGACGTTCAGCCATTCGGGGATGACCGGACTGCTGGACGCCGTGAACGCGCGCTCGGCGGTGACCGTGATCATCGTGGACAACCTGACGACGGCCATGACCGGCGGCCAGGAGTCGGCGGGGCAGGGGCACCTGGAGACTATCGCACGGGGGCTGGGCGTGGAGGAGGAGCATGTGCGGGTGATCACGCCGCTGCCGCGCCAGCACGACGCCAATGTGCGCGTCTTCAGCGAGGAACTGGCCTATGAGGGCGTGTCGGTGATCATCGCCCGGCGCGAGTGCATCGAGACGGCCAAGCGGAAGAGGAAGGCGTGAGCATGAAGTACGATATGATCCTGGCCGGAGTCGGCGGGCAAGGCGTGCTCTCAATTGCGGCGGCCATTGGGCTGGCGGCGGTGGACGGGGGGCTGCACCTCAAGCAGTCCGAAGTACACGGCATGTCACAGCGGGGCGGGGCGGTGCAGAGCCACCTGCGCCTCGCCGACCGGCCGATTCACTCGGACTTGATCAGCGAGGGGCAGGCGGACATGCTGCTCTCGCTGGAGCCGATGGAAACGCTGCGCTACGTGCCATTGCTGGCACCCGACGGCGTGATCGTGGCCGACTGTACCCCGGTGCTCAATATCCCCGACTATCCTGAAGTGGACGCATTGCTGGTGGCGCTGCGGCAGTTCCCGCGCGTCCACCTGCTGGACGCCACCGCGATTGCCCAGGAACTGCGCAACGCGCGCGCTTCCAACATGGTGCTGCTCGGTGCCGCGTCACTGTTTCTGCCGCTGGAGGCCAGCGCCCTGGAAGCAGCGATCGCCCAGTTGTTCGGGCGCAAGGGCGAGGCTGTGGTTGGCAGGAATATAGAGGCGTTTCGCGCCGGGCGCAGCGTGATTCAGCCGGTGTGATGTAGCTCCTGACCCCGACGCAGAAATGAACCGGGATAGGCAGAAGTGCCTATCCCGGTGTTGTTCAGATGCTCCCCGCGTTGCAGACGGTGCGAATCACGACTGGACGCGGACGGAGGTGCCGATGGGCGCCCACTGGTAAAGCCAGGCCGCTTCGGGAGTGGGCATGTTCACGCAGCCATGACTCATCGGCTGGCCGAAATTACTGTGCCAGTAGGTGCCGTGCAGCGAATAGTCCCTGTAGAAGTACATCACCCAGGGCACACCGGGCAGATAGTAGCCGGGGCCGGACATCAACTGGGCGTCGTACTTCGTATAGATCGAGAAGTTGCCGGTAACGGTGGGCGTGCCCCATAGCCCGGTCGAAACCAGCACGTTGCGCACAAGCTGGCCGTTCTCGTAGGCGTAGACGCGCTGGTCGCTCAGGTCTACGATGATCTGTTTGCCAGAGGTGACGGTTGGCGCGGGAGCAGACGGCTCGTAAGTGGTCGCGTAGGTGGCTGCGGTGGCGGCGTCTGGGATGACCAGAACCTGCCCGGCGTAGATGTGATTCGGATTGCTGATGTTATTCGCGGCGGCGAGGGCCGGCCAGGTGACGCCGTAGGCGCGGGCGATGGCCGACAGGTGCTCACCGCGCTGCACGATGTGCGTGCGCTGTCCGGTTGCCGGAGCGGGCTGAGCAGGGGCCGGGGCTGGCTGCGCAGCAGGCGCGGCAGTTGCGCCGGGGATGATCAACTGCTGCCCGGCGTAGATATGGCTGGGGTTGGCCAGGTTGTTGGCCGCGGCCAGATCGGTCCAGCTCAGGCCGTAGCGTTGAGCGATGCTGGAGAGGTTCTCGCCGCGCTGGACGGTGTGATACAGCGGATTGGCCGCTGGCGCAGGCTCGGCGGGGGCTGGCGCTGCCGGCTCCGGGCTGGCCGGGGCGGGGGCAGCGGCAGGCGGCGCGCTGGCATCGGGGATGGTGAGCACCTGGCCTACGTAAATGCGCGTGGGGTCGGCGATACCATTGACCGCGGCCAGATATTGCGTGGTGAAGCCGTAGCGCAGGGCGATGCGGAAGAGATTTTCGCCCGGCTGGACGGTGTGAGTCGTGCCGCCCTGAGCGGCGGCTGGCGAGAGCTGGGCGGACGTGACGAGCGCGATCACCAGGACGAGTGCCAGGAGCGCGCGGCGATGCCCGCAGGTCTTAGCGCGAAGAACGGCCCATGTCATCGTGTCTTCTCCCATGAGAGGCTGGCGCTGGCATTTTGTGAGCATCAATCAGCGCTGGACTAAATCGGACATTTGGAGTGTACGCGGAATTCGATTTTGGGGCAAGCGGAGTGTTAATACTAAATCTGGGGACAGATCGTCTCGTATAGTCAGTGCGTGGCACGGCCTGGGCTGGACTTCGCCCTAGCCGCCGCCCCAGGCGCGGATGGTGAGCAGCAGCGGGCGGCCAATGCGCACGTTGCTGTTGGGGTAGATCAGCTCCCACACGCCGTAGTAACAGCCGAAAGTGCGCGGCGCAGAGCCGGTGAAGAGGAGCGGCGGCGAATCCTCGGCGATGCCAACGCCCGCTTTGATGAAGAAGTTGGACTGCTGCTGGCGGGCGAAGTTGAGGCCGGGGCGCAGGTTCTCCGGGCAGGCTTCGAACAGAGCCGTGAGGTCCACTAACGGTTCTGGATACTCGGTCAGCAAGGCGTTGTAGCTCAGGCGCACGCCCTCTGGCCAGGCGCAGGTGCTCGTATTGTGCAGCACGATTTCGAATTCGAAATCGGTGCCGGCCCGGATCAGGCGGTTGTTGGCGAAGTCGGTTGGCGACGGGGGGCGGTCATGCCTGTCCGGAGTGACGACGATGTATTCCATGTCGCAGGCCGCCAGCGTCTGAACCAGGTTAGGCGTGGCGGTGGGCGCTGTCGCCTGCTGAACGAGCAGGAAGACTGCTGTGCTGGTCAGATCGGGCGTGGCCGTGTAGGTCGCTGAGGGCGTGCTGGTGCTCGTCGGGGTGGGCGTGGCGCTGGGCGCGGCGGTGGGCTGCGCGGTGGGAGGCGGCGTCTGCGTCGGCGAGAGAGTGCGGGTTGGATCGAGCGCGGCCACTGGCACGGCGGATGTTGTCGTGGAGACTGACGTCTCCGCCCTGCTGAGCGTGGCGGCGGGGGCGGGCACGCGGCCCTCGTGCCCGAAGGCGGCCAGCCCTGTGCTTACCAGCGCGACGACAAGCGCGGCCAGGACCACAACGCGGGCATAGCGCGTCCCGCGGCGCCCCGGGACTGCGCCGCTGCTCAACGGCAGGTCTGCCGGCCCCAGGATCGGCGTGTCGCCGTTCTGGTGCGCGGTTGGGGTGGCGCGGCCAACTTCACCTGCCTCCGGGCCGTTAGAGAACGCGGCGGCCTGCCTGGGTTCGGCTGACACGGCGAGCGCGTCCAGGGCGGCGGCGAATTCGTGCGCCGATTGGAAACGGGCTTCCGGGTCTTTTTCCAGCGCGCGCCAGACAACAGCCTCCAGATCGGCGGGCAGGTCGGGCACGAACTGGCGGGGGAGCGGCAGCGGCTCGTTGACATGCTTGAGGATGATGGCCAGCGGCGTGTTGGCGTCGAAGGGCAGGCGTCCGGTCAGAAGCTGGTAGAGAATCACGCCGAGCGAGTAGATGTCGGAGCGCTCGTCGCCCGCCTGGCCGAGTCCCTGTTCGGGGGCCATATAGGCCGGGGTGCCGATCATACCTCCGCTGGAAGTGATGTGCGCCCCGGTGACGATCTTGGCGATGCCAAAGTCGGTGAGCACGACGCGGCCATCTTCGTCCAGCATCAGGTTGGCGGGCTTCACGTCGCGGTGGATCATCTTGCGCTCGTGCGCGTAGGCCAGGGCGTGGGCCGCTGTCTTGATGATGCGCACGACCTCGGCAACAGGCAGCAGGCTCCCCGCCGCGCTCAGGTCGAACAGGCGATCCTTGAGCGTGGGGCCGTTGATGAACTCCATCACCATGTAATAGCTGTCGCTGGCGGCGTCGTGCTCGAAATCGTAGACCTGGACGATATTGGGGTGTTTGAGCCTGGCGACGCTGCGCGCCTCGCGCTCGAAGCGCTCTTTGAATTCCGGATCGTCGGCCAGGAATGAGTGCAGCAGCTTGATCGCCACATAGCGATCCAGCGCAGCATGGTAGCCGCGATAGACCTCGGCCATGCCGCCGCGACCGATCCGGTCGATGATCTCATATTTGCCGAGGTTGCGTCTGAACACGTCAGTCTCGTCCCATCGGGAATCGGTGGCCGTCGCCAACGCCGGCCAAGCCCGCCAACGCCTAAGTATAGCCGGAACTGAGGCTTGTCCCAAGCGGCGGATGGGCTGGGGTGTGTGCAAAGGTTGTCAGTGACTTGCTTGACATCCGGCGAGGTGAGTCCCGTAGGGACGTATTGCAATACGCCCCTACGCGAAAGCAGCCAGGCGGGGCGGGTTCACAGCCAGACTCCCGAAGTTTCCGAGAACTTCGGAAGTCTATTGCCGTGCGGAGCGCAGCAGAGCAGCGCCCCCTTGGCCTCACCCCCGCCCGGCGCGCTACTCGCTGGACTCCGGCTCTGTCGGCGACAGGGGGGCCTGGTACCGATCCTGGGGTGCAAGGGGATCGTCGTAATAGAGCAGCACGAGGACCTCGTAGCCCGGCCCGGCTTCGTCACCGCCGCGCAGGTGGAGCGTGAAGGCTGTGCGAAAGGTCATCAGGTCAACGGCGCTGGCTGTGGCGACAGCCCGCCCCGCCTGATTGCTGATGGCGATCTCCAGATTGGGGCGCTCGCGGAAGGGCGTGATCTCTACTTCGACCCGGACGCGCCGCCGGTCGGGGTAGGGCACGGCGCGCACCTGCTCGATGCGCACCTGGTCGGGCGGCAGCAGGGGCAGGCCAGGGATCAGGTTCAGCGGGCCGCTGGTCATGGGCGGTGCTCCTTGTCAGGAAACGTCAGGGGATGGAGGCCACATCCCGGTAGGACTCGCGGGCGATGACCAGCGGCTCCGGGCGGGCAATACCGACCGTATAGCGATTGGGCAGATCGCCGGGGCGGGGCAGGGCGTGGTAGGTCGCGCCCCAGGCGTCCAGGGCATCGAGCAGGGCGGGCACGGCAGCGATGACGCGCGGGTCGGGGTCGTGGAGCAGGATGATTACTCCTTCCTGTACGCACTGCGCGACGAGGTGCGGCTTGTCTGGCGCGGGCTGGAGCAACGAACGAAGTCCGCCGGGGCCGTCAATAGCCCGCCAGACCACCGCGTCCGGATCGGCGCGCTGCTCCCACAGCGGCAGGGGATTGATATGCCAGCCGCTGTAATCGTAGACATTGTGCAGCCAGTCCAACAGGTGGCGATAGGCGGCAAGCTCGCGATCGTAGAGAAAAGAGTCCCGGTAGCCGCTGTCGGCGAGCAGGAACAGGTTGCCCTCAGCGCTGTCGTACCCTCCACCGGGACGGCGGAAGAGGCGCGGCTGAGCGAGAAAGAGCGCCAGCGCATCCGCATGAGGCGCGAGCACTTCGCGAATGCGCAGCTCCGTATCCAGATAGAGCCGGGCCAGGTAGGAAGGCGCTGGCCGGGCATCGAGGGTGGCCCCACCCTGGTGGAAGAGGTGGTTGCCGACGCGGTGCCCGGCGCGCAGCATCCGCGCCAGCACACTTCCTTCGGCTTCACCTGTGTTGCGTCCGTGCACGAAGAATGTCGCCACGATGCCCCGCTCGTCCAGCAGATCGAGCACGTCCAGCGTGGGGCCGCGCTCGCCTTGCGCCCCCTCCGTTTCCACGCCGTCGTCGAAGGTGAGGTAAACCGGCACGTGGCCGGGCATGGCGGCAGCGCCCCGCGCGCGCGCCGATCTGCTGCGCGCGGCGAGCCAGTGCGCGCCCAGCGCGCCGATGGCGGTCACGAACTGGCGACGGGTCAGGGAACGAGAGGCCAAGGTTGTTTCTCTCGGCGCTGATCACGGCTGGGCGGCGCGCGCCTGCGCTTCGCGCAGCGCGGTGACGGCCTGCTCAAACTGGCTGGCTGGCACCAGCAGATGATCGCGCTCGAACGCAGAGATGGCGAGCACTGCTACTTCTGCGTCGGCCAGGGCGCGGCTGACCAGCGCCAGAAAGCCGACCAGATCGAGCGCCAGCGGCTGGTCGAAGGTGATCAGGCGGAAGGGGCCGGCGACGCGGTGATCGGGCAGGCGCGCCTGGAAGTCCGACCAGTCCTCCGCCGACAGCACCAGCGTGACCTCATCCTTGTCCACGATCAGGGCGCAGAACGGCTCGCCGATCTCAGCCAGCACGCCAGCGGCGGCGGTGATCGCCGGGGCGGGCAGATGGATCAGGGTGTAGTCGGCGTCGTCCACGACCAGCGCGGCGCTGGCCAATGCCTGCTGTGCCGGGTTCATGGGCTGCATCCTTTCCGCACCCGCTACAGCCGCTCGTCCGGCCCGACTGGCAGCATGGTCAGGCCGGAGATCACTTTGGGGTAGAAGTCGGTGCTTTTCTGCGGCATCGGCTCGCCCTGCGCGGCGACTGTCCTGATCTGATCCAGGCGCGTGGCGGGCAGGAAGAAAGCGAAGTTGCCGAGGCCCGCGTCAATGTTGGCGACCGGCTCGTGCGGGTCGCGGTGGTAGCGGATCATCGTCTTGTCTTCGATGCCGCGCGCGGGCACTCCGGTGACCTGTTCGATGAGAATCTTGTGCAGGACGCTGACGCCGAGGGCTTTCCATTGAGGCGAGTGATCGCCGGCGATCAGCGTCTGCGCCAGGGCCGCGTCCCTGAGCGTGAGCACGTGGAAGCCCGTGCCCGGCCCGCCATAGAAGCCGAAGGCGTGACCGCTGGCGTGGGCATTGACCTGGGCCAGGCACGCCTCCAGGCTGGCGACCGGCGCGACGGTGAAGGTCTCCGCCGCCCGGCGTAGCACATCAGCCGCGCTCCGCTCGCTGAACTGGCAGATTTCGCGGTGAGTCGGCAGGATGACCAGGCCGGGATCGTCCATGCTGACCAGCGTTGCCTGGACGAAGTTGAACGCGGCATTGGGCGGGGCGCCGGGGTGCGCGCGGCGCTGCTGATCGCGGTAGGTCAGGCCAGTGCTGTAGCGATGGTGGCCATCGGCGATGATCAGGCCGCGCAGCGGGGCCAGGGTGGCCTCGATGGCGGCGAGCGCCGCCGGGTCGGTGAGCGCCCAAAGCTGCTGGCGGACATCCGGCTCGCCAGGCTCGGCGATGTCCACGTCTGGCGGGCGGTTGCCGAGCGCGTCCTGGGCGATGCGGTTGACGGTGTTCTGTGCGTCGGGATAGAGCAGGAAGATCTGCTCGGTGTTGGCCCCGACGGTCGTCAGCAGGCGCAGGCGATCCTCTTGCGGGCCGCTGTGGGTGCGCTCGTGGGGCAGGATGGTGCCCTCGGCGAAGTCGGTCAATTCGACGGCGGCGATCAGGCCGTGCCGCGTGTAGGCGCGCCCCTCTACGCGGAATGTCTGCGCGTAGACGTAGAAGGCGGGCCGCTCCTCGCGGCGCAGAATCCCCTCGCGCAGCCAGGCCTGGTAGGTGTCGCGGGCGCGGGTGTAGACGTTCGGCCCCTGGGGGCTGGCGGGATCGTCGCCCGGCTGGGGCGGGTTGAGGATGATGCGCACCACGTTGTGCGGGCTGAGCGCCAGGTAGCGCTCGCGCAGCGCGTCGTCAATCTTGTCGTAGGGCTGGCTGACGACGGCCTGCAGGTCGGCAATGCGATCCTGGTTGAAACGCACGGCGCGAAAGGGCTTGATCACACCCATGCTGCGATCCTTTCCGCTTGAGCTGAAGAGAGTGTTTGCCAGTGAGCCGCGACGTCGTTAGTGTGCCCACAGCCCTGATTGTACCAACAGCAGCACGAGACGGCGAAGCGCGGGTGCGGGCAGGGTGCGTCGAATTCGGTTGAAATGGCGTGGGTACTGGCTGCTGTGTACTCCCCCCATCCCCGACCCTTCCCCCACGAGGGGGGAAGGGGGAGAAGCGGCGAGCCTGCTCCCCTTCCCTCCGTGCCGAGCGGGGGAAGGGGCTGGGGGGCATGCCCGCGTGACGAGTTTCAACCGCAAAGGATATCGTACCCGGCGGGCGGCGGGGACGCGCACCTTATGGTATGTTTTCGGTAAGAATGGCTATTTGCGCATTTCGTATAGTCCGAATTACACTTCAGCCATGTCGGCGCGCGCAAAACACACCCCCTGGACTTTCGCCCTGGTGATCGCCCTGTGGATCACCGCTGTTGTGGTTGTCCCACAGACGCGGCAATCCGCCCAGCAGCAGACGCCCAGCCCGGCGCTCACCGCCTCGCCGGAGCGGACGCCGCTGCCGACGGTGGCGCCAATCACCACCGTCCGGCTGTATGGGCTGCTGGAGCTGCCCGTCGCGCTGAACGGCTCCTACGAGAACCCCTACGATCCCGCCGAAATTGACGTGATGGCCGTGTTCCGCCCGCCGGCTGGCGCGGCGCAGCGCGTGCCCGGTTTCTTCATGCAGCCGTACCGCGACGCCTGCCTGACAAACTGCCTTGTAGAGAGCCTGGAAGAGACAGGCGAAGGGCAATGGCGGGTGCGTTTCGCGCCGGACCAGGTGGGGCGCTGGACGTATACCATCGAAGCGCGCGACAGCGCCGGCATTCGCGCGATTGAACAGGGGACCTTTGATGTCGTGCCGTCTGATCAACCCGGTTTTGTGGGCGTCGGGCCGACCTCGCGCTATTTCGCGTTCGACAACGGCGCGCCCTACTTCCCCATCGGCCAGAACCTTGCCTGGTCGTGGGATGAGATCGGCGGCATCTATGCTTACGCGCGCTGGCTGGAAGCGCTGAGCGACGCCGGGGCGAACTACGCGCGCGTGTTCGTTGACGTGCCCTGGTTCATCGGGCTGGACTGGCCGGGGCCGGCGGGCGACTATGACGCGGCGCAGGCAGCGGCCTGGCGCATGGATTCGCTGCTGCGACTGGCTGAAGAGCGCGGCATCTACCTGCAGGTGGTGCTGGTGTGGCACCAGGCGCTCACCAACAAGGTGGTGCCACCGGTGTCCATCCCCAATGATGTGCCGCGCCCCCCGATGCAGGCAAGCTGGGTGATCAGCCCGTTCAATGCAGCTAACGGCGGCCCGCTGACCCGCCCTGGCCTGTTCTTCACGGACGCGGAGGCCAGAGCGCTGATCCAGCAGCGGCTGCGCTATGCTGTGGCGCGCTGGGGCTACAGCCCGCGCATCTTCGCCTGGGAGCTGGTTGATGTGGTGGACGGCGTGCTGGGCTATTCGTCGTCCCGCGCCGAGCCGTGGCTGCGCGAGATGACGCAGTACCTGCGCGACATTGACCCCTACGATCACCTGGTGACGGTCGGAGCGCGCAATCTCGATGCCATTCTGTTTGACAGCAATGTGGTGGATTTTGTGCCCGTGCATTACTACCAGTCGCGCCCCCTGGTTGCGGCGGAGGACCAGGTCGCGGGCACCGTGCGCAGCGTGGCCGACGCGCTCAGCCGGACGAAGCGCCCGGTTCTGCTGACTGAGTTCTCGCTGAATCCCTGGTTCGAGCCGACGGCGGATGACCCCGCCGGAATCCATGTCAGCAACACGATCTGGGCGGCGGCGCTGGCGGGCGCAGCGGGCGGCGCAATGCCCTGGTGGTGGGACACGTACATTGACCGGCAGAACCTGTACAGCATCTACGACTCGCTGGCGACTTTCGCGCGCGATGCCTTGTGGCAGACGCCGGGCCTGGTCCCTGTGCAGGCGCGGCTGATAGCCAGCGATCCCCTGGTCTACGATGTCGTGCGTGTGGACGGGTTCAGCCGCGATGTGTTCGCGCCCGTCCCGTCCGATCAGATTTACCGGATCACTGATGACGGGGCAGTGCCCTCGGTCAGCGATCTCCCCGGCTTTCTGTATGGCGAGCGCAACGCCGAGCGCAGCCGCCCCCAGACCTACATCATCGCGCCGCCGGTAGATACCGAGCTGAGCATCTATGTGCGGAGCGTTTCGATAGATGCGCCGGCGGTGCTGGTCGTCACGATTGACGGCGTGGACGTGGCACAGGTGGACTTCAGCGCAGGCAGCCAGGACATTCTGCTGACGCTGCCGATCAGCGCCGGGGAACACCTGGTGGTGCTCGATAACCTGGGCGAGGACTGGCTGCAACTGGGCTATATTGAGGTTGCGCGCTACCGCACGCCCGCGCGCGCGCTGAGCCTGGCCGGCGGTGAAAGCGGTTATGCGCTGGCGTGGGTGCAGCAGCGCGACTACACGTGGGAGTCGGCGGCGGATGTGCTGAGCCTGGAGCCGATCACGCTCGACCTGCTGCTGCCGGACATGCCAACGGGCCAGTACCGGGTCGTATTCTGGGATGTGACGACGGGCAGCGTATTGGGCGACGACGCCGTGACTCTCAGCGACCAGGCCGGAGGCGTCCTGCGTGTCAGCCTGCCGCCCATGACCGCGCCGCTGGCGCTGCGCGCGGTGCGCGTGGCAGGGCCGGAAGTGGCGGAGACGCCCGCGGCGACCCAGTTCGCCACGCGCACGCCGCAGATCACGCTGACGCCGACGCCGACGATCACTCCGTCCGACACGCCGACCGCGACGCGCACACCTTCGCCGACGGCGACGATCACGCCAAGCCTTACGGCCACTTTCACGGCGACGGCCACTCCGACCGCTTCGGACACCCCGACCGCGACACCTTCGCCGACCAAGACTCCGACGCGGACGCCAACGGCGACGCACACCGCGACAGTCACCGCCACCAGGACGCCATCGCGGACACCTGCGCGGACGCTATCACCGTCGCGCACGCCGACGAGCAGCACGCCCACGCCGACAAGCGGCACGCCCATATCGTAACCGGCGAGAGCCAGTGAACTCTGCACGCCTGGCACAGCAGGAAGCGCGTAACGTTATGCGCGGCGCCTGACCCCACCCTGTGGTCCCTCTCCGCCGGCGATACGGTTAGCGAAATGCCTCCGTAGGGGTGCGTGCAAAACCTGTCAGGGTGGGGCACTGCTCTGCTGCGCCCCCCTTGATCTCACCCCCGCGAAAAGAGATTCGCCCGCCTGACGGAACTCCGCCAGGCGGGCGAGTATGCGTGTGGCACGCGCGCCGGACTACTTGTCCAGGTCGCGCAGCGTCAGGTAGGCCGGGCGCGGGTTGCCTGCCGGGTCGAGCAGGCTCCACAGGCATTGCTCACCCGTCACGCCGACGACCGGGCAGAAGTTGAGGTTCCACAGGAACATGGGGCCGATATAGCCTAGCTCCTTGCCAAGCTGGAAGCCGCGCAGGATGTAGGATGCCTGCTCGTCCAGGCTGGTGAAGGCGACAAAGGCGTATTCGGGCGGCGGCTCGACGTTCAGGCCGTCGTTCGACCCCCAGCCGAACTCAGTCGGCCAGATGAAGGTGCCGCTGTCGCCATTCTCGACCATGATCTGGCGGTAATCGGCGAGCGTCTGCTTGAAGAAGAAGCTCGGATGATCGTCCCAGGCGGGCACCGCCGGGCGATTGTTGCGGCAGCAGGTGCTATCCGGCGGATTGGCCCAGCCGTTGGGGTGCGCCCCGATGGCGTCCGACCACTCGGCAACGCCAGCCGCGTACATCTGGCGCAGGTACACGCGGTCGTCAATGGCGTTCACGCCGTCGTTGAAGCCGGTGGGGGCCAGCCCGCCGGTGACGACGAGCGCGCTGGAGTCCGCGTTCTTGATGGCGGTGTAGGCCAGGCGCAGCAGCTCAACGTAGCTGGCGGCGCTGATGCCGCGCGGAGTGTTCCACTCGCGGCGCAGGTTCTGCTCGTTCCAGACCTCATAGGCGTCCACTTTGCCTTTGTAGCGTTGGGCAAGCTGGCCGATGAAGTTGGCGTAAGTCTGGTAGTCGGTCGGCGGCCCCTTCTCCTGATCAGAGTCGCGCGCCCAGCCCGGCGCGGAGCCGACTGACAGCAGGATATTGAAACCCGCCCCATCGAGCGCGTTCACTATCTCGTCGAGCGGCGCCCAGTTGATGCTGCCGGCATTCGCCTCATAAATCGCCCATTCGATCTGCTGCTTCACCCAGGTGACTTCCAGCGCGCTAGCTG
Source organism: Anaerolineae bacterium (assembly GCA_023382715.1). Lineage (GTDB taxonomy): Bacteria > Chloroflexota > Anaerolineae > Aggregatilineales > Aggregatilineaceae > UBA2029. The sequence continues at coordinate 199,577 of JAHDWP010000001.1, forward strand.
CCTGGACGACCTGGGGGATATTCTGGTTGGGCAGGTGAAGCTGAACGCCATAGGCAAAGCCCACGTTGGTCGCTGTGTTCTGAGGCATACCGGGCGTTGGCGTGGCCGCGGGGATCATGGTGACGGCGGGGACGTTTGTGGGCACGAGGGTCGCCGCGACGGTGGCTGGAAGCGGCGTCGCGCCGACGGGGGCCGGAGTTGCGGGTTGGGGCTGGGGCTGGGCTGCCGCGCCGCTGGGGATGCGAATTCTCTGCCCGACGTAGATCACGTTCGGGTTGGTGATGCCGTTGTAGCTCGCCAGGAAGGCCGTCGAAAGGCCGTATTTCAGCGCCACCCGAAACAGGTTCTCGCCGGGCTGCACCACGTGAATTGTCTCGCCAGCCGGGGCAGTTGTGGGCTGGGGTGGCGGTGCGCTGACGGTGCCGGTGGGCTGGAGCGTCGGGGTGATGCCCGCGCCAGGGATGGTGAGCACCTGGCCGACGAACACCAGATTGGGATTGGTGATGTTGTTGGCTTGGACGATGGCCTGGACGGTTGTCCCGTACTTCAGGGCAATACGGGTCAGGTTCTCACCAGCCTGTACCGTATGCGTCGTCTGACCGCCCTGCGCCGCGACCAGCATGGGCGTCGTCAGGAGCACGGCCAGCGCCACCAGGGCGATCATTAACTGCCGCACATGCTGCATAATCATGCCTCCTTCACATGGTGACATTGCATAGCATCATCTTAGTACAGTTCCCCGCCGTGCGCCATTGGCCCGCGCCAGGGGCGCCCTTCGCGTGGACGGCGCGATCTCTGAATCGCAGAAGCGCAGAGAACGCAGAAAGAAAACCGCGAGATTGGCACTTCTGCGCCAATGCTCGCCTTGCCAGCGGCGCTCATGCCCGGCTGCCCAGCGAGGGGGTGGCGAAGAGCATGATCAACTGGTCGTCGGCTGTGTAACTGGTGTGGGCGAAGAACGGCGGCGCGCCCGGCTCTGCGTCGAGAATCCGGTCGAGCAGCAGGGGGAGGTCCTCGACCAGCGGCAGATCGTCAAGCTGGTCACGCGGCACCCATTCGAGCGTGCCCTCGTCGGTATCGGCCAGATCGCGCGAGGCGGCCTGGGCGTGGAAGACGAAGACCAGGATGCCATTGCTGGCCCCCGCGTCCACGTGAATCGCGCCGCAGAAGCGCACGCTTGTCAGGTCCAGCCCCGTCTCTTCCTGAGTCTCGCGCACTGCGCCGGTGAGCGGGTCTTCGTCGCGCTCCAGGTGGCCGCCCACGCCGTTGTACAGGCCAGGATAAACGCGCTTGTGGGCCGCGCGCTTCAGCAGCAGGACATCATCCCCGTGCGTGACGAAGCAAAGCGTGCGCGGAATCACCAGCCAACGCCCGTCGGTGGCATCTGCACCCTGGCCTTTGGCCCCCATCGTGGTCTCCTTTCGGTGCGAGGTAGCACGCCCGGATTATAGCACTGCGCCAGGGTTTGTATCGAGGCAGGTGTTGGTGTATGCTTAGCGAAGGTTTCCTGACGCAAGGAGAAGCGGGAATGGACGATCTCTATTCGAAGATTGTGCGCGAGCGCGGCTCTCTGGAGCGCCTGGTAGCGCGCATTCCAGGGTTCCGGGGATACATGGAGATGACGGCGCGCCGCCAGGCAGATCGGCTGATCCGCGAGCATGTGGTGGCGCAGCTCAAGGCGCAGCTTAACCGGCTGTCGGAGATCGAGAAGGTGCTGCTCGACGCTGGCGGGCTGTCGTTCATGAGCAAGACGCGCAGCGCGAAGACCAAGTTCCAGACGTTCATTGATCGTATCGCCACCGACGCGCCGGGATACTCCGGCTTCTTCGACGCGGTGAAGATCGGCCAGGACGACCTGGGCGTGATCTACGCCTTCGACGAAGCGCTGCTCGATTATGTGGACAAGTTCGCGCTGACGCTGGACGCGCTGCGTGACGCGGCGCTGCGCGGCGAGGGCGTGGAAGAGGGGATTCGCACGCTGGACGCGCTGACGGTAGAGGCGAACGAGGCCTACGGCCTGCGCGAGAATGTGCTGTTGGGGATTGAGTAGCTCACGCTGACTGCCAGCGACAGAGACGTGCAAGGAGAGATGAGCGATGCCGCGTATTATTGATGTTGTATCGCACGACAATATCATGGATGACGAGCTGTGCTACCGCGAACCGCAGGGTGGCTCAGGCGATTTTCGGATGGGGTCGCAGGTGATCGTGCAGGAGAGCCAGGCGGCGGTGTTCGTGCGCCAGGGCCAGGTGCTCGATGCGCTGGGGCCGGGGTCGCACACGCTGAGCACGGCCAACCTGCCCATCCTGTCGAGCCTGATCGGCCTGGTGACCGGCGGACGCAACCCGTTCACGGCGGAGTTGTACTTCGTCAATCTCAAAGACCTGCCGCAGGTGCCCTGGGGGACTAACCCGCCGATTGTGCTGGAGACGCCAGGCAAGGGCGTGGGCGTTGTGCTGCTGATCACGCACGGCGTGATTGACATCGGCATTGACGATCCACTGCGCTTCATGAAACAGTATGGCGTCGGCAAGCCCGTTGTCCGGCTGGGCGACATCCGCGAGCGCATCCAGTCTATGCTGCTGGGCGAAGTGGCAACGCTGATGTCGTCGTCTGGCGCGGCCAGCATCATGGACGCCAACCGCTTGCTGTCGGACCTGGAAGGCGCAGCACTGGCCCGGCTGAACGAGCAGTTCGCGGCCATTGGGATGCGCATCAAGGCGTTCGAGGCCAAGCCGTTCACCGCCAAAGAGGTCAGCACCGAAGAACTGCGCAACTACGTGGACTTCGAGACGTGGGAGCGCATTCGCCGCCTGGAAGTGGCCGACTCAGCGGCCAGCAACACGGGCATGGGCGGCGGACTGGCGGGCGCGGGCGTGGGGTTGGGCGTCGGCCAGCAGATCGGCGCGGCGCTGAACCCAGAAGCGGCGGCGCTGCAACAGCAGCAGCAGATGATGATGATGCAGATGATGCAGCAGATGATGCAGCAACAGCAGGGGCAGGGGCAGCAGCCCGCCCAGCCAGCGGCGCAGGCGACGCCCGCCGTGCCGCAGACGGCGGCTGAGGTGCGCGCCTACCTCGACCAGCTTGATGCCAAGCTGATGGCCGGTGAGGTCTCTGAGGAGCTTTATAACAAGCTGTACGCCAAGTGGGAAGCGCGTCTGAAAGAACTTGGCGGCTGAGTCAGGGGCCGTTCGAGACGCCACGCGCCTGCCTTTGCCCCTCATCCCCGGCCCTTCCTCCACGCGGGGGAAGGGAGAAGCGCGCCGGCCTTAAGCCCCTCCCTCCTTGTGGGGGAGGGGTTTGGGATGGGGGGAAACAGCTTCTCAGCTCAGGCCGCCGGGCCAGGGCAGGATCAGGGCAGGGGTGTGCCGCGCGCGCACCCCTGTTTTATTGCGGCGGGGGCCAGCGCAGGCTAGCCAGGGTGAAGGAGTCGCCGAGCGGGTTGCCCGCCGCGTCGTAGACAGGCAGCCGTTCACCTGACTGGGGATCGTACAGCCCCACCTCAAGCGTGTAGGTTCCTGGGGCCAGGCGCACTTCAGGCGAGTTGAGCAGGTGGTACGGGTCGCGGTAAAGCGTCCCCGGCTTCCAGGTCAGCGTGCTGGCGAAGCCGTCCAGCGGGCGGTGATCGTCCTGATCCCATAGCGGGCTGCCCGCTGCCGGGTTGGGCGCGCCGGCCAGGTGAACGAACACCGTGTAGTCCACCGCAGACTGGGCCAGCGGCTCCCAGTAGAGCAGGACGGTGAGGGCCTGGCCGTTCGCGTCGGGGCCTTGCAGGGTATGCCCGGCCAGCCGCGCAATCTCGCCGAAGCGCACGCCCTGGTGGACGGCGATCTCGGCTTCGCGCGGTGCCCAGCGACGGAACTGCATCACGTCGAACCCGGCGGGCGCATCGTAGCTGAGCAGTTGCATGGCTTCAGCCAGAAAGCTCTCGGCTTCCGGTGAGCGCCCCACGAGCCAGATGCCCCGATGGAAGGTGACCTGCGGCTGAAGCTGCGCGCGAATCGGCGCGCCGGGGACCAGGCTGGTCTCGTCTGCGGGGCCGGAGTAGTAGTAAGCGAAAGCGGGATCGGGAACGACCTGCAGAACCAGGTCGCCGGGCATAGCGCGCGCTTGCAGGTAGGCGGCCAGCCCCGGCCAGTCGGGCGCTTTCGGGGAGTCGCCGCGATAGTACGGCACCAGGCCGGTGATGCCCAGCACAGGCACGGTCAGGAGCAGGGCCGCTGCTGCGCGCACGGCTGACCGGGGCCGGGCAGAACGGATCGCCTGGGGCGCGGTCAGCGCGCCCGCCGTCAGGAGGATGAAAGCGGGGACGGTGGCGATCAGGTAACGGGGGTCGAAGACGCTCATGCGCGTCGCGGCGATCAGCAGCAGCAGCGCCGGCAGCGCGATCCAGGCGGCCAGCCAGATACCCAGGCGACGCTGGGGCTGCCCCTGCCAGAGCAGCGCGAGCGCCGCGATCCAGGCCAGCGGCAGCAGGACTTCCCAGGGGGATGGGTACTCGCGCCCGCTGAGCAGGACGGGCACGAACCACGTCAACAGGCGGGCGGGGGCGGCGTCCGAAGTGGCGCCTTCGTACCCGCTGCGGGCCAGGTACCAGCCCTGGACGAGCCAGGGCAGCAGCAGCAGGCTCAGGACGAGCCACGTTCGCAGCGCCGCCGTCACCACGCGGCGCGGGTGCCGCTGTATGACCAGGTAGGCTGCCTGCGCCACGAGCAGGAACGCTTCCAGGAAGAAGAAGTACAGCGCGGCGGTCTCGGCGACCAGGTAGAGCACCCAGTCGCGCCGCCGGTTGTGTGCCGCTGCGCGCACGAACAGCCACATCGCCAGGCTGCTCGCGCCGAACCACAGCGCGTAGTTGCGCGCGTCCTGGGCGTGCCAGATCAGGAAGGGGTGCACGGCAGCCAGGGCCAGCGCAAGCGGCACAGCGCGCGGGTCGCGCAGCAGGGTGCGGGCCAGCGCCCCCGTCGCGGCCACGCCCAGCCAGCCGCCCAACAGGGCGAGGACGCGCATGGCAAGCTCAGTGCTGCCGGCGACGGACTTCCAGGCCCAGAAGCTGAGAAACGTCCCCGGCGGATGCGGCTCCCACCGGGCGAGATCGCGCACGACGGCAGCCGGGTCATCCGCCCAGTAGCGTACGGCGAAGGCTTCGTCGCCGCGCAGCGGCACGTCGCCTAAGTGAACGATGCGCAGCGCGAAGGCCGCAGCCAGCAGCGCCGTCAGCAGGGCGAGGGAATGGGTGCGCGGGCGCTTCATGGGGGCCGCCTCAGCGGGACTCAGCTCCCGCGTCGCGCTTTGATCCAGGCTACGTCTTTCTTGCTGAGGCCGAACCAGTTCTCCTTCTGGCGCTTGCGGTCGTACTTACGCTGGAGCGCATCGCGCACGGCGACAGCATCGGCTGTCTCGAAGGCGTGCACCAGCTCGACTAACTCCTTGCCGTCTGCTTCCAGCGCGCTGAGTGATTCCTCAACAGAGCCGGTCGTTGCGCCGAAGTAGTACATCTGCCCCATCTGGGCCAGGAACACAGTGCCACGCGCGCCCGGCGCTTCGGACCTCTCTTCGCTCTCGGTTCCCTCGTCTTCCTGGTCGGGCGCGAAGTCGTCACCAGCCAGATCGAATGTCTCGCCGGTGAGTTCGGCGATCTCCTGGCGAGTCATCAGGCCGTATATGCGGTCAATGGCGTCGAGGTGTTCGGGCCGCAATGTGTTCACCGGGGCCGCCTGCTGCTCGCGCAGGTACTGGCGCAGCGACGGCTTCTTCTTGGCGTCGGCGTAGAGCACGGGATAGAGCGGCTCTTCCTGTTCGAAGCTGGCGTTGGGATGGGTGAGCACGACGAGCGGCTGCACCACAACCTCGGCGCCGGGCGCGATCTTGTTGATCAGGCGCTGCACCTGCTGAGCGTGCAGCGTGGCATCGTTGAAGGGATTGCCGATCAGGTCCTGGCGCAGGTAGCCGTTCAGCTTGCGCAGCACCCCTTCGTCGCCGCGCCAGCGCTTGCCCACGACGCGGTACGCCTTGTCCTGCCAGACGATGGTCAGAGTGAAGACTCCCTCCGGGCCGACCAGAACGTGCGGGGCGGGGAGCAGGTGGTGAAAGATCGTGTGTTTCGGCCCCAGGCCCTTCAGACCGTTGTCAAGCACATCAACCGGGTTCGGTTCGCGAATCCAGATATTGGCCATGCGCACCGAGGTCAGGGTGAGCAGGAGCAGGATGGGCAGGATGAAGCAACTGAGCTGGCTCGCCCCCGAAGTCGGATCGGTAGTCCAGGTGAAGAAGAATCCGAAAGCCATGCCACCCAGGCTGATGAAGAACAGAAGGTGGGAGATTTTGCGGTTGCGATTGATCTTCGCTTCGTTGATGACCACGCGCATCGTCTGGGGACCTTTCTGTGTGCGGGTTGGCGTGTCTGCGTCGGTGAATGGTAACACAGAAAGCGCCCAAAGCGTGAAAATTCGCTCAGGAGTGCGTGTGGGAGAGCTGCGCGGCGCAGCTGGGAAGCAGAAGTTTGAAACCGCAGAGACGCAGAGAGCGCGGAGGAAAGCAAATGATACGTTCTTCTCTGCGTCCTCTGCGCCTCTGCGGTGATCCTTTGCTCTGGGGTTCGGCGTTGGGGGTGTGCTGCGCTGCTGCGCCCTGGCTGACCTCACCCCCGCTCGGCGCTGACGCGCCTCGCCGTCCCCTCTCCACGCGCGGAGAGGGGGCAAGGCGGGTGGGGCGAGGCTGGGGTTGAGGTTAAGGCTCTGCGTCCGGCGAGTCGTTGCCAACCTTTGCGCGCGCCCGCGTGACAGCGGCGGGCTGGCCAAGCGCCCGGTGCCTGGTATAATCGCGCTCGCCGGGCATGGCGGCGACGCGGTGCCTGGGCCTGACGTCTGATGAGCAGAGCGACGATGGTGAGAGCAAACCCGGCTGGCCCATGCCTGTAGCAGCGCCTTCGCAAAAGTGCCCTCTTTGCGGGGCGATTCAACCTGTGTCGGCGCGTACCTGCGCGATCTGCGGCGCGGCGCTGACCGGCGAGCCAATGGCGGTGCCTGTGCCGACGGCTAAGTCTTCTCGCCGGCGCGGAGCAGCCCCGCGTTACGATCCGAGTGCAGGGGACGACGACCTGTACGCCGGCGACCTGAGCGGGCGCACAGGGCGCTTGCTGCTTGCCGTCGGGTTTGTCGCGCTCCTGCTGCTGGGTGTGCTGCTGGGCCTGGCTATAGCACGCTGGGTGGGTGGGGGAGGGGACGGCGGGGAGTCGCGCACTGAGGGGATAGCCCTGCCAACAGCGCCGCCGACCTCCACACCGCGCGCCCTCACACCCGCCCATACGCCGACACTCACGCGCGACGTGATGCTGTCGCTGCCCACCGTGACGCCGATGCCGCCCACCGCCACCCCCACGCCGACGATCACGCCCTGTTATCAGACGGCGGGACAGGATGATACGGTCCTGGGCATGGCCTATCGCTGCGGGCACCGCGAGCTGGCTATTGTGGACGTGATCCTTGAGATCAACGGTATGGATAATCCCCAAGAGCTTCAGCTTGGGCAGACGCTGGAGATTCCCTGGCCAACGCCGACACCAGCGCCGGGGCAGGAACTGACTGCGACTGCGGAAGAGATCGAGTCGGAGATGCAGAACCTGGAGGTGTCCCCCACGCTGCGCGTCAACGCCTTTGGCACGCCGGATGCGCTGGCCAAGTACGAGAACATCGAGCCGACGCTGCGCCCCGGCCAGGCCTGGCACGTCGTCGAACCCGGCCAGACGATCCTGGGGATTGCCTACGTTTACGAAACGACCATCGAAACGCTCTCGCAGATCAACCCGGAGATCCCGTTTCTCCAGTGCGATTACGGCGACCCGACAGGCGGGCCGAACTGTGTAGTGATGCTCTATGAAGGGCAGCGCGTGCGTGTGCCGGTGCCGCTGCCCACGCCAACGCTCAGCCCGACCCCCAGCGGCACACTGACGCCCACGCCTTCGCCGACGCCGACTTTCAACGCGCCGTATGCGCTGGGGCCGGAAGATGGCGCGCGGTTTGCCGCCGACCAGCTTGTGACGCTGCGCTGGGGCAGCACGGGGACTCTGGGCGCGCAGGAGCGATATATCGTGCGCGTGCGCGATCGGGACACCGGCCAGGACTATACGGCGATGGTCGTCGAGACGAGCTACATTCTGCCAGGGGGCTGGCAGCCCAGCGACCGCAACCGTCATACGTTCGCATGGCATATTGCCGTGGGGGAGCTTGACGAGTGGGGCGCGATCATCAGCGAGCGCAATGCTTCCGCACCGCGCCACTTCACCTGGGACAGCCGATGAAGGACTTTCGACCGAGGGGGGATGAGCCAATTGTGGAAGGATGGCATTCATGGCGCATCGTGTCTGGCTTATCACGATCCTGAGCGGGATCGCTGCCCTGGTCTTGGGTGCCTGTGGCGGGCAGGGCGAGAGCGCGCCGCCCAGCCTGACCCCTGCTGAGTCGTCTGCGGTGGGCATAGAGGTCGCGCAGGCAGCGCCGACGCAGACCCCCGGCGGCCCGGCGGCCACGCCTTCGCGGACGGTGCCACCGACGATCACGGCGACCAACAGCCCGCCGCCTCCGCCCCCCTCTGAGACGCCGGCGCCGACGGCGACGCCCGGCCCGTATGAGCATGTGATTCGCAGCGGGGATACCTGCCTGGGGATCGCCTACCAGTATGGACACGTCCACCCGGATGTGAAGGTCGCCATCGAGCGGCTGAACGGCATGGTAGACTGTGCGATCCTGCCGGGACCGGGCAGCACGATCCTGATCCCGCGCCCGACGGCGACGCCGACTCAGGCGGGAGCCGACCTGACGCAGACGGCGGTGGCGACCAGCGCCCCGCCCAGGATGACGCTGGACGCTGCGCCGAGTTTCGCCATCGAAACGTATGTGATCGAGACAGGCGACACGCTGAGCAGCATCGCCATCATCCACGACAGCTCGCTGCGCCAGATCTGCGAGCTGAACCCGCTGCCTGGCGGCATTGATTGCCGGGCGTGCGCCTGGGAGTCGCCGAACTGCTGCTGCACGCGCCCGGTCGTCCTGAGCGCGGGCCAGCAGATCAACGTGCCAGCGCCGACACCGACGCCGACGGCGACGCCGACCTTCACCGGCAGCGAGACGCCTACCCCCACGCCCACCTATCGCGCGCCGCTGCCCATTGCGCCAGCCAGCGAGGAGGCGGTGACCGGCGCGGTGCGGCTGGTGTGGACTTCGGTGGGCGTGCTTCAGCCCGAAGACTCCTACCTGGTCACCGTCCGTGACGAGACGACGGGCGCGGTCTTCGCCGGCGCCACGCGCCAGTTGTCGCTCGATGTGCCCGCCAGCTATCTGCCCCGCGACGAGCAGGCGCACGTGTTCGCCTGGCAGGTGGCGGTGGTGCGCCTGGGCGCGGATGGCCTGTATTACCCGCAGGGGGTTGCCGTGCCGGAGCGCCGCTTCACCTGGACGGGCTGGGAGTAGCGCGGCTGATCGGTGACGCGCGACATGCGACGAGGAGAAGACGATGCCAGAGACAGTCAGAGCGGTCGTGTTTGAGGGTGGGCTGCAGGTGATCGAGCGCCAGCCGCCTGCCGCCGGGCCGGATGAGGCCGTGATCCGGCTGCGGCTGGGCGGACTCTGCAACACAGACCTGGAACTGGTGCGCGGCTACCAGGAGTTTCGCGGCACGCTGGGTCACGAGTTCGTGGGCGAGGTGGTCGCCGGGCCGCAGGGATGGCTTGGCGCGCGCGTCGTGGGCGAGATCAACGTGGGCTGCAACACATGCGACTGGTGCAGACGCGGCGCGCCCAATCACTGTCGCAGGCGGCGCGTGCTGGGCATTGCGGACTACGACGGAGCGTTCGCCGACCTGTTCCGGCTGCCGGTTGCCAACCTCCACCGCGTCCCGCCGAACATCGCCGACGAGGAAGCGGTCTTCACCGAGCCGCTGGCGGCGGCGTGCCAGGTGCTGGAAAGCGCACACATCCGGCCCGGCGAACGCGTGGTGTTGTTGGGCGCGGGCAAGCTGGGGCTGCTGACGGCCCAGGTGTTGGGATTGCTGGGCTGCGACCTGGCGGTGATTGTGCGCCACGAACGCCAGGCGAGGATGCTCGCCGGATGGGGGCTGCAACCCGTCCGGCGCGACGATCTGCGCGACGGCGAGGCGGACGTGGTGGTGGACTGCACGGGGACGCAGGAGGGTCTGCGCGATGCGCTGCGCCTGGTGCGCGCGCGCGGCACTCTTGTGCTCAAAAGCACCTACGCTGATCCGGCGACGGTTGACCTGGCTCCCCTGGTGGTCAATGAGGTCAGAGTGGTCGGCAGCCGTTGCGGGCCGTTCGGCGCGGCCTTGCGCCTGCTGGAGCGCCGCCTGGTGGACGTGCTGCCGCTGATCGAGGCGCGCTATCCGCTGGCGGAGGCGGTGGAGGCGTTCGCGCGGGCGGCCCAGCCGGGCACGCTCAAGGTGCTGCTGACGCCTTAGAGCGTGTTATGCGCTCTGTGCACTCGGCGCGGCGGGGCGCTTCCAGGGGGAGGGGCGTTGCGTGGAAGCCCATATCAGGCGCAGGGCGCAGCAGAGCGGCACCCTACCGGAAGACATTCCAGCCGGTGCTCTCTGCCGGGGGCGGGCCGGCTTCAGGATGCGGCAGCGGCCAGGGGCAGGGTGAAATAGAACGTGGTGCCCGCGCCGGGCGCGCTTTCGAACCACAGGGCGCAGCCATGCGCCTCGACGATGCGCTGGGCGATGGACAGGCCCAGCCCCGTGCCGGTCTCCCGCCCGGCGACCGCCGAAGCCCGGAAGAATTTCTCAAAAATGTGTGGCTGATCTTCGGCGCTGATGCCAGGGCCGGTGTCGGTCACGCTGATCACGATCTGCTCAGCCGGCTGCTGCGCTGGCGGCTGAGCGGCTGACCGCACATCCAGCGCCACCGCGATCGATCCCCCCTCGACGTTGTACTTGACCGCATTGGTGAGCAGGTTGAGCAACACCTGCTTGATGCGGTCGCGGTCGGCGTGCGCCTGCTGTGTGCCGGGGCGGACGGTGAGACGAATGCCGCGCTCTCCGGCCCTGGGGGCGATGAGGCTTGCGCACTCGTCCAGCAGCGCGCGCACGTCGAAGCGGGCCATCTCCAGGCGGGTGCGCCCGGACTCCAGGCGAGCCAGATCGAGAAAGTCGGTGGTCAGGGCGGTCAGCCGCTCGGTTTCTCCTTGCAGCGTGCGGACGATCTCCTGGAAGATGTCCGACGGCAGGGCGGGGCGCGCCAGCAGCGACGCGCTGGCGCGGAGCGCGGCGAGCGGCGTGCGCAGCTCGTGCACCATCTCGGCGATGAAGTCGCTCTGCTGGAACAGGCGCGCGTTCTGGACGGCGATGGCCGCCTGATCGGCCAGCGCAGCCAGGATGTCGCGATCGTCGCCCGACCAGGGCTGGTCGCCGCGCTTGTTGATCGCTTCCAGCACGCCGATGGGCCGGTTGTGCAGGTTCATGGGCACGGCGAGCAGGTTGCGCGTGCTGAAGCGCGTAGTCTGGTCTACGCGCGAGAACCAGCGCGCATCGCTCCTGGTGTCGCGCACGAGCACTGGCTCACCGTGCGTGGCGACCCACCCGGCCAGGCTGCCCTGCATCGGCACGGGAATTGCTTCCATCTCGGCGCGGGACAGGTTGCTGGCAGCTTCAAAGCGCAGCTCGCCGGTCGCCGGGTCAATGAGCAGGATGGACGCTTCTTCGGTGTCGGTCAGCTCGCGCGCCGCGTCAATGATGCGACGCAGCAGCGCGCCCAGGTCGAGCGTCGAGTTGAGCTGGCGACTGATCTCCATCAGGCGCTCGTAGCGCCGCTGGAGCCGCTCGTACATGGCGCGGCTGACAGTCTCCGGCGCTGAGGTGGACGGGGTGCCTGGCTCCATGCTACGTCTCACTTTGCGGGTCGTTGGCGCGGCGGGGCGGCCTGGACAGCGCGCTGGCAGGGTGCGCTGTCGGCGGGGAGTCGATCGCCAGCAGCACAAGGCAGCGCCGCCCCCAAATCGTCAGGCCCGGCAATCATGCGCTGTGGCGACCAGCGATTTCCTCGGCCAGCTTGTTGAGCTGGCTGGCGACGACCGAGTTGGGCTGGAAGATCACAATGGGCAGGCCCGCTTCTGCCGCCTGGAAGGCCATCTCCGGGGCTGGAGAGATGATGGCCGTCATCTCGTGGCCCAGCAGTTGTTCGGCTTCCTGCCAGGGCACCTGGGCGCTGGTTTGGGCGCGGTTGATCATGACTACGCTGATCTGGTTGCGGGCCAGGCCGATCTGCTGCATCTCGGCGATCATATCGCGGGCCAGCGTGAGGGCGACCCGGTTCGGCTCGACGACCAGCGTGAGCTGATCCATCTCCGGCAACAAGCGCGCAGTGAGGCGGTTGAGGCCGGCGCCGAGATCGAGCACGACCATGTGCTGGAGCGCGCGCAGGTGCTGCACCACCGCAGCCAGAGTGTCGGGCGAGGCGCTGAGCAGCGTCTCTTTGGGCCGCCCCGACGAGAGCAGAAGGCGCAGCCCGCTGCTGTGTGGGACCATTTCGCGCTCGACGGCCTGCGCCGCGATCTCGTTGGCAGGGCTGGCGAGCAGGTTGGCCATACCGGTGGAGCGAGTGACCCCCAGCGAAAGCCCCAAAGTCCCCTGGCCCAGGCGGAAATCGGCCAGGGCTGTCGGCGCGTTCCTGGCCAGCACTGCGGCGACGTTGGTGGCGAGCGTCGTCGTGCCCACGCCGCCCTTAGCGCCCAGGAAGCCCCACACCAGCGAGCGATCCGACGGGGCGCGGCGCTGGGCGGAGCGGGCGAGCAGGGCTTTGACGCGCGAGACCAGCTCGGCGGGGTGCGTGGGCTTGGTCAGGTAGTCATCGGCGCCCGCTTCGAACCCGGCCACCTTGTCGTCCACCATCGTCTTGGCGGTGAACATAATGATCGGGATGTGCTGGGTGAGAGGATCGTGGCGCAGACGGCGACAAACTTCGTAGCCATCCATAGCGGACATCATAATGTCCAGGATGACCAGGTCGGGCTGGTCGGCCAGGGCACGATCCAGCGCCTGCTGGCCGGCGTTGGCCGTGATGACCGCGTAGCCCTGGCGCTGGAGCATCACCCCAATGAGCTTGAGGCTCTCAAGATCATCGTCAACAACAAGAATTTTCTCGGCCATCGGGCTGCATCACAATCTGTGCGTCTGAGGGAGACTGTAATTTGGCGCGAGTCTAGCATGGTTGCGGGGGGCATGCAAAAACGGTAGGCGGCGAGCGGTTCGTTGGTGGGTGGTTGGCGGGCCGGCATCGCCGGATTCCAGCCGGGACGGGCATTGCTTGCATCTGCCGCAAGAGGGTCCACGAACAAGTTGCCAGGCGGCGCGATTGAGATAGATGCTCGCGGGCCTGTTCGCCGTTCCTCCGTGCTATAATGGCCAAGGTTGGCCGCGACTCCTCGCCGGGGTGCTCGGCGGGTCGGGCAGGTTTCTGCCGAGCGCGGCGGGCGAGAGACGGTCAACGGCGCCTTTCTGACTCTTATGAGGAGCGATCACGCGATGCGGACGCGATGGGTGCTATGGGCCACGCTGGCCATGATTCTGCTGCTGGGGCTGGCCGGCTGCGGCGGCTCGGACAAAGGCAATCCTGCGCCAACGCCAACTGCGATCAGCGCGGAAGGCAGTCCTGCGCAGAACCCGGCGAAGGCGACCACTTATGTGACCTTGGGCGTGCAGGCTGCCTATGAGCAGTTGGGCGCGAGCGAAGGCGCGCAGTTCGTGGACGTGCGCGAGGCGAACGAGGCTGCTGCGACCGGTCTCCCCGCCGGGGCCGGCCTGATCCCGCTGGGACAGTTCGAGCAGCGCGCGCCGAAAGAACTGGCTAAGGACAGGCCGGTATATGTGATCTGCAACAGCGGCAACCGCAGCCGGGTCGCGGCTGAGGCGCTGATCCGGCTGGGTTACAGCCAGGTGTACAACGTGGATGGGGGCATTCAGGCATGGCGCAGGGCCGGGCTGCCGGTCGAGCCGTACAAGCCCTAGGCCCGCGCGCCCTCGTTGCCCGCTGACGCGATCCGCCGTCAGTTCAATTCCAACAGGCGATCTACTTCCGGCTTGTTGAAACCGACGACGATCTTGCCGCCGATGTCAATGACTGGCACTCCCTGCTGCCCGCTGCGGCGCACCATATCGCGCGCGGCGACCGGGTCGCGGCTGACGTCTACGTCGCGAAAGCGAACGCCGCGCTCGCGCAGGTAGCGCTTGGCGTGGTTGCAGTGGGAGCAGGTCGGCGTGCTGAAGATGATGACGCGCTTGTGTTTCTTGCTCGGGATTTCGCGTTCTTTGGCCATACGTCCTCGCGGATATTCCGCCCGATCTTTTCGCTAGCATCCAGCAAAACTTCACGCTTCTTTGGATGCAGGGCGCGGCGAAAGGTCGCATCTCTGGCGGTCACCGTGACCAGCCAGGGCTGCAGACAGCTCACTGGCCGGGCTGATCGGGCGCGTCCGGCCCTGGGGGGATGTACGCTTCGAGATGCAGCACCTTGTAGAGCCGTTCCTTGACGGCGCTGGGCATCTTCGGCGCGGGAATCTGGCGATAGAGCGAGACGGTCCTGGTCAGCGTGTTGACCACGATGCGGCAGTTCTCGCAGATCGCCATGTGCGCCTCTAGCTCCTCGCAAAGCTCAGCACTGAGCGTGCCATCGGCGTACTCGGACAGGCTGCTCAGATAGCGGCGACAGGAATCCTGGTTGTGCTCGTGTGGCTGGTCAGAGGCGCTCATACCCTTACCCTGCTTCCGAGATCAGCGGACCGTGCGAGAAGTAGGCGCTCAGTTGCTCGCGCAGCCTGAGGCGGGCGCGCATCAGGCGGCTCTTGACCGCCGAGATGGAGAGATCGAGCGCTTCGGCGGTCTCCTCGGTGGACAGCCCTTCGATGTCGCGCAGCACGAACACGCTGCGCAAGGTTGCGGGCAATTCCTCGACGGCGTGCATCATTTCGGCGCGGGCCTCTTCGCGCAGCAGATCGTCTTCGGGCAGGCAGCAGAAGTCGAAGAACTGGCGGGGGATCATCTCCCCGTCGTCGCGCTCCAGCGGCTCGTCCACTGAGACCTGTTCCGGCTCTTTGCGTCGCAGCCGCATGAGGGCGGCGTTGCTGGCGATGCGGTAAAGCCAGGTGCTCAGGCTGGAGCGGGCCTCGAAGCGGTCAATGGAGCGGAATGCGCTCAGGAACGTCTCTTGCAGCACGTCTTCGGCGTCCGTTTCGTTGCCCATCATGCGCAGAGCAAGCCGATAGATTTTGCCGGCGTTCTCTTCGACCAACTGCGCGTAGGCGGACTGGTCTCCTGCTTGCAGGCGCGCGACCAGATCGTCATCAGATGAGTGTGGCATAGGGCTTCTTCGGCTGAGTCTGTCTAAGTCTGGCAGGCCCCGTCGGGGGCCTGTTGCCGATCATAGCAGAGGCGCGACTCAATCCCAAGAAGATCCGGCTGCCGCTGTGGCCATGCCCATGCGTCATCTGGTTTGATGCACAGCGCAGGCTCAGGTTGCGTGCGACTTCTTGCGGCGGACTGTATCTTACTTCAGAGCACGTGCCTGATTCGCTCACTTGGCCTACAATTGGGTTAGGCAAGGTGCACACAGGGAGGAGTCTCACCGATGGGTCAAAAGAAAAGCAGCCGCGTTGTGTGGCGCGAAGACCTGATCTTCACGGGCTACAGCAACAATGGGCACAGCATTCCCCTCGATGCGGCACGGGTGGCTGGCGGGCACGATGCCGGCGCCAGCCCGATGGAGCTGCTGCTGACGGCGCTGGGCGGCTGCACAGGGATGGATGTGATCAGCATCCTGCGCAAGAAACAACAGGACGTGACGGGCCTGGAGGTGCAGGTGGAGGGGGTGCGCGCCGACGAGCACCCGCGCGTATACACGGAAATCTGGGTGAAGTTCGTGGTCGCGGGGCGCGGCGTGGACGCGAAAGCGGTCGAGCGCGCGATTGAACTGTCGCGCGATAAGTACTGTGGGGCGGCGGCCACACTGCGCCACACCGCCCAGATTCACTACGATTATGTGATCCGGGAGGCAGACGAGGCTTCATGAAGCGCGACGATGCCTGGCAGCTCGTGACGGACTGGACGGCTTCGGAGAGCCTGCGGCACCACATGCTGGCCGTCGAAGCCGCCATGCGCGCCTACGCCCGCCGTTTTGGCGAGGACGAGGACTTGTGGGGCGTGGTGGGGCTGCTGCACGACTTCGATTACGAGCGCCACCCCGACATGACCGCCGCCGATGGGCACCCCTTCACCGGGATGCGAGTCCTGCGCGAGCAGGGGGTGGACGAGGCGATCATCCGCGCCATCGCCGCGCACGCTTCTGAACGGACGGGCGTCCAGCCGGAAAGCGCGCTGGAGAAAACGCTGGTCGCAGTGGACGAGCTGACCGGCTTCCTGACGGCTGTGGCTCTTGTGCGGCCCACGAGGGACATCCGCGAGGTCACGCAAGTCAGCTCGGTGCGCAAGAAGTGGAAGGATCGCAGCTTTGCCGCCGCCGTGCATCGCGAAGAGATCGCTGACGCCGCGCAGGCGCTCGGCGTTGACCTGTGGGCGGAGCATGTGCCCCTGGTGCTGGAGGCAATGCAGGGAATCGCGGCGGAGCTGGGCCTCGACGGGCGCGCGGCAGGCCCCCAGAACGCGCCATAAGCGTTGCCCCTTTCTCCACAAGCAGGACAAGGGGAGCAGTCCGCCTTGTCGGGCTGGCGACTCCCACCGATGAACTGCCCCCGTAGGGGCGTATAGCCCTACGCCCCTGCGGGCGAACTGACGCGCGGCGTATTTTGACGCAATTGCCCCGCTCAAATCGCACTTGCCAAGCGCCACTGCCCTCGTTATCATCACCGGGTTTGGGATCAGTATCCTGGCCCGGTACTGGACCGGGCACGCCTGCCGGACGTCCTGTCCGGCGCATCTCCGTCTGAGAGGAACCCCACTATGCGAGCGTATCGCCTCTGGATCGTTGTCATCCTGGCGGTCGCCGTGCTCTCTGCCTGGATGAGCCTGAGCGACCCGCACATTAACTTCCTGGGCATCAATCGAAAGGTGCACGTCGTGCAGGGCCTCGATCTGCAAGGCGGCTCGCGCGTGCTGCTCCAGGTGTCGCCGGGCACCAAGTATGACGACGACACGGTTGTGCAGGCGGTTAAGAACGTTGAGCGGCGCGTCAATGGGCTGGGCGTGACCGAGGCCGTCGTGCAGCGCCAGGGCGAAGACCGGATCATCGTGGAGCTGCCCGGCGTGCGTGAGCAGGCTGTGGCATTCGATTCGATCAAGTCCACCGGCCTGCTGGAGTTCGTGGATTTCTCGGCGGTGACGGCGGACTTGCCCGAAGGCGCGTGTATCCTGACCACCGAACAGGTCACTCTGGCTGAGGCACGCTTGCCAGAGGGGGCGACGCCACCGGCGTATACAGACTATACGTGCAGCAGCGAGGACATACTGAATCCCACCGAAGAGCCGGCGCTGCTGCAAAACGGGCAGCCCTACCGGACGATCATGACCGGCGCAGGCCTGGCCGATGCCGCGGCAACCACGCAGGGCACGATTGGCACGCAGTGGATGGTCAACTTCGTGCTGCGCGAGGGCGGCGACCGGGTGAAGGACTTCGAGACCTACGTCGCCAACAACCCGAATCGCTCGATGGCTATCGTGCTGGACGGGCGCCTGCTGTCGTACCCCACCATCCAGGCCGGGCTTTCGGATGCGGCGCGGGCGGGGACGATGGACGGCGGCATCATCACGGGGGCATTCACACGCGACGAGGCGCGAATCCTCGCCGCGCAGTTGAAGTACGGCGCGCTGCCAGTTCCGCTGGACATCATCGCCTTCGACACGATTGGCCCCTCGCTGGGCGAGATCTCGGTGGAGCGGTCCATCCGGGCGGGCATCATCGGCGTGATCACCGTGCTGGTCTTCATGCTGGTCTACTACCGGGTGCCGGGCATCGCGGCGGACCTGGCGCTGCTGTTGTTCATCGCCATCAACTTCGCGCTCTACAAGTTCATCCCGGTCACTCTCAGCCTGCCGGCCATTGCTGGCTTCCTGATCTCGATTGGCACGGCGGTGGATGGCAACATCCTCATCTTCGAGCGCATGAAAGAAGAGCTGCGCAAGGGGCGTCCGGCGGATCGGGCGATCGAGGCGGGATTCGAGCGGGCGTGGACTTCCATCCGCGACTCGAATATCTCGACGATCATCATCACGATCATCCTGTACTTCTTCGGCAACGCCTTCGGCGCCAGCTCGGTGCAGGGCTTTGCGATCACGTTGGGGATGGGCCTGGTGATCAACCTGTTCACGGCGGTGATTGCCACGCGGACCTTTCTGCATACTATTGTGCTGGTGGCCGGCGATCAACTGCGCGCCCGCCCCAGGCTGCTCGGCGTGTAGGCGCACCAAAGGGAGATACGCATGTTTAACTTCGCAGAGCGACGTCACCTGTTCTTCCTGATCTCGGCGCTGATCATCATTCCGGGCGTGATCGCCATGGTGATCTCCATGCTGGAAAATGGCAGCCCCGTACGCCTGAGCATTGACTTCACCGGCGGTACGCTGATGGAGCTTTCGCTGGTGGACAACGTCAGCGAGCAGACGGTGCGCGACACGCTGGCAGACTTTGGGCTTTCGGATTACATCGTGCAGCGGCTCGATCCGATCTCCGCAGATTCCATCGTGGGCGCTCATGACGAAGCGGGCAGCCGCTGGCAGCTTCGCTTCGAGGAGACGGAGCGCATTGATGAACTCAAAGCGTTCATGCGTGATCCATCGCGGCTGGGCGAATTCTGGTCTCCTGAGTCTGTCGAAAATGACCCAACCCGTGAAGCGGCGCTGACGACGAGCAGCGTCTCGGCGACGGTGGGCAAGGAAGTGACACGGGCGGCGTTTCTGGCGACGCTGGCCGTGGCGGTCATCGTGCTGGGCTTCATCGTCCTGGCGTTCCGCCGCGTCCCGCACTCGTTCCGCTATGGGGCGTGCGCCATCGTCAAGATGTTCCACGACATCCTGGTCATCATGGGCCTGATGTCCATCCTGGGGCTGCTCTTTGGCTGGGAAGCCGATGCGCTGTTCCTGACCGCCGTGCTGACGGTGGTCGGCTACTCGGTGCAGGATGTGATCGTCGTCTTCGACCGCATCCGCGAGAACACACCGAAGTATCGCGGCGAGGATTTCGAGACGATCGTCAATCGCAGCGTGCTGGAGACAATGCACCGCTCGCTGGCGACGCAGCTCAACGCCATGTTCGTCATGGTGGCCATCCTGCTGTTCGGCGGCGAGACGATCCGGCACTTCATTTTCATCATGCTGATCGGGCTGATGAGCGGCACGTACTCGTCCATCTTCAACGCCGTGCCGCTGCTGGTGGCGTGGGAGAAGGGCGAGATACCCTTCGTGAACCGCGAGGCGCGGCGCCGCCGGCATAGTGAGATGTCGGCGTAGTCGATCGCCCGCTGGGTGGAGAAAAGCGCGCGAGGACGCTGAACAGGCGTCCTCGCTGTGTTTGATGAAGCGGGCGGTGCGCGGGGTTAGCTGAGCGCCGCTTTGAAGCTGGTCACAGCCGCGATGTGATCGGCGACTGTCTCCAGGCCGGCCTTCATGGTGTTGACGCAGACGTGCGTGGCGCCGAGCGCCCGCCAGCCCGCGAGATAGGCATCCCAGGTGGGGCGCGGCTGGCGCGCCAGGGTGATGCGCACATCAATGCCGAACTGCGCCGGGTCGCGGCCCTCGGCGGCCAGGTATTCGCGCAGCCGCGCGACCAGCGGCGCGCTCTGTTCAGGATCGAGGCCGGACGGCATCCAACCCGCACCAAAGCGGGCCATGCGCCGCAGGACGGGATCAGCGGCCCCGCCAAACCACAGCGGAATCGGGCGCTGGACGGGCAGCGGATTGATGCCCAGGTTGCGGACGGTGTGATAGGCCCCCTCGAACGTCACCAGAGGCTCTGTCCAGAGGGCGCGCAGCAGGGCGAGCTGCTCGTCCATACGCCTGCCGCGCGTGGCGAAGTCGTAGCCGACGCCGCGCATCTCCGCCTCGTTCCACCCGGCAGCGACTCCCAGGCGCAGCCGCCCGCCGGAGAGAATGTCCACTTCGGCGGCCTGCTTGGCGACCAGGGGGGTGTTGCGCTGGGGCAGAATGAGGATGCCGGTGGCAAACGTGAGGCGCGTGGTGAGCGCCGCCAGGTAGCCGAACAGCACCAGCGGCTCGTGGAACTGGTCGCGAAAGGTGTAGGTGAAGTGCCGCCCATCGGGGTAATCCGCCGGGTCGGCGCCCAGCACGTGCTCATACGTGAGCAGATAATCGTAGCCCAGGCCCTCGACGGCCTGAACGAAGTCGCGGATGACCAGCGGGTCGCTGCCGATCTCGGTCTGGGGGAAGACGACGCCTAGCTTCATCGGTTGCTCTCCTGGCGGGTTGATCGCAGGCGCTCAGGTGCGTCCGAACAGACGGGTCAGCTCGCCGGCGCTGATGTGCAGCATGGTGGGGCGTCCGTGCGGGCAGGTGTGCGGCGACTCGCAGCGCTCCAATTGCCCGATGAGGGCCTGCATTTCGGCGAAGCTGAGCAGTTGGCCTGCTTTCACTGCCGCCGCCTTGCACACGCGGCGGACAAGGCGCGCTTCCAGTTCGGCTGCGCCGGGCGGCGCGCCAGATTCCAGGTCTTCGACCAGGCCGCGCAGCACTTCGGCAGGGTCGTGCCCGGCGAGCAGAGCGGGCACGGCGCGCACGCGGAAGGTGCTCGTGCCGAAGGGTTCCAGGGCGAAGCCGAGAGCCTCCAGCGCAGCGAGATTCTCCTCGACGAGCGAGGCCGCCGCCCCCGACAGCTCGACGGTGGTTGCCGGCAAAGCCTGTTGGGCGACGGGCTGCATGGCGGCCTGGCGAGCCATAAACTCCTCGTACAGGATGCGCTCGTGGGCGGCGTGCTGGTCAACCAGGTACAGCCCTGCCGGGCCTTCGGCGACGATGTAAGCGGCGCCCACCTGCCCGACAACGCGCAGGATGGGCAGCGTGCGCGGGCGTTGCGGCCCCTGCGGCCCGGCGGGAATGGCGGTGGGGTCGGCGGGGGCGTCGTGCCGGGCGACCGGCGCAGAATCCGCCGGCAGCGCGTGGCGGGCGTGACGGCCCGCGTCGAAGGCGCGCAATTCCAGGCGAAGCTGTTCTTCTCCTGGTAGCAGGGGGCGGCTCGCTGACTTGTCGGGAGCATTGCCGTGCTCGGCGGCAGACCAGCCGGAGTCGCGGGCGGAAGCGAACATGCCATCCACTGGCGGCACAGGAGCCTGGCCGACCACTGCCTGGCGGACGGCACGCTGCACTGCCGAGAACACAGCATCGGGCGCGCGGAAGCGCACTTCCGCCTTGGTGGGATGCACGTTCACGTCCACTTCTTCGGGCGGCAGCGCGATCAGCAGGACGGCCAGGGGATAGCGCCCCTGGGGGATGAGCGTATGATAGGCCTGGATGACAGCGTAGGACAGGCTTTGATCGGCAATGGCGCGCCCGTTGACGAAGAGCACGATATGGCCCCGGTTGGCGCGGTTGAGCGCGGGCGCAGAGACGAAGCCATAGACTTCGATGGGCGGCAGGTCGGGGCGCGCGGGGGGCAGTGGGCTGACTTCGAGCATGTCGCGGAAGCTGTCCAGCCCAAACGCCTCGACCAGCACATCGGCCAGGTCGCCGCTGCCCGTGCTGTGGAACTGCTCGCGCCCTTCCTGGATCAGTTGGAAGCGGATGTGCGGGTAGGCCAGCGCGTAACGGGTGACCAGTTGGGTGATATGGCGACGCTCGGTGCTCTCCGACTTGAGGAACTTGAGGCGGGCGGGCGTGTTGTAGAACAGGTTCTCGACCTCGACGACCGTGCCGATCGGAGCGCCTGCGGGGCGCTCGGCGCGCAGCTCGCCGCCCTCGACGAGCACTTCGGTGCCGACCTGCTCCTCGTGATAGCGCGTGATCAGCCGCGTACGGCTGACGGCGGCGATGCTGGCCACGGCCTCTCCGCGAAAGCCCAGCGTGGTGATGGCGCTGAGGTCGTCCACCGTGCGCAGCTTGCTGGTTGAGTGGCGGGCGAAGGCGAGCGCAGCCTCGTGCGAGGGGATGCCGACGCCGTCATCGCTGACGCGGATGAGGCGCTGCCCGCCGCGCTCGATCTCGATGACGATGGAAGCTGCGCCCGCGTCAATGGCGTTTTCCAGCAGCTCCTTGACGACCGAGGCCGGGCGCTCCACCACCTCACCGGCGGCGATCTGCGCGGCGACTACGTCCGATAAGACCTGGATAGGCATGGGGTGCGCGTGCGCTCCTGGGCTGCCCGGCGAAATGACCCGTGATGAGGGGGGATTATATCACCGGGGGAAGGGCCGAACAACGCGCGCGCTTGGAGGAGGTGCGTGCAAAGATTGTCAGCGACTCGTTTGACACGGAGACATTGACCTCACCCCCCGCCTCGCTGCGCTCGGCTTGCCCCCTCTCCATCTGCGTGGAGAGGGGGCGGTGAGGCGCGTCAGCGCCGAGCGGGGGTGAGGTAAATCAGGGCGCAGCAGAGCAGCGCCCCTAGCGCCTGACGGGTTTTGCGCGCGCGCTACAGCGAATTGCTCTTGTCAGTGGGGGCAGGGGCTGCTATAATGCCCCTTAGTCGTCGCCACCCTAGCTCAATCGGCAGAGCAAACGCTTCGTAAGCGTTAGGTTAAGGGTTCAACTCCCTTGGGTGGCTCTGTGCATGAGTGCCCCAGTGCGAAAACTGCGGGCATTTCTTTTAGCTGTCCGAGGTCGGGGAGGCTCCCATGGCCGGGACGCAAGGCCCCATCAATCCGGTTACTATTGGCGTGGCGGGCGGGACGGGAGCGGGCAAGACCACCGTCTCGCGGGCCATCCTGGACCGCGCGGGCACTGAAAACATCGCCTATCTCGAGCACGACGCCTACTACAAAGACCTCCGCGACATTCCCTTTGCCGACAGCCAGGCGATCAACTTCGATCACCCCGATACGCTGGAGACCGCGTTACTCATCCAGCACATCTTGCAGTTGAAGCGGGGAGAGCCAGCCGCCGTCCCCAGGTACGACTTCACGACCAATCGCCGCCTGAGCGAGGTCACGGTGGTTTATCCCCAACCGATCATCCTGGTGGAAGGGATTCTGATCTTCGCCGAGCCGGAATTGCGCAAGCTGTTCGATGTGCGTATCTTCGTAGATACGGACCCGGACATCCGCTTCATCCGCCGGCTGAAGCGCGACCTGGCGGAGCGCGGGCGCACGGTCGAGTCGGTCATTGAGCAGTATCTGGGCAGCGTGCGCCCGATGCACCTGGATTTTGTCGAGCCGAGCAAGCGCTATGCGGACGTGATCATTCCCGAAGGGGGCCTGAATCTGGTGGCGATTGACATGGTGGCCGCGCGTATTCGCAGCATGCTTGACAGCCCGTCATTGCGTTCCAGCCTGCTGCGCCGGTGAACCGCCATGCCGGTTCGAGAGCATATTACCCACCGCGAGCGACAGTCACTTGCCCAGGGCCGTGAGAAGGACTCCATGAAACCAGCGCAGCCCTACCGACCATCGAAGCTATCATGGGTGTTACGCGGAGCCGGACTCGCGGGCATCATCCTGTTCACTATCGCCGTGGCCACACATCGCGACCGTTTGCAGGAGTTCTCCACGCTCGGTTATGCGGGCGCATTCCTGGCTATGCTGGCCAGCAATGCCACGCTCGTGCTGCCTGCGCCGGGGCTGATCATCGTGTTTGTGCTGGGCAGCACGCTCAACCCCGTGCTGGTGGGCGCGGCGGCGGCGCTGGGCGCTGCGCTGGGGGAGATGACCGGTTACTTCACCGGCTATGCAGGGCTGGCGCTGGTGGATGAGTCCGGCGTGGCGCTCCGTATCCGGGGCTGGATGAATCGCAATGGTCCGCTGACGATCTTCGCCCTGAGCGCGATTCCCAACCCGTTCTTCGATCTGGCAGGGTTGATGGCCGGGGCAGGGCGGATGCCCGTCTGGAAGTTCCTGAGCGTGGCATTCCTGGGCAAGACTCTCCAGGCGACCTGCATTGCCCTGGCTGGGGCATTGTCGCTGGGGTGGGTGGAGCAGCTGCTTACCCACTGACTCGCCGGATGGGGCGGGGCCAGGCGCTTCTAGGGGGATGCCCGCAGCGCCGCTGCACATAGCAGATTCAGCACAGCTCAGGGCGTGCCGCGCGGGAACTCACCGTTGACGCTGGCGAGGGTGGGAGCTATACTGGCTTCCTTGAACGACCGCGACGGAGAGGAGTACGCGGCACGGCGCTGGCAGAGAGTGTGAGCCACTGGCTGCAAGCTCACACAGCAGCCCACCGCGGAAGGTCGCTCCTGAGTTGGCCCGCTGAACGGCGCTGGGTGGCCGCTAGGCGTGTCCGGGCGCGCCCGTTAACGCGCGAATGAGTGCCAGGCAGCCGCAGCGTTGCCTGGAAACAAGGTGGTACCGCGAAAGAGCGCTCTTTCGTCCTTGCTGTGGCGAGAGGGCGTTTTGTGTTGTCGGAGATGTGATGAGCCAAAACAACGATACCAACGTATTTTACGACGCGGTGGCCGATGACTATCACCTGTGGTATCGCGACTGGGAAGCCGAGCTGGAGCGCGAGGGGCTGCATCTGCGGCGTTACTTCCGCGAGCACGGCGTGCAAACGGTGCTCGACGCTTCGTGCGGGCCGGGCACGCAGAGCGTGGCGCTGGCCGGGCTGGGCTTCACCGTCACGGCGGCGGATCCCAGCGCCGGGCTGCTGGCCCGCGCCCGGCAGCTTGCTGCGGAGAACGGCGTGGAAGAGCAGATTGCCTTTGTGCAGTCAGATTTTCACCATCTGCTCAGCCATGTCAGCGGCCCATTCGACGCGGTGATCACCAAAGGGAATGCGATCCCGCATCTGCTGCGCGACGAGCAGATCGAGGAGGCGCTGCTCATCTTTTACGAATTGCTGCGCCCTGGTGGGCTGCTGCTCATCGGGATGCGCGATTTCGAGTCGCTGCTGGATGACCGCCCCCGCTTGCTGCCGGGGCAGGTGCACGACGGCCCGGAAGAGCAGGTGATCACCTTCGATGTGTGGGATTGGGATGATGGCCCGCCGGTCACGGTGATCTACAACCGGTTCATTGTGCGCGGCGGGGGCACAGCCTATCGCGTGAGCAAGTACCCGGTCAAATATCGGGCGTTGACGACGGCGGAAGTCGAGGTTGTGCTGTCCGAAGTGGGTTTCGAGTATCTCAGCACGCAGCGCGACCGTTGGGAAGTGATCATGACGGCTATCAAGCCCAAATAGGCGGGCCGATGTGCCGGTTGGGCGTGTCGCAGAGCGAGGAAAAGGGGGTGATCCGCCGTGTCACTGGTTGTTGACGGAGGGAGCGTTGGCAGTGCTGGCGCGCACTGGAAGCGCCCGCGGTGCGATTCTCCCGCGCACCCCACTGATTTAGCCGGCAGTCTCTTTTAGCGTGGAATTGGCGCAGATGAGGACACCATGACTACAGAAATGCCCAAGACATTCGATTTCACCGAGGCTGAGCCTCGGCTTTACCGCTGGTGGGAAGAGAACGGCTGGTTCAAGCCGGAGGTACACCCCGAGGCCAGGCCGTTCGTGATCAGCATCCCGCCGCCCAACGTGACCGGCGCGCTGCACAACGGTCATGCCATGTTTGTCAGCCTGGAAGACCTGATGATTCGCTATGAGCGGATGCGCGGGCGGGCGGCGCTGTGGGTGCCTGGCTCTGATCATGCGGGCATTGCTACGCAGCTTCAGATCGAGAACATGCTGCGCGAGGAAGGCACCAGCCGCGAGGAGGTGGGCCGCGAGGAATTCCTGCGTCGCACGTGGGAATGGAAGCGCAAATACGGCGGGCGGATTGTCGAGCAACTGCGGCGGCTGGGGGCAAGCTGCGACTGGGATCGCGAGCGTTTCACGCTCGATGAGGGGCTTTCGCGCGCCGTGCGTGAAGCATTCGTCACCCTGTGGGAACAGGGACTGATCTATCGCGGACAGCGCCTGATCAACTGGTCGCCGGGCTTGCAGACAGCCGTCAGCGACCTAGAGGTGGAGCGCGAAGAAGAGCAGGGGCACCTCTATTACTTCAACTACCCGCTGGAAGGCGGCGGCAGCATCCCGGTGGCGACGACGCGCCCGGAGACGATCCTGGGGGATACGGCGGTGGCCGTACACCCCGACGATGAGCGCTACCGGCGTTTCATCGGGCGGCAGGCGCTGGTGCCCATGCTCAACCGGCCCATCCCGGTCATCGCCGACGAGTATGTGGATCGCGAATTTGGCACGGGCGCGCTGAAGATCACGCCCGGCCACGATCCGGCGGACTACGAGATTGGCCAGCGGCACGGCCTGGAGCTGGTCAACATCATGAACAAGAATGCGACGCTCAACGAGAACGCCGGCCCTTACAGCGGGCTGGACCGTTTCGCGGCGCGCGAAAAGCTGTGGGCTGACATGGAACGGGCGGGCATGACCCTGCGCGTGGAGCCTCACCGGCACATTGTGCCGCGCTCGCAGCGCGGCGGCGAAGTGGTGGAGCCGCTGGTCAGTGAGCAGTGGTTCGTCAGGATTCAACCGCTGGCCGAGAAAGCGATTGAGGTGGTTCGCGACGGGCGAATCACCATCGTGCCGGCGCACTTCGAGCGCGTGTACTTCAACTGGCTGGAGAACATCCAGGACTGGTGCATCAGCCGCCAGTTGTGGTGGGGGCACCGCATCCCGGCCTGGCACTGCGCCGGCTGCGGCGAGATCACGGTGGCGCGCGAGGATCCCATCGCCTGCGCGCACTGTGGCAGCGCGGCCATCGAGCAGGACCCGGACGTGCTGGATACATGGTTCAGCAGTGGGCTGTGGCCGTTCAGCACGCTCGGCTGGCCGGATGACACGCCCGATCTGCGCCGCTACTACCCGACCGACATCATGGAGACGGGCTACGACATCCTGTTCTTCTGGGTGGTGCGCATGATCATGATGGGGTTGTGGTTTACGGGCGAGATCCCCTTCCACACGGTCTACCTGCACGGGCTGGTGCGCGACGAGCACGGGCGCAAGATGAGCAAGACCTACGGGAACGTGCTCGATCCGCTGGACATTGCGGCGAAGTACGGCACGGACGCCCTGCGCTTCACGCTGCTGACCGGCAGCGCGCCGGGCAACGACATGAACCTGGCCGAGAGCCGCATTGAGTATCACCGCAATTTCGGCAACAAGCTGTGGCAGATGGCGCGCTTCGCGTGGTCGAATCTGGAAGGATATGCGCCGCGCCCGGAGCCGCAGCAGGCCGGGCTTGACCTGCCCAGCCGCTGGATTCTCAGCCGACTGGCTGGCCTGGTGAGCAATGTGCAGCGCCTGTTCGATGCGTACCAGTACGGTGAGGCGGGGCGACAGATGCTCGACTTCCTGTGGAGCGAGTTCGCCGACTGGTATGTGGAGATCAGCAAGAACGCGCTGTATGGCGGCGACGTGGCACGGCGTGAACAGACGCTCGACGTGCTGGTTTACGTCCTCAACGCCGGGCTGCGGCTGCTGCACCCGTACATGCCCTATATCACTGAGGAGATTTGGAGCTATCTGCCAACCGGCGGCGGCTCGCTCATTCTCGCCCAGTGGCCCGTCGCGAATGACGCCTTGCTGGACGCCGGAGCGGAAGAGCAGTTCGCCGTCCTGATGGACCTGGTGCGCGGCATCCGCAACGCGCGAGCCGAGCACAAGGTCGAGCCGGCGCAGCGCATCAGCGCCCTGATTGACGCGGGGAGTCAGCGCGCGCTGATCGAGGCACATGCCGATCTTTTCGCGCGGTTGTGCAACGTGGGCAGCGTGGCGCTGCTTGATCCTGGCGCGAGCGCGCCCGGCCAGGCAGCGACTGTCGTGGCGGCGGATGTGACCGTGTACCTGCCGCTGGCTGACCTGATAGACCTGGACGCTGAGCGCGAGCGCCTGCGGCGGGAACTGGCGAACCTCGATCAGCAGATGGGACGCACGACCGCGCTGCTGGATAACGAGAGCTTCGTCGGCAAGGCCAGGCCGGACATCGTGCAGCGCGAGCGCGACAAGTTGGAAGCGCTGGCAGCCAGCCGGCGCGCCGTCGAAGAACGGCTGGGGGCGCTGGGAGACTGAAGGATCGGGTGAGGCCGGATAGCAGCGCAGCGCGGGCACCTGTGCACGGTGAGAGGTGACCGCGTTTCGTTGGCCAGAGAGGCGCCAGGCTTATAGCTCGGACGGGTGCTGCGTTGCGAGCAGGAACAACGCCCGGCCTGCCCGCTTCGCTTCGCGGCGAACCTGCGCGTCCGGGTCGTTGAAGTAGAGCGTTTCGAGGGCGGGGAGCGCTTCTGTGGCCTCAAGCTGCACCAGCTCGGCGATGCTGCGCAGCCGAATCTCCGGGTTCTTGTCTTCCAGGCGGGCCAGGTGGTAGGCGATCAACCGGTCATTGGTAGTCACGGCGCGCATCCTCGTCGCGTGGCACAGTCCGGCGCCCGGCAGGGCAGCGCACCGCCGGGCCAAGCATCAGTATAGCAGCGGGCGCGCATCTGCACCAAATGGCAGCGCGCTGCGCGGGCTGACCGGACAGCCGGGCGAAACTTCGGCGCAAACCCGATGCGCGGCGATTGGATAAATAAGAGAGCATTCTGTATAATTGAGAATGTGTTGTCTGGGGCTACGTTGCAGGGGAGCAAGCGATTTTGAGGATCACGCTATACGAGCACGAGGCGATTCTGCGCGAGCATCGGGCGGAGTGGAATGAGCTGCTGACGGACAGCGCAGCCAACCAGATTTTTCTGACGAGCGAGTGGCAAAGCGCCTGGTGGGAGGCGTACCATCCGGGCCGGCTGTGCGTGCTCGTCGTGCGCGATGATGCGGGGCGCTGGATGGGCATTGCGCCCTGGTTCATTGACACCAGCCCTGAGGGGCGGCGAACGGTGCGCACGGTCGGCTGTGTGGACGTGACTGACTATCTCGATATCGTGGCGCGGCGCGGGCACGAAGCGCCCACCTTCGAGGCGCTCGCGCGCTGGGTGGCGGAGCATACCGACGCCTTCGATGAGATCATGCTGTGCAACATCCCGGAGTCTTCGCTTGCGCTCCAGGCGATGCCCCAGGCGGCTGAGGCGCAGGGGTTGGCGAGCACGGTGCGCTTGCAGGAAGTCTGCCCGATCGTCCGGCTGCCAGAGACTTTCGCCAAGTATGTGAGCAGCCTGGACAAGAAGAACCGGCATGAGTTGCGGCGCAAGCTGCGGCGGGCGGCTGATGAGGTGGGGTGGTATATCGTCGGGCCGGAGCACGATCTGGACGAGGAACTGGCGCGCTTCATGGCGCTGATGGCGGCCAGCAGCGGGCAGAAAGCGGCGTTTCTGAACGATGCGCAGAACCGGCGCTTCTTTGAGCTGATGGTGCCCTTGATGGCCGAGCGAGGCTGGCTACAGCTTGCTTTTCTGACGGTGCACGGCGAGCGTGCGGCGGCGTATCTCAATTTTGTCTACGACCAGCGAGTGCTGGTGTACAATTCCGGGCTGGCGCCGAGCGCTTTCGGCCATCTCAGCCCAGGCATTGTGCTGCTGGGACGCTTGATCGAATACGCCATCGAGCAGGGCTTCCACACGTTCGACTTCCTGCGCGGCGACGAGCCGTACAAGTACGACATGGGCGGGCAGGATACGGGCGTGTACCAGCTTATGATCACCGCGCCCGGCAGTAAGCTGGAGCCGGAGAAGGTGATGGGCGCGAGCGGCCCGCCCTATCCGCCGTAGGAGCCAACGGTGTTGATCGTCTCGGCACTGATGTAGGGCTTCTTCTCTTCAAGATTGAACAGTGCCTCGTCCTCGCTGAGGGTGGTCTGCCCCTGGTGGTAGAGGACGTTGTTGAAGGCGTCGAAACGATAGCGGCGGTCTACCCAGCCGTAGTAAGGGTGGTAGAACACGACGTTGAACTGCAGCGAGTCGTTTTGGAGCACGGGCGTATCGCTGACCAGCCACACGGGCGCGTACTGCTGCAAGTGAGAGATCGCTTTGGCGTCGCGCAGCTCGCGCATACGCTGAATGCGTTCATCGAGATTCGTCATCAGCAACCTCGCTCGACGATGCGTCCCCGGAAAGTAGCCCCTATTGTACTCGACAGGCGGCGGATAGGGTAGTCGCGGTCCGCCAAAAGAAACGCACCTGCTGCCGAGACAGGTGCGCGGTGTAGGGCGGCATTTCCCCAGAAGTGAACGGACTGAACGCTCAATGGGCAGCGCCAGCCGGCCCGCGCTGCTCGCCCTCTGCCAGTGAGACGGCGCGGTTGCCGACGATCTTAAGCTGAGCGCCCGGCTGAACAAGAAATCCTGGATTAGTGATGACGCGCACGATGCGGCGCTCGACGCTGACATCGGCCCAGCCGCGTCCGACTCGGATGACGCGACCGATCTGCTCGTGTGTCGTCTGCATGGTCACTCGCCTCCTCTCAGCCTGTGCCAGGCTATGATGCTTGATCCCCTGTGCAGTGAACGAGCCTGACGAGCGGTGGCAGAGTCGGCGGCCCGGCACGCAGCCGAACCCTTCGCTAACCTTATTGAAATATTATAGCACGGTTTGAGTCGAGTCGTGCTGCGCGTTTCGCTCTGGAGGGTGGCGCTCTGTATAATGGGGGCGCAATTCGCCGGGCGGTAGGAACGGGATTACCAGGTGGACTATGAGCGAATCTTCCAGTTTTGACCACAGCGTATACCTTTCGCCGTTCACCTGGCGTTATGGCTCAGACGCTATGCGCCGCGTGTGGAGCCTGCTGAACCAGCGGCGGCTATGGCGACAGGTGTGGGTGGCCCTGGCCCAGGCTCAGGCGGAACTGGGCATCGTGTCAGCGGAAGCGGCGGCAGACCTGGCGGCGCACGCTGAGGATGTTGACCTGGAGCGAGCGCGGGCTATTGAGGCGGAGACGCACCACGACCTGGTGGCCGAACTGCGCACATTCGCGGAGCAGTGCCCGGTGGGTGGGGGTATCCTGCACCTGGGCGCGACGAGCGCGGATATTCAGGACAATGCCGACGCGCTGCGGCTTGGCGCGGCGCTCGACCTGGTGGTTGAAGAACTTGCACGCCTGCTGGAGACGCTGGCGGAGGCCATCGAGCGGTGGGCGGACACAATCTGCATGGGCTATACACATATTCAGCCGGCTGAGCCAACGACTGTGGGCTACCGGCTGGCGCAGTATGCCCAGGACCTGCTGACCGATTGGGAAGAGCTGCGCCGTGTCCGGGCGGGGCTGCGCGGCAAGGGCATCAAGGGCGCGGTGGGCACGGGTGCGTCGTATGCCGAACTGCTGCGCGGATCGGGGCACTCGGTGGCCGACCTGGAGGGGCGGGTGATGGCCCGCCTGGGACTGGCTGCCTTCCCGGTTGCCACACAGACCTATCCGCGCAAGCAGGACTGGCTGGTGCTCAATGCGCTGGCCGGATTGGCGGGCAGCCTGCATAAGCTGATGCTCGATCTGCGCATCCTCCAGTCTCCTGCAATAGGCGAGTGGGCGGAGCCGTTTCGCGAGAAGCAGGTCGGCTCGTCGGCCATGCCCTTCAAGCGCAACCCGATCACGGCGGAGAAGGTTGATAGCCTGGCGCGTTGGGTGGCGGCCCTGCCGCGCGTGGCGTGGGATAACGCGGCGCTGGCAGTGCTGGAACGGACGCTTGACGACTCGGCCAACCGGCGGGTGATGCTGGCGGAAGCGTTCCTGGCCGTTGACGAGATTGTGAAGGCGAGCGCCAGCGTGCTGGGCGACCTGCGCCTCTTCCCGGACGTGATCGCGCGCAATCTCGCAGTCTTTGGCGCGTTCGCTGCCGTCGAGCGCGTGCTGATGGCGCTGGTCAGCGCGGGCGCTGACCGGCAGGAGATGCACGAACGATTGCGCCAGCACAGCCTGGCGGCCTGGGCGGAGATGAACCGGACAGGGCACAACCCCTTGTGCGAATTGCTGGGCCGGGACGAGACGATCGCGTGGTACATTGGAGCGGCGCGTATTGGCGAGTTGATGGAGGTCTCTCCACACATTGGCGACGCGCCGCAGTGGGCGCGCCGCCTGGCGCAACTGATCCGCGCGCAGTTGGAGCAGCGCGAGCGCGGTGGGGGCGCGTGACGTCGGCTCGCTACATCAGACGAGGGATGGTAGGTTCATGCCACGAGCATTGATCAGCGTTTACGACAAGACGGGCCTGGTAGACTTGGCGCGGGGTCTGACCGAGTTGGGCTGGGACGTGGTGGCCAGCGGGGGCACCGCGCGGGCGCTGGAAATGGCCGGCGTGCCCACGACGCCGGTGGAACGGGTGACTCAGGCCCCAGAGATGCTGGACGGGCGGGTCAAGACGCTGCATCCGGCGCTTCATGCCGGGATTCTGGCGCGCGACGCGCTGGAGGATATGGAGGTGCTGCGCCAGCACGGGTATGCCCCGATTGATCTGGTGGTGTGCAGCCTGTACCCGTTTCAGCGCACGGTTGCCCAACAGGGGATCGCCCTGGAAGAGGCCATCGAGCAGATTGACATTGGTGGCGTGGCGCTCGTGCGCGCGGCGGCGAAAAACTTTGCGCGAGTGGCGGTGATCACGGATGCGGCGGACTACGCGGGCGTGCTGGCGATGCTGCGCGAGACGGGGCGGGTGAGCGAGCCGATGCGCCGCTGGCTGGCGGTCAAGGCGTTTCGCCTGACGCGCGATTATGACACGGCGATTCACGCCTACCTGACGCGCGAGCTTGGCCCTGCAGAGAGCGACTCCTTGCCGGAGGTGCTGTCGCTGGGGCTGACGCGCGTTCAGGAGTTGCGCTACGGGGAAAATGCGCATCAGCGGGCGGGGCTGTACACGGCGGAACCGGGCGGATCGCCTTTGGGGGGCGAGGTGCTCGGCGGCAAGGCGTTGTCGTACAACAACCTGCTCGACCTGGACTCGGCGTGGCAGGCGGTGAGCATGTTCAAAGGCCCGACGGTCGTCATCGTCAAACACCTGACGCCGACGGGCATCGCCTCGGCTCAGACCGTCGCCGAGGCGTTCCCGCTGGCGCTGGAGTCCGATCCAGTGGCGGCGTTTGGCGGGGTGCTGGCGGCCAATCGCACGGTGGATGAGGCGTTCGTGGAGGCGCTGGGGTCGCTTTTTGTAGAAGCGATCGCCGCGCCCGATTTCACGCCGGTAGCTCAGCAATTGCTGGCAGAAGGCCGGCGCAATTGCCGGTTGGTGTGCATCCCGGAGCAGGGGCCGGGGCCGCGCCTGGAGATGCGCAGCGTCGGCGGCGGGCTGCTGATTCAGGAGACCGATCAGGGCGATCCGGAGGGCACGGCGTGGCAGATCGTCTCGGCGCGCCGCCCTACAGCGGACGAGCTGCAGGCGATGCGCTTCGCCTGGAAGGCGGTGCAGCACGTCAAGAGCAACGCGATTGTGCTGGCGACAGAGTCAGCTACGGTAGGGATCGGCGGCGGGCTGCCCAGCCGGGTGGACGCGACGCGCCTGGCGGTGAGCAAGGCGGGCGAGCGCGCTCGCGGCGCGGCGCTGGCCTCTGACGCCTTCTTCCCATTCCCGGACGCGGTGCAGATCGCCGCCGAGGCGGGAGTGGCCTGCATCGTGCAGCCGGGCGGATCGGTGCGCGATCAGGAGGTAGTCGAGGCGGTGAACGCGGCGGGCATGGCGCTGGTGTTCACCGGCGTGCGCCATTTCCGCCATTGAGTGACGGCGGCGAGGCGCGTCAGCGACGAGCGGGGGTGAGGTAAACCAGGGCGCAGCAGGGCAGCGCCCCTACCGCCTGACGGATTTTGCACGCA
The DNA here is from genome assembly GCA_023382715.1 of Anaerolineae bacterium. Classification (GTDB taxonomy): domain Bacteria; phylum Chloroflexota; class Anaerolineae; order Aggregatilineales; family Aggregatilineaceae; genus UBA2029. The sequence continues at coordinate 233,348 of JAHDWP010000001.1, forward strand.
TCCCTGTGGAACCAATGACTTGTCTCCTGGCGCAGATAGTGCCATAATAGGGGGCATTAAGGTGCATTATTTGCCGCATCTGGACGTTTTATGAGTCAGTGAACATATGGGAGGAACCCCGTGGCGAGCGTGACCTACCGCAATGTAACGAAGCGTTGGGGCGATGTTGAGGCCGTCAAGGACCTCAATATCGAGATCCCTGACGGTGAGTTCCTGGTATTCGTGGGGCCGTCCGGCTGCGGCAAGTCAACGAGCTTGCGTATGCTGGCCGGTTTGGAGGAGATCACCGAGGGCGAGATTCTGATCGGGGACCGCGTCGTCAACAATGTCGCCCCCAAAGATCGCGATATCGCCATGGTGTTCCAGAGCTATGCTCTGTACCCGCATATGACCGTATACGACAACATGGCCTTCGGCCTGCGCCTGCGCCACACGCCCAAGCAGGTCATTGACGAGCGTGTGCGCCAGACAGCGGCCAGCTTGGGCATTGAGCAACTGCTCGACCGTCGCCCGCGCCAGTTGTCGGGTGGGCAGCGCCAGCGCGTGGCCGTGGGCCGCGCGATTGTGCGTGAGCCAGCGGTCTTCTTGCTGGACGAGCCGCTCTCGAACCTGGACGCCAAGCTGCGCGTTGAAGCGCGCACGTTCATCAGCAAGCTGCACCAGCGGCTGGGCACCACCTTCATCTACGTGACGCACGACCAGGTGGAAGCCATGACCATGGGCGAGCGCATCGCGGTGCTGAACGCCGGGCGTCTGATGCAGATTGACACGCCGACCGCCCTGTACGACCACCCCGATAACGTCTTTGTGGCGGGATTCATCGGCAGCCCGTCCATGAACTTCTTCGACAACAGCGAGCTGGTCGAGCGGAACGGCAAGATGGTTGTGGACACGGGATACTTTCAGGTGGAAGTGCCGGCGGATCGCCAGCAGGCCTATCGGCCCCACCTGGGCAAAAGGGTTGTGTTCGGCATTCGCCCTGAGAACATCGCCCACCCGGATTACCCGGCACCTGGCATCGTGCCCTCGCTCATTGAGGCGAATATTGACGTGGTCGAAGAGATGGGCCACGAGAAGATCGTTTACCTGGAAGAGGGCGGCAAGACATTCCTGGCGCGGATGGATCCGCGCGCTGACGTGCATGTGGGCCAGCGCACCGGTGCGTTGCTGAACATGGCCGTGATGCATCTCTTCGACGCGGAGACAGAACAGGCACTGAAGTAGCTTTGTGTCCAGCCAGTGCTAGCCGGAAGTCTCTATAGATTGCTGAAGTCAGGACCGTCTGTGGGCATTCCAGACGGTCTCTTGCTGCCTGGTCGGCGGTATGCCAGCCGCGGGTGGGGGATGGCTGCACTGTCGCAGGGGCGCGAGTCGGCGTAGACTACACGCTGAACGCTGGCGCCCTGTCTGTGCGCTCGCGCAGCGCGCAGCCGGATGCAACCGAAGCGGGGAGTGCCGATGGCCGATACGACTTTGACCACCTGGCGTCGTGCGTGGTGCGCTGTCCAGGCTGTGCCGCTGCTGCCTGTTGCCGGTCTGTACCTCATAATGCGCGGGCAGTGGCTGTGGTTCGAGCACCTGGATACAGTCCGCCCTGGCGGCGTCCCAGTGATGCTGGGCATTGGGTTGCTGCTGCTCGGTATGCGCAAGGGCGCGCCCGGCCTGACGGCATTCCCCCCGTTCGGGGAGGGAACACAGGCCGCTGGCTGGCGATTGGGATGGCGGGCGCTGCTGATCGTGGTGGGGCTGGCCGTGTGCGTGGTCACGGGGCTGCGCGCGGTGGAGGAGACGCGGAATGCCTGGACTCTGCTGGCGATGTGGGCTGGGGGCATCGCGCTCACCACTGCCGGCTGTGTGCCCTGGCAGGCAGCGCGTGCCTGGGGGGCGATGGTGCGCGCAAGCTGGCACGACGAGCGCCGCACATGGCTGCTCATCGGGCTGCTGTTGCTGGTGAGCCTGGCCGCGCGGACGATTGACCTGGAGACAGTGCCCTTTATCCTGTCCAGCGACGACGCGCAGTTCGCCCAGGAGGCGGTGCACCTGAAGGACGACCGTGGCTGGAACTACAACCCATTCCAGATGGGGATGTGGCACCATCCGCGCATCGTGCACACGCTGATGGCGGTGAGCATCGAGGCGCTGGGGCAGACTGCGACAGCGGCGCGCCTTCCCTGGGCGATCTTCGGCGCGCTGACGGTGCCAGCCACCTATCTGCTGGCGCGGCGCCTGTTCGACGCGCGCGTGGGGTGGTGTGCCGCGCTGATCGTGGCGACGCTGCCGGTGCACCTGCTGTTCAGCCGCATAGCGATGGACATGACCGGGGACGGACTGTTCATGGCGCTGACGTTTGCGTTTCTGGCGCGGGCACTGCGGGAGAATGATCTGCTGGAAGCGGCACTGGCCGGCCTGTGCCTGGGGTTATCGCAGTACTTCTATTTCGCGGGGCGGATCGCGGCGCTGGTGGTGCTCGGCTGGCTGGTGGTCTATGCGCTGTACAACTGGCGCGCCCTGTGGCAGCGGTGGGGCGTCATCCTGACGCTGGCCATCGTGGCGGCGGGCGTGGTGTTCCCCAATCTGTATGCGGTGTATGATGACAAGGAGCGCCCCCTCAACCCGCGCCTGGCTCATGTCAGCATCTGGGCGACGGGCAACCTGCAAGGAGCAGTGGACCGCGGGGAACTCAAGGGGTATCTGGTGGATCAGTCGCAAAAGGCGTTCCTGGGCTATGTGCACTTCCAGGACGAGAGCGACGTGTATGGTCGCTATCACCCGCTGCTGGGCTGGTATGCGGGCGTACCTTTCCTGGTTGGCGTGGCGGTGGTAGCGCGGAAGTGGCGCGATCCGCGCTTTCTGCTGCTGGCGGGGTGGATCACGGGCACGGCATTTCTGGGCGGGTTTCTGCTGGTAGACCCGCCGCACTTCCCGCGCTACGTCAACGCGATTCCGGCGCTGGCAAGCGTGGCCGGGCTGGGCATGGTCTGGTTTGCGCAGAAGATGGTGGATGGCGCCGCTGCGCTGTGGACGCTGTTGGGGCGAAAGGTGCGGGCCGGGCGCGGCGCGTGGGCGCGCTACGCGCTGCCGGTCGGCCTGGCGCTGGTGCTCGCCGTGGCCAACCAGCTCTCGTTCAGCTTTGGATATCTACCCAGGACTCCGGAAATTCTGTATGGCGAAGCGACGCGCCAGCTCAATGACGCGGTAGAGATACTGGACACGTTCGAGGGCCGCTATGCGGTGTGGCGGTTCTCCACCCTGGAGCTGGACCTCAACGGAACCAGCCTGCTGTATTACCTGACGCCGGAAAACGCCGGCAGGGAGTATACTGAAGACCTGCGCGGCTGGCGCGACGTGCTTGCGCCAGGGCCTACGGCGTTTGTGATCGCGTCTGGGCGGATGAATGAAGTGATCCGCGTTTTGATGAGTCTGTTTCCTGGCGGAGAACTGCATCAGTATGACAACGAGCGCACCGGTGTCCCGCTGCTCTACGTGTATTTCGCGGATGTCCCGGATGTGACGGATGATAGCGGGAATGGCCAGGATAGCGACGCCTGAGCCAACCCCGGACGGCGCTGACAGCGCCTTGCCTGACAGAAAATTGACGCTGGCCCGCGGCAGCGCGTGACCTCGATAGATTTCAGCGGCGGGTCGCGCGGTGCCGATTCGTTATCCAGGTGATTGGGGACTAGCCAGAGAGAGATGGCCATGGTCGGCGACTCAGCAAGCGGAGATGCTCACGAGCAGGCCCTGTTCCTGAGCGCAGCACTCGAAGCCGAGCGCGAGCGCCTGGCAACTGTCCAGAACTCGATCCGGCGCGTGTTGGCCATGCCCAATCTGCGGTCTGGCCTCGCCGAAATGAGCCGCGCGCTGCGGGCCGTCGGCTGGCGCGAAATCATCGTCACACTGCTGGACGAAGAGGGTCAGCCGCGGACACGGCTGGTTGGCGGGGAGCCTGTCCCGGTGGACGCGGGTACGCCTGTCCTGCCAAGCGGACTCTGGAGTCGGTTCCAGGATGGCGCGCTCGAATCATGCCGGGTGGGTGGAACCTATGTCGTTGAGCGTCACTGCGCTGCTGAAGTTGTTGGAGAGGAGCGCGCCCCGGTTGTCTTCGCCCCGCTCAATGTGGGCTTCGGCTCGCCGGTGGGCGTGATTCAGGTTATCGGAGAGACCGGCGACGAGCACTTCTCGCCAGACCTGCTGAGGCCGCTGGATATCCTGGCTGCACAGGCTGCGTATATGGTCGAGAATGCCCGTCTGCTGGCGCGGGCATCGCAGTCGGCAGAGGCCCTGGAAGAGCAGGTTGAAGAGCTGTCCATGATTCACCGGGCAGATCGCGAACTGAGCGCGCACCTCAACCTGGAGCGCGTCATGCGGCTGACGATGGATTGGGCGCTGCGGCGTACCGAGGCGGATACCGGCCTGCTGATGTTGATGACCGATGACGGTACGGGGCTGGTGCCGTACATCGTTATGGGGCACGTGGATCGCGCGCTGTTTCCGCACGATGCTCACAATCCGCTGCCGCTGACGGCGGGCACCATCGGCCTGGCCGGGCGCTTCGGCGCGACGCAGTATGTGCCCGATGCGCAGGAAGATGCCGAGCGCATCCCTTTCATCCCTGGCGCGCGCGCTCATGTCTCCGTGCCGCTGCGGATGCGGGGCGAGGTGCTGGGAGTGATCACTCTGGCGGCGGTGAAGTCGGGGGTCTTCGACGAGGATGTGGTCGCCTTCCTGGAACGGTTGGGCAGGCGGGCAGCGGTGGCGCTTGACAACGCCCGCCTGTATCGTCAGACCGAACAGCTTGCCAGCGATATGGCGGCGCTTTACAACGCAGGCCGCACCATCACCTCAACGCTCAACCGCGATGAGATTCTGCGCCGGATCGCGCGGGCCATGAGCGAGACGCTCGAATGCTCCAGCGCCGTCATCTTCGACTACAAGCCGGAGACTCAGGAAGTGCAGGTGCTCGCTGTCCATCGCGCCGATCCGGACGCCACTGCGGGTGAAAGCCTGCCCCCGCTGAAACACACGTATCCCCTGGCATCCTATCCGGCTTTCCAGACGGTGGTGGAGCAGCAGCATTCGCTGGCCCTGCGCGCCGATGACCTTTCCCTGACGTACATGGACCGGGCGCACCTGCTGACGGGACACCTGCACTCGATGGTGCTCGTGCCGCTTGTGGCGCAGGAAGAACTGATGGGCGTGGCCGCGCTCATCGAGGGGCGGCATCCCCGCGTGTTCACAGCCAACGAAGTCTACAAAGCGGAGGCGCTGGCCGGACAGGCGGCGATTGCGCTGCGCCAATCCCTGCTCTTCAGCGAGATTCAGGAGCTTGAAACGCTGAAGACCGAGATGATACGCATGGCCTCTCACGACCTGCGCAATCCCCTGAACAACATCATGGGCTACACCGAGCTGCTGGCGATGAGTCTGGAGAAATCGGGTGTAACCGTTGCTCAGCGGATGTACCTGGAGAATCTGCGCAGCAGCAGCGAGACAATGCGCGTGCTGCTGGAGGACTTGCTGACCCTGGAGCGCATTGAAAGTGAGCGCATGACGGAATGGCAGTCCTTTGACCTGGCGAGCCTGGTGGTGGAGGTGGTCGAAAGCCAGCTTGCCGGGGCAAAGCTGAAGCAGCAAGTGCTGAGTCTGGAGCGGGGGGACGAGGCGCTCGCTGTGCAGGGGAGTATCACTCATCTGCGACAGGCTATCGCGAACCTGGTGAGCAATGCGATCAAGTACACGCCCGAAGGCGGGCACATCGTGGTCTCGGTGAGCCAGGAGCAGGGGCGGGTGGCCGTCAGCGTGAAAGACGACGGGTATGGCATCTCGCCCGCGCGCCAGGCGCGCATCTTCGAGCGGTTCTATCGCGCGCGCGAGCCTGGGACGGAGCACGTGAGCGGCACCGGTTTGGGGCTGAGCCTGGTCAAGACTGTCGTTGAGCGCCACGAGGGGCGCGTATGGTTCTCCAGCATCCCCGGCGAGGGCAGCGTCTTCGGGTTCTGGCTGCCAGCGACACCCCGGCTCAGGGGCGGTGGTGCCTAGCCCTGGCCAGAGGGGGCGCAGTCATACTCGCGCACGGTGGGGTTGCTGTCGCCGCTGTGGAAGGCGACCGACCAGCAGGGCAGGCCCGGCGTGAAGCTGGTTTCGGGCAGTCGCACGGCGATCGAGAGGCTGGCGAGCGGCGGATCGGCATCGCTGAACACGTAGCTGGCTGTGCCGCCGTCCTGCTCCAGCGTGAGCGTATAGCTGCGCGCCAGGTCTCGTGCGGCGAGTAGGTGCCCGGCGAGCGTGGCGCGGCGGGATGACTCCTCCAGGGTGAAGGTCAGCGGCCCCTCCAGGAGAACGCGGCCCCCACACAGGTCGAGCGCAACGGTTGCTGTGCTATGGGGCGCGAGGATCAGGCTGTCGCCAGCCTGGAGGCGTACCTCAGTCGTGTCCTGGGGGTCGAGTGGCTGGGGGCGCTGGTGAGGCCGGGCGCGCTGCACGTCCCCACTGATCCCCACCAGCGTGGCTGGCACGCTCACCTTGTAGGCGAAGAGCAGCCCGGTGGCTACTGCTGCCACCGCGCTGAGCAGCACTAACCCCAGCGCGAGCGCAATTCCCCACGTGCGACGTTCCATGATCAGGCGGCGTCCCCCGACGCGATGGCCAACGATACGCCTGAAATCATAGTTCAGCGGGAGCGAAAAAGAAAGCGGAGCACGCTGTTGAAGCCGTGCTCCGCGCAACTCGTCAGGGACTCTCGCCGGGCGGCTAACGGCGCGCCCAGGCGGGCAGATCGCGGCGATAGGTGCCGCTGCTGTAGACGTATACCCAGGCGTCCTGATATTCTTCAGGGGCCGTCCACTCATACAGCCACCAGGCGTCCATGATTGACATGTTGACGCAGCCGCGACTCTGGCGATAGCCGAAGCGATCGTGCCAATAGGTGCCGTGCAGGCCGATATCGCCGTCGAAGTACATCACGTAGGGCACTTCTTCGATATAGTAGAATTGGGGCTGACCGGCGAACCCACTCATCCGCGTGGCCTCGTAGCGATCGTAAATCTTAAACAGCCCTTCTCGCGTGTTCGTCTTCGGCAGGCCCGAAGAGATCAGGGTAGCGAAGACTATCCGCTCGCCTTCGTAGGCGACAGCGATCTGCTCGTACAGGTCTATGGCGATCCAGCGATCGCGCTCTCCCACCCCTTCTGGACGTGGGATAGACTTGACGGTGGCAACGCGAATCTGCTGAACCCACTGGCCGGGGCCGACGAGGTACCACTCCCAGCCATTGGCGTACTCGACGCCGTAAATGTTCATCAGCGTGTAGCGCGGGATGACTTCGGCGGATTTGTCTGGGGGGCCGCCGGGATAGCGGCTGGGCCGGGCCTCGGCGAGCATCCAGGCGAAGGAACGCTTGGGTTGAACGCTGATCTCCACGCCGGAGAACTTAGACACATCCGCCCAGGTGATGTGATCTTTGGCGACCCACTGCCCGTAGTTGATCTGGATGAAGCCGTCCTGCTCGTTGATGACTGTCACGTAGTTGTAACCAGCCGCCAGCTCGCCGATGGGATTGCCGTTGGGCGCGTCATAGATGATCACGTGGCCGACCATGCGCCGGTAGGCGCGCGTCCAGACGACCTCTTCCTGATAGGGGACGTGAACCACATCCGGGTAGGGATGGGCGGTCATTTCGGCTTCTGCGGCGCGCAATTCGACCGCGCTCATGCCGGGATGCTCCACGCAATCATCCGGCAACTGCGGCGTCTCGCCTTCGGGCGTGGCGGCGATGGCCGCCGCAATGCGCTCCGCGCAGCTTTCGTCGCGCCGGTCGCCGGGGAATGCGAAAGCAACCGGGGCGCTGGACACTTCCAAAGCCAGGCCAATAAGCACAACCAGTGAAACAAGCAGCGTTTGCCAGGTTCTCATCAGGACTCATCCTCACCAGCGGAATTCTTGACAGAGCATAGCAACGTTTGGCGCGAGGGTCAACGGTCATTCGGGCGGCGCAGGGCAGGCGTGGGGCAGGCGAGTCGGTGTGGCAACTGGTGAGGGGATGGGCTATAACTCTGGCGCGGCTTCGCACAGGATCGCGCCTGGCCTGGCCGGGCGACGCAGTACACGAGGGATGGCACGCAATGGGCCATGCGAACGGGAACCCGCGAGCGGTGTTGCGGGCGACCGACCTGACTAAGGACTTCACCCTGGGGAGCGTGATCGTCCACGCCCTGCGTGGCGTGACGCTCACCATCTACGAGCGCGAGATGATCGGCGTGGTCGGCCCGTCCGGCAGCGGCAAGAGCACGCTGCTGGGGCTGATCGGCGGGCTGGACAGGGCCACGTCCGGGCGGATCGAGATTGACGGCATTGACATCACCGATATGGGCGAGGGGCGGCTGACAGAGGTGCGCAACGAGCGGATCGGGTTCATTTTCCAGTTCTTCAACCTCATCCCCACGCTGACGGCGCTCGAAAACGTGGCGCTGCCGATCCAGTTCGCCCGCCGCCCGCGCTTCGACCCGGAACAGCGCGCGCGGGAGCTGCTCGACCTGCTGGGCCTGGCCGACCGGTTGCACCATCGTCCGATGGAGCTTTCGGGCGGGCAGCAGCAGCGCGTAGCCATTGCGCGGGCGCTGGCCAACAATCCCCCGCTGTTGCTGGCCGACGAGCCAACCGGCAACCTGGACTCGGAGGCGTCGGCGGTGGTCATTCGGGCGCTGCGCGACGTGTCACGCGAGACGGGCACGACGGTTGTGCTGGTGACGCATGATCCGGCGCTGGCCGGGCAGATGGATCGCGTGGTGGCGCTGGCCGATGGGCGCATTGTCGGGTGAGCCGGGCGAGATAGCGTGATGGGTGATTTGCAGGCTATGGTGAACGGCGCGGCCCGCTTGCTGCGCTTCGCCGTCAAGCACTCGCTGCGCGATATGGGGCGCAACCGGGCGCGGACGGTCTTCGCCCTGGTGTGCGTGGCCACGGGGGTGAGCGCTATCGTCGCGCTGCGGTCGCTGGCTTTCATGGTTGGCGACGAGCTGACGACGAACCTGGCGCAGATAAATCGCGGGGATATCCGGCTCTACGCGACGCGCGCTGTGCCGGAGCTGATCGAGCTGAGCGCCCAGGACTTCCCGGTGTTCACGCAGCGAACGGTGAGCCTGCTTCGCGCCTGGGCTGCGCGCGAAGATGTGGCAGTGTCGTTCGCGCGGCTGTCCGAGGTGCGGCCCCTGCGGCTTGTGGCGGATGGCCAGGAGCGCACCGCGCAAACCGTGCTGTCGCTCTACGTTGAGACGGCGATCTACCCTTATTACGATGCGATCGTGCTGCGCGAGCCGGCAGACGTGACTCTGGGCGATCTCTTCGCGCGGCACAGCGCGGCAAGCGGGACGCTGGACGATCCGCGCCCGATCGTCATCTCGACCGGGCTGACGCGCAGCGTGGGCATGGGGCTGGGCCTGGGCGACGTCGTCCGCCTCGGCGCGGCGGAGGTCTATTACGTCGTGCGCGGCATCACCCCGGCGACTGCCGAGACAGTGCTGACGCTGCCCCAGGCGGCGTTCCTGGGCACCTACGTGTATCTGCCCCTGGAAGACCTGGCGCTGGGCGGAGAAGCGCCCTTGCCCGACCAGGTCTTCGTCAAGGTGCCGCTCGGACAGGATATTGCTGAGACTGAGGCAAGTCTGGTCGCCTACCTGCAGGAGCAGACTGGCGCTGAGACCGACCTGGAACAGGAGCTGGCCCGCGCCACCGTGCCCGAACTGGCCGAAGACAACGCCGACGTAGCCGACACCATAGACGACCTGATCCTGGTCATTGGGCTGTCATCCCTGCTCATCGGCGGGATCGGCATTGTCAATACCATGCTGGTCGTCGTCAACCGGCGGATGCTGGAGATCGCCGTGCTGAAGACGCTGGGGCTGAAGGCGTACCGGGTGACGCTGTTGTTCCTGGTGGAGGCGCTGCTGCTGGGAATCGTTGGCAGCGCCATCGGGGTGGGGGTGGGGGTGGCGCTCAGCTACCTGGTGCGCGGCGTCGGGGAAGAGGCGTTCGCGCTGACGCTGGAGTGGCGCCTGTACCCGGCGGCGATGGGCAGCGGGCTATTCCTCGGCGTGCTGATCACGGCGCTGTTTGGCTTTATGCCCACGCTGATCGCCGGGCAGGTGCGGCCGGCTATGGTGCTGCGTCCCAACGAGGCGGAAATGCCGGCGGCGGGCCTGATTCAGACGCTGCTGACGTTGCTGGTGATGATCGCCGTGCTGGGGGCGCTGGTCGGCTCCGTTGTGGGCGGATCGTTCGCGGTGGGGCCGGTGATCATGATCGCCGGGGCCGGCGCGCTGATCGGGCTGTTCGCGGGGATCATCGCTGCCAATAGGCGGCGCTCTATACCGGTGGGAGGCCGGCGCCGCCTGCGCCATTGGTTAGGGCCGGTGGCGTGGCTCATCGTGCAGTTGTACGGCGCGCTGGCCATCGGCGCGGCGCTGGCTTCGGGCGTGCTACTCATCGTTGCGGCCATCTGGCGACCATTCGGGCTGGGCGACGCCGACTTGCCGGATACCATCGTGGAGGCGGCGCGCGCGGGCGAGTGGGCCTGGGCGCTGGCCTGGGCGCTGCTGGCCGGTATAGTAGCCAGGGCGGTATGGCGGCACGCGGGCCGGGCGGCGCGGACTATTGCGCTGGCGGCGCTGGGCCTGACGGTAGGCGGCGCGCTGGGCGCGGGGGGCAGCCTCGCCCTGGAGCGCGTGGCTGGCGGGACGGGGGTGTGGCGCTGGCTGGCTTCTGTGTCCACCGGCATCGTGCTCGTCGAGGGCGCCATCGCGCTGCTGTCGGCCATTTACGTGGGGTACTGGCTGCTGGTGTGGGGCGTGGCGCGGCTGCGCCCGGTCGCCATGAGCGGCATCACCAGCGGCCTGATGGTGGGGCTGGTTGGCGGCCTGGGGGCAATTGCTTCGCTGGTGGGACGCGCGGCACTGGTGGGCGCGCTGGCGCTGATCATGGCCGGGTGGCTGATGACACGGGCCAGGCGCCTAGCGGCCACGCCTGAAGCTGGTGCGCAGGACGGGAGAGCGCCGACGAATACAGGCCGAACGCTCATTGCCTACCGGCAGGCTGATCCCGCGCGGCACCTGGCAGCTATGCTGCTCGGCGCGGCGGCAGTAGTGGGCAGCATCCTGCTGGTGGACATCGCGGATGGCGGCGGGGCGTGGCTCATCGCGCTCACGGTCCTGGTTGTCTTCTGCGCCTGGTGGCTGCTGCTGGCGCGCAGCTATAGCGCCGACGGGCGCCTGATTCTGCGCGAGATGGCCGGGCGGCGGACGCGCGTGGCGCTGACCTTGCTGGGGCTAAGCGTCGGGGTGGCCGGGCTGAGCCTCGTCTCGCTGACGGCGGGGGCTGTCAGTCATCTGCTGGAGTTCCAGCTTGGCGAGGCGGTTGAGGGTAATCTGCTGATCGGCGATCCTTCTGCTGCGCACCGGGAGGAAGTCGCCGCGACGCTGGACGCTGCCGAAGGCGTGCTGAGTTATTCGCAGGTCACCACCTATCGCGCGGTGCTCATCTCGCGCAATGGCGAGCCGGTGCGGACTGGCCCACACTTTGGCAGGGATGAAGGCCCCAGCGAGGAGGGCCGGGCCGAGCCAGTGGAGGGCGGCATCTCGCTGGGGATCATCGAGCGCGAATCGCTGAGCGACATGCCGCGCTATAAGATGATCAGCGGGCGCGCGCTCGCCCCTGGTGATGAGGGCCAGCACCGGATCATGCTGCGCGCGTCGCTCGTCACCGAGCACATGGGCATCCAGGCGGGCGACCGGCTGCAATTCCTCTTCCGCAACCAACCGGGCGATGCCGACGATGTGCTGATGCAGTTCCAGGTGATCGGCGTCATCTCGCGGCAGTCGGAGCAGACGGGGCTGGAGGGAGTGGGCAATCTGTCGGTGCTGCCGCCAGGAGTGCTGCCGGACTCGGTGATGCCAGAGGGCACGGCCACAATTGCGCTGATTGACGAGAGTGATGACCGTTTCATGGATCACGTGCTGGTGGCTCTGGCGGATGTCCCTGGCGTGATCGTTTTCGAGCTAAGTGTGTTGACGCAGCTTGCTCAGAATCTGCTGGATCAACTGAACGCGATTCCGACGCTGGTCGCGTGGCTGGCGCTGGTGGCGGGCACGGCGATCATCGCCAACACAGTGGCGCTGGCCACGCAGGAACGCCGCCGGACTATCGCGGTGATGAAGGCGATGGGCCTGAAGGGCTGGCGGGCGCTGGCGATGCTGCTCGTCGAGAACGGGCTGATCGGGCTGCTGGCCGGGCTGATCGGCACGGGCGTTGGGCTGCTGGTGACGGTTGTGGTCGTGCTGGCCGGGCCTGCGCCCGGCGACCTGCAGCGCGTGATTGAGTTCGAGACGATGGGCTGGCTGGTGCTCATGGCGGTGGCGGTGGCTATCGGCGCGGCGCTGCTTTCGGCCTGGACAGCGATCCGCGAGCAGCCGTTGAACGTGCTGCGCTACGAGTGAGCTGCCGGTCAACCGATGCGCGCGCCGCTGGCGTGATCGAAGAAGTAGAGGTGTTCGGGTGGGAAGCGCAGATGGAGCAGGTCGCCTGGCTCGGCCCGCGTGCTAAGCGGCGCCCGGACGGTGCAGCGCTGGCCGGAGACTGTGACATAGACCAATTGGCTCTGCTGGGAAAGGATCAGCTCGGTGAACTCCACGCGGGCCGCGATGCCGTGATCGTCCAGCGTGATGTTTTCGGGGCGAATCCCCAGCCAGACGGCCTGCCCCTGGCGCAAACCCGGCCTGATGGACGACACCTGAAATCCCAGGCCCTCCCAGGCGCTGCTGAAGACGTGGCCCAGGAAGAGATTCATCGGCGGCGTGCCGAAGAACTGGGCGACGAAGGCGTTCACTGGCGCTTCGTAGAGGGCGTGCGCGGTGCCGACCTGCTCGATCTTCCCGGCGCGCATGATGGCGATACGGTGCGCCAGGGCGATGGCCTCGGCCTGGTCGTGCGTCACGTAGACAGACGTGATCTGGTAGTGGCGCAGCAGGCGGTTGAGCTGTAGGCGCGTGTCCACGCGCAGCTTGGCGTCGAGGTTGGACAGCGGCTCGTCGAAGAGGAAGAGCTTCGGCTCGCGGGCCAGGCAGCGGGCCACAGCGACGCGCTGCTGCTCACCGCCGGACAGAGTCGGCGGCTTGCGGCTGAGCAGGTGGGTGACCTCAATGCCCATCACCTCGACGATGTGGCGGATGCGCTCCGGAATCTTCTCCGGCTGGTGGCGCACGATGTCGTAGAACCCGATGTTCTCGCGCGCTTCCATGTGCGGGTAGAGGGCGTAGGTCTGGAAGACCATGCCGATGCCTCGCTCGGCGATGGGGATAGCCTGGATGGGCACGCCGTCGTAGCTGATCTCGCCACTGTCGGGCTTTAGCAGGCCGGCGATGACTTTGAGGAGGGTGGTCTTGCCGCAGCCCGACGGGCCGAGCACGCTCAGCGTCTCGCCGTTGCGAACGGTCAGCGACAGATCATCCAGCGCCAGGCTGCGGTCGGGGGGTTCCTGCGCGGCTCGCCGGCGATCTGTATTCTGGGTGCGGCTGGCGTCGAAGATGCGCGCTGTTGGCATCGCAGCCCGCCCCGGATCGGGCAGTTCCTGGGGGCCGAAGCGCTTGCTGACATGGCGCAGGACAATGGTCGGCATGAGGCTGGCTGACCTGCGGGCAGCGCGGTGCTAATCGCGCTCGTCGAACATGAGCAGCGCCCGGATGGAGTGCAGGATGATCCCGGTGAACAGCGTCTGGATGCCGATGATCGCCAGCAGAATGCTGATCAGGGCGGTGCCGACGGCCAGGGTCTGGTAATCGTTGTAGCGGTCCACAACGAGGACGCCGAGGGCCAGCCCCAACACCAGGATGAGCAGGCCGGGCACGCCGAAGAAGATCAGTGGGCGGTGCTGGCTGACCAGCACCAGGATGCCATTGACCACCTGGAGGCCGTGACCAAAGGGGTTGCGCTTGGGACGCTCGGCATAGGTCACGCTGACGGGGACTTCCTGGATGGATAGGCCGTGCTGCTGAGCCAGGAATTGCATCTCGGATTCCAGCGAGAAGCCCCCTTCGGGCCGGAACGCGAGCGTCTCCAGGGCGCGCCGCGAGAGGGCGCGAAAGCCGCTTTGGGAGTCGGTGATGGCGACGCCGGAGGCCAGGTTGGTAGCCAGGGTGAGAGCGCGCTGACCCCAGGTGCGCCAGCGAGGAATGTGGCTGCGCACGTCGAGAAAACGCGAGCCGACGACCACATCGGCAGTCCCCGCTTCAACAGGGGCGAGCAGGGCGGGAATCTCGGCGGGGTCGTGCTGGCCGTCGGCGTCAATGAGCACGACGAGGGCGGCCTTCATCTCGCGCGCCCGGCGCAGCCCGGTGTTGACGGCCTGGGCTTTGCCGAGGTTACGCTCGTGACGGATGATGAGGGCGCCTGCCTGCTCGGCGACGGCGGCGGTCTGGTCGTGCGAGCCGTCATCCACGACGATCACCTGGTCCACGTAGCGGCGGGTCTTGAGCACGACGCTGCCGATGAAGCGGTCTTCGTTCAGCGCGGCGATGACCGCCACGCGCGGAGAGGTCTGCGGATCGGTTGGATGTTCCACGGCCTGTCAGGTCTCTTGGGGTGTGTGCTGCTCACCTGCTGCGCTTGCTCGTCGGTCTGCAAGCATTGTAACACGTTCTCCGCCGCCTGGCAGACCACTGCTGATGGGTCGTAGTGCAGGCGTAGGGGAGCGGGCGCTTGGCGAGTGATGCAGTGCGATGCATTTCTGGTATACTTGCCGCTCTGTGTTCGGCGGATTGTGGGTGAGGGAACTATGCGGACGGTTGCTCGCGCGCTGCGCCTGGTTGTGAACAGCGCGATTCTCCTGGTGGTGCTACTGAGTGTGGCCGTGTACATAGTGTACGCGGCGAACGGCATCCTCGATGAGGTGGAAGCCCGCGACCGGCGTGCGGATTACGATGGCCCTATTGCCAGCACGGCGACGGCGATTGTGAGCCGCCTGACGGCGCAGGCGGCAGTGGAGGACGGCCCGGCCCCACAAAGCGCGGCAAGCGCCGAGGCTACTCAGGCGACGCAAGACACGCCAATACCGACCCTGACTGCGACTGAGCCACCCCCTACGGAGTTCCCGACGCTGACGCCAAGCAGCACCGCGACGGCGAGCATCACGCCCTCGCTGACGCGCACGCCGCGCCCAACCGCTGAGCGGATGCTGGCGGCGACGGCGACGCCCGTCCCACCGACCGCAACCCCAACCGTGCCGCCCACAATGACGCCGATTCCCACTAACACGCCGCGCGTGCTGCCGCCGACGCCGATTCCGACCAACACGCCACGCCCCTCGCTGATCGCGCCGGCGGATGGCGAGACCGAGATCGTGCACGTCAGCCTGACGCCGACTCCCCTGCTGCCGACGGCGACGCCCACCTTCACGCCGACGCCTACCCTCACGCCGACGATCACCATCACGCCCACGCCAACCTACGTGATCGAGGGGACCTACGCGGTGCCTGTGCTGACGCCGATCGTGCCGATTCCAGAGCGGGTGCCGCTGCTGGACACCGATCCCGATGTGGTCAATTTCCTGCTGCTGGGCAGCGACACGAGCGGGGGCGGCGTGGGGCGCACCGATGTGGTCATCATCGTGTCGGTGAACAAGCGCGTGGGGTCGGTGGCGATGTGGCACGTGCCGCGCGATCTGCTTGTCTATATCCCGAACCACACGATGGAGCGCATCAACCTGGCTTTTGCGCTGGGCGAGTCGAGCGGATTTCCCGGTGGCGGCTTCGGCCTGATGCAGGAGACGATCCTGTACAACTTCGGCATGGAGATCGAGCATTTCGCCCGCGTGGACTTCGACGATTTCATGCGCATTGTCAAGGAGTTGGGCGGCCTGCAGATCAGCGTTGACTGCGCGATTGCCGACTGGCGGCTGAAATCGCCGGAGCTGGATCAGGCGGTTGAGGATAACTGGGAATACTACACGCTGCCCATTGGCCGCCAGCAACTCGACCCGTATATGGCGCTGTGGTACGTGCGCAGCCGCATGAGCACCAGCGACCTGGATCGCGGGCGGCGCCAGATAGACGCGCTGCGCGCCATGTGGTACCAGGCGCGCGAGCAGGGACTCTTCTCGCAGGTGACGCAACTGTGGCCGGAAGCGGTGGAGGTCGTGCAGACTGACATGACGCTGACGGATGTCCTGGCGATGGTGCCGCTGGCGGTGAGCCTGGACATGAGCAGCATTGCCCGCTATGCCGGGACGCGCGGGGTGCATTACATTCCTTTCCGAACGCCGGACGATGGCCGCGACGTGACGCTGCCCAACCGGGATACGCTTGTCCCGCTCATTCAGGACTTCCTGACCCCGCCTACAGCCAACCGGCTGGGGCGCGGAACGGTGAATGTTGTGGTGCAGGATGCCTCCGGCTACGGCATTGGCTTCGACCGGGTGGCCGTAGACCGGCTGGCCTGGGAAGGGTTCGCTGCCAGCATTGACTCCTCGCGCGCTGAGAGGCCGCGCGATCTGTCCCTGATCTACGACTACACCGGTCAGACGAAAGGCAGCGCGCTGGACGATCTGCGGCGGGTGCTGCGCGTGGGAGAGGGCCAGGTCGTCGTGCAGCCCGATCCCAACCGGACGGCGGATTTTCGGGTGGAGATCGGCGGGGCGTACAACTCGTGCGTCTACGGCAGCGCGGCGGATGAGATTGGCGCAGGGCCACCAATCCCCACCGGCACCCCGCAGAACGTGGGGTAGCAGGCGGGGGCCTCAGGCGCTCGGCTCGTCGAGGCGGACGAGCGCAGCCTGCCCGGCGGTCAGGTGGGTGATGGCCGCTTCGAGCGGGGCGATCTGATCAAGCGGAAGCGTGGCGTAGACGGTGACCTCTGCCGCGAACTCCTCATCGGTGATCAGCGCCTGGTGCTCCGCGAGCAGCAGCTTGAGGCGCTCGTAAGCGCCATAGGGAACGGTGACGCCCACCGGCTGCTTCTCGACCTTCAGCTCGATAGGTAACGCGGCGATAGCTTCTTTGGCAGCTCCCCCATAGGCGCGCACCAGGCCGCCGGTGCCCAGCTTGGTGCCACCGAAGTAGCGCGTCACGACGATGACCGCGTCGCCGAGATCTGCGCCGCGCAGGACGGCCAGCACCGGCGGGCCGGCGGTGCCAGATGGCTCGCCATCATCGGACACTCCTTCGGTCACACTGCCCCCGTAGCCGACTTTGAAGGCATAGACGTGGTGGGTAGCGCCCGGCATCTCGTCGCGGACCGCCTGGATGAACTGCCTGGCCTCAGCGACCGTGTCCGCGCGGCCAATGGTGGCGATGAAGCGCGAGTTGACGACGACGGTCTCAACGCGCGTTGTCTGGGCCGGGATTGGATACTTCGTCATCGGATTCCCCTTCGAGCAACTGCTCTGGCGCAGCCCGGCGGAAGTAGGCGCGGTAGGCCGCCGTCTCGTCTACGTGGGCGGCAAAGGCGCTGAGTAAGGTGCTGTCGCCCTCGACGAGGGGGCTGGCCCCGCCTGTCAGCGCCAGGTTGCCGGCGGAGTCCTCGCGCCAGTCCAGCGCGCCACGAGAATGCAGGTAGCGCAAAGCCAGCCGAACGGTCTCCGGCGGTTGGGCGACGGCCTCGGCCAGCGCGCGGATCGTGGTGTCTCCCTCTTCGCGGTTGATGATAAACCTGGACAGCTCGATCAGGCGGCGCAGCACAGCGTCGCGGCTGACGAGCAACGGGTCGGCGCCGATCAGCACGATGCGCACTGGCTTCACTGTACGCAGCGCATCCGACAGGGCCTGCGGGCTGCTGGGAGCGGTGAAGATGACGAGCGTCTCGCCCGGCTGAAGCGAGGACAGCGGCAGCCCCGGCGACTCTGCCCGGCGATACCCTTCGGCCCAGACGACCGCCTGAGGGTATCTATGCTGGATGTCGGTCAGCGCTGCCAATGCCTGGGCAGGGTAGGGGGACTCGCGCCGATCCACGACGGGCCGCGCGGGAGTCTGCGCTATGACGGGCGCGGAGGGCGAGGGCCGATAGTCTCGCAGGGTAAGCTGCAATTCCGGCTTGTCGCGATAAGCGCTGATCTGCACCTGAAACGCCAGGTCGAACAGGCCGGCGGGCAGGGCGGCGCTGGCGCTGTCCCACCAGAGCACTCTCTGGCGCACGCCTTCCTCGTCGCGCACTGTAAGCTGGCGGTGCGCTCCCTCGCGCCCCAGAGTCGTGGCGCTGTCCAACAGCAGCCGCTCACTGACCAGAGTGGGGCGCGGGTTTCCTTCACCGAAGGGGGCCAGGCGCTCGATGTCACGGGCCAGGTCGAGCGTCACCTCGCGCAGGGAAAGCACTGCGTCAATGGGCAGGCGGGATTCTGCGAGTGGAGCGGGCTGGGCCGCCAGCGCGTCGGACAGGAGCCGGCGGAAGGCCGGGATATGATCGGCGGGCAGCGAGAGTCCCGCCGCGCCGGGATGTCCGCCGAAGGTGCGCAGCAGGCCGGCCAGGGAGGCGATGGCCGCGCTGATGTCGTAGCCGCCAAAGGAGCGAGCAGAGCCGCGCGCCGTGTCGCCGCTGAGAGTCAGCAGCACGACCGGGCGTGCGTATTGCTCGGCCAGGCGATTGGCGACAATGCCGAGCAGCCCCGCGTGCCAGGCGGGAGAGGCCAGGACCAGGGCGCGCCATTCCAGCAGCGCCGGGTCCTGCTCGATCTGCGCCTGGGCCGCGGCCAGAATCTGGCGCTCGAACAGGCGGCGCTGGTTGTTGAGGGCCTCCAACTGCGATGCGAGCATCTGCGCCTGTGCTGGATCGGTCGTCGTCAACAGGTCAACCCCCAGACGCGCATCGCTCAGGCGGCCCGCCGCGTTGAGGCGCGGGGCGATCTGGAAGGCGATGTCGGTCTCGGTGAGCGCGCCGGGGTCGAGCCGGGCGATTTCGCACAGGGCAGACAGGCCAGCGCGCTCCGCCTGGCGAAGCTGCGCCAGGCCGATCTGGAACAGGTAGCGGGTGTCGTCGCGCAGGGCGGCGACATCGGCGACGATGCCCAGGGCGGCGAGATCGGCCTGCGGTGTGCCTGCTGCGGGGCGCTGGGCCGCGTCGAAGAGCGCCTCGACCAGCTTGTAGGCCACGCCCACGCCGGGCAGCGCGGCGAGCGGATGCGCGGGTGGCAGACGTTTGGGATTGAGCACGGCGTCGGCGGCGGGGAGGGCATCCGGCAGGTCATGGTGGTCGGTGATGATGACGGCGAGGCCGTTCTGCTTCGCATAGTCAACAGCCTCGTGTGCCGAGATCCCAGTGTCGCAGGTGAGCAGCAGGACGGGTGCGTGCTGGCTGATCTGCTCGGCCAGGGCAGGGAGGTGGACGCCGTGCGATTCCTCCAGGCGGTCGGGGATGTAGTAGGCGACCGTCGCGCCGAGGCTCTGCAAGGCAGTGATGAGCAGCGCGGTGGCCGTCTGCCCGTCCACGTCGAAGTCGCCCCAGACGAGGATCGTCTGGCGGTGGCGGATTGCCGCCTGGAGGAGCGCGATCGCGGCCTCCAGGTCTGGCAGGGCATCGGGCGGCGCGGGGCGATAGTGCTGCGGGTCGAGGAAGGCGCGGGCGGCGTCGGGCGTGGTGAGTCCGCGAGCGGCCAGCAGCGAGGCGACGAGCGGCGAGACGCTCAGCGCGCGGGCCAGGTCGTCGGAGACGGATTGCAGGGAGAGGGTCGCAGGCGGCTCCCAGATCAAGCGCTTCGCGTAGTCATTCACCACCTCAGAAACCTACCTCACCTACATCCTCAAAATCCAAAACACCCCCCACAGCATCCCATAAATCCTCTCCCCCCTCAAACTCGTCAAAGGCACCTGCGACAGTCCCCCGCCCGCACCGCGAGCGGAACTGACAGTGCTCGCACCGACGCACTTCAGCAGTCAACGGCCAGACTCTCTCCGCAGCCCTGCCTCGAATCTCCTGAAGCAGCCGCTCAAGACGAGCACCATGCTCCTGGTGCTGCTGGCGCGAGCAGGTGAACGTAACCGGCGAGTCAGGCTCCGCCGGAAACCAGTATATCATCGAGATCATCTCCGGCTCCAGCCAATCGCCCCACATACCCGGCCCCGCAGCAACCGCCAGATAAAGATACAGCACCGTCTGCATACGCGAAGCCAGCCAGTCCCGACGCAAAACATGCCAATGCGTCTTCCAATCGAAGATGGTCACACGCGCCCCTGGCTCGACAACCACAAGATCAAGCACTGCCATCGCCCGCGCGCCGAATAACTCAGCGGACAGATGCAGTTCCGGAAAGCGCGCGCCAGGCAGCATGTGCAGCTTCTCAAAGCCCAGATAAGCATCCCACCAGGCCGACAACAAGAGATCGTCCGGCCCCGGCGCGATCTCGGCTGCGGGGAGTCCAAGCTGGTGACGCTCGACCAGGCGATGAAACTGCGCGCCCCGCCGCTTAAATGTCTCATACTCAGACTGCGGCTCTGTCACCATCGCCGGCCATTGCTGTCCCTGTACATAACGCAACTGAAAGCGCCGGGGGCAGTCTATATAGTCCTGCAAATTTGCCTGGCTGAACGTGAAGCCCTCTGGCAGCATCATCTCGATTGCCATCTCATCCCTCCGCCGCTAATTCGTACACCTAGAGGCCGTTTGAGAAGTCGTGCGCTTGCCTTTGTCCCCCCCCATCCCAAGCCTCTCCCCCACAGGGACTTAGCGGGCGCGCTTCTCTCCCTTCCCCCCTCGTGGGGGAAGGGCCGGGGATGGGGGGCAAATAACTTCTCAGATGATCTCTTATCCCTCTCCATACTCGTTGTAGGTGCCCAGGTGGATCAGGGGTAAAGCCGGTGGGTTTTCAAAGGACGCGCCCTTGTGCGCGTAACGACCGGAGTTCCAGGAGACGATCAACTCGTGCCTGGCCCGCGTGATGCCCACGTAAAACAGGCGCAACCGCTCGCGCGCACGCTCGACCCGTGCCTCCAGCGTCGCCACGCCCTCCTCATAGGCGGGCAGCGCGCCAACCAGATAGTCCAACTGGGCGAGCAGCTCCGCCTCCAGATTCAGCCGGGCCATGCTGCCGTCGGCAGAGAAGCGGGTGAACTGCCGCTCGGCAATGTAGCGGTCGTAGGGCATCCCCGACGGGAAGTCATAGCCGCTGACGGCCAACAGGTAGACTCGATCCCATTCCAGGCCCTTGGCGGCGTGCATGGTGGCGATGGTCACAACGCCCGGCTTGGGCACATAGCCGATCTCGCTATCGTCAAAGCCGAGAAAGCGCCGCTTGTTCTCGTTGATGCTTTTTAGCTCTTCAGCGAACTGAGCCAGCCGCCAGTCGGGATGGCTGGCAGCCAGCGCGCGCAGCGTCGTGGCGACTTTGTGACCCAGGGCGAGGTCCGCTGGCGCAGCGAACACGTCCTGGGCAATGGTCAGGATCACCTGGTCAATGGGGAGGTCCGTGCCCTGGAGCCAACGCCTGATGCCCGTCTGGAAGCGGGCCAGCTCCTCACCAACCCAGGCGTAATCGGGCGCGAATTCCGGCAGAACCAGTGCCGCGCCGGGGTCGCGCGGCCACAGAAATTCCTCGACCGTTGTGGCGGAGGCGAAGTAGCGAGTCAGCGTGGCGGTGGTGGCGGTGTCGGCGGTGACAAGCTCGCGCCGCTCGTCGGAAAGCTGCGCCCAGAAGGCCTTCTTGAGCTTCTTAGGGTGGGTAGGCTCGCAGAGATATTCCAGGATGTCTAGCAGCCGCCTCACTGACTGGCGCGTGCGCATTGAGCTGCGCAGCAGCTCCTCGAAAGGGACGTCCTTGTGATCCTTGCGCAGCTTCTCGGCCAGGGCGAAGCCGCGATTGTTGTCCGGCACGAGCACGGCGACGGTCTCCTGGGGGACCTGGGGCGCATCCTGCCCGAAGTCCAGCAAGGGATGCTCGGCCCCTGAGATGACGTATTCCAACTCGGCTGATGCGCTGATCTTTTCATTGGGCCGGTAACGCAGTTCGATGTGGCAGACATCGTCCGGCGGGTTCGGGTCGGGGTCGTCTTCTTCGGTGGGGTGAATGATGCCGCGCACCGGGCCGTGCGCCGCGCGTGGCTGGTATTCGAAGGTCGTCCTCAGCGCCGGGGCGGGATGATCTTCCGCCGTCCAGCGCACCAGCTCGTTAGCCAGATCGAGGATGGGCTGCGCCGAGCGGCCTGATACGGAAAGCGGCTTCTCGTCCACGTCTTCACGGTCGAGGAAGCGGCGCAGAAAGCCCGGATTGGCCGTGGTGAAGGTAGTGTAGATGGCCTGGTTGGGATCGCCAACGCGCACCCAGTTGCGCTCCCCGCTGAGCAGGCGGAGCATCTCCTCTTGCAGGCGCGAGCTGTCCTGGGCCTCATCCTCCAGGATATAGGGCCAGCGCTGGCGCAGCCGCTCCAGATACTCCGGCTCGCGCTCCAGCGCGTCCAGCGCCAGGCGGACGAGGTCGTCGAAGTCCACCGCGCCGCGATAGGCCAGGCTGCGCTGGTAGTCGGCATAGACGCTGAGCGCGAAGCGAGTCAGGCCGAGGCCGGTCCCCTCCGGCGGCAAGAGCGCGAGCAGATCGTCCGGCGCCCGGCGCAGGTCTTTGGCCTGCCTGATGAAGTTGCCGGCCAGTTGGGGCAGGATGCCCTCAAAGCTGTGCCACGCCCAACGGGAATCAACCTCTGGGTCGAGGTACTGCGCCAGAACGTCGCGCCACTCGGCCAGGCGCTGCGTCACGCTGTCACGCTGAATCTCCTGCGACTCTTTCTCGTCGAGGATGAGGAAGTCGTCGGCCAGCCCGACGAGCGCCGGGCGCTCGTACACGATGTCGCGGGCGAGGCCGTGCAGCGTGCGCACCCGGTAGCCGATGTGCCCGATCAGCCCGTAGTCCTGGGTGAGAATCTGGGCAATGCGGGCACGGAAGCTGTTCACTGCCGAGTTGGTGTAGGTGACGACGAGCACCTCCTGATCTGGCTTCAGGCGGCTCCTGGAAATGAGCCGCGCCGCTAGGTGCGCCAGGGTGAAGGTCTTGCCGCTGCCGGGCACCGCCGCAATGCCCAGCTTGCCGCCGCTATAACTGTGCACGATGGCCTGCTGTTCGGGGCGCAGGCGGAAAGTTGGCTGGCTGTCGGGGGTCATGGCTGTGTCCCAAGAGATGCCTGGCGAAGCTGCTGGAGGATGCGCAGCAGTGGGCCGCGCTGTTCGTAACCCTGCTCGCCCAGCTCGGCGATGGCGGCGTAGACATGCCGCCGGCAGCGCCGCAGCAAGCCCAGCAGCAGCCGGCGCAGCGCGTCATCGCGGGCGGCAACCTCCATCTGGTCGGTCCAGACCTGGCCCGGCGGGCACTCCCTGGCAAGCACGTAGGGATGGGTGAGGGGCTGTTCCAGGCGCTCCCACCAGGTGCTGCTGCCCACATCCAGCCAAAACTGGTAGTCCACCCAGCGGTTGCGCATCAGGAAAGTGTAGGCGGGCGCGAGAAAGACCGCGTCCTGCTGCTCATCGCGCCAGCTTGTCAGGTAGAGCGCAGCCAGCAGACCCTGCTGCACCAGGGTGAAGTAGTCGCGCAGCACGTCGTCCCAGCCGTCCACTGCGCCGTCCGGGTAGAGCGTCTGGCGGAACTTGCGCGCAGACGCGACCAGCTCGGCGATGATACGCCCCGCCTCGGCGTCACTGTGAAAGCCGAAGTCGGGCTGCGACAGCACTTCGCCAAAGAGGCGGCTGAAGAAGTGATCGGGCGGGATGTCGCCGGAGTCCGTCTGACGATAGGCATCCAGCCAGGCGCGCAAGCGCTCGTAACGCTTGCCGGCCACGTAGGTGATGCGCTGCTGCGTGGCAGACTGGATGCGGTCGAACGAGCCAAGCTCAGGCTGGCCGGGTCGGTATACAATCTGGGCCAGCAGCCAGGCGCGCACCGGGTCAAGCCCGGCGATGGAGCGGCTGAGCGCGTCGGCTACGTCCTGCACGGGCGGGGCGATGCCCCAGTGCGGATGAGCCAGCGCCATCCAGGTGAGCATGACGCGCGCCTGCGGCTCTTCGCGCAGCGCGCGCGATGGGCGGTGCGAGACTGTAGCAATGCCGTGCTCGTCCAGCCGCGTCGTGAGGGCGAAACGCAGGGAATCGCTCATGAAAGGGGCGACTATCACGATCTCGCGCGGCGGCACCCCGGCCTGGACCAGCCCCGCGATCCCCGCCACGGCCCAGTCCACCATCTGCGGGAAGAAGCGCGCTGAATGCACAGTGAGCACCTGGTCAAGCGATACAGCGGCGAGGGCAGCCGGTGCTGCTGCCTGGGGAACGATCGCCGAGGACAGCGCCTCGGCAAAGGACACCATCTCCGGGGGCGCAACAACCGGCTCGCGCCACTCCTCGCGCTCGTCGGCCAGCTCGGCCAGCGTGCGCATCTCGGCAGGGGCCGCGCCGAGGAAACGCCGCACACCGCCATCGGTGTCGTAGAGCAGCAGGGCGGACTCCAGCCCCGGCAGCAGCCAGCGGATGAAGTCCCCGACAGCCGAGAACTCCTCATCCAGGTTGTCCGCCACCAGGTGGCGATAGTGGCTGCGCAGGTAGCGGACGTAGAGCGGCTCGCTGAGCAGGGTTCTGGTGAACACCTCGATCTGTAGCGAGAAATCGAGCAGACTGTAGTGCAGGCAGTGCTCGCGGAACTGGCGGGCCACATCCAGGCAGGCACGATAGACCGGCGGGCGGCTGGAATGGCGGTCGCCCCAGGCGGCGATGAGCCGGTCGGCCACTTCGTCGAGCGGAAGCTGGCTGACGGCTGCCTTCGAGAGGTTGTCGAGCGTCTGGCGCATGATGGCAAACGGGCTGATACTGATGCTGTCGAAGACGCCGGTTCGCTGCGCATCGAGCACAAGGCGGGCCATGAAGTACTGCGCCGTCTCGACGGTGAGAAAGAGGGGATCCAGCCCCGGCTGGGCAAAGCCAGCACGCTCAGCGACGAGCGGCCAGAAAGTCTCCAGGCTGCGCCGGGCCAGGCCGCCCAGGGTCACCACGTCAATGCTGGTGCCAGATGGCCACGCCGGATCGGTAAAAGCGCGCGCGTAGGGCCAGCCGAGCGCCCGCTGCGGCACCAGCACCAGCATCTCGTCACCGCGCGCGCCGGCGTCGAGCAGGTCACGCACGTGCTGGATCGCGCGGGTTGTCTTGCCGACACCAGCCGGCCCTTCGATGAAGCGTGTGAAAGGCATGAGACGCACCACCTGCCGTGAACAAACACTTGTTCTGGCGAGTATACCACAGGCGCAGGCCAGGACGAGTTCTGCTTTCAGCTTTTCGACAGGGCGCGCCGTGCCCCGCTAAGATCGCGCTGACACCCGGCACGCCGCACGTCTGAGGAGGAGACCCCACCCGTGAGCCGTCGCCGTACCCAGGAGCTACCTGGCGGCCTGCGCCCAGAAGACCTCCCCCAGTGGATGCGCAAGACGCGCCGCGAGGTGGACAGCCTGATCCCAGTCCTGGCACTGATCGGTGCGCTGGTCATCCCGCTGCTGATCGCACCAGGCTGGCCGGTCACGGTGGGGACACAGCAGCAGATCGCCCGCACCGTGGAGATGTCGGACGCGCTCCAGGCAGGCATTCTGTACCCGCGCTGGGCGCCCGACTTCTACTACGGGTACGGTTCGCCGCTGTGGAACTATCGCGCGCCCCTGCCGCACTGGCTGACCGGACTCCACCGCGTGCTGCTGCAAACCAGCTCGCAGACGAGCCTCAAGACGATCATGGGGCTAACGCTGGCGCTGGGCGGCCTGGGCATCTTCTCGTTCGCACGACGGCGCTGGGGGGTGCTGGCTGGCACGCTGGCGACGCTGGGATTTCTGCTGAACCCGCAGATGATCTGGGATCTGCCGCTGGTGGAAGGCGATCTGGGTGCGATGATCGCGGTGAGCGCATTCGCGGGCGCCCTGTGGGGCTTTGAGCGCGCCCTGGCCAGCGGGCGCGCCAGGGACGTGGGCAGGGCGGCGCTGCTGGCTGCGCTGGTCTGGCTGGCGCACACGCCGCTGAATATCATCCTGGCGGCGCTGTTGCTGGGGTGGATCGCCTGGGTCGGGGGGTTGAAGATCATCCCTCGCGCTGCGGTGCGGCGGGCGCTGGCCGCCTGGCTGTTGGGAGCATTGCTGAGCGCTGTCTACCTGGTGCCGGCGTGGTGGGAGCGCGACCTGGTGCGGTGGCACGCGGCGACCGAATGGCCGTCGGCCAACTGGCAGCCTGTCTCGCCTGCTGCGCTCCTGGCCTTGCCGCCCCGTGTGGACCTGAGCGCGGTCAACCCGCCCGGCACGGAGGCCATCGGTGTGGCGATCTGGGCGCTGGCGCTCGCGGCCATCCTGGTGGCGCTGGCCTGGGATTGGCGGCACACTCCGCCGGTGCGGGTTGAGCAGCCGATCAGTCGGGGGGAAGCGTATCAGGCGCGGCTCGTGGCTGCCATGTCAACGCTGCCCGCAGCGCACGCGGAGATGATCTACTTCGCGCTGGCGGCACTGATCACGGGTTTGGCAGCAACGCGCATCGCGGAGCCACTCTGGACGCGCGTCCCCGCGTGGCTGGAGTTCTACCCGCGCGATCTGGTTGCCGTCTGTGCGGCGCTGTGCGCGCTGGTGATCGCCCAGCTTGGCTGGGTGCTGGATCGCACGCGGCGGGCGGTGGCAGCCCTCGGATTAGTCGGGTGCGCGAGCGCGCTCGTCGTTGGGGTGTTTCCGCTGCTGGTCACTCCGCAGTGGCCATCAGCACCGCCAACAGCAAGCGCGCTAGACCTCCTGCGCGACGAAGTGCGCGGCTATCTGTCGGCATCCCTGACTGATGGCTGGCTGCTGCCCCGCAGCATAACGGCGCTGCCGTCTCCGTCGCCGCAGGTGCTCTCGTCGTATCAGCTCGGCTATGTGGACAAGATCGCGCGCGAGCAACTGCCCGCCGCCACCCAGGTGGACGTGATCGCACATTCGCCACAGGCTGAGCGCCTGGCCGTGAAGGCTCGCCGCCCCTTCACGTTGGTCCTGCACACGCTGTACTTCGCGGGATGGAAGGCCCTGCTGAATGAACAGGCTCTGGTGGTGGACACCGAATCGTCCAGCGGACTGCTCACGCTCAAGGTCCCGGAGGGTGTGCACGATCTCTATGTGAAATTCGGGGGCAGCGGCGCGCGCGACGCCGGGCTTGGTCTGTCGGCTATGGCGCTCCTGTTGACCGGCGCGCTGCTCCTGCGGCGCGACCAGGCCCCTTCTGTGCAATCGCCGCCAGGCCCGGCCAGCACGATCCCGGTGATCGCGCTCGCTCCTCTGCTGGCGCTGGTCGCTCTGGGCGCGGCGTTTCCGCGCGCGCTGCCAGACCTGGTAGCACGGCGCTCGCCGCCGGGGATCGTCCAGCCCGCCGCTGCCCAGGTCCCGCGCGCGTTTCAGGGCGGCGTGGACCTGCTGTCTGTAGACGTTTCTGGCAAGGCGCGCCTGGCCCCGGGGGACGATCTCACCGTGCACCTGTACTGGCGCGCAACGCGGCCCGACCTGCCGGATTACCAGGCGGAGCTGCGGCTGGTGGCCGCTGAGGAACCGGGCTTCGCCCTGGTGAGCGCGGCGCACCGACACCCCGGCGGCATCCCCACCAGCCGGTGGTCGCTCTGGCCGCTGCTGCGCCGGTACGTGCGCGACTCCTACTACCTGCGCATCCCCGATGACGCGCCGGGGGGCGAATATTACTTCGTGGTGCGCCTCGGCCCGTGCAGCAGCGCGAGTATTGCCCCGTGCCCGCCGGTCACGCCGTTGTTCGTGACTGACGGGCGCGGGAGCAGCATGGGCAACCAGGCGATTATCCCGCAGATGATCCGCATCAGCGGCCCGGCGAGCAGCCGGTGATCCAGGCCGAGCCGAGCAGAGGATGTCGGCCATCCCTTGCGCGTTCGGGTGTGCAGCGTATAATCTCGTGCAAATGTGCCCGCGTTTTCATCGCCTAACGGTTTGCGGGCGAGCCGATTAGCGAGCCACTCCCCGGAGAGAATGATGGACCCCAAAGAGATCAAGGCGCGAGTCGATCAGGCGTGGAAGATGCACTACGCCGGCAATAATGATGCTGCTATCGAACAGTTTGAGCGTATTCTGGCTGAAGCTGCTGATTCCCTCGATGCCTATTGGGGAATCGCGCTGTGTTACCGCAAGACAGGCAACAAGGAGAAATCCCTGGAGGCGTTCCAGAAAGCTGCCGATCTCATCGCCAAAGGTGCTCAGACGGACGATGAGGAGAAGGAGCGCCACTTCATGCTGCAGCGCATGGTGAAGCAGCAGATCGAGCAGATGGCTGATTTCCTCTAGCCCCTCTCGAAGCCAGCCATTTCTGAAGGGATCTGATATGCCTCTGAGCAAACGCGAGCGCCTGGAGAGGGCGGTCGCCGGAGAAGAGATCGATCGCGTGCCCGTCGCTTTGTGGCGGCACTGGCCGGGCGACGATCAGCGAGCCGTTGACCTAGCGGAAGCGACCATCGCCTTCCAGCGCCAGTGGGACTTCGATTTTATCAAGGTTACACCTGCCAGCAGCTTTTGCGTGACGGACTACGGCGTGCAAGATCGCTGGCAGGGCAACCTGGAAGGGACGCGGGAGTACGTGCGCCATGTGGTGCAGCGGTCGCTGGACTGGACGGAGCTGCGCGTGCTCGATCCTTCGCGGGGCGCGCTGGGGCGGCAGCTTGAGGTGCTGCGGCAGATCAAGGGCGCGTTCGGCGACGACGTGCCCTTCATCCAGACGATCTTCAGCCCGCTGGCTCAGGCCAAGAACATCGCAGGCCGCGAGCTGCTGATCGAGCACCTGCGCACCGCGCCCGACCGCCTGAAAACCGGCCTCAACACGATCACCGAGAGCACGCTGCGCTTCATAGATGCTATGCGCCGCAGCGGAGTCTCCGGCATCTTCTACGCCATCCAACATGCTTCGCACACCGTGATGAGCGAAGACGAATACCGCGAGTTTGGCCGTCCCTACGATCTGCAGATTCTGGGGGCGCTGCCAGATACCTGGTGGTTCAACATGGTGCATCTGCACGGCCAGGCCCCCATGTTCGACCTGATCGCCGACTACCCGATCCAGACCATCAACTGGCACGACCGGGAATGCGGGCTGAGCCTGGCCGAAGGCAAGCTCCGCTTTGGCGGCGCGGTCAGCGGCGGCCTGGGGCGGTGGAACCCGATGCACAACGGCACGCCGGTAGAGGTGCGCACCCAGGCCCGCGAAGCCATCGAGCAGACGCATGGGCGGCGCTTCATCCTCTCGACGGGCTGCGTCATCATGACCACCACGCCCCAGTCGAATATCCGCGCCGTGCGCGAAGTGGTCGAAGCCAAGCCCTAATCCGGGAGCAGATCGTGCCGATTCGGGTGATTGCGGGCGCAGCGAAAGGCCGCCGGCTGAAGATGGTGCCCGGCGATACCACGCGGCCTGTCATGGATCGCGTCAAAGAAGCGCTGTTCAATATCCTGGGGCGGGGCATTGTCGGCAGTTCCTTCCTCGACCTGTTCGCCGGCACCGGCTCTGTGGGGATCGAGGCGCTGAGTCGCGGGGCCGGGCGCGTGGTGTTCATTGACAGGCATCCGCTGGCGATCCGCACTATTCACGAAAACCTGGAACGCACGCGCCTGGCAGACCGGGCCGAAGTGCTGCGCGCCGACTCGCTCGTCTATCTGCGACACCCCCGCCCAGAGGCCTTCGAGTACGTCTACGTGGCCCCGCCGCAATACAAGGGGGTGTGGAAAGAGGTGCTGCTGGCGCTGGACGAGAACCGGGCGCACCTCCAGCCGGAGGGCGTGGTCATCGTGCAGATTGATCCGCACGAGCGCGAAGAGGTCAGCCTGCGCGCGCTGCGCCCGTATGATGAGCGGGTCTACGGCAAGACGATGTTGTGGTTTTTCGAGCACGATGCAGACGAGGAGAGTGCGCCCAACAGAAGCGGGTGACGGCGCACGAAGCCATAAGAAGCCGCGCGAGTCACGACTCGCGCGCGTCGAGGAGGCGCCTGGCCCAGTCCAGCGCCTCTTCTTTGTTGGTGATGTGCCCTTCGACCTGAGCCTCTGTGATCTTCTCAAGCAGCTCCCCCAGCAGCGGGCCGGGTTCCAGGCGCAGATGATGCAGCAAGTCGCGCCCGGTGACCAGGGCAGGGGGCGCAACCTCGGTGTCGTAGCGGTCGAAGTAGCCTTCCAGCAGGCGGTGGATGTGCTCCAGGTAGTGCACCCAGTCACGTGTGTCAAGCGCCAGGCCATAGGTGGCCAGGTAGTCGGCCATCGCCAGCAGACATATATCTATCCCTGCGCGATCCGTATCGCGCCAGAAGCGATGCACAGCGCGCTTGCTGACTGGCTCACCGCTGTACAGCCACAGGGGGCGCATGTGATGGCGGACAATGGTCTCCAGGCGCGCGATCTCTTCGTTGCTCAGGCGCAAAGCAGCCGCCCGCCGCTCGGCAATGGCCGCGCCGATCTGCTCGTGCTGAGGGAAGGCAGGCGTCTCAGGATAGTGGCTGGCCCCGCTGCGCATTGATTCTGGCTTGCCGCTGTCGTGGAGCAGCGCCGCCAGCGCCAGCAGCGCCGGGTGAGCGTGCTGGCCGGCCCACTGCGCAGCCAGGTGCTCGGCTAACTGCACGCGATAGCGCGCCAGGGCGAAGGCGATCAGGCCGAGCTGGGCATTGGCGGCTTCGGCGGCGGATGGTGCAGTCAGCAGGCGCACGATGGCTGCCAGACGCTCTACCACAGCCAGCGTGTGCCGCCAGACGTCGTACCGATGCGGAGGCGGCTGGGCGATGCCGATCAGAGACTCGGCTTCCGGGACGACCTGGGCCAATAAGCCAAGCTGCTGAAGCGCCGCCAGGCCCGCCGCAGGTCTGGCAGTGCTCAGAATGGCGAAGAACTCGTCGCGGATGCGCTCCGCCGAGCAGCGCGCCAGGTGCGGCGCGGCGGCGCGCACCGCCTGGCGGGTCGCCGGTTCGATCAGCAGGCCGAAGGTCAGACTCAGGCGGATGGCGCGCAGGCTGCGCACGGGATCGTCGGCGAGGGCTTCTGGCGTGCACATGCGCAGACGGCGGGCCTGCAGGTCGTCCAGGCCGCCGAGCGGGTCAATGATGTGCTGAAGGTCGCCCCCCAGCGAGACAGCCATCGCGTTGACCGTGAAATCGCGCAGCGTCAGGTCGGCCAGCAGGTCTGCGCCACGATACTGCGCCACGTCAATGGTGATGTTTTCGTCCTGCCAGACGATCAGGGCGCGCCCTACGCCCCGCTGCGCATCGAGCGGATAGTACGCGCCGCGCAGGGCGTTGGCGATCCGTCGCGCCAGCGGTCGGCCATCGGACGGGGCTGCCAGGTCGAGGTCTTTGAGGGGGCGATGCAGAAAGGCGTCGCGCACGGCGCCGCCCACAATATGGACTGGCGCACGGGGCAGCAGCGCCTGAAGGCGCTCGACGATTGGCGGCCAGAACAGGGGGCGTCCCGGTGCGACGGGAGCGAGACTCACTTAGGAGGCTCCCACCTGACTGTTCGGCTTGCAGACGCCGATGAAAGGCAGGTTGCGGAAGTGTTCGTCCAGGTCTAGCCCATAGCCGAACACGAACTTGTCGGGAATTTCGAAGCCGACGTAGTCCAGATCGATGTGGACAAGGCGGCGACTGGGCTTGCTGAGCAGGGTGCAAATCTTGACGCTGGCTGGCTCGCGCGTCGCCAGGATGTTGAGGATGTACTGAAGCGTGTGCCCGCTGTCTACGATATCCTCGACGACAATGATGTGCTTGCCAGCGATGTCCTGGCGCAGGTCCATGTCAATGCGCACGCGCCCCGATGATTCGCGCGCGCCGCTGCCATAGCTGGCGATGGCCATGAAGTCAATGCTGTGAGGGAAGTCGAGGTGCCGCATGAGATCGCTCAGGAACAGCACGCCCCCTTTCAGGATGCAGACGAGGAGCACATCGGGCACCGCCGCGTAATCAGCGCTGATCTCGCGGCCAAGCTCCGCCACTCGCGCTTGCAGGGTCTCGCTGTCGATCAGGACTTCCTGGAGATAGCGTTCATAGGGTTTCTGCATGGGTTTCTCGCGCTCGGCTCGTCTGGGAAATATCAGGTTGGGCGGGGTCAATGAAGTCGCTGAGTCTCGTCCTTACGGTCGGGCCGCGAACGCTGGGTGAGCAGGCTGCGTGATGAGGTCGCGCTCAGCCCTATCAGCCAGTCCGCCACGGTCTGGTGAAGACGCTCGGTCAGCCGGATGTCCGCAGAAAGCTGGCGCACCATCTCCAGCGAGGCTTGCACGGTCTTGCGAATAAGAGGCAGGTCCTGGGCTGCTGCCTCGCTCAGGGAGCGCAGGGCAGGGCTGACGATCTCGTCCACTGACAGGCGTTCGTACTGCTCCGGGGCGTCCGCCGGGTAGAGTCCCGCTATGTCAATGTCATACTCGTCCAGCAGCATCCTCACCACGCGGTCGCGCACGTCATCGCGCTGCTGGCGTAAGGCCAACAGGCGCGTGAGCAGATCGTCAGCGACCGCGCGCAGCAAGTCCACGCGCGGCGGGCGACTCGTGATCTGCGCTTCCATGAACGCGATGAACCCCGTGTCCTCGCCGCGCGTCAGGCAGCGCTCGATCGTCTCGACTGCCTCAATCCACAACATCTGGTCGTCAGAGGATACCATTGGGTGCTGGACGAAAAAATGCTCGAACATCAACGAGTCTCTGGCGGGCACAGGCGATAAAGATAGTCCCAGGTGTAGATGCCGGTGTGATGTCCGTCGCTCCAGTAGAACTGGAGCGCATAATTGCCGACAATCTCAAGGCGTTCGGCTGTATAGGGCCGATCAGGGACCAGATCGAGCAGATTGTCAGGATCGCCCTGCGGCCCCATGTTCGCGTGCCCGCCCCGGCACTCGGCACAGGGACAGGCCATGCGCAGGGGGCCAACAGGGTAGCGGCATGTCCGGCCATCCGACCACTGGATGACCAGTTCATTGGCCGACTGGTGGAGTGTGATGTCAGTTGGGAAGACCGTAGCCATCATTTCTTTCCGGCGGATGCGGCGAGCTGCTGCGCCTGGCCGATCCAGTCATTGTTGCGAATGCGCTGCGCGCGCGCAGTGGCGAACGGCGCCAGCCGCTCAGAGAGCGTTTCGGGAGTCAGAGCAGCCAGTTGAGCGAACTGGGTGATCCCGGCATTCTGCAAGGCCTGGGCGAAGTACGGCCCGATGTCCTTGATCGTGGTGAAATCATCGGCCTGCTGACTGGTGGACGGGGAATTCTCAAGGTCAATCTGGTCCAGCGGTAACGCGATCTCGGCGACCGGTTCTGCCACGGCGTCGTGCGTGCGCGAGCGGACAACGAAGCGCTCGGCGATCTTGCCGCGCTTGCTCTCGCGGAGCAGGAGCCACCCCACCACCGCGCTGACACCGAGACCAGCGCCGAGCACAGTCAGGTTTCTCACTGTTTTGACCATGATGATACTCTCACAAAGCTCATTTGGCGCAGCCAGGGGCGGCTGTCGCAGGTCACGGCGCGGAACGTGCGGCAGCGGAAGTCCTGGGATTGGGCAGTATTGTAGCAGCAGAGGGCGAGGGTGTCCAATCTGGCGCGGCGACGCCGAGCGGGGCAAGCTCAAGCAGGGCGCAGCCGGGTGACACGGGCAGGGTGAAAGTCCGGTAAGCATAATAGATAAGTGTTTCGCAGCGGTTGATGCAGAACGATCGTAAGCCAGGGAAACCAAGGCATTAGCGCTTGCCCTATCGTCCATCATCTCCTATACTATGGCATAGACAACCTGTTACCATACAGAGGCCGAAAATGGAACTAAACGATCTGGTGGCTCGTGCCCTTCAGGCTGTTCGGGAACGTGGGGCGGAAGCAAGGGTGGTGCTCCTCCACCCGGCCAGCCGCTATCGCTCCATGGTCGTCGCTCAACTCATGAATCTGACGGGCGAACCCGTCTTCTACTACGCGATGGGGCCGGACGATGTTGATGTGCGCTCGTTTCTCTCTGGCATCACGCACGATCTGGCCAACCAGCACCCGACCTTTGGCCGGCATGTCAACCTGGCGCAGTCCGATCCCAGCCTGCAACTGACCGACCTCCTCAGGGCATTCGTGGCCGACATCGGCGACCTGTCCGGCGAGCCATTCACGCTGATCCTGGATGAGTACGATCGCACAGACGGGGCCGATGATATTCAGTGGTTTGTCGAGCAGGCGATTCTCCATGCCCCCGCCTACTGCCGCATCGTGATCAACAGCCGCACGCTGCCGCGCCTGCCCTGGATCTCGCTGATCGCCCAGAAGAAAGCGGTCATTCTGCGAGATGAACAGCTTGTGACCAGCAATTTCTACGATATGCGCGAGAGCGGCGGCCAGATGCAGCTCAAGATGAGCGCGCTCGGCCCCGGCTATGTCTACATAGACGGCGAGGCGATCAGCACGTGGGAAGGGCACCTGCCGCGCCTGCTGTTCTTCTTCGCCCTCGACCGCCCGGTTGTCACCCGTTCAGAGATCTGCCAGGCATTCTGGCCCGATCTTGAAAACGACCAGGCAGTGAACGTCTTCCACGTGACCAAGCGCCGCCTGCACAAAGCCCTCGATTTCGACGTGCTCGTTCATGATGGGGGCTACTACCGCATCAACCCAGAGGTAGCTATTCAGCACGATGTCGCGGAGTTCGTGAGCGCGCTCGTGCGCGGGCGGATGCCAGAGACCGAGGACAAGGCGAGCGCATGGCAGCAAGCCATCGATCTGTATCGCGGGCCGTTCCTCCAGGGGCACAGCGATCAGTGGATTGTCATGCGGCGCGCGCAATACCAGCAGGGCTACCTGGAAGCGCTCAGCGAGATGGCGCGCATTCGCCTGGCCGAGGGACGCCAGGAGCACGCGCTCGGCCTGCTGCTGCGCGCCGTCGGCGAGAACGATCGCTACGAGCCGATTCATCGCCAGATCATGCAGCTTTACGCGGACCTGGGGCGGCGCAGCGAAGCGGCAGCGCATTACCAGAAGCTGCTGGATCAGCTCAAGCAGGAGGGCAGGACGCCCGAAGCCGCGACCCAGGCGCTTTATGCCGCCATCATAACCTGACTTGTCGGCGCTGGCGCAAGCCAGAAGACCAACCATTCACGCACAAGCCCGCTCTATGCGGGCTTGTTGGCGTGTAGGGTAGAGCAGACGCCCCTGGAGGGACTCGAACCCCCGACCGTCTGCTTAGAAGGCAGTTGCTCTGTCCGCTGAGCTACAGGGGCATGGTGGTCATTGTACGGTGCGCGGCGGGCGGCGTCAACCCTCGCTCCAGGCTGGCGTGTTCAGGGCCTACGCGCCCTCCATGAACGGGCGCACGCCCTTGTAGACGGTTGTGCCCGCCAGGGTGCGCAGAATGGTCATGGGTGGGCGACCGATGCGCTCGCTCAACTCCTGCGGGGTGAGGGGGGTGTTGCCGTTGGCCAGGAACGCGCGAAAGACGGCATCCACCAACGACAGGTGCGGATTGATGAAGTCCGGCTGCTGACTCGCCTCGTGGATGGCCCGCTGCAAAGCGTCCACCTTGCCGACTTCCGCCGTGACCGGATCTATCCAGTCCACGTCTTCCGTCTGGCGGTGCTGCATGAAGAACTCGCGCTGCTCCGGCGGCAGGTGGCTCAGCAAATACACGCGAAGATCGCGCCCTTCACGCTCCCACCATTCGTAGTCCACATGGAACTTGGTGTCGAGCGTGGGCTTCACCCGCTTACTGGCAACGCTGATCGAGGAATTCACAGCCTTTCCTTAACTTTGGGACATGCCCAGGCTCAAACGAGGCGCCAGTATGGTCCTCCGACATGCTCAAAGTCCGCATTCGAGACTAGCGTGGCGAAAATCGGGCCGGGCGGGCAGCGGCGCAGCACGTTGACGGCGCTGTAGAGAGTCTTGGCATGGACTGTCCGCTGCGGAGCCAGCTTCGCCAGCTCGCCCATCAGCTCGCGCATGAGATCGGCCAGGCCGCGCTGCGGCTTGTCCGTCGAGATCCACAGCGCATCAATGGCCTTGAGATCGTCGGCACCCAGAACAGTCAGATCGTCGTACTCAGCGCCGATGGCGCGCTTGTGGTTTTCGATTTGCAGCCGGTTGCCTGGCCCAGCCATCGCCAGCCGAATCCACTCGGTGCGCGGGCGATGGGCGTGAAAATCCACGATCACGCGCGAAGGATCGTCGGTGCGCTTGACCATGATGTACGCCCCGACCGGCAGGCGGTGGCGGCGGTAGAAATCGGCGAGTCCGTATACGTAACGATGCTCGCGGACGACCCAGCCGGACATCTCTTCGCCCGTCTGCCCGTCCACCAGCGTCATCAGGATGCGCGGTGCCTCATATGCCGTTGGGAACATGTGGCGCAAATGCGAGTTCAGCGGCAGCGTCCCGGTGCGGCGATGGGGGAAGTTAAGACTGAATGTGACCGAATCAGCGGGCGAAGCCGGTGAGCGCAGATTGGACAGCTCGTCATCTAGCTCAAACTCAAGCTGAGCCAGCTCATTGGTCAGCAGTCGCCAATCGTACTCGATGGGTTTGTAACGCAGGCGCTCTGGCACGCTGAGCACTTCGGGCGGCTCCATGCCGCGCAGGCACCACTTCACGCGCCCCGCCGGGCCAACCTCATCGAAGCGCTCGTCGTGGAACATGGCGTAGTCCAGCGAGAACGCTTGCAGGCGGCGGTTGATCTCGGCGGGCAGGCCGATCTCCTTGATGATCTGCTCGGTCTCCAGCGGGCCGCCGCCGCGCATATCCAGCACAGCTTCTGCCAGATGCAAGTGAGCGATCGTCACATCGGCCAGCAGCGACTTGAGGAACCAGCGCCCAGCGAAGTAAACCGCATCTGGCTCCTTGCGCAGCCGCTCTTCGACCAGGTAAACAACATCATCGCCGTAGCTGCGCAGGATGGCTTTCACGTCAGCATCCGTGGCGGGCGGCGTCTGGGTATCGGCGCTGAAGTCAAGGTTGAGACTGTGCGGCGTCTGCAGAGAGCTGGCGAACTCACGCAACTCGCCGTTTTCGAAGCGAACCTGAATAACCATGAATGAGCCGTGTTCGGGGTTGTTGCCTGGGCGAGTGCCGGTCACTTCTCCGATAGCGTAGTTCATGGCAGGAAAGATAAGCGACTGCCCAACCTGGTAGGCGTCCCTGGGCTGGAAGATCTCGCCGCGCTGAATCTGGCGGCGCAGCAGTTGCGCTTCTCGCTCGATGCGGAAGGCGATCAGCCGACTGGCCAGTTCTTCGCTGGAAAGGGGTTTCTCGCCTTCAAGGAAGACATTGAAGAGGAACTCAATGTCTTCATCAGTGATCTCGAAGTGCTCAGTCCAATAATGCTCAGTGGCAGTCTGGTATCGAAGCAATGCTATCCCTGTGGTCATTCGCAGAGCGGTGAGCCGCGTCCGATTCACGGCAACTGATGATTATAGGCCAAGAGAAGGCGCTTGGCAAGGATGTCAGGCCAGGACAATCGCCTCAGAACCTGCCGCGCCTCCCCTGATAGATTTTGCTCGCACCCTGCTGGCCGGGGTCTACGGACAGCCTGTTGCCAGGGGAAGCCCAGAGACCCTTTGAGAAGCTGTTTTCCCCCACCCCCAAGCTCCTTCCTCCTTGCGGGGGAGGGGCTTGAAAGCCGCGCTTCTCCCTTCCCCCCTCGGTCCCCCTCTGGCCCTGCTGGAGGGGGACGATCTGGCGATTGCCTGGCAACTCGTTCGTGGCCCTGTTGGCCCGAAGTGCTGCATACCGACGCGGATCGTGTTACTATGGCGCAGTGATCGCTTTCACAAGTGTCCGACAATCCTGGCGCAACTGCCGACAGAGGATCAGGCCCACGCATGGCTGCTTCACGACTTGACCACCCCTGGCACGCACTCTCGGTGACCGAAACGCTGCAACTCCTCCAGACTGACCAGGGCAGAGGGTTGACGCCGCAGGAGGCCAGCGACCGTCTTGCTCGGACAGGCCCCAATGCGCTGCGCGAACAACCGCGCCCGACGTTCTGGCAGCGATTGCTTGCCCAGTTCCAGAGCTTCGTCATCTACGTCCTGATCTTCGCGGCGCTGCTTTCGGCGGCGCTCGGCGACTGGATCGAAGCGGTGGTCATCCTGGCAATCGTCGTGCTGAACGCGACGCTGGGGGTGATCCAGGAGGGCAAGGCCGAGGAGTCATTGGCGGCGCTGCGCAAGCTGGCTTCGCCGGAAGCTACTGTCATCCGGGGCGGCTTCCAGCAGACTATCCCGTCCAGCCAGCTTGTCCCCGGCGACATTGTCGTCCTGGAGGCTGGCAACTACATCCCGGCAGACGTGCGCCTGATCCAGGCAGTCAATCTGAAGGTGGACGAATCCTCGCTGACCGGAGAGTCGGTGCCGGTTGAGAAACGGGCCGATGTTGTGCTGGCCGCCGACACGATCATCGGCGATCAGGCGAACAGGGGTTATATGGCCACCACCGTGACTTATGGCCGGGGCAAGGCGGTTGTCGTCGCCACGGGCATGGCGACGGAGATCGGCAAGATCGCCGATATGATCCAGTCCACTCAGGACGAGACCACACCGCTTCAGCAGCGGCTCGACGAGCTGGGGCGCACGCTGAGCATCGCTGCGCTGGCGATCTGCCTGCTGGTCGGCGTGGTGATCTTCGCGCGCGAAATCTCGTCGGACGAGTTCACGCTGGGCAGCGCGCTGGAAGACTCGCTGCTGACGGCGGTAGCCCTGGCCATCGCCGCCGTGCCGGAAGGGCTGCCGGCCATCGTGACGATCAACCTGGCGATTGGGATGCGCGAGATGATCCGGCGCAATGCCCTGATCCGTCGCTTGCCGGCGGTCGAGACGCTGGGCAGTGCGTCGGCGATCTGCTCGGACAAGACGGGCACGCTCACCCAGAACCAGATGACCGCGGTCAGGCTCTATGTGGACGGCCAGACAATCGTGGTGAGCGGCAGCGGATATACCCCCGAAGGGGCGTTCTATCGCGAGAGCGCGCCGTTCGATCCGCTGACGACAGCGGATGCTCACCGGCTGCTCTTGGGCGGGCTGCTGGCCAGCGATGCCCGGCTGGAAGTGCTGGGCGGGGAAGGGCTTGGCGCGGGCAACGGAGGTGAGCGCGGTTACCGTATGGTGGGCGATCCGACCGAAGGCGCGCTGGTCACTGTCGCGGCGAAAGCGCGCCTGTGGCGCGCTGAGGTGGAGCACGAGTACCCGCGCGTCAACGAGATTCCCTTCGACTCGGTGCGCAAGCGCATGAGCACCGTGCACCGCACGCCCAATGGCTCTGGCTACCTTGCCTTCATCAAAGGCGCGCCGGAGATTGTGCTGGAGCATTGCGAGACCATAGTCTGCGGCGGCGAGACGCGCGCTCTCGACGCGGCCAGCCGCGCGGCGATTCTGCGGGCGAACCACGAATTCGCCGACGATGCGCTGCGCGTGCTGGCGGTGGCGCAGCGCAGCCTGACCGCCGTCCCTGATCCGCTCACACCAGACACCCTTGAAGACCATCTCACGTTCGTGGGGCTGATCGCCATGATTGACCCGGCGCGGCCCGAAGTGGCGGCGGCTATCGCCAGGGCGCGCCATGCAGGGATTCGCACGGTGATGGTGACGGGAGACTATCCTGACACCGCCCAGGCCATTGCCAGGGAGATCGGCTTGCTGCGCGAGGGGGGGCGCGTGCTGCGCGGCAGCGATATCGAGGGCCTCGACCCCGGCGAATTGGCCGCGCAGATCGAGGATGTGGACGTGTTCGCCCGCGTCTCGCCAGAGCACAAGGTGCGCATCGTGGAGGCTTTCCGGGCGCGCGGCCATGTGGTAGCGATGACAGGCGACGGCATCAACGACGCGCCGGCGCTGAAGAGAGCGAGCATTGGCGTAGCGATGGGCATCACCGGCACCGATGTCTCGAAAGAGACCGCCGATATGGTGCTCACCGACGACAACTACGTGAGCATCGTCTCCGCGGTGGAGCAGGGGCGCGTAATCTATTCGAACATCCGCAAGTTCGTCTTCTTCCTGCTAAGCTGCAACCTGGCTGAGATCGCGGTTATCTTCCTGGCGACGCTGGCGGGCACGCCCACGCCGCTGACACCGATCCAGTTGTTGTGGCTCAATCTGCTCACAGATGGCGCGCCGGCGCTGGCCCTGGGCGTGGAGAAGGGCGACCCAGACATCATGGACAGCCCGCCGCGCCCGGCGCGCGAGCCGATCATCAACCGCGACATGCGCATCGGGATCATTGTACAAACCATCATGAAGACTGCGGCGACACTGACAGCTTTCGCCATAGGCCATCATCTGCAGCCCGGTGACGGCTGGGCGCTGGCGCGCACGATGGCCTTCGTCACGTTGTCGCTGTCCGAGTTGACGCGGGCTTATACGGCGCGCTCTGAGCTTTACGCGCTGCACAGGATCGGCTTCTTCACCAATCGGTTCATGCAATATGCGGTGGCGGCGTCGCTGGTGCTGCTGCTGGCTGTGCTGTATACCCCCTTCCTGCAGGAGATATTCGACACGGTGACGCTCTCGGCGACGCACTGGCTGTATGCGATCCCGCTCATCCTGCTGCCGTCGGTCGCTGCTGAGCTGACCAAAGTGTACCTGCGCTATCTGCACCGCGTGGAGCGTGCCCAGGTAACAACCGCCTGAGCGTCAGGTACCAGAAACGCGAGCGTCGCGTGTGGGGATGCGCGACGCTCTAGCGGGTGGGGTGGTGGGATGTCCTTTACGGACTCTTGAGGTAAGTATAAAAAACTTGTAACGATTTGTCAAGCCCCATTTGCGCGGTGCAGGGCGCGCGGGGCGCATTCCAGAATTCTGGCGAGTCTGCCAGGCGCAGAGGCGTCGCCTGGCTGCGCCTTCGACGAGCAGATTCCTCGTCAGCCAGAGGCGTGCAGCGCCAGATAGTCTATGACGGTGACCACAAGCTGCGGATCGGCCTCGTCCTCCGTGTAAACGCCCGCGTATTGCAGCCACCGACTTGAATCGCGCACGACGACCAGCCAATGCCGATCGTTGTACAAGGCGCGCTCAACGGCTGCCAGATCATGCGCCCACAGGAGGCGCTGCCCCAACAGGTGCAGGCGCTGTGTGCTCACGCAACACCTGCCGGAATCCAGCATTTGCCCTCGGTTGGAGCGGGCAAAGAAGCCGGCCCGCGAGATCTCGCGCAGGGTGACGGTGGACAATTCGAACAACATCATTTCATGGGGGTGGAGCGCCACCGCTGCACAGAAGGGCGCGGGGTCTATCCACGAGAAATCCCCGGCTTCGGCCTGGCGCACCCGCAGGCGCTGCGCGAAGCCGCTCCGGCTGATCTCCAGAGCAACCGGAGCGTCCAGCCACTCCCCTTTGCCGTAATGAACGTCCATGTAGTAATAGCGCGAGTCGTGGTTGGTGCGCCGATAGCGGATGCGCCAGGAATCGGCGCGCCGGGGATCGTAGTCCAGCTCGGCCACGGAGCGGCAGTGACTGCAACGCAGGAGCAGGCGCGCGCTCGCCGGATCGAGGAAGCTCCGCCTTTCGGCCAGGGATGTAGTGCCCTCACGATGACAGTAAAGGCACCCTTCGAGCGGGGGGATCAGCGGGCGAGGCTCGCCATTCACGGCAACTCCCTCACCGAATTAGTCTGGCGGCATGAGAAATCCCATGTTCTCTCGTGCCCGCGCGAACGTGGCTTTGGCTACCAGGCTGGCGCGCTGCGCACCCTGGGCCAGCAGCTCGTCAATGAAATGCCCGTCGCTGG
Source organism: Anaerolineae bacterium (assembly GCA_023382715.1). Lineage (GTDB taxonomy): Bacteria > Chloroflexota > Anaerolineae > Aggregatilineales > Aggregatilineaceae > UBA2029. The sequence continues at coordinate 275,035 of JAHDWP010000001.1, forward strand.
TCAGTTCCCGGTAGCGCTGCTGAATGGGCTGTAACGCAGCGTTGACAACTTCGGCCACCTGCTTCTTCAGATCGCCATAGCCGCGCGCCTGGGCGAAGTGGGCCTCAATCGCTTCGCGCGTTTCGCCGGTGAAAGCCTCGTAGATCTCCAGCAGATTGTTCACTCCGGCCTTCTCCGGGTCATCGCTGAAACGGATGTCGCGGCCCGAATCGGTCACGGCGCGCATGATCTTCTTGCTGGCGCGATCGGGCGGATCGAGGAGATAGACCGCATGGTATTCGGATTCAGTCAGGCTCTTGCTCATCTTGGCCAGCGGATCGTCCAGCCCCTTGATCCGCGCACCCGAAGGTGGAATCATCGCTTCGGGGACGGTGAACGTCTCTCCGAACAAGTTATTGAAACGCTGGGCGATGTCGCGTGTCAGTTCGAGATGCTGGCGCTGATCGCCCCCCACCGGCACGACGTCGGTCTGATAAAGCAGGATGTCCGCGGCCATCAGCACCGGATAGTCCAGCAGCCCGGTCGCCACCGAGTCAGCCTGCTGGCGGGCGGCTTTATCCTTGAACTGCGTCATGCGATTCAGCCAGCCGAGTGGCGTGACGCAATTGAGCAGCCAGGTCAGCTCGCTGTGCGCCGGAACGTGCGACTGGACGAACACGGTCGAAATGGCGGGATCGATCCCGCAGGCCAGGTACAGCGCGGCGACCTCGCGGGTCTTGGCGCGCAGCTCAGCCGGATCGTAGGGCACGGTGATCGCGTGCAGGTCCACCACACAGAAGAAACTCTCGTAATGGTGCTGCTCGCGCGTCCACTGCTGGAGCGCACCAACATAGTTGCCGATCGTCAGGCTGCCCGACGGCTGCACGCCAGAGAATACGCGCTTACGCTGTTTCGAACTGGACACACTCATTAAGAGACTGCCTTATGCGGGTACGGTGAGATTGTCACACTGACGAGAGGAATTCTAGCACCAGGCCAGAGGGCAGGCAACCCTCACGAGAATGACGCAGCCAGCGCTTTTCTACGCTGGCTGATCGCAGATACCGCCGGCAGGACTCGAACCCGCGACGCCTAGTTCCGAAGACTAGCGCTCTGTCCACTGAGCTACGGCGGCCTGTCTCTCCAAATCATAACAGCGCCTGGCTCAGCGCGCCAGATTGAGCGCCTGAGTGGGCGCCGGGTCACGGAGCGCGCATAACGGGCGCTAGTCGCGGTCGCGCAGCGAGCGCTCGATCTGGCGCTGACTGTCGCGCTTGCGCAGAGCTTCGCGCTTGTCGTACTGGCGCTTGCCGCGCGCCAGGGCGATCTCCACTTTGGCCCGCCCGCGCACCAGGTAAAGCTGAGTCGGGATCAGGGTCAGTCCCTTCTCCTGGACGCGGGCGAGAATCCGCTCGATCTCCTTGCGGTGCAGCAGCAGCTTGCGCGGGCGCAGCGGATCGTGCCCATAGCGGCCCGCCTGGTCGTAGGAGGAGATGTGCGTGTTGATCAGCCACAGCTCGCCATCGCGCGGGAGGATATACCCCTCGCGTAGGTTGACATGCCCGGCGCGGATGGATTTGATCTCAGAGCCGGTGAGGACCAGCCCGGCCTCAAATGCATCCAGCAATTCATAATCGTGCCGCGCTTTGCGGTTGGTCGAGATAACCTTGCGGTTTTCGCTCACAGTGAGTCACCTATCATTCCAGCGCCTGAGCTTCCGGCTCAGCGCTGTCTGCGCTCTGCGTCAAATACGCCAGGGCCGCCGCGGTGAAGGGATCGTCCTCAGCGGCGGCGGCGGAGTCGTCCACAGTCACGTCGGGGATGAGGCCCTGATCCTGGATGGGCGTCTCGTCGGGCGTGAACCACAGGGCGACCGTCACATGCACCTGCGAACCGCCCGGCAGGTCATGGACGTGCTGCACCGATCCCTTGCCGAAGCTGGGCTGGCCGATGAGCGCGGCGCGCCCCCGATCCTGCAGCGCCCCGGCCACAACCTCGGATGCGCTGGCGCTCCCGCCATCTATGAGCACGACGAGCGGGATGTCTTCGGCGATCTGACCCGCCTGGGAGCGATAGGTCGAGCGGCGCCCTTTCCGGTCTTGCTGGGTGACGATCACGCCTTCGTCGAGGAACAGGTCGCTCACGCTCACCGCCTGGTCGAGCAACCCCCCAGGATTGCCGCGCAGGTCGAGGATCAGCCCGGTCACGCCCTGCTCGATCAGCGTCTCGATCTCCGCTTCGAGCAGCTCGGTGGCCCGATCGTTGAAGGTGTACAGACGCACATAGCCAAAGCTGCCAAGCGTATCAGTGATGACGGTGGGCAGCTCGACGCGGGCGCGTGTGATGGTCACCGTGAAGCGCGAGCCATCGGCAGGCCGATACACGGCGAGGGTCACCTGGCTGTCCACCTTGCCGCGCAGCCGCCCGACGGCAGCTTCCAAAGTCCAGCCGGCAATGGAGACACCATCCACCTCTTCGATCACGTCCTGAGCCAGCAGGCCGGCCTCTTTGGCTGGGAACCCTGAGAACAGGGCGGTGATCGTCAACTGGCCATCGGCGTCCAGGCCCACATAGGCGCCGATGCCGCCGAACTCCCCGGCGAGAGTTTGCCGGTCGTAGGCCGCTGCCTGGGGTGGGGCGAAAAAGGTATAGCGGTCTCCGGCTGCGGAAAGAAGCCCCTGTGCAGCGCCGTAGATCAGCGCCTGGTCGGCGGGCAGCTCGTAGTAGTACTCGTCTTCGAGGATGGTCCAGCTTTGCCAGAACAGGTCAAACTCGTCCGTGTTGTGCGGCGAATCCATTTGATCGGCGAACCAGACTCCGCCAACGAACGCGACCCCAGCGATAAGCGCTGCGGCGAATAGGAGCTGAGTCCGCAGCGGTGAGGCGAGGCGCTTCGCCGGGGCAGGGGGGGAATCGTCGCCTGACTTATGGACGAGCATGGAGTACCGCCTCCCATCTGGATGTCAGTTTTGCTGCTGTGCGCGCCGTCTAGCGGGCGGCCTGGGCGCGGGATGCCGTCAGATAGCGGATAGCTTCGCCCAGTTCGACATCGCGCCCGTCTTCCGCCGGGATCATGGCGATGTCGGGCGCGAGACCCTGGCCGTCCAGGGCCGCGCGCGCGGGGGTGAACCATTCGGCAGAGGTGATGTGGATGGACGACCCATCAGCCAGGCGGAAGATGAGCTGCACCGATCCCTTGCCGTAAGTTTTCTGGCCGATGAGGATACCCCGCCCCCGGTCGCGGAGGGCGCCGGCCACCAGTTCGGCGGCGCTGGCCGTGCCCTGATCCACCAGCACCACCAGCGGCTGACCGAGCGCTGCGCCGCCCGGCGTGGCGAGTGTCTCCGTCTCGCCGTTTCGCGTGCGCTCGTAGAAGACCACGCCGCCGTCCAGGAATTCGGACGCCACCGCCACCGACTCCTGCAGCAAGCCGCCGGAGTTGCCGCGCAGGTCGAGGATCAGCCCTGCAACGCCCTGCGTCTCGAGATCGGCCAGAGCGGCGCGCAGCTCTTCCGGCGTGCGCGCAGTGAAGCGGATGATCTGCACGTAGCCCAGGTCGGGGGCCTCGTGCAGCACGCGCCAGACAACCGAGGGCACCATCACCACCTCAAAGGCGACGAAGACGTCGCGCGCGGTCGCGGCGTCGGGCTGGCGCACGGTCACCGTCACGCCGCGCCCTTCGCCGACCTCGCCGCGCAGCATTCGATCTACCACATCCAGGCGTTCCTGCGGGGAAATTGGCGCGCCGTCTACTGCCAGCAGCAAGTCACCATCGGCGATGCCCGCGCGGGCCGCCGGGCCATCACGAAACGGGAAGAGCACCAGGTCGCCGCGCTCGTCGCGCCTGACCTGCACGCCGATACCGCCGTATTGGCCGGCCAGCACTTCGGACTCGTTCTGGGCGACCGGCGGATCGATGAAAAAGGTGAAGGGATCGCTGAGCGCGCCCAGGTAGCCCCGTATGGCCGCGTACTCCATCTCCGCGTGGGGCGGAAGCACGCGCAGGTAATTCTGCTCCAGCAGATGCTCCACTTCTTCGAGCAGGCCAAATGGCGCGGCGCTACGCTCCTGAGCAGTGGCGGGCACGCGGTCGCGCAGCACGAACCCGGCGAAGAAGGCCGTTCCCAGCAGAGCGCCGAGCAGCGCGCCACGCGCCAGGGCGTTCGCCAGGCGGCGTCTGAAGGAAGCAGGATGTTTCATGGGTCGCGTTCTCTCTCCAGGTCACACCGGAATTCTAGCATACAATCCGGCAGAGTCTATGCCCGCCACTACCCCGATTGGCACAGAGCCATTATCATTACCGCACTGAGCGTAATCTTAGAGAAACTGGATGGCGCGTAACGTGGTGATTGGCGGTTAGTTTTTGGTGATTGGGGATTGGGTATTGGAAAGCGGGCCGGTTGCGAGCGCGCTCTGCCAACAACCGAGCAGCAGCCCACAACCGGCCATTGTTTAACCCGGAGGCACCGATGCAGACGCACAAGCCGCTGGTCCTGGTAGCCGATGATGAGGCGAACGCCGTCCTTCTGTTGCACCGGGTGTTGGAGCGCGAAGGGTTCGCCGTAGAGAGCGCGCGCGACGGGATGGCGACCCTGGAAAAAGCGCGCGCACTGAAGCCCGACCTGATCCTGCTGGACGTGCAGATGCCGCGCCTGAACGGGTTCGAGGTCACGGCGCGGCTGCGCGAAGACCCGGAGACGGCGCGCATCCCGGTGATCTTCGTCACGGCTGCCGCACGCGAGCCGTCGGATGTGGCGCACGGCCTGCAACTGGGCGCGGACGACTACATCCGCAAGCCGTATGATTACCACGAGCTGGTCGCCCGGGCCATCAGCAAGATGCGCGCGCGCCAGCTTGAAGACCGGCTCCAGCGGCGCAACGCCGAGCTTGAGGCGCTGGTGCGCGTCGGGGCCGAGTTCAATCAGCGGCTAGCCCTCCCGGAGCTAACCAGGCGCATGATCAACATCATCACCCAGGAGTTCTCTGCCCGGTTCGTGGAGCTGTACCTGTTTGATGAGGATGGGCAGCCGGTCCTGTGTCGGGACACCTTGCGCGAAGAGATCGGCCAGGCCGAGGCACTCGCGCTGCTGGAGCATCCCGGCTCGGTCGCCGGGCGCGTGTATCGCACTGGCGAGCCGTTCCTGCAGGCTGAGCTTGCCGACGAGTTTGACCTGTTGTATGCGCAGGGGCTGCGTTCTGCGCTGGCAGTCCCGCTCCACCATCATAACCGGCTCCTGGGAATTCTGGCGGTGGCGCACAGCGAGCCAGATTTCTACGGCGAAAGCAAGCTGCGTATGGCGCGCTCTATTGGCGAACAGGCGGCGCTGGCTGTGCGCAATGCGCAGCTTTATGCGGCGCTCCACTCCTACGCGCAGAATCTGGAAGCGATGGTCGAAGAGCGAACCGATGAGCTGCGCTCGGCCCAGGCGGCGCTCCTCCAGTCTGAGAAGCTCGCGGCGCTGGGCCGGCTGGCGGCGGGGATCGCGCATGAGGTCAACAACCCGCTTCAGCCCATTCTGAACACCCTGGAAGTGGCCATCGAGGATATCGCCAGCGGGCAGCCAGTCGATCCACAGAGCCTGCGCATTGCCGAACAGGAAGTGCAGCGCATCAAGGGCATCGTGACGCGCCTGCTGGGTTTCGCCCGCCCGAGCGCCGGCGAGATGATCCCGGTGGACCTGTCCGCTCTGGTGGAGGAGGTTATCCTCCTCACGCAAAAGCAGTTGGAGCATATGGATATTCGCGTATCCAGCTCTCTGCAGGACGTGCCGCCTGTGCTGGGCACTCCGGCTCAGTTGAAGCAGGTGCTCTTGAATCTGGTGCTCAATGCGGCCCAGTCTATGAGTGGGGGCGGCGATCTTTCCATCGAGGTGTACCCTGAAGGGCAGGGGGTGGCCTTGGCTGTCTTGGATACGGGGATCGGCATAGAGGACGAGTCGGTTGGCCGTATCTTCGAGCCATTCTATTCGACCAAGAGCGAGGGCACCGGCCTAGGGCTTTCAGTCACTTATGGTATCGTGCAAGGGCACGGAGGGACGATCCACGTTCGCAGCCAGACAGGAGAAGGCAGCCAGTTCACAGTCTGGCTGCCCTGCCAACGATCGAACTCCGCACCGCCGCCCGCCTAGCGACGGGCGACGCGGAACCTGTTACCTGCTCCACAGCGCCTGGAAACTGGCCAGGCCGATCTCCCCGGTGCCCAGCTCGCCGCTCAGGTAACGTTGTGCGGTCTCCAGCGCGACTTCGGCGCGAAAGAGAGTGTCCGGCGGGGTAGCCTGGCAGCGATTGATCCACACTCCGACTGCGTCAGCATGGCCCGCCGCCTGGGGGGCCTGTTGCGCGACAAGCTGCATCCCCGCCATGATAGTATCTGCCAGGGCGCGGCCTGGCTCGGCACAGAACTCTACATAGAGCGTCTTGCCCAGGCTGCTGTTGGCGATAACAGCGCGGTAATCGGGACCGAGACCGGCGGTCTCCAATTGGGTGTTGAGCGTCTGAAGCAGGCTCGCCACGGCGACATCTTCGACGGGCAGCACCGTCAGCAAGACCGAGTCTTGCCCGTCACCATCCTCATCGCGCAGGAAGAAGCCCCACAATGCTACGACGGCGATGGCGATGAGCGCCAGGAATGCCAGCACTCCCCAGCGCCGGCGGTGTCCGGACCGCCGGCGGGGTGCTCGCGGAACGGCATCTTCCTCCTCGCCGGCCTCTTCCAGGCGGAGCAGCGCTTCGAGGTCTACGTCATCGTCGCCGAGCGCCGCCAGCAGATCGGCGCTGTCCACCTCGGCATCTTCGTCACTTTCCGCGCCCACCGACAGCAGGTCGTGCTCAAGATCGCGGAAGGGGTCCTCGGAAGCGGCAGCCAGTTCGATGGCGTGAGCGGCTTCGTCTTCATCTTCCACGAGGTAGATTTCGTCAAGCTCTGGAACTGGCTCCTTCCCGAAGGATTCGAAGGCGGGCGCGGGGGGCGTGAACGTCCCCTCTACCAGGACTTCCTCTTCTGGAGGGGCGGCACTGTCATCGGCGAAGAACGCCAGAGCATCGAGATCGGCGGGGGTGGGGAAGTGGCTCTCCAGCGCGTCCAGCATCTCGCGCGCCTTCACGGCGTTCGGATAGTTCGGGTCGAGTTCCAGAACGCGGTTCAGCGAATGGCGGATCTCGTCCGCATCGGTCTGCGCGTGAGCGAGAAGCCACCAGGCGTGGACGTTTTCGCCCTCTTCGTCCAGGAGCGAGCGCAGTATCTGCTCCGCCTCAGCGGTGCGATCGTGTTTGATGTACCGGTAAGCGCGTTCCAACTGCTCGCGTGCCTCGTTCATGTCGCTCCCTCCACGCGCTGCCTGACGCAACCTCATAACGGCGATTATAGCCAGACTGGATTGTGATGCAAGACGGGCGGAGCAGGGGGCGCGCAAGAGGTGCCTGCCACCTGTCCGACACGAGGAGAGAGGGGACTCACAGGGCGTCAATACACTTTTGTGGGGCAGAGCAGAACAACACTTCGCCGGACGGGCCTTGCGCACCGCCAGGCGTAGGGGAAATGAACGAGGAGCGCCATTCCTGCGCGCTCCTCGTGATCGGCGAGTGCCGTCAAGTGTATGCCAATTGGTGCCCTGGAGAGGACTCGAACCTCCACGCCCGAACGGGCACAGGCCCTCAACCTGCCGCGTATACCAATTCCGCCACCAGGGCAAGCAACCGGAATTATATACAGCGCGTCGCGGTTCTGTCAATGGTTGGCAACGCCGCACGACCGGCGTACAATCGAAGACTGTGCCCTGGGCGACCATGACTGCCGATAGGCCCAAGACAGGACTCTATGCGATGAAGATTGCGCTCGATGCGATGGGGAGCGACCGCCACCCGGTTCCTGATGTAGAAGGGGCTGTGTTGGCCGCTCGCGAGCTTGGGGTGGAGATATTCCTGGTCGGCGATGAGGCGAAGGTGCGCGCCGAGCTTGCCAGGCATGATCACCAGGGGTTGTCTCTGGAGATCGTGCACGCACCAGAGGCCGTAGCTATGTCCGACAAGCCGGGCGTGGTGGGTCGCGCCAAGCCAGACTCGTCCATGCATATCGGGATGCGGTTGGTCGCCGACGGTCGGGCCGACGCCTTTGTGACGGTGGGCAACACCGGCGCGGCGCTGGCTATCGCCACCCTGCACACGCTCCGGCGCATTCCCGGCGTTCACCGCCCGGCGCTATGCACGCTGCTCCCGTTCGGCGGCAAGGCGGTGATGGTGCTGGACATCGGCGCTAACGCGGACTGCAAGGCGGAATGGCTCGCCCAGTTCGCCGTGATGGGCAGTCTGTACGCACAGCACGCGCTCGGTTATAGCAGTCCGCGCGTGGGGTTGCTCTCCAACGGTGAAGAGCTGGGCAAGGGCACCGTGCTGGTTCAGGAAGCGGCGGAACTTCTGCAGCAGAGCGGGGTTAACTTCGTAGGCAACGTTGAGCCAAAGGAAATCCTGGGGGGTCGCGTTGATGTGGCCGTCATGGATGGCTTCTCTGGCAACGTGCTGCTCAAGTCTATGGAGGCCGTTGGGGCCACCGTCTTTGATTTCATCCGCCAGGAACTGCGGGCAGATTGGCGGTCGCAGCTGGCCGGGCTGCTGGGCAAGCCGGCTTTCCGGCGCGTCTATCGCCGAGTTGACCCTTTCGAAGTCGGCGGGGCACCCCTGTTGGGCGTCAACGGTGTTGTCATCATTGGGCATGGGCGCTCGAATGCGTTCGCTGTGAAGAACGCCATCCGGCAGGCCCAGCTTGCTGTATCCGGGCGGATCGTGCAGGCTATCGCAGACGGCTTGCGCGCCGCGCCCGCGCAAGATGAACAGAGCTGAGTGAAAAGCGCAAGCAAAAGGACGAGCACAATGGAACTCATGCGCAACGGTTTTCCGCGTGTGGTGATCTCCGGCATGGGGGCTGTTACCCCCTTGGGACGGTTTCCGGAGTACTGGGAGAAGCTCAAAGCCGGCATATCCGGCGTGAGGCGCATTCAGAGCTTCGACCCGTCGAACCTGGAAGTGCAGATCGCCGGTGAAGTCCTCGACTTCGATCCGACGGAGTACATCGAGGCGAAGGAAGCGCGGCGAATGGGCCGGCCAGCCCAGTTCGCGGTCACGGCGGCGCTGGATGCCCTGAAAGACGCCGGGCTGACCGTCGAAGACATCGAGCCGATCCGCGAGCGCGTGGCGGTAGATTTTGGGTCATCGCTGGGCGCGCACGATCTGGCGCAACAGGCGTCTTTCGGCTTCCGCACGAAAGGGCGGCGTCCTGGCCCCTTCTCGCTGATCGAATCGATTCCCAACATTCCCGCCCATCATATCAGCCGCGTGCTGGGCGCGCTGGGGCCGCTGGTGTGCCTTTCGACGGCCTGCGCCACCGGCACCCACAGCATCGGCGACGCGATGAACCTGATCCGCTACGGTAAGGCGGACATGGTGGTGACCGGCGGCGTAGAGGCGATGATCCTTGACTATGGCATCGCTGGCTTCATCTCGATGAAGGGTCTGGCGACGGGCTATAACGACGATCCTGGCAAGGCGAGCCGCCCCTTCGATCTCAATCGCAACGGGTTCGTCTTCTCCGAAGGGGCGGGGGCAATGATCCTGGAGACGCTGGAGCGCGCGATCAAGCGCGGAGCGCGCATTTATGCCGAAGTGCTCGGCATGGCGTCTTCGTCGGACGCTTATCACGTGGCCGCGCCGGAACCAACCGGCCTGGGCGCGACCAATGCCATGCGCTGGGCGATCCAGGACGCCGGGCTGGACCCCGCAGAGATTGACTACGTGAACACGCACGGGTCGTCCACCCAGGCGAACGACGCGGTTGAAACCCGCGCCATGAAGCAGGTTTTCAAAGATCACGCCTACAAGCTGGCGGCCAACTCGACCAAGAGTATGCTCGGCCATCTGCTCGGCGGGGCGGGCGCTGTGGAGGGAATCGCCACCGTCATGTCGCTCTTCGAACAGATACTGCACCCGACGATCAACCTGGAGACGCCCGATCCAGAGTGCGACCTCGATTACGTGCCCAACGAAGCGCGCGATGCCACCCTGAAGTTCGCCATGTCGAACAGCTTTGGGCTGGGCGGGCAGAACGCCTGCGTGGTGTTTGGGCAGGTGTAGACGACTCAGCGCCAGCGCCCAGGTGACGGCCTCTAGTTCCCCGGAATAACCATCACCTGGGCGCGGCTGGCCGCTTCCAGTTGGGCCTGCGTCTGGCGCGCCTGAGCGCAGAGGCGGTCTCCGCCAGCGGCCAGCCACTCGTCGAGCGTGGGGCTGGTCGCCATCCCCGATGCGGCTTCCATGTAAATGCGCGATCCCCAGGAATAATAGCGCTGAGTTTCGGCAGCCCACGTCGCCCATCCCCGGTTGATAACGCCATGCCCGCCGTTGTAGCCGGCTAGCGCCAGGCCGGCGTGCCCGCCGGCAAGCTCCAGACCGCCTACCAGGTACTCCATCCCTCGCCGCGCGTTCGTCACCACATCCAGCATGTCCTCGCCGGCGGAGAAGTGAAACGGCATCACCTGGAACAACCCCTGCGCCCCCGCCGGAGACGAGACTGACGGATCGCCACAGCTTTCGATCTGGATGAGGGTGGCGATCAGGTTAGAATCGACCTGGTAGAGGACTGCCCAGGTCTCGATGAGCGGCGTCCAGTACAACACTTCGCCAGTGAAAACCCCCGACAGGGGGCTGGTCGCAGCCGCCGGCCCCACCGGGGAATCGGCATAATTGTGCCGGTAGGGGTTGGCTACCGCATAGACACGATTGCCCGCTGCGGCGTGCCAGAGCAGAGCGGTGCCCAGCGTGGCGACAAAGCCGATGACTGCGCAGGAGAGCAGCGTAGCGGAGACGATGACGAGCGACAGCGAGCGGGTTTTCACCGATTGTCTCCCTTCGCGGGTGGGCGCGAACCAACGTGACTGGCTGGCCAAATCGAAACAGAACAGGCGTTCTATTTCGATCTCTAGAATACCTATTTTGGGGCTGCGAGTCAAGAGGGTTTTGCGCTAAAAATTACGACTCTGGCAGTTCGTTGCCAGAGTCTGTTGCTCGCTGATCCAGGCGTGAGCATCGCACGCATCGCCCCTGGGCAATGGGAGCGCCAGCCCTTACAATCGGGGTGGGGCGATCCGGATCAGCGGTTGCGAAGGCATCCCCGCGCCGGAAGCGCGGCAAGCACTTAAGGAGTAACTTATGAGTGAAACCGGACAGGCACCGGTGCGCGTCATTGGGGGCGGGCTGGCCGGGTCGGAAGCGGCCTGGCAGATCGCACAGCGCGGCGTGCCTGTACAGCTCTACGAGATGCGCCCCCAGCGCGCGACACCCGCGCACCAGACCGATCGCCTGGCGGAGCTGGTTTGCAGCAATTCGCTGGGGTCGGGCCTGGCGGATCGCGCGCCGGGCGTGCTGAAGAACGAACTGCGCCGGCTGGGGTCGCTGCTGATAGCCTGCGCTGACCGGGCAGTAGTCCCCGCTGGCGGGGCGCTGGCCGTTGACCGTGACGTGTTCGCCGAACAGGTCACGCAGGCGGTGCATACCCATCCGCTGATCGCGATCATCCGCGAAGAAGTGACGAGCATTCCCGCCGGGCCATGCGTGCTGGCCAGCGGCCCGCTGACCAGCCCAACGCTCGCCGAAGAGCTGGGCCGACTGTTGGGCACGGAGCACCTCTACTTCTACGATGCCATCGCCCCGACGGTCCACGCTGAGACGATCAACATGGCCGTCGCTTTCCGCGCCAGCCGCTATGGGCGGGGCGAAGAGGAAGAAGGCGATTACATCAACTGCCCGATGACCGAGGAAGAGTATCAGCGTTTCGTAGCGGCCTTGCTGGCAGCCGAAACCATCACGCTGCGCGACTTCGAGCGCGAAGACCCGCGTTTCTTCGAGGCGTGCCTGCCGGTGGAGCAGATCGCCGCGCGCGGGCCGCAATCGCTGGCCTTCGGCCCGATGCGCCCTGTCGGGCTGCGCGACCCGCGCACGGGGCGGCGCCCCTTTGCCGTTGTCCAGCTTCGCCAGGACAACCTGGCCGGCACGCTGTATAGCCTGGTCGGCTTCCAGACGAACCTGCGCTGGGGCGAACAGCAGCGCGTCCTGCGCCTGATCCCAGGGTTGGAAGGGGCCGAGTTCGCCCGCTATGGCATGATGCACCGCAACACGTTTATCAACGCGCCCGTGCATCTGAAGCCGACGCTTCAGCTCCGGCAGCGCGACGATCTGTTGTTCGCCGGGCAGATCACGGGCGTCGAAGGGTACGTGGGCAGCATCGGCACGGGGCTGCTGGCCGGCATCAACGCGGCGCGGCTGGTGCGAGGCCAGCCGGTCTGGACGCTGCCGCCCACCACGATGCTGGGCGCGTTGTGCCACTACGTGGCCCACGCCGATCCGCAGGACTTCCAGCCGATGAAAGCGAACTTCGGGATCATGCCGCCCCTTGCCGCCGCGCCGCGCCACAAGAGCGACCGCAAGCGCGCCTTTGCCGAGCGCTCCGCCAGCGACCTGGAGAGTTTTCTGGTTTCTGAGGGGGATTGAAGCACGATCCACCTGACTTCCGGGGCGTCTGGCTTGTGAAGCGGGATTCTTTGAACCACCGAGGCGCAGAGAATACGGGGGGTGAGGAAAATTGTGACGTGTCCCTGCCTTTCTCCGCGCTCTGTGCGTCTCCGATGCCGAATTGAGCGAACGCCCCGCCTGAGCTATAATGCACCGCATAGCACCGGGCATTACTGCAAACGTTGGAAGCCAGCAGAGCCACCAGGCGAGCACCCTGTCCATGCCTTCTGAGCGCAACGGCAGCGCAACAAACGATTTCGGCCCCAGCCGCGCCCTGTTGGTGGGCGTGGAGTTGCGCGGTGCTCAGGCGCTCTTCTCCGCCGACGACTCGTTGGACGAGCTGGCCTTGCTGGCCAGCACAGCGGGCGTGCAGGTGGTCGGGCGGGCGGTGCAGCGAGTGGGGCGCATTGACCCCGCGACTTTCATCGGCTCCGGCAAGCTGGCGGAGATCGCTGAGACGCTCGCCGAGACTGGCGCGAACATGATCATCTTCGACGATGAGCTTTCGCCGCGCCATCAACGCGAGCTGGAGAAGGCGCTGGGCGAGCATGTGCAGGTGCTGGATCGTTCCGCGCTGATCCTCGACATCTTCGCCCAGCACGCGCGCACACGCGAGGGCGCGCTGCAGGTCGAGCTGGCGCAGTACGAGTATCGCCTGCCGCGCCTGACACGGCAGTGGACTCACCTGGCGCGCCAGGCAGGCGGCGGAGCCGCGCGCGGCGGGGCAGGGGGAGTCGGGCTGCGCGGCCCCGGCGAGACACAGCTTGAAGTAGACCGGCGCGAGATCGGGCGCAGAATCGCCAGGCTGCGCGACGAGTTGGAGTCGGTGCGCGCGCACCGGCAGCGACACCGCCAGCAGCGGATGCGGTCGGGCATCCCGACGGTGGCCCTGGTCGGCTACACCAACGCCGGCAAATCCACGCTGCTCAACGCGCTCTCTGGCGCGGACGTGTACGTCGCAGACCAGTTGTTTGCCACCCTCGACCCTACTGTGCGGCGCGTTGATCTGCCCAATGGCCGCGTCGTGCTGGTGTCCGACACAGTGGGCTTCATTCAGAAGCTGCCGGTGACGCTGGTGGCCGCGTTCCGGGCGACGCTCGAAGAGGTGGCGGACGCGGACCTGCTGGTGCACGTGGTGGATGCCAGCCATCAGCGCGCCTGGGATCAGATTGACGTGGTGGAAGACACGCTGGCGGAGCTTGAAGCCACGCGCATTCCGAAGATACTCGTGCTGAACAAGATCGATCGCGGCGAGTGCTGCGGGCCGCTTGACTACGCGGCGCTGGGCTACCTGGACATGGTGCGTGTTTCGGCCCGGCAGGGCGCCGGTCTGGATGCTCTGCGCGAGGCGATCAGTCACGCACTTATGGCGAACTTAGTCACTATTGAAATAATAATCCCCTATACGCAAGGCGAATGGATTTCGGCCATCCATGATCGCGGAGTCGTGCTCGACGAGCGCCATTCAGAGCAGGGCGTGACCATCGCCGCGCATGTCCCGCATTGGCTGGCCGGGCGCATGAGGCAGGGGGGTGTGCTCCAGAATCAGGGGGATGACGCGCAGCCATGAAGCGTATTGCAGGGGGCCTCGCCAGGCTGATCTTGCTGCCGCTGTACCTCGTGGTCGGTGCCGCCCGGCTGCTGTGGGCGGGGCTGAGGGTTGCGCTGGGGCCTGTCCTGCGCAGGGTGGACAGGTCTCCGCGCTTTGGCGGTGTGATCACTGCGCTGTCTTCGTCTATAGCACCGCAGCGCGGCGTGCCATTGCTGGTGGGCGCCGGGCTGGTAGTGCTCAGCTTTGGGATCAGCGGGTTGCTTGTGATCCTGCTCGTGGAGACAGGACACTTCGACTCCGGCCTCTACTGGCTGTGCATCCCGGCTGCGCTGCTCCATCTCGGCGTGCTGACCGGCTTCGTCGGGATCATGCTCGCCGTACCGCTGGGCCAGGGTTACCGGGATCGCTGACCCTCAGCGAGAGTCCTCGGATCGCGTAGTATCCTCAGGGAGACGCGGCAAGCCAACGTTGCGCGCGGCGTCGTCTACGCGCAGCGGATCGGTGTGCGCGTAGTAAGAGCGCGTCGTCTCGACCGAACGGTGCCCCAGGTAATCCTGCACGACATCCAGCGGATAGCCGGCGTTGAGCAACTGTGTCGCCCGCCAGTGGCGGAAGTCGTGGGGCGTGATGTTCCCCAGCCCCAGGGCGCGGGCGGCGCGCTGCACTATGCGCCAGGCGACGACGCGGCTCATGCGAGCGCCATCGAAGCGCGGGTCGTGGCTCACAAACAGCGGGATTTTGCCGGCTCGTGTGGCGCGCAGGGCCGCGCCGCGCCGCTCGATATAAGCGCGAATGGCTGGCAGGGCGTCGTGGAAGCGCAGATGGTACGTATGGCCGCCTTTGCCGCGCACGGCGACGCGCAGCACGTCATCGCGCTGCAGAAAGCGCTCCGGGAAGTCGTCCAGGTTCAGACTCAGCACTTCGCTGACGCGCCCGCCAGATTCGGCCAGGGCGCGCAGCAGGGCGCAGTTGCGCAGGCGCGTCAATTCCCAACGCTCGTGCTGCTCGGTAGATGCGTCAGGGCCGGTGAGTCGGCGTGGGGGCTTGAGGTCGTCGTAGAAGTAGATGACTTCCTCGATGTTCAACGGCGGCTCTGGCGGGCCAGACTGCCGCGACTGCCCGCGCAGCTCGTCGCGCACGATGCGCCTGGCCTTCGCCAGTGGAAAGCCCGCCGGCAGCCAGCCATGATCGTCCATGAATTGAAACCAGCTCTGGACGCCCGCCAGACGCAATTGCACGGTCGTGGGCTGATAGGGCCGCTTATCATCAGAATCGCCGGAGCCGGGCGATAGCAGCCATTGCGCGAAGTACAGCAGAATGGGGCTGTCGGCTTCGGACAGCGCGGAGAGCGGTGTGTCGGCCACAGTGGTGCTGCGCGCACGAGTGATCGGCAGAATGCTGCCCGGCGCGCCGGTGTCGGACAAGAATCTTATGAACAGGCTGATGGCGCGCTCGTAGGAAGCGACCGTATGGCGCGACTTTAACGTGGCGCGCTGCACATAGGAGTCACGGGCCTGACCAAAAGTCATTGGCGCTGGCATGGCACTCGCTCCGCTGTGTTGAAAGTGATCAGGCAGTTCTCATCCTGGTCACTCGCTACGACAATTCATAATATGACATTTCTATCATTATGTTACATTAATATCCGCGACCTGGCAACCCCCGATCCTCTAAACGGGACCTGAGGCCCAGGGTCGCCCTGCTCTGCCCAGTCGTCCCCCCATCTGGCGAGTGTCGCCTCTCGGATGCCCTGAGCGCGCTCGGTATGCTCGCAAGCCCGTCACACGCCGGCGGCAGAGCGGCCATTGATCGGCTGGAGAACTTGTTTCCGCGCATGGAGACATTCCTGTAAATATGTGATATGCCATTACTATAGTATAAGCAAGGTGTTTCAGGGCGATTCTGCCGCGTCAGATCGCCGCCACTCCGTCTCTGCAACGCCCGCGTCGCGGTTGGCACAGCGCGCCGCCACGAAGAGCCAGTCCGACAGGCGATTGAGATAGCACAAGACCTCGCCGTTGATGCTGTCGCTCGCCTGGAGCGCCACCACCCACCGCTCAGCGCGCCGGCACACGGTGCGCGCCTGGTGCAGCAGAGCCGCCGCCGGCGAGCCGCCCGGCAGGATGAAGTGCTTCAATTCCGGCAGCGTCGCTTCCCACTGGTCAATCTCCATCTCCAGCGCCCGGACTTGCTCCGGCGCAAGTCGCAGGACGTAGCTGCTGACGGCATCCTGTGGCGTGGCGAGATCCGCGCCGACAATGAACAGGTCGCGTTGCACGCGCCGCAGGCTGGCGCCCAGCGCATCCGAAAGGCCCGCTGCCAGCACGACGCCCAGCAGCGAGCTGAGTTCGTCCACGCTGCCATAGGCATGCAGCCGGACGTGATCCTTGCTGACGCGCCCGCCCGCAAACAGGCTGGTCTGCCCGGCATCGCCCGTTCGTGTATAGATTTTCATGATGGCCCCTTCCTGGCATCTGATGACCCCGGCGGCGCGCTCATTGCGGCGGGGAGCACGACGGTCACGCAGGTTCCCTTTTCCGGCTCGCTGGCCAGCAGCACCCTGCCCCGGTGACTCTCCACGACCACTTTCACCAGCGCCAACCCCAACCCAGAACCGCTCACCGCGGTTGTGGCGCGTTGCTTGCCCCGGTAGAAACGCTCGTAGACGTGCGGGAGATCTTCCTCTGGAATGCCCACCCCCGTGTCTCGCACGTCCACCTGCACTTCCGCGTAGTTAGTGGACGCATGGATGTCCACGCGCCCGCCGGCGGGGGTGAACTTGATCGCGTTGTCCACGATGTTGGCGAACGCCTGCGACAATTGCTGACCGTCGCCGCTGACCGGCGGCAGAGTCTCGGCAATGTGCAGATCGAGCGTCACCTGGCGCTCGCGCGCAGTCATCGCCATATCTACCGCCACTCTGCCCAGCAGCGCGGCCAGATCGCACTCTTCGCTGACGCGCCGTCCGCCGCCGGCGCGCTCCAGGTCGAGGATGCTGTTAATCAGGCGATACATGCGCGACAACTGCGACCAGACGGCTTCAATATACTCTTCCATATCGGGAGTGAACACCGCCTGACCGTCCTCGATCAGTAACTCCATATAGCTCATCGCCGCCTGGAGCGGATTTTTCAGATCGTGGCTGGTCATCTGGATCATCTGGCTCTTGAGCCGATCCAGCTCTTTCAGCTCGGTGACATCATTGAGCACCACGACCCAGCCTTCGGGGTGCGGCCGCCCCAACCCGGCGACGTGGCACAGATAGGTGTGGCTGTGCAGCGTCACCTCGTACACGTGGGCGCGGCGGCTGCGCAGGTCGCGCAGGACCGCACGGGCGCTGCCCGGCAGGAACTGGCGCGGCACCAGATCGGTCAGCGCCCGGCCAACTGGGTCCACCGCGACGTTCAGAAGGGCGCCGGCGGCTGGATTGGCGAACAGGACGCGCAGCCGCCGGTCTACGGCGATCACGGGATTTTCGGTGCTGGTCAGCACCGCTTCAAGCTGGCGCTTGGCCACCGCGAGATCGGTGAGCAGTTCGCGTTCCGCCTCAAATAGCCGGCTGTTGGTGATGGCCACCGCCGCCTGGGGGCCGAGCAGCTCCAGCAGGCGCAGGTCTTCGGGGTCAAAGAGCCGACCTTGCTGGCCCTGCACGACCAGCAGGACGCCCACAACTTCGCCACCAAAGACGAGAGGCACGCACAGCACCGCGCCAAAGGTCTCGCGCGCCAGCGGCAAATCGGCGGGGCCAACCCAGTCGCGACCGTAGTGATCGAGCCGCCTGGCGCGCATATCTGCCGCCACCGAGCCGACAATCCCTTCCTCCACCCTGGCCTCGATGCCGACGAACTGCGCGGGCATGTTGTGCACGGCGGCAAGCTCGAGCGCATCGTCGCGCTTCAGGTATATGGCCGCCCCGTCGGCGCTGAGCAATCCGGCGGCCTGGGCGGCGATGGCGGCCAGCGTTTCGTTCAGGCGCAAACGGCTGCTGATGGCCAGCCCGACATCGCGCACGGCTTCAAGTTGCTTGGCGCGCCCCAGCAGAGGGACCATGATCTGCTGGCGGACGATGGCGTAGGTCATGATCAGCGTGGCGAGCGCGCTCGCGTCCTCCGCTGTGCCGAGCATGAGCAGCCGCGGGCTGATCAGTGCCAGAATGTGCCCAGCGCAGACCATGAGGATGCCCACTGCCAGCCCGCGCGCCTTGATTCTGGCCCGATAGCGCCACACGATGAACATAGTCGCCGCGCGCAACGCTAGGAACAGGATCGTCTCTGGCGTGCCATAGCGGTAGCTGAGTAGGCCGACATCGGTTATTTCGAAGGGCCGGCTGGTTTCAACGACAAAGATGAGGAAGAAGGCATAGGTGAGAATGATGGCGAGGCCTACCGTGCTCACCAGGCGAAACAGCCGCCCGCGCACGCCCGTGACGATCACCGCATAGATATAGAGGGCCAGACTCGAACCCACATAGCCGAAATCGAGCAGGCGCAGGCCCAGCCGGATGACGGCCCGCTCGCCGCCAGCGTAGGCTGCCGCGCGCCCCAGCAGCGACCCGGCGGACCAGATGGCGACCATGAGCACGAAGAGGGCGAAATAGCGATTGGCCGCGCTGCGCGAATCCTGCCAGAGAACCAGGACCAGCAGGCCCAGGGCGAAGGCCAGGGTCAGGCCATTGAGCAGCAGCGTGAGCGTGGTGGCGTTCATGCCTGGAATTGACCAGGGCTATCTAGGTGCGTTGTGCGAATACTTGCCTTGTTTCTCAAAGCGATAACCGACGCGGTGCTCGGTCAGGATGTAGATCGGGCTGGCTGGATCAGGCTCGATCTTGCGGCGAAGCTGGCTGATATAGACGCGGGGATAGTACACATCGTCCACGTACTCTGGCCCCCACACCTGTTCCAGCAGGTCGCGCTGCGATACGACGCGCCCGGCATTCTCCAGCAGGACGGCCAGCAGCTTGAACTCGGTGGGCGTCAGGTGAACCTTCTGCCCGTCTACGTGGACATGGCGGCGCTGCAAGTCCACGCTGAGATAGCCGTCATTGTAGCCGGCCTCAGCGCCCGGCGACGCCATCTGCGCGCGGCGCAACAGCGCCTTGATGCGCGCGATGAACTCGTTGAGTCGGACGGGCTTGACCAGGTACTCGTCAGCGCCCGCGTTCAATCCCTCGATGATGTCCTCTTCGGTCACCGCCTGGGCAGAGAGCATCATCACCGGCGTCTCGGCCACTTCGCGGATGCGCGCGCAGACGGTCAGGCCGCTCATTTCGGGCATCACGATGTCGAGCACAACCACGTCCGGGCGTTCAGTGTGAAATACGCGCAGCCCTTCCAGGCCATCGCCAGCCAGCGTCACATCGAACCCTTCGCGTCGCAGTTTGCGCCCCAGCGCGTCTCGGATGGCCAGTTCATCGTCAACAATGAGCACTTTCGCTGTCATGAGCTTCTTCTCCCCCTCCCCCTGGCCGCCAGGCTCACTCACTCATCTGCCCCGCGCCCCGATCCGCACAGGATCATTGCCCGGCGAGAAAAGCCTCTACCGCTATTTCTGTGGGCAACGACGGCTGCGCCCCCATCTTTGTCGCGGCCAGGGCACCACATGCGCTGGCGAAGCGAGCCGCTCCCACAAGCGCCCTGCCCCGCGCCAGGGCTACGGCCAGCCCCGCGTTGAAGGCGTCTCCTGCTGCCGTAGTGTCCTGCACGGTGACTGGAAAAGCCGGCACATGCACCACGCCGGCAGAATCGGCGACCAACGCGCCCTGCGCGCCGAGCGTGATGACCCCTTGCTTTACACCCAGCCCCAAGAGCACCTGGCCAAGCTGTTCCTCAGAAAGCTGCCGGACCTGCCCTTCGCTAAGCCCGGCAAGCTGAGCCAGCTCGATGCGGTTGGGCGTCAGCACGTCCACCAGCCTGAGCAGGTCGCCAGGAAGGGCGCGCGCCGGGGCGGGGTTGAGCACCACGCGCACGTCGTGCTCCCGCGCAATGCGCGCCGCAGCAAGCACCGTCTCGACCGGGACCTCTAGCTGCATGACGAGCACGTCGGCGCGGGCAATCGCCTCCTCTGCCGCCGTGATGTGCTCTGGCAGAAGGTGCATATTCGCCCCGGAAGCCACGGTGATGCTGTTTTCGCCATCCGCCGCCACCGCGATCAGCGCGACGCCGGTAGCTTCCTGATCATCGCGAGTAATATACTCAGTACCAATCCCCTCGGCCTGATACGCTTCAATACACTGATCGCCGAAGATGTCGCGCCCCACTCTGGCGACAAAAACCACGTCTGCGCCCAGACGGGCCGCCCCAACCGCCTGATTCGCCCCCTTGCCGCCCATCGCCATGACGAAACGCTGGCCCAGGACGGTTTCACCGGGGCGGGGAATGTGCGGGGTCTGCACGACAAAGTCAACGTTCGCGCTTCCAACAACGACCACCCGTGGCATATCACGCTCCTCTAGTCGCCGGGCGAGACGAAGTTCCAACGGGACATCTGGTCAGGCGCCGCCGCCAGGGTGCAGCTTCGCACGCAATCCCGCCGGTTGCCGGGGCAACTCTCCCTTATCTTACTCCAGTCCGCCGCTTTTGCGCATCTCGGCCGAGTCAGCAGCGCCCCACCCTGACGGGCCTTGTCCGCACCGCGCGGCCACGCAGCCGCCCCTCCTCCAAAAAGAACCGGCGGCCCGTTGCCGCGAGCCGCCGGTATTCCCAGCGTTGAGAGCAATTGAGCGCGCAGGTCACGCGCCCTGGCGCAGCAGGTCGCGCAGCACGGCGTGGAGAATGCCGCCGTTGCGGTAGTACTTGACCTCAACAGGCGTGTCCAGGCGACAGATGACGGCGAAGGATTTGCGAGTGCCATCGCTGGCGGTGGCGCGCACCGTCAACTCCGCACCCGGCACAAGGTTATCGGCCAGCCCTTCGATATCGAGCTGCTCAAAGCCCGTCAGCCCCAGGGAAGCGGCGCTGTCGCCCTCCTTGAACTGGAGCGGCAGCACGCCCATGCCGATCAGGTTGCTGCGGTGAATGCGCTCGAAGCTCTCGGCCAGGACGGCGCGCACGCCCAGCAGCAGCGTCCCCTTGGCCGCCCAGTCGCGCGAGCTGCCTGTGCCGTACTCCTTCCCGGCGATGACGATGAGCGGGGTGCCCTCGGCGCGATAGCGCTCGGCAGCGTCGAAGATAGCCATCTGCTCACCGCTGGGGATATGCACTGTCACGCCACCCTCGGTGCCTGGCACCAGCAGGTTCTTCAGGCGAATGTTGGCGAAGGTACCACGCACCATCACTCGGTCGTTGCCGCGCCGCGAGCCGTAGGAGTTGAAGTCCCGGACGGCCACGCCATGCGCGAGCAGATAGCGCCCGGCGGGGCTGTCGGGGGCAATCGAGCCGGCTGGCGAGATGTGGTCAGTCGTCACCGAGTCGCCCAGCAGGGCCAGCACCCGCGCCCCCCGGATGTCTGCGATGGGGGCCGGCTCCGGCGTCAGATTCACGAAGAAGGGTGGCTCCTGGATATACGTCGAGTCCGGGTTCCACTCGTAGACCGGACTCGCAGTCACCGGGATGGCGTTCCAGGTCTCGTTGCCGTCATAAACGTTGCCGTACTGCTCGGTGAACATCTCCGGCTTGAGCGCCGCTGCGACGGTTTGCTGGATTTCGTGCTGCGTGGGCCAGATGTCGCGCAGATAGACCGGGTTGCCCTGTGGATCGGTGCCGAGCGGATCGCTGTACAGGTCAATATCCACTGTGCCAGCCAGGGCATAGGCCACTACCAGCGGCGGCGAAGCCAGGTAGTTGGCGCGCACGTGCGGGTTGATACGCCCTTCGAAGTTGCGGTTGCCGCTGAGCACTGCAGCCGCCACCAGATCGGCCTCGTGCACTGCCTCAGCCACCGGCGCGGCCAGCGGGCCGCTGTTGCCGATGCACGTGGTGCAGCCATAGCCCACCACGTAGAAGCCTAGCTGCTCAAGATAGGGCAGCAGTCCCGCTTCCTCGAGGTAGGCTGTCACCACCTTCGAGCCAGGGGCCAGGCTGGTTTTGACGTAGGGGGCGGCCTTCAGCCCGCGCTCGACGGCCTTCCTGGCGAGCAGCCCGGCGGCGACCATGACCGAGGGATTCGACGTGTTGGTGCAGCTTGTGATGGCAGCGATCACCACCAGCCCATGCCCTGCCTCAACCGTCTGGTGGCCATTACGCTCGATCTCGATTTGCGCGCGGCGCTCCAGAGCCGCAGGCGACAGCGCGAAACCGCGCTCGGCGGTCGGCGCGACCAGCGCCTGCCGAAACCGGGTCTGCATCTCAGACAGCAGCACGCGATCCTGGGGGCGCTTTGGCCCGGCCAGGCTCGGCTCGACAGTGCCCAGGTCCAGCTCCAAGGTGTCGGAGAAGACCGGATCGGGCGTGTCATCGGCCCGGAACAGGCCCTGCGCGCGCGTGTATTGCTCCACCAGGCGCACCAGTTGCGGTGAGCGCCCGGTATAGGCCAGGTAGCGCAGCGTCTCGGCGTCAACCGGGAAGAAGCCCATTGTCGCACCGTACTCCGGGGCCATGTTCGCCAGGGTCGCGCGGTCGGGCAGGCTCAGGTGGCTGAGGCCGGGGCCGAAGAACTCAACGAACTTGTCAACAACGCCCTTCCTGCGCAACATCTGGGTGACGACCAGCACCAGGTCGGTGGCGGTGGCCCCTTCGGGCAGTTGGCCGATCAGCCGGAAGCCGATCACTTCGGGCATGAGCATGGTGATCGGCTGGCCGAGCATGACCGCCTCAGCCTCGATGCCGCCCACCCCCCACCCCACGACGCCCAGGCCGTTGATCATGGTCGTGTGCGAATCGGTGCCCACCAGGCTGTCGGGGAAAGCCACGGTTTCGCCGCCGATCTGCTGGGTGAGCACGCCCTTCGCCAGGTATTCCAGGTTCACCTGGTGGACGATGCCGGTCGCCGGCGGCACCGCCCGAAAGTTCGAGAACACTTCCTGCCCCCAGCGGATGAACTCGTAACGCTCGCGGTTGCGCTCGAACTCGAACTGCGCGTTGATCAGGAGCGCGCCAGGCGAGCCAAAGGCGTCCACCTGTACCGAGTGGTCAATCACCAGATCAACGGGGATCGCCGGGTTGATGCGCGCCGGGTCGCCGCCCATGCGCTGCATAGCCGAGCGCAGCGCGGCCAGGTCGGCCAGAGATGGCACGCCGGTGAAGTCCTGCAGCACCACGCGCGCCGGCTTGAAGGGAATCTCCTGGGCATCCTGGGCCGCCGGTGACCAGCGCGCCAGCCTCATCACGTCGTCGTCGGAGACTTCGAAGCCGTTGTTGTTGCGCAGCGCGGACTCCAGCAGCACCCTGATCGAAAAGGGCAGTCGCTCCACTGCACCGATCCCCTGCTCCTGTAGAGCTGCCAGCCGGTAGTAAGTCACGCGGCCCTCGCCCGTCTGCAGAGACGCGCGCGTGCCGAATGGATCGCGTAGGGTATGGTCTGTCATCTGGGTCCCTTCCTTGTGCTGGGCCTCGCCAGCCTCGCCGCAAGCGAGAAGAATATGGCATGACCGCATGGTGCCAAGCAGATTATAGACGTTGCTTCGCTTGCCAACTAGCTGACCAGCCGCCGAACAAAAAGCACTTGCATTATCGCCAGAGACCGAGCATTATTAAGACGAGTTGAAACAGCACCCAGCTTGCGCCGGGCCAGAGAACAGGTGGCGGATGTCCTCGCAGGAAACGCTTCTCAATGGGCGGTACCGGTTGCTGGCCCAGCAGGGGTCGGGCGGCATGGCCGTCATCTATAAGGCCACCGATCTCGCGCTGGGCCGCACGGTGGCGGTCAAGATTCTGCGCCCCAGCCTGACCAGCGACCCAGAATTTCTCAAGCGGTTCCGTCAGGAAGCGCGCAACGTCGCCAACCTGTCGCACCCCAATATCGTCACCGTCCACGATGTGGGCCAGGATGGAAACACCCATTATATCGTCATGGAGTACGTGGACGGCGAAGACCTGAAGCGGCTGATCCGCGCCGGCGCCCCCTTCTCCATTGACCGGGCGCTGAGCATCGCCATCAAAATCTGCGCCGGCGTGGGCTATGCCCACCGCGCCGGGCTGGTCCATGCCGATGTCAAGCCGCAGAACGTCCTGGTGACGGAGAACGACAACGTCAAGGTCACCGATTTCGGCATTGCCCAAGCGCTGACGGCGACCAAGCCGCGCGACCGCGAGCGCCAGCGCGTAGTGTGGGGCAGCCCGCACTACTTCTCGCCCGAACAGGCGCAGGGCGAAGCGCCTACCCCCGCTTCGGACGTGTACGCCATCGGCATCGTGCTCTTCGAGATGCTCACTGGCCGGCTGCCCTTTGTGGGCACCGACCAGCAGGAGCTGGCGATGGCGCATATCCGCGAGACGCCCCCGCGCGCAGCGGAGTTCAACCCCAATGTGCCGGAACACCTGGATCGGATTCTGCTCAAGGTGCTGGCGAAAGAACCCACATCGCGCTATCGCACGGCGGACCAGTTCGGGCGCATCCTGGTCAGCTATCGCCGTCGCGGCCAGGTGACTACGGATGTGGTGCCAGAGGTCAGCACCGAAACTCCCTTCCCGGATACGGCGGCGACAGTGCCCCCTTCCGGCCCACTGCCACCTGTTCAGGGCGGCGACCAGGCCCTCAGCCTGGAGCCAGCCATCCCCCAGCCGATGCCCGCTCCCGCCGGCTCGCCCCGTTCTGAGGTCCCCACCTACATCTACTCGGAGCCTGCCTATCGCAGCCCGGCCACCGCGCAGGGCATGGCCGCTGTCTCTCGCCCGGCGTATGCGCCGCCGCAACCGCCCGATCCCATGATCCAGTCGCGCTACCGGGCTGTTGAGGAGCCACCACAGTTGGACCTGGTGACGCTCGTCCTGGCCTTCATCGCGCTCATGGCCGTCATGCTGCTCATCCCGTTGTGGATAGCGGTCTATCAGGCCTGGGCCGGATGATCGGCGCGCTTGCTCGGGGCGCGCCGAATTGCCCCGACGGTCGTTTCTTATGCAACATTAACCCTCAATTCGCCCGATCGTCTGGCCTTCGGCTGTTCGATCCTGTATAATTCTAGTTAGTAATCATGCAAATTCCTCGGATCGAGCGGGGCATCTGCCCTTTGGTAAAGGGTGTGGTAATGAGCACGTCTGTAATGAGGGCTGGAGGCCTAGCGTGAACAACCGATCACGGAATGTTTTCGTGTATATGCTGATTATCGCAGCGATCGCTGCGATAGTCTTTGGGGTACGCGGCAATAGCTCTGGCGCAAAGGAATTGATCGCTAGCGAGCTAGTGCGCGATATCAACGATGGACAGGTTCGTTCTATCGAGGTTTCGGATGAGGGCGAGATCACCGCGACGTATCGCAACAATGATACGCGCAAGACGCAGCTCAATCCAAACACCGATGACCCGGTCTCTGTGCTGGAATCGCTCGGCGCGTCGCCTGAGATGTTGCAGCAGATTGACTTCGAGTTCACCAAGCCGAGCAATCTGTTCAACTGGATCGGGCTGATCGGGACATTCCTCCCGCTGCTGCTCATTGGCGGCTTCATCTACCTGATGCTGCGCCAGGCGCAGGGATCGAATAACCAGGCGCTCTCGTTCGGCAAGAGCCGGGCGCGCATGTTCACCGGCGACCAGCCGACAGTCACTTTTGAGGATGTGGCCGGCGCCGACGAGGCGAAGGAAGAGCTTCAGGAAGTCGTCGAGTTCCTGAAAGACCCCGAACGGTTCATCCAGCTCGGTGCGCGCATCCCTAAGGGCGTGCTGCTGGTGGGCAGCCCTGGCACGGGCAAGACCCTGCTGGCAAAGGCCGTCAGCGGTGAAGCGGGCGTGCCCTTCTTCAGCATCTCCGGCTCCGAATTCGTCGAGATGTTCGTAGGCGTGGGCGCCAGCCGCGTGCGCGACCTGTTCGACCAGGCCAAGCGCCACAGCCCGTGCATCGTCTTCGTGGACGAGATTGATGCGGTCGGGCGGCATCGCGGCGCGGGGCTGGGCGGCAGCCACGACGAGCGCGAGCAGACGCTCAACCAGATTCTGGTGGAGATGGACGGCTTCGACACGGATACCAATGTGATCATCATGGCCGCCACCAATCGCCCCGACATCCTCGACCCGGCGCTGATGCGCCCAGGGCGTTTCGACCGCCGCGTCGTGCTCGACCGCCCCGATATGCGCGGGCGCGAGGCAATCCTGAAGGTTCATTCGCGCGGCAAGCCGCTGGCATCGGACGTAGACCTGGGCACGCTGGCCAAGACTACACCGGGCTTCGTGGGGGCCGACCTGGAGAACCTGGTCAACGAGGCGGCCATCGTCGCCGCGCGCAAGAACAAGAAGAGCATCAGTATGCGCGACTTTGAAGAAGCGGTCGAGCGCGTTGTCCTGGGGCCGGAGCGGCGCAGCCGCCTCATCACTGCCGAAGAAAAGCGGCTGATCGCCTATCACGAGGCTGGGCACGCCGTCGTTTTCCACCTGACTCCCAACTGCGATCCCGTGCGCAAGGTGACCATCGTCGCGCGCGGGATGGCCGGCGGCGTCACCTGGGTGATGCCGGAGAACGACTCTATGTTGGGCACCACTCAGCGCTACATTGACCAGATCACCGCGGCGCTGGGCGGGCGCGCCGCTGAGGATATTGTCTTCGGCGACATCACCAACGGGGCGTCGAGCGATCTGGAACAGGTGACGCGCATCGCGCGCACTATGGTGACGCGGTGGGGCATGAGCCGCAAGCTCGGCCCGCGTGTCTTCGGGCAGAAGGAGGAGCTTGTCTTCCTGGGGCGCGAGATCGGCGAGCAGCGCGATTACAGCGAGAGCATTGCCGAGCAGATTGACCAGGAAGTGCACGCCATCGTCTCCGAGGCCTACGAGCGGGCGCTGCACGTGCTGCGCGCGAATCGGGACAAGCTGGACGCGGTGGCCGAACGGCTCATCGAGGTGGAGACGATTGGCCGCGAGGAATTCCTGGCGCTGATGGGCGAACCACCGGAGCCGGAAGCGCCCAGCCGTCCCAGCGAGCCAACCCCGACGAAGGTGACGGGCGAGCCAATGGAAGAAGAAGCGGACAGCGACATGCCGCCTGCTCCGCTGGGCACGGCCCCCTCCCCCGCCTGATCAACGGCCAGTAAGCTGAGAACCAAAAGCCCCGCCCGGCGGGGCTTCTTTTTTGGCCCGCCAGATATTTTCCCGGCGGGCCGCCTGTATGTACAATGCGGGGTAGCTTCCGCATCCAGGCGCCCCTGGTGTAGCATTCGCGCGGAGACCCCGATGAACAAAAGCACCCCCTGGCTGGACCTGCATCATCGCGCCATCGTCGTGGACATTCACGCCCACCCCGCGCTGAAGAGCGCTCTGTTCCACAAAAGCCTGCTGCGGCGCGACAAAGCGATCCAGGCATTCTTCTGGCCGCTCAACGTGCGCACGAACTTCCCGGCGTTGCAGGCCGGCGGGGTGGATGTGCTGCTCTCGGCCATCTACGCTCCTGAGAAGCGCCTGATCGAGGACCTGCCGCTGATCAAGCTGCTGCGCCTGATCCCCTGGTCGTTTGTACGGCGCACATGGAAGGACCTGATGAAGCCACCCTATGCGGTGGTGACGCGGCACCTGCTCGACGACCTGGAACAGCGCCTGGCCGCCTACAGCCAGCGATCCGGCAAAACTTGCGGACAGCGCCCGGTCGTCCTGGCCCGTTCTGGCGCGGAGCTTGAGCACATCCTGAGCCAGGGGGCCGATGGCCCGATTGCCTTCGTGCATACACTGGAAGGGGGGCACTGTCTGGAAGGGGCGGCGGGCACTGAGCCGGAGATCATCGCGAACCTGGAACAGTTCTTTGAGCGGGGCTGTGCGGCGCTCACTCTGGTGCACTTCTATCCCAACGCCCTGGGTATGTCTGTGTTTCCGTACCCGCAGTACGTCCTGCCCCTGCTGCCTCGGAAACGGCTGGATCGCCTGATGGACGACATTGACCTGACGCGCGGCCTGACGCCGACAGGGCGTAGCGTGGTGCGGCGCATGATCGAGCTGGGGATGCTGATTGACATCAGCCACTGCACTCCGCCCGCCCGCCGCGATGTGTACGAGATTGTCGGGCAGAGCGGCGCAAGCTGCCTGGTCATGGCTTCGCACGTGGGCGCGTATAGCCTGAATCCCAATCCCTACAACCTCGAAGACTGGGAGATTCGCTGGATCGCCAATCACGGCGGCGTGGTCGGCGTCATCCTGATGAACTACTGGCTCGCGCCCTACCGCACTGACCTGGGGCTGGACTGCGTGGCGCGTACCATCGGGCAGTTTGCTGCGGCAGCGGGCGGCTCTACGGAGCACATCGCCATCGGCAGCGATTTCGACGGGTTCACCGACCCACCCGACGATCTCAAGGATGCCTCCGAGCTGCCGCGCCTGACCGAGCGCCTGCTGGCCGAGCACGACTCGCCCGCGCGCCGCCGCTACACGAACCAGGACATCGAGAATATCCTGGGGGGCAACGCCCTACGGATGCTGCGCGAAGGCTGGGGCAAGCGGACCCTCGTCTAGCCCAGGCGCGCACCGCCCCCCATGAAGAATCCGGGGCGCGCAGCCATCGGAAGCGTGAGCACGGCGCGTACCCGCGTGTGCCAGCAGAGGGCTGTGGTATACTAGCGCCAGGACATCAGACAACTCAGACAGTGCTGCGACTGGTCAGGAAGTGAGCGGAGCCATGCAACCGCCTGGCGGACACCCGCCCAACACCCCGCCCTCGCCCGACTCAGGCGATCTGCCAGGCCCGCAAAGGCAGCGATCGCCGCTGGACACTGGCGCGGCCCAGCCGACCCGCCCGCTTGTGCCGCTGCAATCGCTAGGCCCGCGCTCCGATCCGCAGGCGGCGCCCAGCGGTCTGCGCGACAGGCACGCCCGCCGCCGCCGCGACAGTCGCCCGGTGCGCGCCAGCGTTCCCCCACCAGTTGCCGGTCCGCCACCGCCGCGCCAGGTCCCTCCGGGCTTGCCCGCGCGACCCACAGCGCGGCGAGATACGCGCAGCAGCGGGCTGTACCTGCCCTGGTGGTCGCTGGTCATCCTGGTGGCGGTCGTCGGGGCTGCCACGCTGGCGCTCGTGCTGACTTTCTCGGCTCTGGCCGAGCCGAAGACCCCCGGCGATCAGGCTCCGCGCGTCCTGGTGATCACCCCTCAGCCGACGCTCAGCCAGGGCTTCCTGGGCGGGACGGCGCCGGAGACGGATAGCCAGGGCCTGTGGCCGACTCCGATTCGCCCCGCACAGCCTACGCCCACGATCGCGCTCCCAACGCCGATTCCCAGCCCGTCGCTCCCGCCGGGCAACATCACCATTGGCGTGCTGGTCAAGGTGGTGGGCGTGGGAGCTACAGGGCTGAATATCCGCTCGGTGCCGGGCACGGGTGAAGCCAGCACGCCGCGCTTTGTCGCCCAAGAGGAGTCGGTCTTCGTCGTCGTCGAAGGGCCGCAAACCGCCGACGGCCTG
Source organism: Anaerolineae bacterium (assembly GCA_023382715.1). Taxonomy (GTDB): domain Bacteria; phylum Chloroflexota; class Anaerolineae; order Aggregatilineales; family Aggregatilineaceae; genus UBA2029. Next base: position 304,578 of record JAHDWP010000001.1, read on the forward strand.
GAGTGGTGGCGGCTGGAAGACCCCGACGATTCCCAGCGGTACGGCTGGGCGGCGCGCAACTACCTGGAAGTCGTCTCCGAATAGCCTGTGAGGTGGGCACCTGTGAGCGATAGCGAACTCAAAGCCCGCGCCGAGGCGCTGCGGCGCGCACTTCACGAGCACAATTATCGCTACCATGTGCTCAGCGCTCCGATCATCACCGACGGAGAATACGACCGGCTCTTTGCGGAACTCAAGCAGTTGGAAGCCGAGCACCCGGAGCTGATCGCGCCCGATTCGCCAACTCAGCGCGTGGGCAGCGACCTGGTGGCGGATTTGCCGAAAGTGCGCCATCCAGCCCCGATCCTGAGTCTGGGCAACGTGTTCAGCGCAGAGGAGCTGCGAGCCTGGCGCGAGCGTATCGGGCGTTTGTTGCCGGAAAATGCCTCGCTCAGCTATGTGGTCGAGCCGAAATTCGACGGGCTGACCGTCGTGCTGACTTATCTCGACGGCCTGCTCGTCCAGGGCGCGACGCGCGGCAACGGCGAGATTGGCGACGACGTGACGCCCAACGTGCGCACAGTGCACACCATTCCCCTGCGCATCCCCGTCTCTGGCAGCGATCTGCCCGTGCCGCGCCGCCTGGCCGTGCGCGGGGAAGTGCTGTTCCTCAAAGACGACTTCGCCGCGCTCAACCGCCGCCTGGCACAGGATGGACTGCCCCCCTTCGTCAACGCGCGCAACACCGCTGCCGGGGCGCTCAAGCAGAAAGACGCCCGCGTGACGGCGCAGCGCCCGCTCACCGCCTACTGCTACGAGATCGTGGATGCGGACGGTCCCAGCCCTCTCACCCAATGGGAGACGCTGCAATATCTGCGCGATCTGGGCTTTCTCACCGCGCATGATGTGATCCGCCGCTTCGACTCCCTGGATGAATTGATCGCCTACGTGCAGGCGTTTGAGGCGCGCCGCCACGCGCTGCCCTACGAAATGGATGGCCTGGTCATCAAAGTGGACGAGCGAGCCACCTACCGCGATCTCGGCGTCGTGGGCAAGGACCCGCGCGGCGCGGTGGCATACAAGTTCCCGGCAGAGGAAGCGACCACTCGCCTGCTGGACGTGACGGCCAACGTTGGGCGCACGGGCGTGCTCACCCCGACCGCCGTGCTGGAGCCGGTGTTCGTCAGCGGTGTCACCGTGCGCCAGGCCAGCCTGCACAACTACGACCTGATCGCCGAGAAGGACATCCGTATCGGTGACACGGTGATCGTCAAGCGTTCGGGCGAAGTGATCCCTTATGTCGTCGGGCCGGTGATTGCGGCGCGCACTGGCGCAGAACGTCCCGTCGAGCGCCCGCAGACCTGCCCGGTCTGCGCGTCGCCGGTGGCGCGGGACGAGGGCGAGGTCGCTTATTACTGTACAAACCCTGCCTGTCCGGAGCGCGTCGCGCGCAACATCGAGTACTTTGTGTCGCGCAGCGCGATGGACATCGTTGGGCTGGGCGAGCGCAGCGTGCGCCTGCTGCTGGAACGGGGGCTGATCGCCGACGAGGCCGATCTCTTCACGCTGACGATAGAGGACTTGCTGCTGCTGGAAGGGTTCGCCGAGAAGAAGGCGCAGAACCTGCTGAGCAGCATCGAGGCGGCCAAGCAGCGCCCGCTGGCCACGCTGATCGGCTCGCTGGGCATACGCGGCGTGGGCAGCACGGTCGCCGAAGTGCTGGCTCGCCACTTTCACAGCATGGACGCCCTGGCCGCCGCCCGCGAAGACGAGCTGCAGACTATCGAAGGGATCGGCCCGCACACGGCGGGCGCGGTCGTCGAATGGTTCGCCAACCCGCGCAATCGCGCCCTGCTTGACAAGCTGCGCCGGGCCGGCGTACGCCTGGCCGAGGAAGCTGCTCCGCCGTCGCGCGCCTCGGATCGGCTGGCCGGGCGGACCTTCGTGCTGACCGGCACGCTGCCGACGCTCAAGCGCAACGAGGCGGCGACGCTGATCGAGCAGCACGGCGGCAAGGTGGTCGGCAGCGTCAGCAAGAAGACGTCCTTCGTCGTCGTGGGCGAAGAGCCGGGCAGCAAGCTGACGAAAGCCCAGGAGCTAGGCGTCCCCCTGCTGGACGAGGCCGGGCTGCTGGCGATGATCGGAGGCGCGCATGGCTGAGCCGGCGGTCGTCATCCGTGAAGAGCGGCGGAAGGCGGTGCAGCGCCGCCATCCCTGGGTTTTCTCCGGGGCTGTCAAGGCCGTCACGGGCGATCCCGCCGATGGCGATCTTGTCGTGGTGCGCGGGGAGCGCGGCGACTTCCTGGCGCGCGGCTACTGGAACAGCCGGTCGGCCATCTGCGTGCGCCTGCTGTCGTGGGATGAAGATCAGCCCATTGACGAGGCGTTCTGGCGCGAACGGCTGCGCCGCGCCATCGCCGCCCGGCAGCCACAGAACCGTATCGCCGCGCAGGGCACCCCCGCCGCATACCGGCTGGTCAACGCCGAGAACGACGGGCTGCCCGGCCTGGTCGTGGATCGCTATGACGGCTGGCTGGTCATCCAGGCGCTGACGCTGGGCATTGAGACGCGCAAGCTGATGCTCGCCGCGCTGCTGGAGGAGCTGGTGCAGCCAGCGGGCATCTACGAGCGCAGCGATGTGGACGTGCGCGCCAAAGAGGGGTTGGCCCCCAGCACCGGGTTGCTAGCGGGCGACTCGCCGCCTGAGCACATCGAGATTGACGAGAACGGGCGGCGTTTTCTGGTGGACGTGCGCGCGGGGCACAAGACGGGCTTCTACCTCGATCAGCGCGAGAACCGCGAGATCATCGGCGACTGGCTTCGCTGGGACGAGCACGCGGCGGAGCATGAAGTGCTCAACGCCTTCGCCTACACCGGCGGCTTCGCCGTTTACGCGCTGGGCGGCCTGGCGCGGCGCGTGGTTAACGTGGACACCTCAGCCGAGGCGCTCAGACTGGCGCGGCGCAACATCGCTCTGAACGGTTATGCGCTCGACGACGAGGATTTCGTGGAGGGGGATGTCTTCTCCGTGCTGCGCTACTGGCGCGGGCAGGGCCGCCAGTTCGATATGATCATCCTCGACCCGCCGAAGTTCGCGCATTCGGCGCGCCAGGTGGAGAGCGCGGCGCGCGGCTACAAGGACATCAACCTGCTGGCCTTCCAGCTTCTGCGCGAGGGTGGCGTGCTGGCCACCTTCTCCTGCTCTGGTGCGATCAGCAGCGACCTGTTCCAGAAGATCGTCTTCGCGGCGGCGGTAGACGCGCGCTGCGATGCGCAGATCGTGCGCTGGCTGGCCCAGGCGTCCGACCACCCGGTCGCGCTCACTTTCCCGGAAGGGGCCTACCTGAAAGGGCTGCTGTGCCGCGCCTGGAAGTGAGCGCAGCGCATCAGCCTTCTTCGCTCGCGGCGGCAAGCTGGGCGATCTTCTGGCTGGTCTCGCGCCAGCTTATGCGGCTGAGGCCCATCTTCTCACGGATGCTGTCGGAGTCCATGCCGCGCTGGTGATCGCGCACGGCGCTCGTCCAGCGCAGAATCTCGAATGAGACGCGCGCGCCGACGCCGGCGGCCAGCGCCACATCGTGCAGGACGTACTCCAGGTTGCGCGCCGTGCACTCGAAAATGAACGTCTCCGGCTGATACTGAGCCAGATATTCATCCAGCACCATCAGCCAGGCGGGGTCCAGAGGGATTTTACGCTCGCGGTACACGTTCTTCGGGCTGCGATGGCGCACCATCAGGTGCGAGCGACGCGGGTCATCGCGGATCACATCGCCCGGTGTCAGGCGCATACACTCGCTCTTCTTGATGCCCGTATCCAGCAATAATCGCACAAGCAGATCGGGGCGCGCGTCGGGCGTTTCGGCGGCGCGCAGGCTCGCCGTGTGACTCAGCAGGCGCTCGATCTCCGGCTCGGATAGCACGGTTTGCAGCGGCGCCGCGCCCGACCGTTGCAGCAGCGCATCGGCGGGATCGTGGCGGAGCACGCGCTCGGCCTTCAGGAACTTGAAGAATACTTTGAGCGTGGTCACTCGCCGCGCGTAGCTCTTGCGGCTGCACGGCACGCCCCGGCCATGCTCCAGCCATTCCAGAAACTGGTTGAGCCTACTGGTGGTGAAGCTCTTCAGGGCGACATCTGCGCCGAAGAACTCTTCGACCAGGCGCAGGTCGGATGAGAACGCGGTGATCGTGTGCTCGCTGCGCCCTTCCTGGCGCAAATGCGCCAGAAAAGGCATATGCGCGTCCGCCAGGCGGCTGTGAGACGTCAGCCCGTGCTCAACTTCGGTGGGGAACAGAGGGAGTTGCCGGTGCGTCATATCGCTTCGGTCAGCAGGTGCTCAACGGTCACCAATCCCCCCACACCTCGCCCGACCCTCAGGCGAGTCATCCAGCGTCAGAAAGGCGCTGCGCCTGGCCGCTCGCCGGGGCCAGCCCTGGCTTCTGCACGGTGGTGGAGATGCTCCACACAGTTTAGCACTTAATCCCAGTCACCTGCTACACAAGTCCTCCGGACGGCGGGGCGAGCGCGTCAAAAAGCTGCCGCGCCCTACCCTGACAGGTTTTGCACGCACCCCCGCCTGCCGCTCTCTTGACAGTCGTCCACCGGATGCAGTACGCTTGGCGCGCTGCATCTGCCCGTCACCGCGCGAGAACAGGCCATGCCGTACTTTGAGTACACCGGGAATCTGCACGTTCATACTCCCTACTCCGATGGAGAAGGCAGCCACGAGCACATCGCCCAGGCCGCGCTGCTGACCGGGCTGGACTTCGTGATCTTCACCGATCACAATGTGCGCGTGGGAGGCGTCGAGGGCTACTACGGGGACGACTCGCGCGGCTATGTGCTGCTGCTCTCCGGGGAAGAGATCCACGACCGGGCGCGCAATCCGCAGGGCAACCACGTGCTCGTCTTCGGCGCGGAGACTGAGCTGGCGGGCTACGCGCACAGCCTGCCCACCTTGCTGAGCGCCGTCCAGCAGGCGGGCGGCCTGAGCTTCATCGCCCACCCGGACGATAACGCCGTCGAGTGGCTGGGCGAGCCAGCTATCCCCTGGCTGGATCGCTATACGGATGGCTTCACCGGCCTGGAGGTGTGGAACTACATGTCCCGCTTCAAGGACTACCTGCCCGACCGCCGGACAGCCCTACGCAATGTTTTTCGCCCGGACGATGTGATGATCGGCCCTTCGCCGGAGACGCTCGCCCTGTGGGACGAGCTTCTGGAAACGGGTCTCCAGGTGGTAGGGATTGGCTGCGCCGATGCGCATGGCACGCGCGTATCCTTAGGGCCGCTGTCGCACGTGATCTTCCCCTACGACTTTCTGTTCAGCTCGGTCAACACACACGTCTTCACCAAGTCCGCGCTGACCGGCGAGCTGGACTACGACAAAGCCCAGATATATCAGGCGCTCAAGGAAGGGCGCGCCTTCATCGGCTATGACATACCGGGCAGCACGCGCGGCTTTCGCTTTTCCGCGCAGGGGCAGAACGCCACCGCGATCATGGGCGAGACGATCCGGCTGGGCCACGGGGTAACGCTCCAGGCCCTGGCCCCCGCCCGCGCGCGCATCCGCCTGGTGCGCTGCGGGGAGATCATCGCCGAGGAAAAGCAGACGGAAAACCTGACGCATGTCGTGCGCGACCCCGGCCCCTACCGCATCGAAGTCTGGCGCCCGTATCATGGGCGCGAGCGCATGTGGATTCTGAGCAATCCCATCTACGTCGAGCCAGGCCCAGGGCGTCTGCGCTGATCCGCACGGGTTCCACCATCTCCGGCAGTCCTCGCCAATCTTCGCCAACGCAGTTCATCTGCGTTATACTCTAGAACTTACGTTCGAGCGCGTAGAGAGTCTCACGGGAGTGCTGTCATGCCCGGTTTTGAGCTTGTCTCCGATTACCAGCCGACCGGCGACCAGCCGCAGGCTATCCGCGAGCTTGTCGAGGGAGTGGCTGCCGGATACCGCTTCCAGACTTTGCTCGGCGCGACCGGCACCGGCAAGACCTACACCGTCGCCAACGTCATCGCCCAGGTGCAGCGCCCCACCCTGGTGCTGGCCCACAACAAGACGCTGGCGGCCCAGCTCTACTCGGAATTCAAGGACTTCTTTCCGCGCAATGCGGTGGAGTACTTCGTCTCCTACTACGACTACTACCAGCCCGAAGCCTACGTGCCGCGCCACGACCTCTACATCGAGAAGGAGACGGAGATCAACGAGGAGATTGACCGCCTCCGCCTGGCCGCGACGGCTTCGCTGCTCAGCCGGCGTGACGTGCTGATCGTGGCCTCGGTGTCGTGCATCTACGGCATCGGCAACCCGGTGACCTGGAACAAAGCGACGCTGGAATTGCAGGCGGGGACACAGATACGGCGCGACCTGGTCCTGCGCCACCTGGTAGGCATCCAGTACGGGCGCAACGACTTCGAGCTGAAGCCGGGCACATTCCGCGTGCGGGGCGATACGCTGGAGATCACGCCTGCCTACGGCACCACAACGTACCGCGTGGCCATGTTTGGCGACGAGATCGAGCGTCTGCTGGAGATGGATCCGCTGACCGGCGAAGTGCTGGCCGAGCACGAGTCCATCAGGATTTTCCCCGCCAAACAGTTTGTCACCGAGAACTCGCTGCTGCGCCAGGCGCTGCACGATATTGAACAGGAGCTTGAGGGAAGGTTGGCGGAGTTTCAGGGGGCGCACCGCCTGCTGGAAGCGCAGCGGCTGGAACAGCGCACGCGCTATGACCTGGAAATGCTGCGCGAGCTTGGCTACACCAGCGGGATCGAGAACTACTCGCGTCACCTTGACCAGCGCCCTGCCGGCAGCCCCCCCTGGACGCTGGTGGACTACTTCCCGCCCGACTTCCTGCTGGTGGTAGACGAATCGCATATGACGCTGCCCCAGGTGCGCGGCATGTTCGGCGGCGACCGCTCGCGCAAGGAGACGCTGGTCGAGTACGGCTTCCGCCTGCCCAGCGCCCTGGACAACCGCCCGCTCAGCTTCGAGGAGTTCGAAGGCCGCATCGGGCAGACCATCTTCATGAGCGCGACGCCTGGCCCCTACGAGGAGGAACACAGCCAGCAGACCGTCCAGCAGGTGATCCGCCCCACCGGCGTCCTCGACCCAACCATTGATGTGCGTCCCATAGCGGGGCAGATTGACGACCTGCTGGGCGAGATTCACCGGCGCGTGCAGCGCGGCGAGCGGGCGCTGGTGACGACGCTGACCAAGCGCATGGCCGAAGACCTGGCCGATTATCTGCTGGAGATGGGCATCCGCGTGCACTACCTGCACAGCGAGATTGACACGATCGAGCGCGTCGAGATTCTGCGCGATCTGCGCCTGGGCGTCTACGATGTGGTCGTGGGCATCAATCTGCTGCGCGAAGGGCTGGACCTGCCCGAAGTGTCGCTGGTCGCCATCCTCGACGCCGACAAGCAGGGCTTTCTGCGCTCGGCCCCGGCGCTGATCCAGACCATCGGGCGTGCTGCCCGGCACATTCACGGCCACGTGATCATGTACGCGGATAAAGTCACCGAGGCGATGCAGTTCGCCATGGACGAGACTGGGCGGCGCCGGACGATCCAGCACCAGTATAATGTGGAGCACGGCATCGAGCCAGCCAGCATTGTTAAGGAAGTGCGCGATCTGACCGAGCGGATGCAGCAGATGGCGCCCGAAGCGGCGCACGACGAGCGCGGCGCACCGGCACCGTCCCCGGCAGAGCTGCCCAAGAGCGAGCTAAACAAGTTGATCGAGACGCTGGAAGCGGAGATGAAAGCGGCAGCCAGGGCGCTGGCGTTCGAGAAAGCAGCGGCCCTGCGCGATCAGCTCATCGAGCTGCGCCAGATCATGGTGTTCAAGGAAGCCGAGACCGGCGAGCCTAGCCTGGCGCTGGTGCGGCGCACCGCCCGGCGGCCCGGTCGCTGAGCATCCCGAAACTTGATTGCGGCGCGTGCCGTAATTGGATATGCTCTGTCCGCTGCGCGCAAGCCCGCGCAGCAGAGGTTCGTTCCGATCCGCCAGACGAGTTTCCATCAGAGTAGCCCAGGCCCAACGGTACGCGCCATGCTTATCACACGTGAACAGCTTGAAGCGATTGAAGAGCGCACCCTGGCCCCCTACGCTCTGCGGAGCCGCGCCAGCAAGGGGCGCGAGCACCCAGAGGGTGAGCCAGAGTACCGCACAGCGTTCCAGCGCGACCGCGATCGCATCCTGCACACGACAGCCTTCCGTCGCCTGGAATACAAGACGCAGGTCTTCGTCAACTTCGAGGGTGATTACTACCGGACGCGCCTGACGCACACGCTCGAAGTGACGCAGATCGGGCGCAGCCTGGCCCGCGCCTTTGGCGCCAATGAAGACCTGGTCGAGGCGATCTGCCTGGGCCACGATCTCGGCCACCCGCCGTTCGGCCATTCCGGCGAGGCAATTCTCAATAAGCTGATGACAGGGCACGGCGGCTTCGATCACAATCGGCAGTCGTTGCGCATCATGACGCAACTGGAGACGCGCTATCCTGACTGGCCGGGGCTGAACGTGACCTACGAGTTGCGCGAAGGGATCGTCAAGCACGAGACCGAGTACGACCTGAGCGATTCGGCGGCGGAAGGGTTCGACCCCGATCTGCGCGCCAGCCTGGAAGCGCAGATCGCCAACATCGCCGACGAGCTGGCCTACAACGCGCATGACCTGGACGATGGGCTGCGCTCCGGGCTGCTCGCGCCGCGCCAGCTTGAGTCGCTGGGCATCTGGCAGATGCTCCGGGAGAGCATTGGCTGGGATGGGCAGAACTTCACCGAGCAGATCCGCCACCGCATGATCCGGCGGATGCTGGGGATTGAGATCAACGATGTGATTGAGGCGACTGGCGCCGTGCTGGGCCGCCTTCAGCCGGAGTCGCCGGAAGCGCTGCAACGCCTGCCGCACAACGTCGTGCGGCATTCTGACGACATCACGCGCAGCAACGCAGAGCTTAAATCGTTTCTGTACAGCGAGATGTATCGTCATCATCGCGTGGCGCGCATGGCGGTCAAGGCAGAGCGCTTCATCACCCAGATCTTTGAGACTTACGTCGCCGAGCCGGGTCAGCTTCCACCCTCGGTGCAGCGAGCAGCAGATGAGCGCGGTCTCTACCGCGCTGTCACCGACTACATCGCCGGCATGACCGACCGCTACGCGCTGCAAGAGTGGCAGAAGCTCTTCGATCCCTTCACGCGCACGTGATCTTCTTCGGCTCGGAACTTCTCTAAAGGGTGACAACATGGCAGACGAGCAACAATTTCTGACGGCCCAGGGCGCAGCCGAGCTTCGCGCCGAGCTAGAAGAGCTGATCACGGTGCGGCGTCCCCGGCTGGCGGCCTTGCTCAAAGAGGCGATCAGCCAGGGCGATCTTTCCGAGAATGCCGATTACACCGACGCCAAAGAGCAGCAGGCCTTTCTGGAAGGGCGCATCAGGTATCTGGAGAACCTGCTGCGGGTGGCAACAATCCTCGATAACCGCGAGGATGGCAAGGCTGCCGGGTTTGTCCAGCCCGGCCTGGAAGTGACCGTGCAGATGGACGGAGAGCCGCCAGAGACCTATCGCATCGTTGGCGCGGCGGAAGCCGACCCGCGCAGCGGCAAGATCTCCAACGAGAGTCCGCTGGGCGCTGCGCTGTTAGGGCGTCGTGTCGGCGACACAGTGCGTGTGCAGACGCCCGGGGGCGTCGCCGAGTTCCAGATCATCAAGATCGCGCAATAGCACTGGCGCGCGAATACAGCGGGGCCTGGTTTTCGCCAGGCCCCTGTTGATTCTGCTCTCGGACGAACGCCGGATCAGTAGTTGAGCAGTTCCGCCGTATCTCCAAACGCCGCCGACGTGTCCGGCGGCTGGCTGGATGACGCGCCGCTGTTCAGCTTGGGCCAGGCCGCGATCTCCACCGCCAGCCGCTCGAAGAAGCTCCTGGGCGGCAGAGGGCCTTCGCCATACTGCATGTCTACGATGCGCACCTGAACGCGCAGCGTCTCGGTCTCAAGGGCCGTCACCACGCCGGGCCGGGCCAGGACTGCCTCGCCTTTGGGAGCCAGCTTGGTGCGCAGCGCGGGGTCGTTGTAGGCGTGCTCCGACATGAGCACCTTGGTGACGGTGCGAATGTCGTTCTTGTCGAACAGCCAGACTTCGGTAGCTGTGACTTTCTTCGGCTCCCCTACCCCGATCGTCTCCGAGATGCCCGATCCGCACTCGCCCAGAAACTCGCTCTTCGCAGTCTCGATGCTGAAGGAGTCATCGTACAGATCGTCGCCGAGCACGTAGGTGGACACGAACTGCCCCACCGGCGGCGCCTCGCCCCGCGCTTCGAAATCCGTCTTTTCTCTGGCAGCGGCTCGCTTCACGGCGACGATCTCTGCGCGCCCGGCCCCTGCCGGCCCGATGGGGGTGGTCGCCCCCAGTGGCACCTCAGGGACGGGCTTGCTCCTGGCCCACTTGCCGACCGGCACAGCCCAGTAGAACGTGAAGAACAGGGCTAACAGTAGCCCGATGACTGCTGTCCCAACGACGCAGGCCAGCGGCCCCAGGACTCCGCCCAGGAAGCCAGACTTGATCTTGTCGCCCTGCCGGGCGGCAGCGGCGCTGCTCTGCTGGGCGATGGGCAGCAGGGCCTGCAACTGGCTCACCAGCTCCGGCTCGTCGGCGGCGTTGTCATTAATGAGCCTCTGGATCATGCCGACGGTCACGCCCCCGCTCACGATCTTGCGCTGGGCCTCCGTCGTGTCGCCGCTCTGGGCGAACTCGACAGCGGTCATCTTGATCCACTGGTCTTTGTACCCATCGGCCAGGTGAACCGGCTCTGCGTCGCGGAACGTGACCGGCGCGCCTTCATACGCCCAGGCGAGGCCAATGATGACGCCCAGCAGCACAAACCCCAGCCGGTATAGCGAAGGCGCGAGGGTGCTCACAGCCGCCTTGCCGAGGACATTGAACTGGCCTGTCAGGCGTTTGATCATAGACGTTCCGCCTTTCTGTTCAAGCTGCCAGGTAGTCTGGGCAGCGCTGCTTCACAACCTCAATGCGCTGTGAGCATTGTACATGAACCGCCTGAGCAGCACAAATCGCTCAAAGGGACGGGCCGCCCGATCGCGAGCGGCCCGTATATGCCTGCCGATCGGCGTGCTTCAGCGAGATTATCCCTTGACCGCTCCTGCCGTCAGACCCTCGATGATCCGGCGCTGGAAGATCAGCACCAGCACGAGCACGGGCACCGTGACCACCACCGTGGCCGCGATGCGATCGGCGATGGGAATTTCGTAGCCGTAGCCGCTGAAGTTGGCAATGGCCACCGGGACGGTCTGCGCCGCTTTGTTCACCAGGGTGAATGTCAGGGCGAACAGGTACTCATTCCAGGCGGAGATGAAAGCCAGCAGCCCGGTTGTCACCAGGGCCGGCGCGGTCAGCGGCACCAGGATGCGCCAGAAGGTCTGGAAAGGCGTGGCCCCGTCCACCAGCGCCGCCTGCTCGATCTCAGCGGGAAGCCCCTGAAAGAAGCTGGTGAGCACCCATACCGTGAACGGCAACGTGAAAATCGGATAGGTGAACATCAGCGCGGCGGTCGAGCCGTAGATATTCAGGTCGGTGACGATGGCAAACAGGCCCGACAGGATGGAGATTTGCGGGAACATGGTCATCGCCAGCACCGTATACAGGACAACCATCCGCCCCTTGAAGCGAACCCGGCCCAGCGCGTAGGCTGCGAAGGAGCCGACGATCAGCGCCAGGAGCACAGTCACCGTGGCCACGACAGCAGAGTTAAACATCGTGCGCATGAAGTCGCTGTCGCTGAAGAGATTCTCGTAGTTGAGGAACGTAGGGGCTTCCGGCAGGTAACGCGCGGCGATGAGCACCTGCGCGTTGGTTCGGAAGGAGATGCTGATCGCGTAGAAGAACGGCGACATGGTGTAGAAGGCGATGGCCAGGACCAGCAGCCAGAACAATCCTCGCCCAAGTCTCTCGCCAAGCGTTTTTCTGGAGATCGTTAGCCTGTTCATTCGCGCTCTATCCCCACGATCCTGACATACACGGCGGTGAAGATGAAGATGAGGATGAAGATCATCACCCCAACGGCGGACGCATAACCATCCTGACGATTGAGCACCAGGCGGCTGTAGTTGTAGCTGGCCATGGACGGGCGCGTCGTATCCAGCAGGACCTGAAAGACGTCAAACGCGCGCAGGGCATCCAGCGTGCGGAAGATCAGCGCCACAGCAATCGTGGGCCGCAGCAGCGGCAGCGTGATCGAGAAGAACTGCCGCGCTTTCGAAGCGCCATCTACCGAGGCCGCTTCGTACAGGTCGCCCGGTATGATCTGCAGGCCAGCCAGCAAGAGCAGCGCCATGAAGGGGGCCGTCTTCCACACATCCACGGCGACGATCGAACTCATCCAGGGGCCGGTAGTGGCGAACCACTGCTGCGGGCCAGAGGCCAGCCCCAGGTCTATGAGCAGCTTGTTAAGGATGCCGGTCTGGTCGCCGCGCATGATGGTCTGCCAAAGAACCGCCGAGACAACGGTGGGGATAGCCCAGGGCACCAGCATGGCCGTGCGCATCAGGCCGCGCCCTTTGAAGCTGGAATTGACGACCATCGCGATGATCAGCCCAAGCAGCAGTTCGAGCGTCACGGATGCTACCGTGAAGCGCAGCGTATTCCAGATTGAGTTCAGAAATACGGGGTCTTTGCCGAGCAGCCGCAGCCCAGTCTCGCCGCCGGGCAAGGTCCAGGTCGTCGCTTCCTGGTAGCGGACGGACTTCTTGCGCTCCTCACTGCTGAGGGTTCTCAGCCGCTCGCGTTCTTCTTGTTCGACGCTCGACGGCTCCCACACAATCGAGCCATTCGGCGTGCGCGCGCATTCGTCGCTGTCGTTCTTGCGGCAGTCCACCGTGGCGAACTTGAAGCTCAGCATGTTCTGATAGTTGTTCAGCCCCACATAGCGCGCGGGACGGCTTGTGCCGAATTCGTCATCGGTCAGGCTCTTGATGAAAGTCTGTTCCAGAGGCCGCGCGGCGACCAGCGCCAGGATGACCAGCGTGGGCACGAGCAGCGTCCAGGCGAAGCGTGTCTGGCGCACGCTCAGGCTTTCCTCGCCGGCAAAGAGCTGATCCACCACCGCGCTGAGCCATCTATAGGCCAGCGCCACGGGGACGATCGCCAGGAGAAAAGGCGCCGCACTGACCGCTGCTTTGCCGTACTTGAACGGCTCAGTGCCGGCCAGGCCGCCTTTGCCGTTGACCCAGAAGGCCCACAGCGTGCCCACTACCAGACCGATCGCCAGCCACAACAGCATGACCAGCGCCCAGTGCGCGGCTGTCAGATCGAAGCGGCGCAGGCGTATCCCCAGGCGCAGGCACATAGCGCCCAGGCCGACCGCGATCAGCGGCACCACAAAGCCGAAACTCTGCAGGTAGGCGATGGCCAGAGTGGGCGCAACGTTCTTCTGGATCGTTCTGCCCAGCTCGGTAAACTCACCGCTGCCTGAAGGTCTGAGGAAGGTCAGGGCGATCTCGAAGTCATCGTCTTTCAGCTTGACGTGTTCTTCAGCGATGCGAGCGCGCACTTCCTCAAGAGTCATGCCCGTCACGTCGGCGCCGTCCACAGCTATCAGGCGATCGCCCTGCTTGATGCCCGTCACACTGGCGGGGCCGCCGGCGATCGGACTCAGCTCAAAATACGGTTCTTCACCTTCAGCTTCTGGCACTATCTGTTGAATCTCTACGCCGATCCCAGGAATCTTCGGCCCCTGGGTTGCCTCGCGAATTCCGTCATCGGTTGCTATGGCATAGAAGAGATACGCAAACGCGAGCAGTCCGATGACCATCAACAGGCCGCTCACCAGCTTCAGGGCGACAGTTTCTCGATCTGTGGGTTGGCGCCGACTGGCGGGGGGAGAGGTCAGAGTCATGTGGAGCGCCTCCGCGCAAACAAAAAGATTTTCTACCAATAAGGGTTGGGGGCAGACTCGATCTGCCCCCAACAACGATTAAGCGGCTAGCACAGGCGCGTCTCGCGCTAGGGCAGCTCGAAGCCAAGATCGGCCATCGCCAGTTCAAGATCAGCCATGGCCGTCTCCGCGTCCACGCTGCCGGCCAGCACATTGTTCACCGCCGTGTAGTAAAGTTCAGAGACGGCATTGTACTGGACACCGGCGACGCCGGGACGCGCGATGGCCGATTCGAGCACGTTGCCCATCGAAGCAAGGTAGGGCAGCGCCTCAAGCAGTTGCGCATCCTGGTACAGCGCCGGCTGGACCGGCTGCTCGCCACGAGCCAGGTGGAAGTCCACAAGCTGATCGTAGGAGGTCACCCAGATGGCGAACGCGGAAGCCGCCTCGACGTTCTGGGAGTAGCGGGACACACCAACGCCCCAGCCGCCCAGCGTCGCGGCGCTCATGCCAGCTTCTTTGCCGGGCAGCGGCCCAACCCCGAACTTATCGCGGATGGGGCTGTCCTCGGCCTGGCCCAGGGGGTAGGCATAAGCCCAGTTGCGCATGAAGGCGGCGTTGCCCGCCTGCCAGACGGCGCGGGAGTCCTCTTCCTGGTAGTTCAGCACATCGGGCGGTACGATGTCGCCGACCCAGCTCGCGATCTTGTCGAAGATCTCGATTGACGCGGGATCGTTAACCTCGATGACGCCCTCAGGGCTGAGAATGCGGCCTCCGCCATAGGATACCTGCCATTCCAGCGCATCGCAGGTCAGGCCCTCATAGGCCTTGCCCTGGAACACGAAGCCCCAGAATGCAGCGTTGCCCTCGGCGCGCTCGCCATCCTGGATGGTCTTGGCGGCAGCCGCCAGTTCATCCCAGGTCTGCGGCACGGCCAGGCCGTACTTCTCCAGCAGATCGCTGCGGTAGAAGAGCATCCCACCCCCAGCGAACCAGGGCAAGCCGACCACGCGCCCCTCGATCGTATAGGCATCCAGCACAGCAGGGAAGAACAGTGCCAGGAATTCGTCGGTCGCATACTCGCTGATGTCCACCAGGTGTTCCTTGAACATGGCCGGATAGAACACGTCAAGCTGGTAGACATCAATCTCGCTGCTCTGACCCTCAAAGAACTGCTGGTACTGGGCGATGGTCTCGGTGGTGCTCGTCGGACGCTCGACCACCTTGACCGTCACGTTGGGGCAAGCCTCGGCCATATACTTTTCAGCCAACGCAACCGCAGTCTCATACTCGTTCCCGACAGTACCTGCGATCCACGTGATGCTGACCGGCTCATCGGTGCCGCACCACACATCTCCTTCCTGGGCGCTGGCAGTGGGCACCAGGCCAACCATCAGGGCGGCAGCTATCAGCAATACGACGAAACGTTTGGACATGGGATACTCCTTTGGGCTAAATAGAATTCTTGGCGACTGTGTCCCAACAGTCCCTGCGCCGCGACAATCTGGGCACAGCTGGCGCGAAGCGGCACAGTCAATCTCATTGTAACAAAAATGGGGCTATGTGCCAATCGGTGATTCTGCAGAATACACAGCACCAAAGTCGCTGTATGTACGAAGTATTGCGCCCGACGAGTGGTTGCGGCAGGGTGTGGCCTGCCGTAAAATGGCGTTAGGAAATCCCTGGCGATTCTGGAGGAAATGGGCGATGCGCGCGTTGTGGCGAGTTGTTCTGGTATCCAGCCTTGTCCTGCTGGTGGGGAGCACAGGGATCGGCAGGCTGCGGGTGGTGGCGGCTCCCTTGTTCCAGGATGCGCCTGTTCAGCTTGCCTATGGCCAGACGGTTGATGGCGTTCTTGGCCCGGACCAGCCGAGCGCCTTCTTCCGCTTCGACGCGCGCGCGGGCGATGCGCTGGTGGTCACCATGACGCTCACAGGCGGCTCGCTCGATCCGTTCCTCGTGCTGAACAGCGCGGATCGGACTCCGCTGGCGATGGACGACAACGGCGGCGGTGAGCGCAATGCTCGCCTGACCTACGAGGTTGTGGCCGACGGCTCGTATACCATCCAGGCCACTCACGCCGGGGGCATCATCCCCCCAGAGGGCGGCTCCTTCACCCTCAGCCTGGCGGCGACGCAGACCGCGCTCCCTGCGGGCAGCGGGTCGCCGGGGGTGTTGGCGGGCGCGCCTTTCCTGGCACCGCTGGCCGGGGCGGGATCGCTCAGCTACGATCTGACGCGCCAGAGTCCGCTGCGGCTGTACTGGTTCGAAGCGGCGGCGGGTGAGCAGGTCGTTGTCATGCCGCAGCAGATGGCGGAATTCCAGCCCTTGCTGGCCATGTACGACTCTGCCTTCAACGAGCTTGGCCGCGCGCAGCCAGGCATGAATCTGCGGACGACAATCGTGGTGGATGGCGTTTACTTTCTCGCGGTGTCGCTGCCGGGCGTGGGCAGCGCCGGGGGAACGTTCGAGCTATCGGTGGACAGGGCGGGAGCCTCGACCGCCGAGGAGCAGCAGGAAATCCAGGTCGGCCAGAGCCTGTCGGGGAGCATTGACGAGACGATGCCCGCCATATCCTATCGGTTCTCTGGCGCTGCTGGCGACTCGATTGTGGTCAGGATGAGCCGGACTGAGGGCGCTCTCAGCAGCTACCTGGCTGTGCTGGATGAGAACGAGCAGGTGCTCGCCGCGGCCGGCGATGACGACGGGGATGGCGCAGTGGAGCTTGCCGTCATCCTGCCGGCGGATGGGGCGTACCTGATCGTGGCGACGCGCGCAGGCCAGGCCGAAGGGACGACTTCGGGCAGCTTCGTGCTGGAACTGGCGGCTGGCAACGTGAGTGCGCCCGCCCTGCCCGCCGAGTACGCGGACCTGCCACAACTCGCTTATGGAGAGACGGTTGAGGGCCAGATCTCGGACGCCAGGTTCATGGACGTTTACGTCTTTCTCGGCGAGGAAGGTGATTCCATCACTGTCGAGCTGAAGAGCCTGGACGCTGAGTCTTCCCTCTCGACTCTGGATCCCTTCCTGGTTCTGCTCGACGATGGCCGGATTCCGCTGGCCGAACACGACGATATCGTGGCGGGAGTCGAGCGCGATGCCCGGCTGGAGTTCACATTGCCGCGCACGGCCTACTACGCCATCGTCGCCACGCGCTTTGACCAGGCGCAAGGGACTTCCAGCGGGCCGTATTCTCTCTCGCTGCGGGGGCCGAGCGGCACACCTGCCCTCGCCGCCCTTCCGCCAGCGGTTGAGACGCGACTCGCCCGCCTTGCGACCGCCCAGCTTGTCTCCGGCGAGCCGATCCAGACCGTATTCGAAAAAGGAGCGGGCCTGTACACCTTCACGGCCTTCGCCGGCACGCTGGCCGACATCTCGGTGACGACCGACCCAGGGCTTGATGTGCTGCTGATCCTTGCCGACGAGACTCTCCGCGAGCTTCATGCCAGCAACAGCGGCGTACTGAGCGGCGTGACTATCCCGCTGACAGGCAAATATCTCGTGCTGGTTGCGCCTCGCTTCGGCCCGGCGGATGACCTGGGCAGAGGCTACATCCTGGCGCTGACCCTCGCCGGCACGGGGGCGACAAGCGCCGCGCCACCGGCGAACGGTATGCGCGAGCTGGCCTATGGGGTGGCCGTCAATGGCGCCATAGACAACGACACCACCAGCCAGATCTACACTTTCACCGGCTCGGCGGGCGAGCGCGTTCAGATCACCATGAAAGCCTCTCCCGGTTCCAGCCTGGACAGTTACCTGGAGCTGCAGGACGCGAATGGCGCGGTGGTGGATGCCAATGACGACATCGTGCCCGGCCAGGTTCGTGACGCGCAGATCGCCACCGAACTGCCCGCCGATGGCAGCTACACGATCATCGCTTCGCGCTACGTTGGCCCCGACACCGACATCACCAGCGGCACCTACGAGCTGCTCCTGGAGCGACTCGGTGACTCGGCGGAGCCGGAGCCAGAGCCGCTCGCAGCGCCCGCTGCCGAGCCGCAGATCGTCCCGCTCGACTATGGCCAGACCAAAGCAGGCGAGATCACCGCAGACCAGTACCTGCGCTTCTACATCTTCGAGGGCCAGGCGGGCGATACTGTGACGATTCGCCTCACCCATACCAGCGGCAACCTGGATTCGGTGCTGCATCTCTATCAGTCGGCCGCCGATGGCTGGGTCGAGATCGCCAGCAACGACGAAAGCCCCACCGGGGGCACTTACGAGGCGCTGCTCAGCAACATCATCCTGCCCCAGACCGCCAAGTATCTGATCGCGGTGAGCCGCTATGGGTTGGAGCGCGAGACAACTACCGGCACCTTCACCATCACCCTGACCCGCGAACCCTAGCAGAGGTAGTATGGCCCGTAGCGGATCAATCCTGGCGAGAAGACGGCAGCGCGCGCGCAACTTCGGCCTGGCCCTGCTGTGCTTCGCCCTGTTCGGCCACTATCTGGGCTGGGGCCTGCCCCCTGTCGGGGCGGGCAACCTGTCGCAAGCCGGCGTTGAAGTCCAGGCCGGGCAGCCGGTCTCCGGCGCGATCGGCGGGGAAGATCACCGCCACATCTACCTCTTCACTGGCCAGGAAGACGACCTCATCTCAGTCGGCATGAGCCGCCTTTCTGGCGACCTTGACCCGCTGCTGCTGCTCACCGACAGCGACGGGGCGATCCTCGCCATCAGCGACGATGACGGCGACCGCACCGATGCCCTGATCGAGTTCGTGCGCCTTCCGGCTGCCGGGCGCTACTTCATCATCGCCACCCGGTTCGGCCAGGAGCATGGCACCACGACGGGCGAATTCTCCCTGCTCGTTGAGCGTATGGGGGGCGGCCTTGCCACCGACAGCGCGTTGACCTATGGCGCTCAGGTGTTGGGGCGCATCACCGCCCAGTCGCCGCTGGTCTTCTACTTTCTGCGGGCGCAGCGCGGCGATGTGATCACCATCTCCATGCAGCGCACCTCCGGCAACCTCGACCCTTCCCTCGACCTGGCCACTCCTGACGGCCTCGTGCTGGTGTCCGATGACGATGGCCTGGCGGCGGAGGGCACGCTGGACGCGGTCATCGCCAACTACACGATTCCGCGCTCAGACATCTACCTGATCGTCGCCACTCGTTTCGGGCGCGAGGCGGGCCTCACCGAGGGGACGTTCGTCCTGTCTGTGGCGCAGACGCCCGTTGAGATGCTCGGCCTGGAACCGGGCAATGCCCGGCTGATTGACTACGGAGCCACGCTCACGGGCACCATCAGCAACGAGGTGCCAGCGCGCTATTTCCGCTTTGAGGCAGAGCGTGGCGATGTCATCGCGGTGACCATGCAGCGCCAGGAAGGGGCGCTCGACCCGTTCGTGCGCGTGCTGGACGCCAGCCTGATGCCGTTGGCCGAAGACGACAACAGCGGCGACGATCGGGGTGCTCGCATCGTCGCGCTCGCCCTGCCCCAGCGCGGCACCTACTACATTGCGGCGTCGCGCAGCGGCGAGCAGACAGGGCGCTCGGAGGGTGCTTTCGCGCTGCAACTGAGCGGGCGTCCGGGGCTGACCAGCGGACAGGCGCTTGAGATCATCTATGGGGCGACCGTCAGCGGGCTGATCTCTGACGAGACCCCAGAGGAAGAATACGTTTTCGTCGGACAGGAGGGCGACGTTGTGCGTATTACGATGGGGCGCGTAGATGGCAACCTCGACTCGCTGGTGACGCTGTATGACAGCGACCGCAAGCAGATCGCCTTCGATGACGACAGCGCCGGGCAGCAGGACGCCCGGATCGAGCAGTTTCGACTGCCCGCCGACGGGATGTACCTGATCATCGCGTCGCGCTTCGACCGGGCGAAGGGCACGACCGGCGGTTCTTACCTGCTCACCCTGGAACTAGTGCGTCCGGGCGGCTGAAGTTGCCTGCGCTCTCCTCTGCCTGGGCCTTCAACCGAGGACACTGACCCCTATGCCCCATGAGCCTGCCGATGCGCCATCACAGCCCGGCCATGCTGCTGCCGCCAGCACCATCCCGTTCTGGCGCACCCTACTCTACGCGCTCGGCAACGCCGCCGGGCTGCTGACCTATACGACCTTCAACACCTTCATCCAGTACTTCTACACCGATGTCAAGGGCCTGCCGCCACAATGGGTGGGGCGCGGCTGGTTTGCCTTCGGCTTCTGGAACGCCGTCAACGACCCGGTGGCTGGCTGGCTGTCCGACCGCACCAGCACGCGCTGGGGGCGACGGCGCTTCTTCATCGGGCTGCTGGCTGTCCCCACGGCCATCGCCTTCGCGCTGATCTGGATGCCGCCGCTGGATAGCTCCAATCCCAGCGCCCTGCTGGTTTATTTCCTGGTCATCATCAGCCTCTACGATCTGCTGCAATCCATCGTCACCCTCAACCAGGACGCCCTGTTTCCGGAAATGTACCAGGAGACGGGCAGCCGGGCGGCCAGCGCCAGCACTCGCCAACTGGTCGGCTTCGTGGTGGGCAACGGCATGGCCGTCGCGCTGACTCCCACCGTGTATGGCCGGCTCGGCTGGGACGCGCTCGCGGTGCTGTGGGGGACGCTGGCCGCGCTGATGTATTTCGCGTCGCTCATCGGCATCCAGGAGAACCCGGTCTACGCCCAGCAGTCGCGCCAACCCTGGCGGCAGCAGATGCGCGTCGTGCTGGGCAACCGCACCTTTCTGATCGTGCTGGGCATCAACTTCACGACGCGCTTCATCATCGCCGTGATTGTCGCCGCCATGCCCTTCTACGCGGATTACGTCCTGCGTATCAGCGAGGAGCAGCTCACGCAGATTCTGCTGGCGCTGTTCGCTACATCGGGCGTGTCGGTACTGGCCTGGCAGATCGTCATCCGGCGCGTGGGCACACGCATGGCGATGCTGATCTCGATGAGCATCGCCGTCGTCTTCGCCCTGCCGCTGCTGGTCACGTCCAGCCTGGCCGCAACGCTTATCGTCATGACGCTGCTTGGCGCGTCTATCGGCGGGGTTGTGCTGGGGCCAGATATGCTGTTCGCCGAGGTCGTTGACGAAGATTACGCGCAGACGGGCATCCGCCGCGAGGGGTCCTATCGCGGCATCCTGGGGTTCATCTTCCGCTTCCCGCCCGCCGTCGCCGGTTTGCTGCTGGGCGAAGGCCTGGCCCTGGCCGGCTATGACGCCGATCTGGCCGCCAGCGCTCAGCCCGATCAGGTCGTCGCTCTGATCCGCGCCTTCGTCGCGTTCCTGCCGCTCGTGGCGCTTGTGGCAGGGATCGCCCTGCTGCGCGTCTATCCGCTGCACGGCGAATATCTGCAGGCCGTCCAGCAGCGCGTCGCCGAACTGCGCGCTGTTTCTGGCGAGACGCTAGCCAGCAGCACGAGCAGCGCACCTGAGCCATTAGCCGGGAGTGATTAGCCGGCGGGCCGTGCTCTGCCGTCAGTCGGGGGGCTGATCTTCCGGGGCGTCCGCCGCCGCCACGTCATCTGCGGCCTGCTGATCCGGCCAGTCCGCGAGATCGCGCTTGTTCTTGGGCTTGCGCTTGTCGGCAAGCTGCTCCGGGACGATCAGCATCAGGATCACGTAGATGACCAGCCCAGAGCCGCTGCTAAGCAGAGTCAGCGCGACAAAGGCCAGGCGGACCAGCGTGGGATCGACGTCCAGGTACTCGCCGATGCCCCCGCAGACTCCGGCGACCATGCGGTTTTGTGTCGAGCGGTAGAGGCGTTTCTGTGAGTTCACAGGTTCCTCGCTGCGGCTTCTAGAACTTCTGCGTGCTTCTGTAATGATATACGCTCGCCGCCGCCTGGAGTTGTGGCATCCGGCTCAGTCCGATGCCCACCGGCGCGGCTGCGCCTCGCTGTAGGCTTTCAGGCGTCTGAGCTGCGGGAAGATGAACGCGAAGTGCACGATCTCAAGCTTCAAAGTGCAGAGTCTCCCCAGCGCGCTATAGCACAAGCCGCGCCGGCGCACCAACAACCGCGTTCGGCCATCCTGCCTTCGCTCCAGCAGGTAGAGGTAGGTCACATCGTGCGCGGCGCCGAGCGGCAGCTTCAGAGCGAAGCCGCCGAAAAGCAGCACCCGGTTCGGCTCCACATTGAGAATGCGGAAACCGCCATCCATCGCCTGATCCACCTCAGGAGCTGCCAGGTCTTGTCGCAGGAAGTCCACGCTGGGGACGCCCTGATTCATCAGCAAATCCAGCGCGTAGAAGCCGGTCAGCTCGCGCCCCATCTGCGCGATCCAGGGCCAGACAGCCTCTGGCGGGGCGTCAATATTGACCGCGTGCGTCGTCTCGAACGTCGGGCTGGGGATGATCTCATCGCCTGGCAGCCGCCGCTGCGACTCGCCCAGCCGCGTGCCCCACTTGCGCAGTTGTGGGCGCAGGAAGAAATAGTAGATGAGCAACAATCCTCCGAATGCGAGGCGGCGTCTCGCGGCGCAGGAGTTTCTCCGTCGACTCAAGGCGTGCCCTCTCTCAGACATGAATCTGCCCCTTGTATCTCGAACTATACCGCCCTGGCCTGCGCTTGGCAAGCGGGGTGCGCGCAAAAGGTGACAGCGGCTTGCCGGGTGCAGGGCAGCACCCCAGCAAGAACAACCAGAGCCGACGCTCAGGGTATGGACGCCACTGGCCCTGTGGCCGATCGCGCGCTCGCTAGCGCAGCCGTTCCACCAACGCGGCAGCCACCCCTTCGCGCTTGGCCAGCCCACACGTCTGCAGGCGCAACGCCAGATCGAGCCAGTGGGCGCGGCGCGGATCGTCGCGCAGAACCGGGCGCAGCACGCGCGCGGCAGCCTCGATGTCGCCCAGGTCATCGGCCAACGTCATCGCCTGCCAGAAGGGTAGCTCTTCCAGCTCTGGCGCTTCGGCACGCGCCTGCGCCCACAGGCTCATCGCCCGCGCCTGGTCACCCGCTTCGAGCGCCGTATAACCCTGCTGGTCGAGCAACTGCGCGTGGCGCAGCCGCACCAGCCGCCCCAGCTCCGTGAGGGGATCATCATGCTCGTCCACGCGCAGATCGTAGTCGGCGCGCCAGGACGGATCCTCGCGCCGACCAGAGACAACCTTCAGCGCCGCCGACTGCATCCCGCGAATGTCGCCGCCCTCCGCCTGCGCCGCCTGCAACGCTGCCAGCATCCGCGCGGCCAGGTCGCCGCTGGCGGACTCAAAGGCGGCGGCCATCACCGGGACGACGGTCGGATTGGTCATCATGTTGGCCTGGATGCTGTACCCCTCGCCGGTGTGATGGCTTGCCTCCGGGATACATCCATCCCCTGTCCAGGCAGCGACACGCCCCGCCGCGTCCACAATGGCGACCTGGCGCCGGTGAGCGTCAGCGTCGGACGCTGCCAGCGCTGCAACCACCTGGAGCGCGGGCACCCCTTCGCCCAGCATGGCCAGGGCAATGGGGCCGAACGAGATGTTGACCAGCGATTGAGTAGCCACCGCTCCCACCCCTGGGATCAGCCAGGGGACGACGCTGCCTACGCACATCTGGTGCGTCTGCACGGCCACGCCGAGCTGGCCCGTGCGCGCGTCGCGGGCCACAATGCTGTAGGTGCTGAACACCTGAGACGATCGCAGGATCATGGTCGGCTCGCTCCTCTTCGCCTGGCAGAATAAAATCGGGGACGCATCGCGTTCTCCTGTGCGTCCCCGTAAGTCACGACAATTCTCCGGCGCGCCGGCGATCAGCGCCGCAGGCTCAGCCCCAGACGCCGCGCGCGCCCATCAATGTTGAGGATGCGCGCCTTCACCGTGTCCCCTTCACGGACGACGTTCCGAGGGTGCAGGAAATGCCCCTCTGCCAGCTCGGAGACGTGAATCAGCCCTTCCAGGCCCTCTTCGATGCACGCAAACGCCCCAAAGTCCACGACGTTCGTGATAATCCCTTCAACGATCTGCCCCACCTGGTAGCGCTGTTCCACCGTTCCCCAGGGGTCTGGCCGCAGCCGCTTCAGGCTGAGCGCCACGCGCTCCTGGGTGGGGTCTACGCTCATCACGTGGACATCCATCACATCACCGCGCCGCAGGACATCGCTGGGATGCCCGACCCGCCCCCAGCTAAGCTCGCTGATGTGGATCAGCCCTTCCAGGCCGCCCAGGTCCACAAACACACCGAAATCGCACAGGTTAGTCACCTGGCCCCGGCACACGTCCCCCGCTTTGATGGTGCTGAGGACATAGGCGCGGGTGCCGGGCTGGACCTGAGCGGCGCGCTCGGAGAGAATCAGCCGGTTCTGCGCGCGATCCAGCTCGATGACGCGCAGCCGCAGCGCGTGACCGATGCGTTGGGCCAGCGCTTCGAGCCGGGCGCGCCCATCGGCTATTGCCGGGAAATCCATCAGTTGGCTGGCCGGGACAAAGCCACGCAGGCTGTTCCAGGCGACCAGCAACCCGCCGCGATTGTGCCCGATCACGCGCAGCTCGATCGTCTCGTCCGTCTCGAAAGCGCGACAGGCCTGCTCCCAATCGGCGGGAAAATCGTCCGGCTGGTCTCCAGCCGCTTGCTTTTCCACAACGCCTGAAGATGATGTGTCGTCCCAGAACGCGACATGTTCCTGAGGCCCCCCCCCAATGGCCGCGTTCTCTCCCTCGTCGAGCAATGCTTCCCAATACGCTTCATCCGGGGGAAGAGGGGGAGCAGAACTGTGGTGCCGAACCTCTGAAGACATGGCCTGCCACCTTCCTCAATTTCTACCAACTCCGACTGAATCTGGTCGCTGTGGTCGTGCTTCTTGTGAGAAGGGATACTAGCGCGTGCTCATTATAGATAACGCGCCGAATCCTTGTCAAACCGCCTTGCCGTGCTCGCCTGGCCCTTCGGTTGTCCGCGTCAACTGCGCTGCGTCTTGCGTGGCTGCCGCTGGCAGCCTGATCTCCGGGGCAGTGGGCGCGCTGTTCGGCAGCTTGCGCTCCGCGATGGCCTGGCGCTCCATCTCTTCAACCTGGCGCGCCACTTCCTCGATGGCCACGCGCTGCTTGCGATACAGGTCGGACTCGCTCATCGCCAGCCGCAGGGCTACATCGCGCACCTTGCGGCCCTGCAAAAAGCGCATTTCCAGGATGTTGTACAGAATCCATTCAGTCGTGGTCAGGCTGCGCTGTCCTTCCGGGCGCAGATTCTCGATGGCCTGGGCCAGCACCGTGCGCAGCGCGCGCACCGGGTTCTGATCCTGGCTTTCTTCCATCTCGCGCCAGACGACATTGAGATTGAGCAATTCGCTCTCGGTCAGGCGTGGGCCGCCCCAATAGTCCCGCAGGGCATCTTTGACCAGGTTCAACAAGTCAGAAGACGTCAGCACATCGTCGGCAGGTTTGGGCAGAGCGTCCACCCGCCCATAGCGCGACAGGCCGCGCAACCGCTGCATGATGTCCATCTGCGAAGCCAGCCCTTCGAGCACGGCGAAGACTTCAGACTGGTGTTGAACGCCTTCCAGCACGCGCGCGGCCTGCTCCGCCAGCGCCGCGAATACTTCGTGCTCCTCAGCGACGAGATCCGGCTGCGGCGCGCGCGCCCACACCCCCAACACCCCCAACAGGGGGGCCTGAACGCCATTCTGCGCAACCGACAACCTGCGCAGGGGGGCCAGCCAGTAGGATCGCCAGACGTAGAAATTTCCTGCGCGCGGCAGCCCTGGTGCCGGGCTATCCGGGCCAGAGGCATCCTCCCCGCCGAGGCGCGCGAACTCCGGCGAAGTCAGCGCCTCAGACGAGGGGGCCAGTTCGCCCACAACCTGCACCAGCCGCGCCCCGTCCGCCTCCATCTGCGCGACAAAAGCTGTGGGCACGCGCAGGTTGTCGCAGATGGCCGCCAGGATCGCCTCCAGCAACTGGGCCGCGTCCGCCGGGGTCAGCAAGCGGTCACTGAGTCGCTGAATCCACTGCGCTCGCTGCTGGTCCTGCGTGTAGATCAGCCACCGCTGTAGCACGGGCAACAACAACGTGATTGACCATTGCAGGAAGAGCACCGTAGCGACCGCCGCGAACGGCATGAAGGTGTCGCCGTCCAGGCCCAGGACGTTGGACACGCGCGGCACAAAGAGCACCACCGCCAGC
The DNA here is from genome assembly GCA_023382715.1 of Anaerolineae bacterium. Taxonomy (GTDB): domain Bacteria; phylum Chloroflexota; class Anaerolineae; order Aggregatilineales; family Aggregatilineaceae; genus UBA2029. Next base: position 330,490 of record JAHDWP010000001.1, read on the forward strand.
ACCGCCGCCCCGGTGAGCGGCCCGCGCAGCATGAATTCTATAAGCTGCGACTTCACCACGCGGTCGGGGCGTTCCGAGCCGAAGAAGGAGAGCGGGTAGGCCAGGAAGACCAGCATCAGCATCAGGATCATGTTGGCCAGGTTGAGGATGATCAGCAGCGTCGTATCGCGCTCGACGCCGATTCTTCCCAGCAGCGAATAAGGGAAAATACCCCAGGCCGGGGCCAGGAACACGGACAGCAGGTAGGTCATGCGGCGCTGTGTGTAGCGGGTCAGGCAGCGCCGGCGCGCGCGAATGACATTCACCATGGAGAATGCCGCCACAACCAGCAGGAAGGCGACATAGACGGGAAACGCCGGCCCGGCTGCCAGGTGAGGAAGCTCCGCCGTGATCTCCCCGCCGATCACGGCGTCGGTGAAAAGCGCGAGCGCCATGAACACTGCGCCCAGCGCATACGACAGGCGGATGGCCGTTCGCCGTCTCCCGCGCGATGGCCGCCCGGTCGTGGCCAGCAGCGCGTCGGAAAGATGCAGCAGCGTGGCTGGCACAAAAGCGATCCCGATCCACTGGAAGCGCAGCCAGACCCCCAGATACTCATCGCCCGGATCGAGCGCGATGAAGACGTCTCCCAGGAAAGCGAAGACTACACACAGCAGCACCAGGCTGGAGGTGCGCGTCACGCGGTCGCGCGTGTTGCGTGCCAGGTTGTACAGCACGATAGACAGGGCGACGATGACGATGGTGGCCGTCAGCGTCTCATTGGTCAGTTCCAGAATGGAGAGGAATTCGCGTGAAGTCATCGTCAGCCGCGCCGCTTTTGGGGTCTATCGCAGATCTTTGGCGAAGAAAACGGCGATGTCCTGGTTCGGAAAATAGTGGTCATTGTAGCCGCAGAATACCAGACCATTGGCCTGGGCAAAACTGATCGCCGGGTGATTCTTCGTCGGCACAGCCAGCATCATATGACGCAGCCCGTTTTTCTGTACCCATTCGCTCGCCTGCTCCAGCAGCGCGCTGCCGATCTTGTGCCGGCGAAAAGGCGTGTTCACGACGAGGTCCTCCACCCACGCGCCCTGCTCGCCCGGCCTGATGCGCACATTGACGTATCCGAGGATAAGCTCTTCGGCGAGCGCTACCAGAAAGCAGTCGCACTTTCGCCAGAGGTGCATCAACGCCACAGCGTCTCGCGGATACTCAACCTCCACCAGCCTGGGCAATCGCGCCGAACGAAACCGCACGGAGACTTCGCCGTGCTCATCACGGACATCCATTTGCCAGACGTGATCGGTCAGGTAAGAGCGTTCGAGCGTCAAGCACTCGGTCAGCTCGCTGGCCGAGCGTACCCCGCGCACGATAAACTGGTTGCGTGGTGTGTTCATCATACCTGCATTCTACCCAACACCGCGCTCTTGCGGTAATCGCAGCATAGGCAAGGAGCGCGTCCCCCAATTGCGGTGAGCCTGCTGCGCGCAGCGAGCTGCCCTGCCGCGCCCTGCGAACGAGCTTCCGCACAAGTGAGGTGCATCCGTGCGCATCTCACATCATGCGGTATAGTAGAGCGGCTGAGCTACGAACACCGCAGCGGAGAGACTCCTTTGGCGCTTCCCAGCACAATTGCCATAGATGGACCAGCCGGCTCTGGCAAGAGCAGCGTATCCTTCGCCCTGGCTCAACGCCTGGGCTATCTCTTTGTGGACACAGGCGCGTTCTATCGGGCTGTTACGCTGCTCGCCCTGCGCGCGGGCAAAGACCTGTCCGACAGCGACGGCGTGGCTGCGCTGGCGCGCAGCGCAGCGTTGGACATCACCGGCGATCTGGGCAGCGATGGCCGCCAGTGCACGGTCCTGGCCAACGGCGAAGATGTGACCTGGGAGATTCACTCGCCCCAGGTGGACGCGCACGTTTCCATCGTGGCAGCCAATCCTGGCGTGCGCCAGGCTATGCTCGCCGCTCAGCGCGCCCTGGCCGCGCGCGGTCGCGCGATCATGGCGGGGCGCGACATCGGCACGGTCGTGCTGCCGGATGCCGATCTCAAAATTTACATTGACGCCAGCCTGGAAAAGCGCGCCGAGCGCCGTTACGCGCAGCGTGTCGGCAGCGGAGAACCGGCAGACCTGGCCCAGATCAGCGAAGGGCTGCGCCAGCGCGACACCATTGACAGCCAGCGCGATATTGCGCCTTTGCTGCGCGCGCCGGACGCTGTCTATCTGGATACAACGACGCTCTCATTTGAACAGACCGTTGAAGCGGCCTACCAGATCGTCCTCGGCTGGGACAGGCACCGGCCTGCGCCAGCCAGCGCACCGCCAGGCCAGCCCTGAGAAGCTGCGAGCGAGTTGCAGGAGCGAGCGCCCTGCCCTATGATGGATTGAAGCTGCGCGCGTAGGGGACGAGCGCATGACACTGGTCTATCTGGTCGCTGCCTGGGTAGCGGGCATTCTGGTCGCTCAGTCAGCAGAGCCGGGTGCCGGAAGCTGGCTGGCCGTCGGTATGGCCTTCGCGCTGTTGGCCGCCGCGTTCCGCGTAGAGCGCGCGCTGCGGCTGGCTCTCGCGCTGATCGCCGTATTCGCGCTGGGCGCGGCGCGCCAGGCGTGGCACCAGCGTCCGCCCGGCGCGAATCACATCAGCCACTACACCGACTCCGGTTTTGTGACGGTGATCGGCACGATCTCGCGCACGCCCGAAATCCGCGAAACCTTTGTCAACCTGACCGTCGAAGTCGAATCGCTGACCGTCCGGGCGGGCAGCATGCCGCTGCAGGGGTGCGTCCTGGCCCAGGCTCCGCGCTACGGCGATTACGCCTTTGGCGACCGCGTCCGGGTGGCGGGCAGCCTGGTCACCCCGCCGGAATTCGACACATTCTCTTACCGCGATTATCTGGCGCGCCGGGGTGTCTACGCCATTGTGCCCAACGCGCGCGTGGAGCTGCTCGCCCGTCGCCAGGGTAGCCCCTGGAGACAGGCGCTTTTCGAATTGCGCGATGACGCCCGCGCGACGCTCGATCGCCTGCTCCCCAGCCCCGAAGCGCCGCTGCTGTCCGGCATCTTGCTCGGCCTCGACGACGAACTGCCAGCCAACACTCAGGAAGATTTCAGTCGCACCGGGACCGCACATATCATCGCCATCTCCGGCTCCAACCTGATCATCATCATGAAGGTCGTGCTGAGCCTGTTGACTCCGCTGCTCGGCATCCGGCGCGCGCGCCTGGCCACGGTCGCCAGCGTGGTGATCTACGCCGTCTTTGTGGGCGGTGACCCCGCCGTCGTGCGCGCGGCGATCATGGGTGGCCTCGCCCTGTTCGCCGCGCAGACCGGGCGCAAGGCGCACGGCATCACCTCGCTGGCTTTTGCCGCCTGGCTGATGTCGCTGCACAACCCAGCCATTCTGTGGGATGCCGGCTTCCAGCTCAGCGCGGTCGCCACCGCGGGCCTCGTCCTGTTCGGCGACAGCTTCATCCGCGCCCTCGAAGCCGGGCTGCGCCTGCTGCTGCCCGGCGGCACGGCTCGCAAGGTCACCGGCTGGCTGGCCGAGCCGGTGGCGATCAGCCTGGCAGCCCAGGTCGCCATCACGCCGCTGGCGCTGATCTACTTTGGAACTCTTTCGCCCGCTGCGCTGCTGGCCAATGCGTTGGTGGTCTCTGTTCAGCCCTATATCATGATCTTCGGATGGCTGACGCTCGTCACCGGCCTGATTGCTGAACCCCTGGGGAGCATTCTGGCCTGGAGCGTCTGGCTGCCGCTGGCGTACACGCTGGCTGTAGTGCGGTGGCTGGCAGGCTTCTCGTGGGCCTCGGTCAGCTTTTCTGCGCCGACCGAGGCCGTGTGGAGTTTTTACCTCGCCCTCGCCGCTGTTGGCTGGCTGCGTTTGCTGCATCCGGAGGACCGAGCGGCGCTGCTGGCTAGCCTACGCCGTCGCCTGAAGACGGGGATGGCGCTGCTCGCAGCGGGCGCGGTGTGCGTTGTGGTCTGGTACGTCGCCCTGACCCAGCCCGATGGCAAGCTGCACGTCTGGTTCCTGGACACTGGGCAAGGCCACAGCGTCTTGATCCAGTCGCCGCGCGGAGCGCAGATTCTCGTAGATGGTGGGCGCAACCCCAGTCGGCTGCGCCAGGCAATCGGCGATGCTCTGCCCGCCTGGGACCGCGCGCTCGATCTGGTGATCGTCACCCAGCCAGCGCCAGACGCCATCGGGGCACTGCCGGCGCTGCTGGCCCACTATGACGTTGGCCTGCTCGCCTCCAACGGCCATGCACCATCCAACGGCCTCAGCGAGGCGTTGACGGAGCGCGTCGCCAGCCGAGGAATTCGAACGCTCATCCTGACCGCCGGACAGCAAATCCTCACGGACGACGGTCTGCTGATCGAAGTCCTCTATCCCCAGCAGCCCCCTGCCCCAGACGATGATCCCGACGATGTAGCCCTGGCGCTACGTCTCAGTTTTGGCCAGGCCACGTTTCTGGTTGCGCCGGGGCTTTCTGCTGAAGCTGTAGGGGAATTGCTGGACTCCGGAGAGTACTTGGGCAGCGCCGTTGTCCTGTTGCCGGCGCGCGGCAGCGAGAGGGCCAACCCCGCCGAGTTCCTCACCGCCGTGCGCCCTCAGGTAGCGGTGGTGATGGTCGGCACGGGCAATCGCACCGCTCTCCCGGCGACTCAGACTGTGAAGCGCCTGGAAGCCGCCGGCGCGCGCCTCTACCGCACCGACCGACACGGCACCGTCGAGGTCGTCACGGACGGGCACACGCTGACGATCTACCCGGAGGGGGAATAATTCGACCGCGCCCGCTCCATGAACCAGGCCTGACTGTTCACGAGAGCTTCCTCATTGCGAGAAGCGAGCTTCTTGTACGTGCCGTCTGACTGTAGCTCGTGAGTCTTGACGTTATCCATCATCGAGATGCGCAGCACTTCGTCGAGCAGTCGGGCCTTGATCTGCTCGTCTTCCACGGGGAACACAGTCTCAACCCGCCGATCCAGATTGCGCGGCATGAGGTCGGCGCTGCCCATGTAGATCTCCGGGCTGCCGTTGTTGGCGAAGTAATAGATGCGGGGGTGCTCCAGAAAGCGCCCCACAGTACTCGTGACGCGGATGTTCTCGCTCACCCCTTTGATCCCAGGGCGCAGGCAGCAGATGCCGCGCACCAGCAGGTCAATCTTCACGTTGGCCATAGATGCTTCATAAAGCAGCCGGATCAGCTTGGCGTCCACCAGCGCATTCATCTTCAGGATCATGTGCGCTTCGCGCCCTGTCCTGGCGTGCTCAATTTCGCGGCAGATTAACTGCGAAAACTGCTCGCGTAGATGTTCAGGGGCGACCAGGAGCTTGCGATAGGTGGCGCCGGGCGCATATCCGGTCAAGCGGTTGAACAGCTCGCTGGTATCCATCCCGATATCGGGGCGGCTGGTCAGCAGGCTGATGTCGGTATAGACGCGCGCGGTGATGGCATTGTAGTTCCCCGTGCTCAGGTGCACGTAACGCCGCAGGCCATCGTCTTCGCGCCGCACGACCAGCGCCACCTTGCAGTGCGTCTTGAGGCCAAGCAGTCCATACACCACGTGCACACCCTGCGCCTCCAGCGTGCGCGCCCAGACAATGTTATTCTCCTCGTCAAAACGGGCCTTCAGCTCGACGAGCACTGCCACCTGTTTGCCGTTCTCCTGGGCCTCGAGCAGCGCGTTCACAATCGGGGAATTATTCCCGACCCGATACAGCGTTGTCTTGATCGCCAGCACTTCGGGGTCTTGCGCCGCCTGACGGAAAAACTGAATGATCGGCAGAAACGAATCGTAGGGATGGTAAAGCATCACGTCCTGCTCGCGCAGCACCGAAAAGATGTCATCTCCCCGGCTCAGGACGTCGGGGATCACCGGGACGTATGGCGCGTCGTGCAGAGCCGGCACATTGAGGCCGGCGAGATCGAACAATTGGCTCAGCCGCAGCGGGCCGGGCAGTTGGTAGATATCCGAGTGCTCAATGTTGAGGCGCGTCCTGAGCAGATCGAGCAGGTGCTGGGGCATGTCCTCCTGCACTTCCAGGCGTACCACGCGCCCGAAACGCCGCTGGCGCACGCCGGCTTCGATGGTCTCCAGCAGATCGGCAGCCTCGTCTTCGGTGATCTCCATGTCCGCGTTGCGCGTCACCTTGAAGGGATGAGCTTCCAGAACCTGCCCCCCAGGGAACAAGGCGTCCAGGTTCGCCGTGATAAGCTCTTCCAGGAACACGAACTGCTTATGCTTGCCCATGCGCAGGTTGGCATAGCGGCGGGCGATATCATGAACCGGCACGAGGCGCGGCAAAGCCTGCGGCACCTTGATCCGCGCGAATCGCTGCTGTTGATTGTGATCCAGCAGCAGGACCGCCAGGTTTAGGCTCAGGTTGGAAATGAAGGGGAATGGACGGCCCGGATCAACCGCCAGGGGGGTGAGTACGGGAAAGATTTCATTCTGAAAGAACAGGCGCAGCGCTTCTTTGTACTCTTTGGGCAGGCTTTGGTAGGGGACGATGCTGATCTTGTGCCGTTGCAGCTTGGGGATGATCTCATCGTGAAGGCAGCGGTATTGCGTCTCCAGCAGGGGCAACAGTCGCTTGCGGATGGCCGCAAGCTGCTGGGCAGGCGTCAGGCCGTCGGCAGGAGTCTCCACCACGCCCGCGGCAACCTGCTCGCGCAGGCCCGACACGCGAATCATGAAGAACTCATCCAGGTTGTTGGCAAAGATCGCCAGGAACTTGACCCGCTCCAGGAGCGGATTGCCGGGATCAAGCGCCTCTTCCAGGACTCGATGATTGAACTCCAGCATACTCAGCTCGCGGTTGATGTACAGCTTGGGGTCCTGCAAATCTGGCGGTGCGGGGGTTTGCTGCTCGTCAGCAGTGCGCGCGCTCATAAGTGATCCCGTAGTGAACGACAAAGTGTGATCGGTCTCGGTTATGATGAAGTATAGCATAAACCCAGGCCCCTTCGCGGAGAAGGATGGCTGAGCTTCAGATCGAGCGCGTCAGGGATGGCTGTCATGCCGAATCGAACGGGTTGTCGTATACTCTGACTCACGACGGTTCAGGAGCAGATAGCCAGGAGGTCAGAGTGCCGGATTTCAGTGTGGCCATCGTCGCCGGCGGGCGAAGCTCGCGGATGGGGCGTGACAAGTCGTTCGTCCTGCTGCACGGCAAACCGATGATCGAGCATGTGCTGGCTCACGTCAGCGCGCTGGGTGCTGAATCTGTGCTGCTCATCGCCAACCGGCTCGACGACTACGCCTATCTGCGCCTGCCCACCTACCCCGACGTGTTCCCCGACAAGGGATCGCTGGGCGGCATCTACTCGGCGGTGCATCACAGCCCCAGCGAGTATACGCTCGTCGTCGGCTGTGACATGCCTTATCTGAGCACGGCGCTGCTGCGCTACATGACGAATCTGCTCGACGAGCATCTCGGCCTCTACGACGTGATTGTGCCAGTGCATGACAACCACCCACAGGGTCTCCACGCAATTTACCGCAAGACGTGCCTCGCGCCGATTCGGGCCGACCTGGAGGCCGATCGGCTCAAGGTCATCGGCTTCTATGGCGCGGTCAGTGTGCGCTACATTCAGCCCGCCGAATATCACGATCTGGATCCGGGGGGGCAGTCCTTCCAGAACATCAATACCCCAGAGGAGTTGGGGCGCGCCAACCAGGGACAGTGATAACAGGCTGGCTGGCGACTGCTTCGCGAACACCATGAGCCTGGGCGATCCGGCGGGCGTCAGTAGAGTATCTTGCGCGGGCGGTACTGAATGGCCTCGGCGATGTGGGCCACCTGGATCGTCTCGCTGCCGGCCAGGTCAGCGATCGTGCGGCTCAGCTTCAGGATGCGGTGATAGGCGCGAGCGCTGAGCTGCATCTTGCGCAGCGTTGTATCGAGCAACTGCTTGCCCGCTGCTTCCGGCTGGCAGAAACGCCGGATGTCGCTGGCCCCCATGTCGGCGTTGCACTGCAGGCGCGCCTCATTGCGGAAACGCTCTCGCTGCTGCTCGCGCGCCGTCTCCACGCGCGCCCGGATAGCCGCCGACGATTCGCCGCGCCGCTCGTCGGTTAGCTTGTCATAGTCCACGCGCGGGACATCTGCGTGAATGTCTATCCGGTCGAGCATCGGGCCAGACAGGCGCTGCTGATAGCGGCGGATGACGGTCGGCGAGCACGTGCATTCCTTGACCGGATCGCCGTAATAACCGCACGGGCAGGGGTTCATCGCCGAGACCAGCATGAAATTGGCCGGGAACGAGAGAGCGACGCGCGCCCGGCTGATGGTCACCTGTTTATCTTCAATGGGCTGGCGGAGCACTTCCAGCGTGTGGTTGCCGAACTCCAGCAGCTCATCGAGAAAAAGCACTCCCCGGTGGGCCAGACTCACTTCACCGGGTTGAGGCCACGACCCGCCGCCGACCAATCCCGCCTCGCTAATCGTGTGGTGCGGAGCGCGAAAGGGACGCATTCGGATCAGCGGCTTGTCGGCGGGCAACAGGTCGGCCACCGAGTAGATGCGCGTCACCTCAAGCGCCTCGTCGAGAGTCATGGTGGGCAGGATGCCGGGCAAGGCGCGCGCCAGCAAGGTCTTGCCCACGCCTGGCGGCCCCACCATCAGCACGTTGTGGCCGCCCGCTGCCGCCACTTCCAGGGCGCGCTTGACATGCTCCTGCCCTTTGACGTCGGCGAAATCGGTCATCCCGTCCAGGTCGGGCGGAACATCGGTATGCACGTCGCCGCGCACAACAGGGGGAATCTGGTTCAGGCCATACAGGTGCTCGACCAGATGCCCCAGCGAGCGCACCGGGATCACGTCAATGTCGGGGACGAGCGCGGCCTGCGGGGCGTCTTCCTCTGGCACGAAGATGCATTCGTATCCTTCGAGCCAGGCGCGGTGCGTGATGGGCAGAATCCCGCTGACATGGCGCACGGTTCCATCCAGCGACAGCTCGCCCACGAAGACGGTCCCTACCAGCGCAGCCAGCGGCACCTGGTCGGTGGAAGCCAGCACGCCGACGGCCATCGGCAGGTCGTAGGCAGGGCCTTCTTTGCGCAGGCTTGCCGGGGCCAGGTTGACGGTATAGCGTTTGTTGGGGAACTGAAGGCCGCTGTTGCGGATGGCGGCGCGAACGCGCTCACGGCTCTCCTGCACCGCCGTATCGGGCAGTCCAACAACTGTGAACGCGGGGAGCGAATGGGGGTTGTAATCAACCTCTACCTGGACGATCTCCCCATCAAGACCGACAACGGCGCACGAATAGACTGTCGAGAGCATTCGTCACTCGCGATGTGTGGCGTAACAGGACGCTGTGCGGATCAGTATACCCCAAACGAGCAAGTCCGCTCTGGCGTCCGGCGCGCGTCACGGAATCGAGTCCGGGTCCTTCAGGACGTTGGCATCTGTCAGGTATTGCTGGCGGATGGGATGCGTGGCGGCGTACTGGCCGGGTTCGAGCGCGCGCCAAAAGTCGCCCGGCCTGGCGATGGCGCCGTGCATCTCGCTGACGTAACGCTGCAACCAGGCGAAAAACGCATCATCGCCCAGGGTGCGACGCATTTCGTGCAGCATCCGTGCGCCCTGCAGATAGACCGCGTTGATGTACGGGCGCGGCCCTTCGAAGGTCGTGACCGGCACGTCCACATAGCCCGCCGGCGTGTAGTTGTTGATGCGGAACCCCCACCACCAGTCCACCAGGTCAGGGTGGTAATGCTCGTAGAAGATGAGTTCGCTGTACGTGGCGAGCGCTTCGTCCAGATAGGGGTCGCGGTTCTGATCATTGCCCACCGCCGCGTACCACCACTGATGCGACACCTCGTGCGCGGTGATCAGCGCCAGCCAGTCGTTGGCCGTCCCGCCCCACGTGCGAAACCAGGTTTCGCTGACGAAGACCAGCCCGCTGAACTCCATCCCATCGGGAAAATCACCCTCTACGACAGCCATGCGCGCAAAGGGATAGGGGCCAAAACGCGCCTCATACAGATCAATGGCGTCGGCTGCCGTGTGCAGGGCGTATCGCGCCGCTTCCAGCGATCCGCCGGCGGAGTCGCCCAGCGTGAATACCTCTACGGAGATGCCGTTTGCAGTGGACGTGGTGAGCAGGTTGAACTGATCGGAGACGGACAGGCTGACATCGCGCCCGCCGCACAGCTCAAAGCGCCATGATTGCGCGCCGGGGCGGGAGAAGGTTCCAGGGCCGGCCACACGCAGCCCGTCAGGGCCGTTTTCGACGCGCAAGGTCACCGCGTAGTCCGCTGAGCGCAGCACGAAAGACTCCCCGATCGGCCACAACTCATGAATGACCCAGCCGTTCTCCTGGCGGTACGCGGGAATCTGCGGAAACCACAGGCCAAGGTTGATCTGGCGCGCGCTGAAGCCCAGATAGCCTGTATGCCCGTGCCGGTACCCCTGGCGGATGGGTTGCAGCGCCAGCGAGAATTCCAGGCTGGCCTGTGCTGTGTCGCCCGGCCCCAGGGGGGACGGAAGGGGAAGGATGATCTGCGCATCGCGCAACACGTAGTCGCGCAGCGGCGGCTCGTCGCCGAGAGCGACACGGCTCAGCGTGAAGTTTTCCAGGTCAATCACGCCCGGAATGGCCAGCACGAGCGCGTCGAGCGCCTGGCCGGTGTCGTTGCGAAAGGCGACTCGCTCAGTCACCCGCACAGAGCGCGTCGTCCAATCCAGCGTCGCGTCAATCGTGTAAACAAGATCGCTTGCGCCGCAGGCGGGGCCACCGGGCAGTGCCTCGGCAGAGGGTGTGGGCATGGGTGTCGCCTGCGGCGGTCGCGCGGCAACCGTGATCACCTCGCTGGCTCCCAGCGTGACATGGGGAGTTGCCGGCTGCGGCGAAGCCGGGCGCACGAGTGGCTCCGGGGCGCACGCCGCCAGGCAGAAGAGCATCGTCGCCAGGGCGCACAGTTTGGCAGCGGGGAAGACTCGGTTCATAAGCGGCATCCTCGGTGACAATCATACCGCCGCAGCCGGGCGACGGCTACCAGGCAGGCACGTGCTCCCCCTGCGATCAGCGGGCGCTGGCCGGACGCAGGGCATTAACCTCACCCCCAGCCGATATATAGACCGGAGAGATAGTTGGGGTGCGTGCAAAACCTGTCAGGCGGTAGGGGCGCTGCTCTGCTGCACCCTGGCTTACCTCACCCCCGCTCGGCGCAGCGCGGCTGGGAGTGAGGTCACTGGCACCTGTTCGGCGGGAGCGTACGTGCAGGGTATAATCTGCCTAGCCTGGGGTTGGAAGACACACTGAACACGGAGCAATTGAGTGGCCGATCAGATTCGTACCGACGAGATAAACACAGTCAGCGGGAACGCCGATGCACGGTCAAAGCGGCGCCCCGAATGGATCAAGGTCCGCGCGCCGAGCGGCGAGACCTACGAGATGGTGCGCGGCCTGATGCGCAGCAAGCAACTGCACACCGTCTGCGAAGAGGCGATGTGCCCCAACCTCGGCGAGTGCTGGGGCGCTGGGACGGCGACATTCCTCATGCTGGGCGACACGTGCACGCGCTCGTGCCGCTTCTGCGACATCAAGACCGGAAGGCCTGCCCCTCTGGACTGGCAGGAGCCTAATCGGATCGCGCAGTCGGTGAAAGCCATGAATCTGCGTCACGTGGTCATCACCAGCGTCAACCGCGACGAGCGGCCCGATGGCGGCGCGCCGATCTTCGCCATGGTCATCCGGCGCATTCGCCAGGTGCAGCCGGGGTGCAGCATCGAAGTGCTCATCCCGGACTTCAAGGGCAATCGTGACGCGCTGAAGATCGTCATGGACGCCCAGCCGGAGATTCTCAACCACAATGTCGAGACGGTCCCGCGCCTGTTCCGCCAGGTTCAGCCGCAGGATCACTACGAGTGGGCCGAAGCAACGCTGCGCAACGCCAAAGCGCTGGACCCGCTGGCGCTGACCAAGAGCGGCATCATGGTGGGGCTGGGCGAGACGTTCGACGAAGTCGTAGCCGTGCTGGAAGACCTGGCCTCGTGGGGCGTGGACATCCTGACTATCGGGCAGTACCTCCAGCCCAGCAAGAAGCACATGCCCATTGACCGCTATTACCGCCCGGAGGAATTCGCCGAGCTGAAGCGTATCGGGCTGGAACTGGGCTTCAAGTGGGTCGAGTCCGGCCCGCTGGTGCGCAGCAGCTACCACGCCGAGCAGCAGGTGCGTCAGCTTTCGCAGCGCTACCAGTTCCACTTGCGCGGCGAGAGTTAGCACATCAGGGCAGCAGAAACTCAGCAAGCGCCGGATCGCTCCGGCGCTTTTTGATTGGTCCGTGCAGTCAGCGCATCAGGGGATTACGTCTCGATAATTTTGTCGTCAATAAGCTGCTGCTGCACGCGCTGCCCGCGTGGATCGAAAGCGAAGTACGGCGCGTGAAGCTGAAATTCCATGTCGAGCATGGCGCGGCCCGCGCGGTTTTTCTCGACCGTGAAGACCACCCAATCCCGGTACTGGCGGGCCTGGTACGGGTTGAAGGCGACGTGCTCCTTTGACAGAATGTGATACTTGTTGTTCATGACGATGGCGATGTCGCACTCATAGTCAAGCGCTGAGCTGCCGCGCAGGTGGAACAGGTGCAGCCGGTTGGCCTTCAACCCTTCGCGGTCGGCGGCGACGATGGCCCACACCGGCACGCCCAGCGCCAGCGCCAGGTCCTTCAGCCCCTCGACCACGATGGTCACTTTCTCTGCCTCGTCGGTGGCCCGCTCTGGGTGAATGGCTACCTTCTGCAGATAGTCCACGAAGACGGTCACGTTGCCGCCGGTCGCGTCGCACAGGCGGGCGGTCATCTCGCGGATGGCGCGCAGGGTGGTCACGGCGGGGCTGGCCTTGACCAGGATGAGTCGGTCGGCGTAGCGATTGATGCGCGCCAGGGCCATGGCGGTTTTGGCGTTTTCGCGCAGGATGGTCTGCAACGAGCCGCCGCCATCGGCTCCGCCGCGCAGGGTGCTCTTGGCCCGCTCGGCGATGATCGTGTCGTACAGGTCCTTGAGGCGCACCCCGTTCTTCAGATCAATCTCCGGCGGGTTGATGCTTTCCAGGCACAACAGCCGGTTCATCAGGTGAGTTTCGGTGTGCTCGTAGGAGAGAAAGAACGCGAACTGGCCGCTGCGCATGGCGATGTTGCGCGCGATCTGCAGCGTGCCGATAGTCTTGCCAATGCCCTGGGCACCGCCCAGCAGCACCAGCTCAGTCTTGCGCAGGCCGCCGCCGATCATGCCGTCGAGCGGATCGAAGCCAGTTGGGAGCGGGACGTACTCGGTTAGGTCACCGCGCACGACCATGTCGTTGGCTTCGGACATCACCTGGGCCAGGGTGCGCGGCATGTGGGCTGTGCTGCGATTGCTGCGACCTCGCGCCGTCACGCGCGGCTGGCGCGGCGCGCCGCCGGACACCCCCTCTCCTTCGGCTCCGCGCTGCTGAGCCGGATCCTGCGGGCGCGGGCTGGTGCTGGGTCGATCTGCCATATCATCGTGGAAACGCCGTGTGGACATATCCCGTTCTTCCCCTCTTGGATCTCTCCAGGCTGCACTGATTGTACTGCCGGGCGCGGTTCTGCGCAATCCGCCTGACGGGGTTCTCCCCTGATCCAGGATTGACGGGGCTTCCCCCCGCCGCTATAATAGCGCGTCGGCGTTCTGGCCACTTCCAGGACGTGGGCAGTAAGCTGCCAATTTTCCCCGCTGGGGCGATCAGCAACGATTTGCTGCCAGCGGCGGCAAAGCGAAGATTGGAGACTCAAACCATGTACGCGATTGTTCGAACGGGCGGGAGCCAACACCGCGCCGAGCCAGGGCTGGTCATTGATGTCGAGCGACTTCCGCACGAGGAAGGGGCCGAGATCGAGCTGACCGACGTCCTGTTGGTCGTGCCCGATGGCGGCGCGCCGCTGATCGGTCAGCCCCTGGTGGACGGGGCTGCGGTCAAGGCGACGGTCGTCAAGCAGGGGCGCGACAAGAAGATCTTTGTGTGGAAGTACAGCCCCAAGAAGCGGTTTCGCCGGCGCCGTGGCCACCGCCAGTACTACACGCGGCTGCGTATTGACAGCATCACCGGCGTATAGCAGCGAGTATTTGAGGAGAGCGGACTCATGGCACACAAAAAGGGTGGCGGCTCCACTCGCAATGGCCGCGATAGCAACAGCAAGCGCCTGGGCGTGAAGCGGTTTGGCGGCGAATACGTGATCCCCGGCAACATCATTGTCCGTCAGCGTGGCACCAAGTTCCACCCTGGCGCGAACGTGGGCATAGGGCGCGATCACACCATCTTTGCCACTGCCGAAGGGTATGTGGTCTTCGAGACCTTCGCGCGGGGCCGCAAGCGGATCAGTGTGCTGCCGGAACAGCCGGCGGCCAGCGCGGCCCAGCAGGCTTAGCCATTACTGCGGCGAGATAGACGTCAATCGTGAGGATACCGCCACGCATCCCCCTGTCACCAGGGAGCCGTGGCCGGAAAGGTTGAGAACACACATGCGTGAGAAAATTCATCCCCAGTGGTACCCGGAAGCGCGCGTTATCTGCGCCTGCGGCAATACCTGGACTGTGGGATCGACCGTCCCGGAAATCCGGACCGATGTCTGCTCGGCCTGCCACCCCTTCTACACGGGCGAGCAGCGCATTGTGGACACCGAGGGCCAGGTTGATCGCTTCGTGAAGCGCCTGCTTGAGCGCGATCGCAAGCTGGCCGAAGATGCGGCCCGTGAGCAAGAGCGCACCTCGCCCGAAGTGCCTATCGTGGACCTGGGCCTGGATAAGCGCTACGCCAACATCTTCATCGAGGACGGCATTGAGGTCGTTGGCGACCTGTTGGCCCGCTGGAACGAAGGCGGCGACGCGGCAATCCTGGCCATCTCCGGCATCGGGCGCAAGGTGCTGGCCGATACCAAGAAACTGCTGCGCGCGCGCGGCTACGAGATTCCGGGGCAGACCGCGGAGTAGCTACCAGCACTGTGAGTTATCAGGCAAGGGCAGGTTCAGTCACAGAAACCTGCCCTTTTGCTTAAGACCGGGCGAACGCTCGGCCAGGACGCTCAGCAGGGTCAAGACTGAAATTTGCGAGGGAGCGATGAAACATCACGGCGGGCGAGTCGAGGTTATCTGTGGCAGTATGTTCAGCGGCAAGACCGAAGAGCTGATCCGGCGCGTGCGCCGCGCCACTATAGCCAGACAGACCGTGCAGGTCTTCAAGCCGGCCATCGATTCCCGCCATGCACTTCAGCGCGTCACTTCGCACAACGGCCAGGACTTCGAGGCCATTCCAGTTAACGAAGCGCGCGCCATCCTCGACCAGTTGCAGCCGGGCACGACCGTCGTTGCCATTGACGAGGCGCAGTTCTTCGACGCGGCCATCGTCGGCGTGGTGGATCAGCTTGCCGCGCGCGGTATTCGGGTCATCCTGGCCGGGTTGGACACGGACTTTCGCGGCGAGCCGTTTGGGGCGATGCCAGACCTGCTCTGCCGCGCTGATGATGTGGTCAAGCTGCACGCGATCTGCATGGTCTGCGGCGAGGAAGCGGCGCGCACTCAGCGCCTGGTCAACGGCCAGCCAGCCAATTATCATGATCCGGTGATCATGGTCGGCGCTGCCGAAGCGTATGAAGCCCGCTGCCGCGAGCATCACAGCGTCCCCGGACGGGAACTCGCCTAGAGCCTGAGTCTCCAGGCACAGCGCCGAGCTGGCCTGCTGGGTGTCAGAGCACCAGCCGGGCCAGCATCAGCAGCGCCTCTTCTGATACCCCTGTGGCGATAGCCAGCGGGATAAAGTTGTAGACAAAGTGGGCCAGCATGGCGGCCCCCGTGCCGTACTGCTGGCGTAACCATCCAAAGGCTACGGCCACACCCAGGATGATCAGCCAGGCTGGTGTCAGCGTGTACTGGGCGTGCGTCAGCGCAAAAGCGATGGCCGTTGGCCACAGCCCGAACACCGGCTGTAGCGCTCCCCGATAGGCGATCTCCTCACCCACCGCAGCAGTTGCCGCCAGCGCGAAGGCCAGCCCCAGCGTGGATACACTCTCAGACAGCGCTTCTGAGGCTTCGGTCTGCTTCTTATAGGTCTCTTCAGAGACCGCCCCCATCCACACCATGGTGACCAGGATCACGTACATGAACAGCGCGAGGACGACGCCCAGCGTCACCAGAACTGCCTTGCCGCCGGGCCAGACCAGGCCGAGGCGCTGGAATGCCTGCCGCCAGTCGCGCCGTATTCCCAGCCCGACGCCCAGTCCGGCCAGGATCACGAACGGCAGCGCGTTGATCACCAGTTCCCAGACCGTCAGGCCGCCCTCATAGACCTCGGCCATGCCCGCCATTCCCCCGCCGAGGACGAAGCCGATCATCTGTACGCCCAGGAAATACACGCAAAGGATCATGGCCACAGCGTGCACAGTCGAGTCTGGGCTGAAGCCGCGCGCCGGTTCTTCCTGAGACGGCCCATAAGCCCGATCATCGCCGGGGCGCACCTGGGTAAATGGGGGGCGCATTTGCTCAGTGTAGTAGTTGAGCATCTGGGGGAAAAGCGGAGTGCTCCCTGGATCAGTCTGCAGAAAGGCGCGGGGAGCCTCTGTTGGGGAGGCGTTTATCTGGGTTGGGACATTTCGCCGGGGGAACAGGAACGCTATCCTGCGTCGGACCTGCTCGATCAGCAGCGCGGTGCCGAGGCCCCCCGTCAGCAGCGCCAGGAGAAGCCCCGCCCAGGCTTCTGTCTTCTGCGGTGCACCTGGATCATCTGGCGACAGGTACGCCATGCTCAGCGGCCCGATCCCGTAGATGAGAACGAGCAGCGCGTTGATCAGCAGCAGACTCGCGAATACTCCCCGCCGCAGTTGGGCGTTGCGCCGCTGATCGGCGAAATTGGCCGCGACGACTACCGCGCCCAGGATGATCAGCGCCAGAATCAGGGACACGACGTCTGCGCTGGACAACAGTCACCTCGCTCCTTTGTCGGGTTGCGAACGCCCCACCCATTGAGGCTGCGCCGTCATGTGCACGCCTGGCCCGCAGGTCACTCGTCCAACAGGCGCTGGTAGGCCCCCGCCCATGTGTCGGCCTCGCGGGTCAGCCGGGTGACCTTGATTTCCGCAAAATGGGGAAATAGCTCGACCAGCAAAAGCGGCAGCCGATCCCACTGCTCCCGCCGGATAATGGTCTCCAGCCGTCCGGCATACTCGCTTGCCCATCCCCAACGCTGGCGAAGCTGCTCTGCCTTGACCCAATAATCGCGCTTTTCCCAGGCGGCGGCCGAGCTGTCAATGCCTTCGCCAATCGCCCGCAGGCAGAAGACAACCTGGGCCGCCATGTTGCGTGCATCGGCGTCCAGGTCGGCTTTTTGACTGAGGAGCCGCAGGAGTTCGGCAGCCGTGCGCATGTGCTGGTTGCGCACACTCGTTGGGTTATTGGCGTTAACTACACGTCCCATGCTTATCGTGCTCCTCATGTGGGGAGAGCGCAGAATCGCCAGAAGTGATTTTCCGCAAGCGCCGGGGCAACCTTAATGGCGAAACAGGCGGCTGTCAAGGGTTTCTGGTGGCCAATGCTGGCACAGCCCGGCTCGCTGGCCCAGGGAAGACGCTCACGGCAGTCTCACCGTGAGGTCCAGCTCAAACGCTCGATCGGGCTGCTGGCGCAGCACCAGCGCCCCGTTCTGGCGTTCGGCCAGCAGACTGGCTACGTAAAGCTGCATCCGGTGCAACTGCGGCCTTCTCTCTTCGCTGAGATCGCGCGGTGCCAGGAGCGCGAACAACCGCCCGGCCTCTTCCTGCGTCAGGTGTGGAGCGTGGTGCCGAAGCACAATATGCGCTTCAGTCTCGCGCTGATCCAGCCTGATTTGGATTGATCCGTCGCCAGACGATTCCCGCAAAGCGAACTCCAGGAGAATGGACAGAATCTTGTGCAGCGCGGCGGGAGAAACGCGCGCTTGCAGAACGTCCGGCTTCGTGTTGTCAATCCCGTTCTGCAGCTCGACCTGGTAGGTGGGGTAGCGGTGTGCGGCGTCGTGCAGCCAGTGACGCACAAAGCGGGCGAGGAATACATCTTCCAGCTCAAAGTGATTGGGACTTGCTTCAAGGAACATGATATCCAGCGCGATCTGAGTATACTGGGTGAGATCATTGGCGTTCTTGAGGATGTGCCCCAGGAACTCGCGCTGCTCGTCCTCTGAAAGACTGCCGATGTTGTTGCGCAGCAACTCAGCAAACCCGACAATCGCGCTGAGCGGCGTGCGCAGGTCATGAGAGATGGTGCTCAGGAACGGCTGTCGCCCTATCCCTGGCCGCCCCTCGGACGTGTCCTCGCGAAAGACTATCACGGTCCCGCCCAGCAGGCTGGCATCTTCCAGAGGGACTCGCTGCCAGGCGAGGCGGTGAGTGTGGCCCGACTGGGGCACCAGGTGCCCCCAGGATGTTCTCTCGCTCTCCTGCTGGGGCCGGAGGAGACTGCGCAGCGCGGGAATAGCCGATTCAGCGGCCTGTAGGAGCGCCAGAATCGCCGGCGGAATGTCCGGGATGCCCAGTAACTCGGACAGGCGGGTGTTGGCGAAGTGGATGATGCCCGCGTCGTCGAAGACGAGCACCCCTTCGCTTGAGCAAGAACCCCATGCACGGAGCACGGCCAACGTTGTCCCTGGGGGCATCATCTTGTCTTGTTGTCCTTCTCCGTCCTACCTTACCATAAACATTAGTTCAGGTTGCCCAAGTTGGCAACAGCAGGATCGGCGTTCAGCGCGAGCCGTGACTATCGTATCCGTCTGGCTGATATGCTATCATCTGGGAGGCGGGAGCCAGAGGGAAACATCGCATGGCTGAGTTCTTACTCATTCGACACGCAGAGAACGACTGGGTCAGCACCGGGCGACTTGCTGGCTGGACTCCCGGCGTGCATCTCAATGCGCACGGGAGGCTTCAGGCGGCGACCCTCGGCGAGCGCCTGGCAGGCATGCATCTGGGCGCGATCTACGCCAGCCCTTTGGAGCGGGCGGTGGAGACGGCGGAGGCGATCGCAGCCCCCTACCCCGGCCTGGTTGTGCAGTTGCTCGAAGGTGTCGGGGAAGTGCGCTTTGGCCGGTGGGAAGGCAAGCCGCTCAGCAAGCTCCGGCGACAACCATTGTGGGGCGCTGTCCAGAGCTACCCCAGCCGGGTAGCCTTTCCTGGCGGTGAGACTTTCCGCCAGGCTCAGGCCCGCGCCGTAGAGGCTATCGAGCAGTTGGCGGCGCGCCATCCTCAGCAGCGCATCGCCGTAGTCTCGCACAGCGACGTGATCAAGCTGATCCTCGCACACTTTCTGGGCCTGCATCTCGATCTCTTTCAGCGCATTGAGATTGCGCCGGCTTCGCTCTCGCTGCTCTACCTGGCTGCTGGCCGGCCCGCTATTCGCTGCATCAATGACACCAGCCATTTGCCGCCCCGCCCTGCCCAGCCATCCAAAGAGGGAATTTGGCGGCGCGCATTGCTGAAAAAGCTGTGACGCTTGTCACCGCGCCGCGGTGTTCTTAGAATTGAGACGGATACAGACGCATGCTCAGGCAGTTGAGCTGTCTGAGTCTGTTGGAGAGAAGGAAAGCGAGACGACATGCCCCAGAGCATCATCGAGCTTGACCCGGTTGACTTCATGACGATCGGTACGGTCGGCCCGAAAGGTCGCCGTGTGTTTCACCTGCAGGCCGGCAAGGCGGGACGGTTGGTGACGGTCATCATCGAGAAGCAACAAGCGCAGGCGTTGTCGGAGGCCATCGCTGAGATGCTCAGCGACTTGGAGGACAAGTCCCCTGGCGGGTCCGCGAACCCGGGTAGCTCTCTGCGTTGGGATATGTCACTGCGCGAGCCGGTTGAGCCGCTCTTTCGGGCGGCTCAGATGGGCCTGGGGTATGACGAAGAGCGCGACCTGATCGTGCTTGTCGCGCAGGAACTGACTGTTGACGAGGAGGATGAGCTGGCCCCTGACCCGCAGACGATCCGACTTTGGGGCACTCGTCAGCAGCTTCGCGCGTTGAGCGAGCACGCGCAGACTCTTGTTCAGCAAGGGCGTCCTGATCCTAGAAGTAACGGGTTCATGATCTACTACTGGACATGACCGGCGACGGATCTCCCCCGGACGGGCTGTCTCTGCCGGAGCCGTTCGATGATCTTTCGGCTGATTTTGAGCGCGCCGAGGTGCTGCTCGCTCATGGCGAGATAGCCGAAGGTGTAGAGATGCTGCTCTGGGGGTCGAACTATGCCACGCTTATCACTGTGCGGGGCGCTGAGCGCTGCGTCCTGGCGGTCTATAAGCCGCAGCGAGGCGAACGCCCGCTGTGGGATTTCCCCGATGGCACGCTGTGTTGCCGTGAATTGCTGGCATACCATATCTCCAAAACGCTGGGCTGGAATCTGGTCCCACCGACTGTGCTGCGCGAGGGGCCGCTGGGTCTGGGGTCGGTGCAGTTGTTCATTGCTCACAGCCCTGGGGTGACTTACTTCGGCCTGGACGATCGGTTCACTCTTCAGTTGCAGCGGTTCGCTGTGTTTGACTTCATTGTCAACAACGCAGATCGCAAAGGAGGGCATCTGTTGCTGGATGGACGGGGCAAGCTGTGGGGTATAGATCATGGGTTGACTTTCCACGCCGCTTCCAAGCTGCGCACGGTGATTTGGGAGTTCGCTGGCCAGCCGGTCGAGGAGCGCTGGCTGTGCGATGTGGAAGTGTTGCGCGAACAACTGGCTCTGGGTGAGGCGCAGCTTGCCGTTCTGTTGCAGCGTTGCCTGATGCCGCGTGAAGTGGTGGCTTTGTCGCGGCGCGTTGAGTGGTTGCTTCGGGAGAAGCGTTTTCCGGTGCCGGGGCGCGGTCCTGTTGTGCCCTGGCCGCCGGTGTGAGGGGTTTTTGTGAGGTGTGTTGTGGGGGAAGGGTTAATGACTACGCGAAAGATCGTTCCGATTAAGCCCGTGCCCGCTCAGCCAGACTCCTCGCACAGGAATGATTGCGCGTTTACGGAATATCTTCCGACGGCAGCGCCGTCTCACCCACCGCAGGGGTGGCCGTCGCCGGAGAGACTACGTCCGCTGAGGTGGCTGTCGCCGTGCCGGGGCCGGGCGGCGGCGTTCGCGTCGCCGCTACCTCTGGCGGGGTTGCAGTCGGCGTGGCCGCAGCCGTAGAGGCCACGGTAGCAGCCATCTCGGCGGCGCGCTCAGCCACCGCCGCCACACGCTGCTCATACGCTGCATCGCGGAAGGGATAGCGATACAGGTCACCCCAGTACAGCACCCACTGGTAGGATTCCAGCGCCCGTGCAGGCTCATCCAGCGCCTCCAGGATGAGCGCGTGAACGTGCTGATCCACGGCGCTGTCGCGCACCAGCAGCGCTTGCGCGTTATCGTTGAGCGCCAGGCGCAGCGTCAGACGCCCCTGCCCTGCTGCTGGAGCGCCCCGTTGCATGACCTGGTGATATTGCGCCTGGGCGCGGTAAGAATAGGCATTGGCCCGCTGCGCTTCCTGCGGGAGTTCGGCGATGAACGCATCCGACAGCAGAGTCAACACGCCGGAATAGTCACAGCTTAGCTGGTCTGGATACAGAGAGCACGTCTCAGCGAACATCTGCGCCTGTCTCAGGCGGTATTCTCGGTTATTCGGATCCAGAGCTACAAGCTGGCTGAGCCAGCCCTGGGCCGCGCTCAGATTCCCCTCGTGTAGCGCGATCGTCACCAGGCGCTCGATCAGCGCCGCTTCCCTTACCCCAGAGCCAAGCGTCACCGCCTTTTCGAGATCGTCGTAAGCCTGCGCCAGCCTGCCAGAGCTGTAACATAACTCGCCACGTAGCGCATATGCCCGCTGAACCACTGGCTCTGCGCGCTGCGGCAGGCTGGCTGCATTCTCCAATATCCGATTCAGGGCGGTCTCCGCCAGATCGAGGTTGCCTTCGCCCAACCGCGCCTCGGCCAGGTAAAGGTAGCCCGCCGGTTCCCCCGGATAATAGAGCAGCAACGTCTGCGCGCTGCGCACGCCCAGGCCGTAATACTGCACCCGGCGTTCGCCAGGCTGAGACTGTCCCGCCAGGCGCAGATAAGCGTCGGCCTGCAACTTCAGCGCGGGCAGCAGCGCCGGGTCGAGCACCAGCGCCCGGCCAAGATGCTCCTGGGCGCTGGCTGGCTGACCATCTGCCAGCTCGATCTCGGCTGCCAGAACCAGCAGATTCAGATCATTCGGTCGGCTCACCAGGGCGGGCATGACCGTCCCCCGTGCAGCGGCCAGATCGCCGCGCGCCATCTCCACGCGCGCTTTCGTCAGCACCGCCGGGATCAGCCGGCTATCCCGCTCCAACGCCTGCATCGCCAGGTCAAGCGCGGCGGTGCTGCGGTTATCCTGCCGGTAACGTATCTCCGCCAGCCCCGCCAGCAGAACAGGCTCGCCCCGGCAGGACGTGAAGCCCCGCTCCGGCTCGTAGTTCTGCGCCCACTCCAGCAGCGCGGTCGCTTTCTGATAGTCGCGCATGGCGGCCAGGCTCAGCGCTTCATAGTAGACCAGGACGGCATAGCAGTGCGGTTCCGAGCGCTCGCGCTCTTCCTGCAACATTGTCTGTGCCGTCGAGTAATTCCCCAGCCAGTAGTGCGCCACCGCCTCTTCAACCAGGCGAGCGACGCTGGCGTTGACACGGGGATAAATCTCGGTCGGCTCGGCCAGCGCAAAGGGATCGCCCCGGACGAGATCGCGCGGGATGACGGTCGGCGGCACGGCCATCGTCAGCGGGAATTCTGTGGGAGTCGGCCCGCCTACGGTAGGGGTAAGAGTCGGGCGCGGCGTCAGGCTGGGAACGCGCGTGTTGATCTGGCCAACCTGTGGGCCAACCCCTTCCAGAACCCCTGTCGCCCGAATCGCGAAGAACCCGCCAACGCCCAGCGCCACCAGCATGACCAGGGCCGCGGTGATCATCACCTGGCGCAGCCGGGCGGCGCCCCGCTCAGCGTAGCGCCCGCGACGCTTGTGCGCCCAAGCGGCGTCACCAGCACTGATAGGCTGCGGATCGTACCCGCGCAGAAAATCCTCGGCAGCCTGAAGCACGCGCGCATACTTGCCCTCATCGAGCGTCGGCACAGTTACGCCGCCAATCGCCTCGCTCCCCTGCCGGCCCGGTTCTACGCCCAAAGCGCGCAGCCCCTTCAGCGCGAATTCGTTCTGCGGGTTGACCTCCAGCAGCTTCCTGAGGCAGAACAGGCGCTCGCTGTCATCGGACGCGACGCTGCTGAGCCACATCCAGCCGATTTCGTTGCGCGGGTCCATCCGCACGACGTTCGCCAGGATCGAGCGCGCGGCATCGCGCTGGCCCCCGCGTGCAGCAGCAATGCCCTGATGCAGAAGTTGGTTCAGCGATTCCTGCCCCATGCTCCTCGTCCCCGTCAGCAAGCAGGCCATGCGCTCATTGTACAACAACACGCTCTACGCAGAAAATTCCGCCAATCGCAAGGGGCATGCAAAACCTGTCAGATAGGAGTGCTGCTCTGCTGCGCCCCCTTTTACCTCATCCCCGCTTGGCGCTGACGCGCCTCGCCGCCCCCTCTCCATTCGAATGGGGAGGGGACAAGCCGAGCGCAGCGAGGCTGGGGGTGAGGTCAACGCCCCCTGCCAAGCGAGTCGCTCCTCAAGCCCCCCGCCAGCAAAGCCAGGGGAAGGGCCGAGGGGCTGAGGGTCTTCGACAACTGCCTGACAACCCGCTTATGGACCCCGAAACCGCCAATCCGGTGCTGCGCTGGATTAACAGGGGTATACTCGGTTGCCGGATGTTGCTCCACACGTATGGGGGGTGCGCCATGACCGATACCTGGCGGCTGTTCATCGCTCTTCCCCTTCCGGACTCAGTGATTGCAGTCCTGGAGGAAACTCAGCGCGCGCTGAAGAAAACAGCGTCACAGCGGGCCGTCACCTGGGTCGCCCCGCGCAATATCCACCTCACGCTCAAATTCCTGGGTGAAACGCCGATCAGCCAGCGAGACGCGATCGCCGAGGCGCTGGCGCGCGTCGCGACGCAACACGACGCATTCTCCCTGAGCACGGCGCACCTCGGCTGCTTTCCCGACCATCGCAGCCCGCGCGTGGTGTGGGTGGGCCTGGCTGGCGATCAGGCGGCTCTGCGCCGGCTGCAAGAGTCGGTTGAGCGCGCTATCGCGCCGCTCGGCTATCCCGCTGAGAACCGCCCCTTCAGTCCGCATTTGACACTGGGGCGCGTGCGCCGTGATGTGCGGCGCGAGGACGCGCAGCGCCTGGGCGCTGTTGTGCGCGAAGCTGTGCTGTCCGGCGAAGCGTCGTGGTTGGTCACTGAGTTGGTGCTGTTCCGCAGCGAGTTGCGGCCCGGAGGTGCTGACTATACGAAATTATCCAGCGTCCCTCTGCAAGACGCCCGCTGACCACGAACAGCGCCGCGCGCCTGTAAAATTCGTCAGAGAGGGCGAGCCGGGCGTGACGCAGCTCGGAGTGCAGGCAATGCCTTGCGCCCAGCCAGCCGCTGACGGCCTGGGCGCGCAACTCGCCGCGCCGCATCCCTGGCATCCGCGGGCGTCCGCTGCTACAATGTTTTCAAGGACAGTCCGCTAGCATCATAGGAGGATAGCCCACTGGAACCCGCAGAACTGGCTCGCGCCATCGTCAACCTGGCCACCGACAAGAAGGGCGAAGACATCGTCCTCATGGATATGCGCCAGGTCTCCCCTATCACCGACTACTTCATCATCGTGAGCGCCACGTCCGATCGCCAGATCAAGGCGATTATCGAGCACGTCACCACCGAGATCAAGAAGCAGCATGGCGTCCTGCCCTGGCATGTTGAGGGCGATCCCTCCAACGGCTGGGTTCTGGTGGACTATGCCGATGTCGTCGTGCACGGGTTTCTCCCGGAACGACGCGCCTATTACGATCTGGAAGGCTTGTGGCGCGAGGCGCCGGTCGTGGTGCATATCCGGTGAAGGCGGCGCGGGGATATTGCCCGCGCCGCTACGCGCACCTGTCACCGGGCCAGGGCCTGCCCTCTTCAGCTCAGGGAAGCATCCGCTCAGGGCTTCTCGAAAATCCAGCGATCAACGTCGCGCCCCCAGGCCAGCAGTCCGCTTTCGCCAAAGAACAGCGCAACCTCTTTTTCGCCGTTCTCGACCGAGTCGGAGCCATGCACCAGGTTGCGGCCCACCTCCAGCCCGAAATCGCCACGAATGGAGCCGGCGCCAGCGTCAGCGGGATTCGTAGCGCCGATGGTGCCGCGCGCCGCCTTGACTGCATCCGTGCCTTCCAGCGCCATCACAACCACCGGCGCGGACGTGATATAGTCCAGCAAGGACTCGTAAAATGACTTCCCCTTGTGCACCGCATAATGCCGGGCGGCGAGATCACGATCCATCTGCATCAGCTTCATGCCGACAATGCGCAGGCCGCGCCGCTCAAAACGGGCCACGATCTCGCCGATCAGGCCGCGCTGCACTGCGTCCGGTTTGATGATAATCAGCGTACGTTCCACAAGTCCTCCCGTGATAGCGTGGAGCAAACACAAGACAACGGGCTGAATTGTAGCTTCAGCCCGCCTGATAGCCAACTCCGCAGAGCCGCGAACGCGCCCAACCGCGCGATCTAGCGCTCCCGAATTAGCCCCCTACCCCTACAACTGCTCCAGCGCCTTTCGGTAGGAATAGAGCGCTTCCTTGAGCCGCCCCCGGCGCAGGTAAGCGTCGCCCAGCATCCGGTGAATGCGCGTCTCCGCTGGGTGATCCTCGACGAACGCAGACAGATCGTTGACCACGTCCGGCAGATAGTGGCCCTCTTCAATCAACACCTCGTACTGAGTGAAGCTTTCTGGCAGTTCATCGAGCGCCCACAGCGCGCGGGCCAGCGCGATCCTGTTAGCGTAATCGTCTGGAGCCTCGGCCAGCCGCTGCTGGTACGCCGCAAGCTGCTCGCTCTCCGGCGCTGCGAATACTGCCCGCTTCGGGGGTGCCTCAACAACCGGTTCTTCCCGCGCGGGGGAGTCCTCGTCCTCCGTCCAGCGCAGCCTAGCGACCGCTGGCCGGTCGAAATCCCGTAGCCAGCCGGCGTCCATCTCCGCATCACGCGTATCCGTTTCGGGAAGGGCTTCCAGCCAGGCCTGATCGTCTGCGACGGGCGCATCACGGTCGGCCACGCTGCGCAGCCAGTCGGACATATCGGCTTCCGAAAAGGCCGGCGCGCCTGGCCCTTCTTCCTCCTCGTCCAATAACCAGGCAGGCATTTCCACCGGCACTGCCTGCTGCAACGCCGACTCGCTTTCTTCTCCCTCAAATGCCAACTCGGCGGCTGGCCCCGCAGTGTCCGCCTCCGTCATGCGAACTTCGTCCAGCGCATCCTCTGCCGCCTGCTCAGCGACCGCATAGAATTCGTCCACCGCCTCGCTGAGCAAGTCCAACGCTGGCAGGTCCAGATCGTCCGTCTCCAGGGCGGCGTCCTCAGCAGTTTCCAGCGCGCCTTCTGCGACAACAAGGCCGCCCTCTGGCTCCGCAAGCTCCTCAGCGACCGCGTCCTCTGCCATGTCTTCCAGCCAGCCGGGTACCTCTGGCTCAGCGGACTCCAGGCCGAGCAAGGCAGCCGCCTCCGCCTCAGAAATGTCTTCCAGCGGGCGCATCTCGGCGATCCAGGCGGGCAGATCGGCGCTGGGGCTGGCTGGCCCTGCTCCCTCAAGGTCGCCAGAGTCAAGCGCTTCCCTGGCTTCGCGGGCTGCGGCCAATCGGGCAGCCTGCCGCTTGAGCCAGGCAAGCTCCTGCTCTCCGCTCAGCTCGCCGCGCTCCAGCGCCCGCTCAATCTCCTCATCGGTCATGCCCGCCAACAAGTCGGCGTGACCTCTCTGCAGGGCAGCGTGCACATCGCCCTCATCCACAGCCAGGTACTCGGACAGATCAGGCTCTGATTCGGTCGCCAGATCTTCCAGCCACGACAGCGCATCCGGGACATCCTCGCCCTCCCCTACCGGAGAGAGCAGCCCTGCGGCATCCTCAGATTCGAGGATAGCGCCAAACGTCATCGCCTCATCAGGCGTGACATCAGAGCGGCGATTGAGGCTCGTCAGCCAGTCGGAAGCGTCGCTGCTGTCCAGCAGAGGCAGACCATCTTCCTCGCCAGTGACGAACTCCTGCGGCTCGAACGCTTCAGAAGGCGCGCGCGGCGGTTCTTCCCACGCAACCTCTCCCCCGCCAGCCAGAGTCTCGCTGACCAAGTCCCAGTCGGCAAAGCCTGGCTCCTCGGCTTCCGCATCCACCGGCTCGCGCTCTACGGACATGCGGCTGGCCTCAAAGCGGAAGTCGCCCGGTTCATCAATGACCGCATCCTCCAGCGGTTGCTCAAATGAGAAGTCCGCAGCCGTTACAGGCCCCTCGGCCCTGGCGCCCTGCCACACAGCCGTGCTCTCCAGCCAAGGCATGGCGTCCGCGCCGTCCAGAATATCCGCGTCCCCGCTGTCACGAAGACCCTCCGCAAGAAACGCCTCCGCCTCCTGCTCAGCCGGGATGACAGCCTCGCCCAACTCATCGCCGCCGATCTCGTCCGCCTCGAAGTCCCCTTCTGCAAGAGAGAACGCCGGCTCAACAGGGGTTTCGCCCTCAGGCGCAGACCAACTGAAGCTGTCGTCTTCTTCGGCCCGCACATGAATCAGAGTGTCTTCGTCGGGCTGCACGGAGATGCCCTGCAGCCAGCGCATCGGATCGGCGGCAGAGGGAGCAACCGGCTCCTCCTGGTCATCCTCTACCGGCACGGCCTCGGGTTCAGGCTCGTCGGAACCGGCAGGCCAGAGATCGTCCGCGCTTCCAGGTTCTTCCGCCGGCTCGTCATAACTTGCATGGCGCCGCGTCGCTTCATCCGGCAGATCCAGCGCCGGAGCGCGCCCATCGAGCAGAATCGAATAGGGCACGTAACCTGGCTCGTCTATTTCCACGTTCTCAGGGACGGGAATGTCCAGGTCAGCCGCCGTGATCAGCTCGTCTTCGCTGGCGCCCTGCCGCTTCGCTAGACTCTCCAGCCAGGCCATCTGCTCTTCGGGGGTCATCCGCTCAAAGTCAAATTCGTCGCCCGGTTCAGCAGGGGGCTGTCCCATGACGGCATCCTCCTCAGCGTCGCGGCGCGTCACAGCCGCGCCAGATCACGGCGCAACCTGCGCGCTATTGCTCGTCTTCGTTAACATCGCGGAGCCATTCAGGGGGTTCCGATTTCTCATCTCGGCTGACGCCCAATGAGCTATCCAGCCCCCCTTCAAGCGGCTTGCGCAACCAGATCGGCAGCCAGTCACCGAACGAGAAGTCCTCTGGTACCGGCTCATCCTCATACTCTTCTGGCAGAACGTCCGCCGGTTCGCCCGTCTCAGCAGCGACCAGCGGGAACGACCATTCATCCTCTGCTGCGACCGGCTCCTCGTCAGCCAGCACGTCTTCGCTGGCCACCAGAACGATCTCAGCTTCGGCGTCGCCAGATAGAAGCTCCTCCACCGCGTCCCACTCGTCAGTGATGTCCACGTCTGCGACCGCTTCCGGTGGCTCAGACGCAATGAGATCGGCTTCGTCCAAGTCCTGGGCGTCGAGCGCGGCTTCCTGCGCTTCCGCGATGCCCTCGTCAGCAAATTCCTCGCCCAGCTTGTCGGCCTCGGAGTCAGCAATGGCCAGCAGCCAGCTTGGGACCTCCCCCTCCTCTGCCGGGGCATCCAGGTCGAAGGGGAAATCTGTCTCACGCGCTGGCAGCGGCTCGCCGCGCTCGTCTCCACTGTCCGCTTCAAAGACGAAAGTATCTGCGCGGACGCCGCCCTCCACATCCAGCGCGCCCACCAACGCCCGGTCGTCCGCCAGCCCTGGTTCGCCGCTCAGCAGCGCGCCAACCTCTTCGCTCAGGTCCGGGGCGACTTCCTCGCCCGTAAAAGCGGCCATCCAGTCCGGTTGCTCATCGGGCTGGAGAATGCCCGTATCGTGGGCAGAGGCGTACTGCGGCACCTTGTCAGGGCTGCCCCCTTCAAAAGGATCATACGGCTGGGTGAGGAGCGCTGCCAGGTCGTCCAGCGCGTCTTCAGCGGGAATCGCCTTTTCCTCCGAGCCAGCCAGCCCCTCCAGCCAGGCCGGGCCGGTCTCTTCTACCGCCTGGTCGCCCGGCTCGCCAGGCCCGGCGTGGTCTGCCGCGTCCTGGCGCTCGGCCTCTGCCAGCGAGGCGGCCTCCAGCGCGATCGTCTCATCCAGCAGCTTCGTCTTGTCGACAAGCTTCCCAGCCAGCATCTCCGCAGAAACTGGCGCGCTCTCTTCAGGTTCGGGCAAGCCCAGCCAATCCGCTTCGCCCGCTTCGGCCTCAAGCAGCCCCGCACCTTCGTCAATGAGCGCCGCAGACTCCTGGGCAGTTCCCCAGGTCTCCCACTCGGCCAACAGCGCCGCTCCCTGGTCGGCCACCTCATCTTCAAGCTCGCCCAGCGGCTCGTCACTCGTCAGAGCCTCAAGGGCCTGTTCTTCCTCCAGCGTCAGCCCCTTTTCGTCGGCAATTACGGTTCGCTCCGAAAGGGGGGCCGCTTCCTGAATCCACGCGGGCAGATCGGTGGCAAGCTGTGCTTCGCCCTCTTCATCGCCCGGTACAAGATCCGCCCCGCTCGCAGCAGCAATGGCCGCCAGGAAGTCGGCGTCGGCCACATCCGCCCCGTCCAGGGAGTCCTCCAGCCACGACATCGCGTCTCCGAACTCAGCCCGATCGCGCTCTTCCTGCTCGGCAGGCATCTCCGCCAGCGGGGGGCGCTCGCTCACCAGCGTATCGTCTGGCGCGGACATGGCTGGCTCACCGGACTCGGCAGCTTCCGGCGCGCTGGCAGGTATCTCGCCCTCGTCGCCCGCTAGGCCCACATCCCAGGCGGGCAGCCATTCCGGCGCGGAGATGGCCTCCGCATCCTTCTGACCAGCAGCCGGCACTTCGTCAAACAACAGGAAGTCCTGGAATGCGGCGTCAATCTCGTCGCGAAGGCGCTCACTTTCACCTGGTTCGACTCCGCCCCCTGCGAGGGGAAGCTCGTCCAGGAAGCGCAATTCGTCGGAAGTGACGAACTGTGTGATCTCGGCCATCGGCGGCGCAGCCGGGGCGCTCTCCTCTTCAGGGCTGCGCGGTGCTTCCGCCTCCAGCGCGTCCTGGAACGCCGCCCAATCCAGGTCGTCCTCTCCGATCTGCTCGAAATCGGGCGCTTCGGCGGGCTGATCCATCGGGTCGGCGTGCGCGAGCGCGCTCTCTTCAAACGGTGGCTGATCCGGGGCCTCTTCGCGCTGAACAACTGGCTCTTCGCCTGGCCCGGCCTCGGCAGATGGCGCTGGCTCGCTCTCCCACGCGAAGGGGAAGTCGGCCGGCTGCTGATCTGCCTCGCTGAGAGGTGCGGAGAATACCTCGTCGTCGGTCGTCTCCGCCCAGTCCGCGTCGAAAATGCCAATCGTGGCAAACAGGTCTTCCGAGTCCGCCTGCTCTCCGGGCGAGTCTGCTTCCGGCAATATCGCTTCGGGCAGCGTCAGCTCATCGCTGTCCCCGGCAGCGGCGCGCAACTCATCCCACACGTCCAGCTCCCCTGGCAGCTCCACTTCCTGGGGAGTCGGCGCTGGGGTTTCGGGCGCAGCGTCCTCAGGCAGGGTTAACTCCTCTTCAAACAGCCAGTCGGCTTCAATGGCCGCACCTTCTGATTCGCCCGTAGCCGCCTCGGCGAAGAAATCTGGCACGGCCTCTTCAGCGCTCCCCCCGGCGCGTTGAGCGGCTGTGGGCGCCGCGAACCAATCCGGCGGGGGCGCGTTCCGCCAGTCCGCCAATTCCTCGACGCCCGCCTGTTCGAAGGCCGCTTCGGCCCCAAAGAGCGCCGTCATGTCAATGTGATCGGGGCCGGGAGGCGCTGTACCTTCGGCAGGCCGCGCCGCTTGCGGAGGGGCCGCCCACAGATCGCCCGCGTCCAGCTCTGCATCCAGATCGTGGACCCAGCTAGGCGTCTCAGTCAACAGTTCCGTCTGGCTCTGGCGATAGTAGTCAAGGCGCTCCAGCTCGACATAACTGGCGTTTTCCGCGCCGGGCTGAAGGATGTATGCCGCCACATACGGGTCGAGCGCCTCAACGCGATCCAGGAACGGCCTGGCATCTGTCGGGCGCTCGTTGTCCAGCCAAAGCTGGGCAAGAATACGGTTGGCGGCCAGGCAATTGGGCAGGCGCTTGAGCACGCGTACAGCCATTTCGCCCGCTTCCACCTCGTGCCAGCCGCTCCACAGGGCCTCGGCCAGCATCACCTGAAGATCAACCCGCTCCGCGTCCTGGGTAAGCGCCGCCTGTAATTCAGCGGCAGCCTGGTCGTACAACTGGCCATTCATGTACTGCCGTGCCAACGCCCCGCGCGTCAACTGAATGCGCGCCGGCGCGTGCTCTTCGCCGTCGCGCTTGACGTACAACTCGCGCAAGGCATCTTGCAGCGCGGCATTGCCGGGCATCTGTTCGTAAGCGCGCTCCAGGTGCCAGATCGCCCGATCCAGCTCCTCATTGCGGTCATGAGTCTCGCTCAGGCCCAGGTGAGCTACGTAGTCGTTGGGCACCGCAGCCAGCACTCGCCGGAACACCTCTGCCGCCTCGGTGAAATGCTCATCAAGGTGCTCCTGGTGTCCCTTTTGCAACAATGCCTTCCCCAGCAGACGATAGGTTTCTACGTTCTGCGGGAAATGCTGGAGAATGTACCGGCAATGGCTGATGACTTCTGTCGGAGCTTCCTGTTCGAGCATCCGGCCCAGCTCGTCAAGATACGCCCGGAGCGTGATCATTTCGGCCATGGTCCACTCGCTTCCGATATCGGGCCACCCTGCCCCAGCTTTTCAACTCATTATGCAATGGTGATTCCAAAAGCGCAAGGCAGGCGAAGGATATTAGGACAGCCCGTGAATATATCTTAACTCTTCTATAATCGGCCTCACGTCTGGGGCCTGGCCTCCGGCTGGCCCCAGCGGGTCGGCGGCACCCTCGTCGCCCAGCAGCGCGCGGATGGTGTTCGCCCAGCCATAGCTCAGCACTGCCAGGTCATAGCCGCCTTCCATCACGAACACGATCCGCCCCACGCACCACGTCCCGGCCCCCTCAATCAGGTTGCGCGCCAGGCGGTCGTAGCCGCCCAACGACAGGGTCAGGCTGGCCAGGGGATCGGCCCAGTGCGCATCGAACCCCAGGGAGACCAGCACGAGATTGGGCTGGAAACGATCGAGCGCGGGCAATACGAGCGCGGAGAATACCTGCCAGAACCCTTCATCTCCTACGCCGGGCGGCAGCGGCACGTTGAGGGTGAAGCCTCGCCCGGCGCCGCGCCCGATTTCGGCCATGTTCCCCGTTCCGGGGTAGAGCGGCGCTTGGTGCGTGGAGATGTACAAAACCGCCGGATCGTCGTAGAAGATGTCCTGCGTCCCGTTGCCGTGGTGGACATCATAGTCCACGATGGCCACGCGCTCGACACCCTGAACCCGCAAAGCATAGCGCGCCGCGACCGCGACATTGTTGATCAGGCAGAAGCCCATCGCCCGCGACCGCGTGGCGTGGTGCCCCGGCGGGCGGATCAGCGCGGCAGCGTTGCGAGCTTCGCCTGCCAGCACCGCCTCTACCGCGCGGACAGCCCCGCCCGCCGCCAGGCAGGCGATCTCATAAGAACTGGGCGTGGCATAGGTATCCGGCTCCAGCAGGCGCGGCCCAGGCAGCCTCATCGTCGCCCGAAGCTGATCCAGGTACTGGGGCGTGTGGACAGCGCTCAGCAGGCTGGGATCAACCGGTTGCAGCGACTCATTACGCACACGCCCCGCAAGGCCATCCTCGACCAGGCGGCGGCGCACTGTCTGTAGCCGCCCGGCGTGTTCGGGGTGGCCCGGCAGGTCGTGCGCGTCCGGCTGGGAGCCTGTCACCACGAGCGTGGTCAAGGGGTTTTCATCCTCTTTGTGTTTGCCCCTTTCTGAATCCCACCCGATTTTACAGTCAAACCAAAAAAGACGGCGACTCCGGTGATGTACCCCACCGTGAGTCGCCGCATACGACCAGCATTTGTCAGGAAGCCAGCGCGAGATTCATGGCCCGCGCCCCGCTCCGTGCCTGGCAGAGAGTCAGTCCGCAGACACCATGTCAGCCGTCACGCGCTCAGCCACTTCCTCGGTCAGCAGCGTATCCTCGCGGTCGCTGCGCCGCACCGCCCAGACGATGAGCACAATGGCAATCGCCACCCCGATCAGAATGCCCGCGCTGTACCCTTCGTACTCCACCACGAGCGGAGCGGCGATCAGCGCCACCAGGTTCATCACCTTGATCATGGGGTTGAGGGCGGGGCCAGCCGTATCCTTCAGCGGATCGCCGACCGTGTCGCCCACGACGCTCGCCTTGTGGTTCTCGCTCCCCTTGCCGCCGTAGTAGCCGTCTTCGACGTACTTCTTCGCGTTATCCCACGCGCCGCCGGCATTGGACATGAACACCGCCAGCAACTGCCCGGACAGGATCACGCCGGCCAGGAAGCCGCCCAATGCCTCGACCTTCAACAGAAAGCCCACCGCGATCGGCGCGAGCACCGCGATCAGGCCGAGCGGAACCAGCTCAACCTGCGCCGACTGTGTGGAGATGGTCACGGCGTTGGCGTAGTCGGGGGTCTTGGCTCCACTGGCGATCTCCGGGTCGCGGAGCTGACGGCGCACTTCGGCCATGATCAGCCCCGACGCGCGATTGACCGCCTTGATCAGCAGGCCGCTGAAGAGCAGCGGCAACGAGCCGCCGATGAGCAGGCCCACAAACACCACCGGGTTCGCCAGGTTGACGATTTCCTCGAAATTCGGGTCCACGCGCTGGATGTCGGAGAAGAAGCTGCCGAAGAGCGACACCGCCGCGATCACCGCCGAGCCAATCGCTACGCCCTTGGTGATAGCCTTCGTAGTGTTGCCCGCCGCATCCAGATCGGCCATGATCTGGCGCGCCGTGGGACTCATCCCTGCCAGTTCACCGATGCCGTTCGCGTTGTCGGAAATCGGTCCGAAGGTGTCCATGCTCACGTTGTTGCCCGTGTGCGAGAGCATCCCGACGCCGATCAGCGTGACGCCGAAGAGGATGTACTTGTAGCTGTGCACATCCGGCACCGCGTGCATGCTCACCAGGAACAGGGCGGCCACCATGATCCACATCGCCGAGAAGAAGCCCTCCACGATATGGCCATGCATCCGCCCGCGCACCACCTGGACGGCGGCCAGCACCAGCCCGATCAACACCACCGGCAGCTTGAGATTGTTCGGGAACTCGAAGCTGTAGACCAGGATCGCCGCCGACAGGCTGCCGACAATGACGAACAGCGCCCATACGCTGGACAGATAGCCCAGCGATAGCCCTTCGAGGATGACCGACGCCGGCCCGAAGCGCGTCGAAGCGGCGATGGTCTGCACGCGCTTGCTCTTGGCGCTGGTGGCGTACGAGGTGAGCGGGTTGAAGGTCACGGCCAGGCCCACTCCCACAGCGACCAGCGTCGCCAGCGAAAGCTGCCCCGCGTAGAGCCATGCCAGCAGGAAAGTCGAGCCGATGGTGATGCCGCTCGACACCTCGTAGCTCTTGAACATGGCCTCTTCGGCATCGTCCACGCGCCACAGCGACACCGCATACGTGCCGACGATGGAACTCACCACACCGATGCCGCGCACCAGCAGCGGCAGGACAATCCAGTACAGCTCGCCATTGAGCGCGGTCAGCGCCAGGCCGAGGATCAGGCTGGAGACGATGGTTACCTCATAGGACTCGAAGATGTCCGCCGCCATACCCGCGCAGTCGCCCACGTTGTCGCCAACGAGATCGGCCACCACTGCCGCATTGCGCGGATCGTCCTCCTCCATCCCCGCCTCGACCTTGCCGACCAGGTCGGCGCCCACGTCGGCTGCCTTCGTGTAGATGCCACCGCCCACGCGCATGAAGAGTGCCAGCAGCGTCCCGCCGAAGCCGAAACCCAGCAGCACATCCGGGGACGCTTTGCCGAAGATGATGAAGATGATCGTGCCGCCGAACAGACCCAGGCCGTCGGTCAGCATCCCGGTGATCGTGCCGGAACGATAGGCGATCTTCAGCGCCTCCTGGTAGCCGCCGCGCTCCGCCGCTGCTGCAACGCGCACGTTTCCCTGCACAGCCATGTTCATGCCAAAGAAGCCAACCATCGCCGAGAACGACGACCCCATCACAAAGGCCAGCGCGCGCGCGATGGCAATGACCAGGCGGGCCTTGTCTCTGTCCCCATCAAAGTACTCGTTGGCCTCCGGGGTCGGGCTGACCACAAACACGCTCAGAAACATCGCAATGGTCAGCAGGGCAATGAGCACGACCACGGTCTTGAGTTGCGTGCGCAGGTAGGCATTCGCGCCGTCACGGATATGCCCCCAGTGACGCTGCATCTCCGCATTGCCCTTGTCGGCAGCCATGATGTAGTTCCGCAGCCACAGCGCATAGCCGAGCGCTACGCCGGCTATAGCAAGGACGACGAAAATCATCACTTGCTCAAATACCTCAATATCCATTTGGAACATGTTGCGGTACCCCTCCTGGTGGGCAGCGGCCCAACGTGTCACCCGATGCAGGTAGCTCCAGTTGATTCAGTACAGGCTGCCGTTGTCGCCACTCGGCGCTGTGCGGCATCGAAAAAACAACGGGCCGCATTGTACCGCGAAGCCGCGCGTACAGCCAATACGTTCTGTCAAGGGGGGTCC
Source organism: Anaerolineae bacterium (assembly GCA_023382715.1). GTDB lineage: Bacteria > Chloroflexota > Anaerolineae > Aggregatilineales > Aggregatilineaceae > UBA2029. The sequence continues at coordinate 366,174 of JAHDWP010000001.1, forward strand.
ACGAGCGAGTTGTCAGGCAGTGGTCGAAGGCCCCTGTCCCCCGGCCCCTTTCTCCAGCCAAGCCAGGGGAAGGGGAGAGCCGCCTGCCAGATCGTCCCCCCTCTGGTTTTGCACGCACTCCTGCCAAACGCCAGTATTGCAGGGCACGATCGTCAGAACAGGCGCGTGATCTCGTCCACCAGGGGGCGCTCCAGCGCGCCGCGCGCCACATCGTATACGCCAGCCGGCCCGGCGATCATGTGCCCCAGGTGATAGACAGGGATGCCCGCCCTCGCGTATGCATCCCGCATAGCGGGCAGGTGCGTGGGGTCAACCGTGAGCAGCAGCGCGCCGGAAGCAATAGCGCGCGCCGGGTCTAATCCGAAGAAGCGGCACAGCGCCGCCGCCTCTGGCAACCAGGGCTGGATCTCGCCATAGAGCGACACCTGCACGCCACACTGGCTGGCTTCAGCCAGCTCCCACAGCGCCGTCACGACTCCACCCTCAGTCGGGTCGTGCATGCTGGTCACGCCGTCCACGCTCATCGCCACCGCCGCATCGCGAACAATGCTGATGCCGGGCACATGCAGGAACGCGGCAGCCCGGTCGAGCAGCTCTTCCGGGAAGTGGCCCGCCAGTTCGTCGCGCTTCTCGCGGGCGATGATGGCCGCAGCCTCGACCGGCGCACCTTTGCTGAGCAGAATCGCATCGCCGGGCCGTGCCCCGCCTGTGCGCACCGTTCGCTCCGGGGAGACTTCTCCCAACATGCAGCCCACCACGATCGGACGGTTGAGGCCGTAGGTCACCTCGCTGTGCCCGCCGGCAACCGTCACGCCAAGATCGCGGCACGCCGCCCCAATCTGCGCAAAGATTGTCTGCGCCAGGTCCGCCGTTGCGCTTTCTTCCGGGAGCAGGACAGTCGCCAGGAACCACAGCGGCGTGGCCCCTATTGTGGCGATGTCGTTGGCGCACACCTGCACCGCGTACCAGCCGATCTCGTCAGTGGCAAAAGTGATCGGGTCGGTCTTGGCGACCAGGTGGCGATCCGGCAGCGCGATCACTGCCGCGTCTTCGCCGATCTGCGGCCCCAGCACCAGGCGTGGATGGGCTGTCGGCAACCCGGTCAGCAGGTCGGCCAGTAGATCGTGAGGAATTTTGCCCACCGGCAGCCGGGTCATGGCTCACTCTCTGCCTCATCTTCCCCACAAAAGGCAGGTCCCCGAAGCAGCTTCGGGGACCCCGGTCTTGAGCGCTGTGACACCGGCTACTTCAACCGAAGGAGGGGTGTCACAGCGCTCCACTGCATACTACCATCGTGCATGGACACCACCTCCTTCTGTTTGAGATGGCATTTCGGCGGCAAGCCCTGTGCCAGGCAGCAGGACCGTACCGTGTAGCTTGATTATCGCACAGGCAGCTACGCCGTGTCAAACAAAGGCCGGAGCCAAACGGCTCAGCCGGGACGCGCGCAGTCTCACCGCTCGTCCTGGCCGACCAGCCCCAGCCGCTCCGGGCAGGTATAGACGCGCATGTTGCCCAGGCGCAGGTATCCCACCACGCAGATATTCCAGACCGCAGCCATCTGCACGGAGATGCTCGTCGGGGCCGTCCGGCTGGCGACCAGCGGCACGCCCATCTGCCGCGCTTTGAGCAGCATTTCCGAGCTGATGCGCCCGCTGGTCAGCAGCATCCGGTCGCGCGGATCGATCCCGGCCAGCAGCGCCTTGCCCATCAGCTTGTCAATCGTGTTGTGCCGTCCCACGTCTTCCGCCGTGAACAGCACCGAGTTCTCGTCCGCCAGGACGGATGTGTGAATGCCGCGCACCTGCCGGTACAGCCGCGCCGTGGCGTTGAGATCGCGCATCCGGTCGTGGAGCGCCTGCGGTGTTGTCGCGAACGCTGTCTCCAGCGGGGGATGATCGTCGGTGATGGACTGGAAGGTGATCCCGCTGCCACAGCCAGAGGTCAGCGTGAGGCGGCGCGGCGCAGCGAAGTCGTCCGTGCGCAGGAAAATATCCACCGTCGTCCTGCTCACGTTGCACTGCACCAGCCCCACGTCGGCATCGGACTGGATCACCCCCTCATTGAACAGAAAGCCCAGCGCCAGCGCCTCCTGTTCCACCGGGCTGCACATGAGCGTCGCCAGCTCGCGCCCGTTGACGTACAGCCCCAGGTGAATCTCCTGCGGCACGCCGCCGGCAACCAGCTCGGCGCCCTCGCCGGACACAGACCAGTAACTCGCCGGCAGCGCCCCCGGCGCGAAGATGGCTTCAATAGGGGAAAGGACCGTCACCAGGTATCTCCATACTGGCGCAGGCATGGTCGCGCACGCCAGCTGTCATCTCAGCCAGACTTGCGCCGGTTCTTCTTCAGGAAGCGCGTGTTCTCCCAAATCTGTTCCAGCGTCCAGCCTTGCTCCAGCCCGAACTCGATCTTCGGCTTCAGCGCCCCGGTTGGGCACACGCTGACGCACTGGCCGCAGAACACGCATGAGGAATCCGGCAGGGGCACGCCGAAGCCGGTGGATACATGCGTATCGAATCCCCGGTGATCGAACGTTAGGGCGTAGGTGTACTGGGCGTCCTCCGCGCAGACCTGCACGCAGCGCCAGCACAACACGCACTGACTGTAATCGCGCACATAGAAGGGGTTGTCATCAATGAGCGCGTGATCGCGTTTTGCCGCCGACGGGAACCGGTCGGGCTGTGCCTCATAGTCGTCCAGCAGCGTCTGAATTGCCGGCGCTTCGGCCAGGTTGACCGCTGAGTTGAGCATTTCCAGGATGGTGCGCCGGCTGCGCTCCACGCGCTCGTTGCGCGTCTCGACGACCATCCCCGCCCGGCACGGCACGATGCAAGCCGGTTGCAACAACCGCCCGCCGTCCACATCCACCACGCAGACCCGGCATAGCCCGTTGGGCGTCGTCGCCTCGTGGTAACAGATGACCGGCACCTCGATACCCACCGACCGGGCTGCCTCCAGGATGGTCGTGCCCGCCGCAACCGTCACCGGCTGGCCGTCAATCGTCAGTGTGATCATCTCACTGGTGTCGCTCATCCTCTGCCCCTTTACGCTCGTCGCGCCTTGAGCCGCGCCGCGTCACGCTTCTTCTCCGAACAGCGCCGGCCACTTGCGCAGCGCGCTCAGCACCGCCATAGCCGCCGTCTGCCCCAGCCCACACAGCGACGCCTCAGTCATCGTCAGGCCGACGTCGCGCAGTCGTTCAACATCGCCCGGCAGCGGTTGCTCCAGGCGGTCAAGAATCTCCATCTGGCGCTGCGTCCCAAGCTGGCAGGGGAAGCATTTGCCGCAGCTTTCATGGGCGAAGAAATGCCCCAGCCGGCGCAACACGTCGCGCAGATCAACCTCGCTGTTGAAGACCATCACCGCCCCGGAACCCAGCGTCGTCCCCGCCGCCTGCAGGGCCTCGTAGGTGAGCGGCACGTCAATTTCGTCCGCGCGGAGGAACGTCCCCGCCGCACCGCCCATCAGCACCGCCTGCGGCTCGCCGACGAAGCCCGCGCAGTGCCCTTCCAGCAGCTCGCGCAGCGTCAGTCCAAAGGGAATTTCATACACGCCCGGACGCCGCACATGCCCGCTCACCGAGACGAGCTTGGTGCCTGTGCTCTTCTCCGTGCCCCACTGCCGGAACCACCCCGCCCCGTTGCGGATGATGGCTGGCACAGCACACAGCGTCTCGACATTGTTGATAGAGGTGGGCCGGTTGAACAGACCATGCGTCGTTGGATACGGCGGCTTGATGCGCGGAAAGCCGCGCTTGCCTTCAATCGCTTCAAAGAGGGCCGTCTCTTCGCCGCAGATGTACGCTCCTCCCCCGCGCCGCACTTCAACCGAGCAGGAGAAGTCCGTGCCCATGATCCGCTCGCCCAGCAACCCTGCGCTCTGCGCTTCGCGGATGGCCGCTTCCATGATAGTCGTGGCTTCTGGATATTCACCGCGAACGAACACGAACGCATAGCGCGCCTGGATCGCGTAGGCGGCCAGCAACAGGCCTTCCAGCAGCAAATGAGGCCGGTGCTCCATCAGCACGCGATCCTTGAACGTGCCTGGCTCGCTCTCGTCGGCGTTGCAGACGGCGTAATGAGGCTGGCCCGCCGCGCCGCGCGTGAAGCGCCACTTCATGCCGGTCGGGAACCCTGCCCCACCACGCCCGACCAGGCCGGATGCCTCCACTTCCGCGCTGACCTGTTCCGGCGTCAGGGTGAGGAGCGCCCGCCGCAATGCCGCGTAATCGCCATACTCCGCCAGCGATTCAGCGTGATTCGGCACCGCGCCAGCGAGAAACACCTGGCGCTCGCCATCCACGACCGCCGCACGCGCCGGGCGCTGGCCATCGAGCAGCGCCGCGATGTCGGTCACGGGAGCGTGCGAATACTCTCCTTCGCCCCGCTGGCAGACAAGCGCCGCTGGCGCATGCTCGCACAAGCCCAGGCACGTACCGCGCTTGATGGTGTAGCGCCCGTCGGCGGTCGTCTCGCCGGGCCGCACGCCCAGGCGCGCGCAAAGTTCGTCAACCACCGAGTCGGCTCCGGCCACCCCGCAGGACGGGTCGGTGCACACGTGGATGACCGTCTCACCTTCCGGCTCATCGGAGAAGAGCGTGTAGAAGCCGATCACGCCGTAGATCTCGGCAATCGGGACACGCAGCGTGCGCGAGATGCTCTGCGCCGTCTCCGGGTCAATATAGCCTGCCTCGTGCTGCGCGTCCCACAGCATCGGCAGCAGAGCTTCGCGCCCGCGCCCGGCGTAGCGCGCCACAATCTCGTCCAGGCGTGTCCGTGTTATCTCGGCCATTGCGGAGCCTTTCTGGAACAGCGGGCCTTCAAGAGTCGGCTGTGCGCCCGTAAGTAGACTATAATCAACGCAATAATGCAAACAGATGCCTGATAAATCAAGGTCTACGGGAGTTGATCACGATGCAACCTGCCGCACCTCTTGCACCCGATCGCGTCGTCCGCACCACCTGCCCCTATTGCGGCGTGGGCTGCCAGATGGAATTATATCTCAAAGACGGCGTCATCTACCGAGTCGGCGCGCCCTTCGACGCCGCGCCCAACTATGGCAAGCTGTGCGTCAAGGGGCGCTATGGCACAGACTTCACCATGCACCCCCGCCGGCTGACCACGCCCCTCATCCGGGCCGGCGCGCCCGGCGAGTTCCGCCCTGCCACCTGGGACGAAGCGCTAACCCTGGTCAGCGAGCAACTGGCGCGCATCGTCCGCGAGAGCGGCGGCGACAGCATCGCCACCTACGCCTCCGCCAAGGCCACCAACGAGGACAATTATGTCTTTCAGAAGTGGGTGCGCGCTGTGCTCAAGACCAACAACGTGGATCACTGCGCCCGGCTCTGCCATGCAGGCAGCGTCACCGGCCTGCAATTGGCCATCGGCTCCAGCGCCATGAGCAACAGCATCGCCGAGATGAAGGACCTGGACACGTTCATCATCACCGGCAGCAACACCAGCGAAACCCACCCGGTGATCAGCCTCTTCCTCAAGCGCGCCGTCCGCCAGAACGGTGCCCGGCTGATCGTCATTGATCCGCGCCAGATCGAGATGACCGAGTTCGCCACCTTGTGGCTGCGTCAGAGACCAGGCACCGATGTGGCCGTCTTCCAGGCGATGGCCCACGTCATCGTAGCCGAAAAGCTGTATAACGAAACGTTCATCAACCAGCGCGCCGAAGGATTTGCCGAGTACGCAGGCTCGCTGGCCGCGTTCACGCCCGAATGGGCAGAGGGCGTCAGCGGCGTCCCGGCGGACGACATCCGCGCTGCCGCGCGCCTGTACGCCGCCGCGCAAAGCGCCGCCATTTACTGGGGCATGGGCATCTCGCAGAGCACGCACGGCACCGATAACGCCCTCGCCCTGACCAACCTCGCCCTGCTGACCGGCCACATCGGCAGGCCAGGCACCGGTCTCAATCCACTGCGCGGCCAGAACAATGTGCAGGGCTGCTCGGACAGCGGCGGCCTGCCCAACGTCTTCACCGCCTACCAGGGGGTGAACGACGACGCGATCCGCGCTCGCTTCGAGCGCGCCTGGCAGACGGCGCTCCCGTCGCATCCCGGCCTCACCGTGACCGAGATGGTGGACGGCGCGTTGCTGGGCAACGTGCGTGCGATGGTCGTCCTGGGCGAGAACCCGCTGATGAGCGAGCCGAACCTGGCCCACGCTCGCCATGCGCTGGAAGCGCTCGATTTCCTGGTCTGCATAGACATCTTCCCGAACGAGACCAGCGAGCACGCCCATGTGATCTTGCCAGCAGCCAGCTTCGCCGAGAAGGACGGCACCTTCACCAACAGCGATCGGCGCGTGCAGCGCGTACGCCAGGCGCTGCCGCTCACCGGCGACTCGCGCCTGGACTGGCAGATCGTCTGTGATCTGGCCCGCCGCATGGAGCAACTGCTCGGTGTGACCGGCAGCGCGGGCTTCGACTATCGCAGCGCCGGGGACATCTGGGAAGAGATGCGCCAGGTGACGCCCGACTTCTACGGCATCACCTACGAGCGCCTGGAGCGCGAAGGGGGCGTGCATTGGCCATGCCCATCGCTCGATCACCCCGGCACGCCCATCCTCTTCGCCGACAGCTTTCCGCGTGGCAAGGGCAAGTTCTGGGCGCTCGACTTCGGCACAGAGAGCGAGTTGCCGGATGATGAGTACCCCTTCCACCTGACGACGGGCCGCGTGCTCTACCACTGGCATGGTGGCACACTTTCCCGGCAGTCGCGGCTGGATGACATCTTCCCCGAAGCCGTGCTCGAAGTCCACCCCGACGACGCTGCCGCGCTCGATCTTGTCTCCGGCGACTGGGTTAAAGTCTCCTCGCGGCGGGGAAGCGTCACCTGCCGGGCGCTGGTCACCGGGCGCTCGCCCCAGGGGACCGTTTTCCTGCCATTTCACTTCGCCGAGGCCGCGGCCAACAAGCTGACTCTCAATAAGATTGACCCGCGCGCCAAGATTCCTGACTTCAAGATGGCCGCGGTCGCGCTGCGCAAGACCGACCCGCCCGGCGACCGTCCGGGCGCGGATGAGGCACTGGCCGATCGCGGGGCGATCAAGGACCCACTCGAACACATCCACTGACGCATCCGGCGCGGCGTTGCGACCTGGCCGGGCATCACTGCCGAGGCGCAGAGTGCGCGGAGAAGGGCAGAGAGCTTCACTGGCTCTCCTCAATGTCCCCCTCAGCGTTCTCTGCGCTTCGGCGTTTCAGCGATCTCGCCTCCCCTGCCTGGCAGCATCCCAGGCGGATGCGTGCAAAACCTGTCAGGCGGTAGGGGCGCTGCTCTGCTGCACCCCCTTGACCTCACCCCCGCTCGGCGCTGACGCGCCTCACCGCCGGGCAAGCCAAGCGCAGCGCGGCTGGGGGGTGAGGTCAACGCCCCCCGCCCGGCGAATCGCTGTCAGCCTTTGCGCGCACCCAGGCCCCGATCCGATTTGCGCGTTCAGATCGGGGTTGCTAGACTCGCAAGGTTGGCCCGCGCGAAGATCGAGTCCCAGGGGGCGGGGATGGCACGGGGACACTGGCTGAGCACTCTGTTGACTGCCGTGTATCTGTGGGTGGCAGCGCCTTCGATCGTAGAGGCCCAGTCACCTGATCAGATACTGAGCACGATCACCTTTCCGGCGGACGGTGCGCAGTTATTCGGGTTCGTCAACATCCTGGGCAGCGCCGCCCACCCGGTGGGATTCGCCCGCTATACGCTCGAATACGACGATCTGAGCGATCCCAATATCTTGTGGCTGGCTGTGCAGCCGCCTGTGCAGCAGCAGGTGCGTGACGGCGTGCTGGGCACCTGGGACACCAGCCTTGTGCCCGACGGTTTCTACCGGCTGCGGCTGCGCGTGTTTCTGGATGATGAGCGCACCGGCGAGTACCTTGTCTCGAACCTGCGCGTCGCCAACAGCCTGCCGACGCCCGTCCCTACCCTGCCGGTGATCAACATGGCGCCGGTCAGCCCGGTGCTCTCGCCCGGCCCGTCGCCCACGTCGCTCATTTTCCAGCCGCCAGGCAGCGAAGGGCCGGGTGAGCAGCCAGGTTTTGTGCAGCCGCCGGCATCCATTCCGCCGGGCGGCATCGGCTCGCCGGAAGAAGAGCGGACGGTTGCACGGGTCAACACTCGGCGCATCACCAATGCCTTCTGTGCGGGCATCTACCTGGTCGCTGTGGGATTCGCGCTGATGCTCGGCTACCTCTTGCTGCGCCGCCGCGCCCGCATCTCCCAGGCGGCGGACTGGCAGCCGCCGCATCGCTGGCGAGACGATACGTAACCCGTGCCAGGGGCGATCAACATACGGCGTTTCTTGAAGTCAGGGCGGGTGTCTGGCATGTTTCTCGTCGTGGGACTGGGCAATCCGGGCCGGGAGTACACGAACACCCGGCACAACATCGGCTTTCGCTGCGTGGATGCGCTGGCGGCGCGCCACAGCCTCGCCTTCGAGGACAAGAAGAAGTCGAAGTCGAAAATCGCGCTGGGCAGCATCCAGGGCCAGCGCGTGCTGCTGGCCAAGCCGCAGACATACATGAACCTCAGCGGGGGGGCTGTGCAAGGTCTGGCGGCGTTCTACCAGATCGCGCCCCTCCAGATCATGGTTATCTTCGACGACCTCGACTTGCCTGTCGGCACGCTGCGCATCCGCCCGCAGGGTGGCTCCGGCGGGCACAAAGGCGTCACCGATATCATCCAACGGCTGGGCACGCAGGGCTTCCCGCGCATTCGCGTCGGCATTGGCCGCCCGGACTCGCCGATGGACCCCGCCAGCTATGTCCTGCGACCCTTCGCGGGGGCGGACGAAGCAGCCATCGCGGGGGCCGTCGAGCGCGTGATCCTGGCCGTTGAGACCTGGCTGACCGGCGACATTGACCTGGCGATGAATCGCTACAACGGCTCGCCGGAAGAGATCGCCCAGCGCACCGCCCGGCCAACTGCGCCCGCCGTGCCTGCATCACCGGCTGATAAAACAGATCATGACTCCTGACCTGCCGGGCCAGCCCACTCGTGAGCGCGGCGCGCTGAGCCTGGCCGGCCTGCTCACCGGCCTGCGCCAGACCCACGTCTACCAGGCGGTGCTCACCGGGCTGCGCGCTGGACAGCCCCTGCCCGATCAGCACTTGCTGCGCGCGGCGCGGCCCTTCGTCGTCGCGGGCCTGGCCCAGGACGTGCAGTGTCCAACCGTGATCCTCACCGGGCGCGTTGACCGCGCTCACGACCTGGCCGAGCAGCTCCCCGTCTGGTCGCCCGGCCAGCCCGTCCTGCGCTTCGCCGAACCCTCGTCGCTCTTCTACGAGCGCGCCCCCTGGACGGCGCGCACCATCCAGGCTCGCCTGCAGACGCTGGCCGCCCTGGCCCGGCCCATCGGACAGCGCAGCGACGAAGGTCCGCCGCCGATCATCATCACCTCCGCCCACGCCCTGCTGCAAAAGACTCTGCCGGTCCGCGAGTTCCTCACCGGGACCCGTGTCCTGCGCGTAGGCGCGCAGAGCCAGCCGGAAGCCCTGCTGCGCACCTGGCTTCAGTCCGGCTACACGCCCGCCAACGTCGTGGTCGAGCCGGGCACGTTCAGTCGTCGGGGCGGGATCGTAGACGTCTTTCCCATGTCGGCGGCGCTGCCCGTGCGCATCGAGTTCTTCGGCGACGAGATCGAGAGTCTGCGTACCTTCATCCCGCAAACGCAGCGCTCTGCCGAGAGCATCGCCCAGGTGACGATCATCCCGGCCCGCGAAGCCCTGCCTCGCCACGCACCCCGCGTCGCCGAGCAGTTGGCGGCCTGGTTCGCCGCCCAGCCCGAAGCGAGCGCCGATGCCGCCTCGGCCCGCCCGGACCGTGAACTGCTGGCCGATGGCGCCGTCTTCCCGCACCTCGAGTTCTACGCGCCCTTTCTCTACAGCCAGCCGGCCAGCCTCTTCGACTACCTCCCCGACGACGCCCTGATCGTTGTGGACGACTGGGGCGAGCTGGAAGACAGCGTGAGCGATCTGGAAGAGCAGGCCGTCGCCACGCGCGATGACCGCGAGCGCGCCGGGCAGCTTCCCCGAGGCTGCCCGCTGCCGTACCTCACCTGGGCCGCGATCCAGGACGAGCTGTCCACCCGCCAGGTGCTCCATCTTGGCGCGCCCACCGAAGCGTTGCCCGGCGACTCGCCGGCCCTCGGCGACTGCTTCGCGCCCGGCCAGCGTTATGGCGGCCAACTGCGCAGCGTGCTGGACGACATCGCCCGCGCGCTGGATCAGGGTGAGCAGATCATTGTCGTGACACAACAGGCGCAGCGCGTCGCCGAGCTGTGGGGCGAGCGTCACGACTACGCCCCGCCCCGGAGTCACATCGCCGCTGCGGACTCGTCCGTGCCGCTGGCCTTCGTTGAGGGCACGCTCGCCGAGGGCTGGACTCTGGCGGGCGCAGAACGACGACTGCTGCTGCTCAGCGACGCCGAGATCTTCGGCTGGCGCCGTCCAGAGCCACGTCGCCGCAGGCAGGCGCGCGCCCTGCCGCCCGAAGCCAACTTCGCCGATCTCGCTGTGGGCGATTACGTCGTGCACGTCGAGCACGGCATCGGGCGCTTCGCCGGCCTGCAGAAACGGGTGATGGATGCGAGCGAGCGCGAGTACCTGGTGCTCGAATACGCGGGCAGCGATCTTCTCTACGTGCCCATCCACCAGGCCGACCGCATCGCGCGCTACGTCGGCGCGGACGACCGCCCGCCCGCGCTCAGCCGCCTGGGTACGCAGGAGTGGCACCGCACCAAAGAGGGCACGCGCCGCGCTGTCGAGGAAGTGGCGCGCGAGCTGCTCGAACTCTACGCGGCCCGATCGCAGGTGCAGGGGCACGTCTTCAGCCCGGACACGCCCTGGCAGCACGAACTGGAAGCCTCGTTCCCTTACGTGGAGACGGACGATCAACTGCGCGCGCTCTCCGCAGTCAAGGCGGACATGGAGCGCCCGCAGCCCATGGATCGCCTGATCTGCGGCGATGTGGGATATGGCAAGACGGAAGTCGCGCTCAGGGCAGCCTTCAAAGCGGTGATGGACGGCAAGCAGGTGGCCCTGCTGGTGCCGACGACGGTGCTCGCCCAGCAGCACCTCACCACGTTCTCGCGCCGCCTGCTGCCCTTCCCGGTCAACGTGGAAATGCTCTCGCGCTTTCGCAGCCCCGCCGAACAGCGCCAGATTCTCTACGCGCTGGCCCAGGGCCAGGTAGACATCCTCATCGGGACGCACCGGCTGCTCCAGCCGGATGTGGGCTTCAAAGACCTGGGGCTGCTGATCATTGACGAGGAACAGCGCTTCGGCGTCACCCACAAGGAGCACCTCAAGAGCCTGCGCACCGAAGTGGACGTGCTGACGCTCACCGCCACGCCTATCCCGCGCACGCTGTATATGAGCCTGGCCGGCATCCGCGACATCAGCATGATCCAGACCCCGCCGGAGGAGCGGCTGCCCATCGTCACGCACGTGGGGAGTTATAACCCCAAGCTCGTGCGCCAGGCCATCCTGCGCGAGATGGATCGCGCAGGGCAGGTTTTCTTCGTCCACAACCGCGTCCAGACCATTGACACCATCGCCGCCCGCCTGCGCGATCTGGTGCCGGAGGCCGAGATCGCCGTCGGGCACGGCCAGATGGACGAGCAGCGCCTGGAAGTGGTCATGAACGCCTTCGCGCGTGGCGATTTCGACGTGCTGGTGTCCACGTCCATCATCGAGAGCGGCCTGGACATCCCCAACGCCAACACGCTGATCGTGGATCGCGCCGACTGGTTCGGCCTGGCCCAGCTTTACCAGCTACGCGGGCGCGTCGGGCGCGGCGCGCATCAGGCTTATGCCTACTTCTTCCACCCGCGCACCAGCCGCCTGACGCCCGAAGCCCGCGCGCGCCTGGAGACGATCAGCGAGCAGACCGAGCTGGGCGCGGGCATGTCCATCGCCATGCGCGACCTGGAGATACGCGGCGCGGGCGATCTGCTGGGCACGCGGCAGAGCGGCCACATCGCTGCTGTGGGATTCCACCTCTATACTCAGCTGCTGGCCCAGGCCGTGCGCCATCTGCGGGGCGAAAGCCCCCCGCCCCAACTGCCCATCGCCACGTCCACCGTGACCATTGACCTGCCTGTCCCCGCTTATATCCCCACGACGTTTGTGGACGATCCTGCCTTGCGCATCCAGCTTTACCGGCGCATGGCTGAGATTGACCGGCTGCGCGCTGTTGATGAGATGCGCGACGAGCTGGCTGATCGCTTCGGCCTGCTGCCCCGCGCCGTCAATGGCTTGCTGTTCCAGATACAGATCAAGCTGCTCGCCCAGCAAGCCGACGCGACGGCCATCTCCAGCGAGAACGGTCAGCTTGGGATTCGCCTGCCCTATCTGGCGACGGTTGACCGCGCTGCCCTGCAAGAGAGCCTCGGCGCCGATACGCGCGTCAGCCGCGTGGCCGTGTGGCTCCCCTGCGAAACGCAGGAAGAGAGTGTCTGGCAGGCGCGGCTGGTGCAAATTCTGGAGCGCCTGGCCGAGTTCGTCCGGCAACCCGCGTGAAATCCCACATATCCCACGCCGCGGAGGGCGCTAACCCACATCCTGTGGGATAACCGCGTCCGCTACGCCAGAGTGCACGGGGCAATTGCGCGCCGCGCTCACTATCCCACATGGCGTGGGATACCCGCGCGCTGCCACTGCAATTCGCGCGCGGCAAACAGAATCCCACATATCCCACGAAACGTGGGATATGTATTTGGGATAATGTGGGATAGGTGGGATACGGTGTGGGTAATGCTGGATATGTGGGAAAACGTGTGGGATTACGCCGACCATTCCACGTTGATGCCCAGCGCCCCAGGCCCCACATGCACGCCCAACACAGCCGTCGCATACGAGATATAGGCTTCGCCGGGGTTGTAGCGCGCCACAGCCGCATCGCGCAACGCCCGCGCCTCGTCTTCCACGCCGCCGTGAATGATGCTCAGCCGCGCCATCTGCTTCCCGCCCGCGACCTGTCCGATATGCGTCAGGATGTATTCGGTGGCCCGCTTGCGCGTGCGCACCTTGTCCACCGGTTGAACGACCCCGTCGCGCAGCTCAAGCACGGGCTTGATATTCAGCGCCGTCCCCAGCAGCCGGCTCGCTCCACCGATTCTGCCGCCCTTGTGCAGATAGTCGAGGCTTTCCACGATGAACAGCAGGTGCGTGCGCGTTGCCGTTTCCCGCAGCGCCTCCGCGACAGCCTCCGCGCCCTGCCCGGCGTCGCGCGCTCGCGCCGCCGCCAGCATCGCGAAGCCGAGCGCCCAGGATGTCTGCCGGGTGTCCACTACGTGCACCGGAAAATCCACCATCTCGCGCGCCTGCATCGCGGAGGCATAGGTGCCGCTGATACTGCTGGAGATCACGCCACAGACCACCTCCTCGGCGTTCTCCGTCTCGCGCGCCCGGCGATACAGGTCAGCGAAGTCCTGCGGTGAGACCTGCGAAGTCTTGGGCAGCTCGCGCGCCACGGCCAGCCGGCTAAACAACTCCGCCTCGGTGATATCCACCCCATCGCGGTAGCTCTCCTCGCCCCACAGGACATAGAGGGGAGCCATATAGATATGATGCTGAGCCGCAAGATCGTGGGGGAGATTGCACGTGCTATCTGTTACAAGAGCGACTGGCGAACTCATGGGCCTTACTCCTCCTTGTGGGTATCCATTCCTGCTAACCGCTGACAGCTTTCCCCACCCAGCCCAGCAACCGGATTTCGCCCCTCAGACGACTGGTGAGGTTGCGCGAGTTGTACCCGCTGGGATTGGCAATGAACAGGTCCAGCCGGCCGTCTGCCGCCCCTGCGCGCGTCTGGAATCCCGCATAGGCGAGCCATAGCCCATCCGGTGAATAGCGCGGGTCGCACGCGCCGGGCGTGGTCGCCGCCGTGACGAGTTCCAGGGTGCTGCGGGCCACGACCAGCCCATACGGGCACTGCCCGTTGCGCCCGCCGAAGGCTACCCACTCGCCGCCCGGCGACCAGGCCGCCGCAAAGCCAAAACGTGGGAAGAGGAACCGGTCTGTGCTGCCGATCAGCCCCCCGTTGGCATCGCGCATCACTATCAACGGCGGATCGGCCACTTCATGGTAGATCACCTGCTGTCCGCCCGGCGCCCAGGCCGCGCCGAGGTTCAACACTCCCGCCGCGTCCGACACTTTGCGCACCGTCCCCGCCCGCACGTTAGTGATCCAGATCGCAGATTCGGCGGAGAATGGGTCGGACAGCCCGGTTGTGAACGTCACTTGCAGGTTGCTCACCCAGACCGGCGGGCCGTCCACGATCATCTCGGTCACTTGCTGCACGCTGCCGGTTTCCAGATTAAGCACAAACAGGTTGCCGCCGGTCGGCGGGGCCGCATCCAGCGCAGAGCACGATCCCGGCTCGTCGGGCACCCAGGTCGGGCACTGCGAGCGATCCGAGACGAACGCCAGCATACGGCCATCGGGCGACCAGGCGGGCCACAGATCGTACGCACCATGCTGAGTGACATTCGTGAAATTCGATCCGTCCGCCGAGATCGTGAAGATGTCAACATCATAAGCGGTGGGCAGGGCCAGGGCCAGTTGTGTTCCGTCTGGCGACCACACCGGCTGGTGGTTGGGGATGCCGCGCGGGGCCAGCGATGGGATATTGACCAGGCGCAGGCTGATCCCCAGGGTGAGATCCAGCAGGTACAGCCCGCCTGCCCGCGTGCCATCGGCCAGCAAGGTCGGTTCCACGAAATACACCAGCTTGCTACCATCGGGTGCCCAATAGACACGATCATCCGTCGTTACCGGCAGATCGAGCACTTCAATAAGCTGGCCGCTCGACGGATTCACCAGAAACAGCGTCTCCACTTCGGTATCGGGCACTGGCGTATCCGGGTTCGAGGTGCCGCCCGTGCGCTCGTTCAGGCTCACCACCGCAAAATACGGACGATCCAGCCCACCCCGCACTTCCGACGGAATATCCACCGGCGTCCACTGGTCATAGGCCAGGCCCGCCGCCGCATACGGCGTGGCGGTGGGCGTGAGCGGCGCCGTTGGCGGGGGCGTGGCTGAGGGTCGCGGAGTCGCCGAAGGCCGAGCGGTTGCCGTGTGCGTCGCCTCTGGTGTCGGCGTCAGCGTGACCGTCGCGGTCGCCGCCGGCGTGACGGTGAGCGTCGGCGGCGGCGGCAGCGTAGGCGTCTCCGTCGGCGACTGCATTTCAAAGTTGCAGCCGGTCAGGATGAGCGCGCATCCGGCCAGCGTCAGTATTCCGAGTCGTATCACGTGAACAAACCCACTCTCATTTCACCAGCCAGGCAAGCGCTGTGCGCTGCGCAGCACTCACCGCGCAACAGGTGTGATCCTAACCGAACTCTGCTCGTGATACATAGTCTCATTTGGGCAGCGGGGCCTGCGTTTTTTTGAGCACATAGTAGGAGCCGCGCTTCTCGCCCATTTTGATCAGGATGCCTCGGCTCACCAGGTCGGCAAAGTCGCGCCGGATCGTCTCTGAGTGGACTTCCGGGCAAAGCTCCTGCAGGTCCTTATTGGTGATGCGCGCGTTCCGGCGGTTGATCAGGAAGTCGAGCGCAAGCTCCTGGCGGCGGTTGATAGGCTCGCCGCGAAACACACCGCCGAACAGCTCCGGCTCTGCGCTTATCGTCTCGGCGACAGGTTTGTTGGTCAGCATCACGCGAAAACCGCCGGCTGTCTCCGCAAACCGGGGATCAGGAAGGTTCATTTCGCGCATGAGGGCGATTACGCGGTCCACGCCATAGCCCAGCCGCTCGATGAAGCCCAAGTCAGACAACACCTGGACTATCGCCGAGTTGCGCGAGAAGCGCTCGTCCACGATGTTGTCAACAGTGACCGGCCCCGGCAGTCCTCCTGGGCTGGTGATCTCCAGCCGGTCGGAAAACAGATACAGGCGGATGCCATCCCCCTGGATGCTGTAATCGCGGTGGGCCACAGCGTTGACCACCAGCTCGCGCACAGCCTTCAGCGGGTATTCCGTCTGCTCGCTGCGCGCCATGCGGTCGCCAAGCTGGACTCCTTTGCGCAGGTTGTCCACCAGGAACGTCTCTGCACGCTGTATCTGCTGCGGGAGCGTCCCGCCGATGTCCTGCCGTGTGAAGACATCGCCCATCTCGCCACCAGCGAAGCGCGCCGCCGTGATGTCCGCGCCGCGCAAGAACTGCTGTGGATCGCGGCCAAAGAGCAGAATGCCCGCATTGGTCGGCACCAGGATGTCATCCCGCCGGGTCAGGCAGCCGCGCTTGAGCAGCACCTGTTCCGGCGAAGCGCCACCTATGCCGCTCAGCCCCATCGCGTAAGCCTCTACCTGCTCCCAGTCCAGGTCAGTCCGGCGCGCATTACGAGCAGGCTCCGCCTCGAAAGTCACATCCCCCCGCTCCAGCATCAGCCGGCGCAGGTCAGCGGGAGTCATGGCAGTGTTCGCCGTTCCCACGCGCTGCAAGAAACGCCCCGCCAGCGCGTAGACATAGGGCATCCCGCGCGGCACCTGGACCACCACCATCGGCGATCCGTGCGTCTGAATCAGTTGCGGCATGGGGATGATCAGCGGCGGCTCGATGGACAGCGCCGCCTCCAGCACGCAGTTGATGGCATTCTCGGCGTCATCCACGCCCACAGGCCGATCAGAGCGCGGCGCGACGCCCAGCAACAGCGTGCCCCCGCGCGCGTTGGCCATCGCCACCAGCATAGCGGCGATATCGCTCACCGGCGCACGACCAGGCAGCCAGTCCACCGTCTCGCTCCGTCCAGCGGCCAGCAAGTCCAGAATCCCCTGCTGCGTGAATCTCTCCTGCGCCTCGAAGAAGCGTGCCTTATGCATCACCGGGTTGCTGTTAGACTGCATGGTCGCCCCCTGCCGAAGTCCCGTCACGGACGCCGGCGGCAGGCGAGCGCGATTCCGGGCCGCCTTGCGGCGGGAGCAGCGCCCACCCCAGCACCTCGTCCATGTGCGCCACCAGCTTGAGATCGATCTCGCGCAACACGCGCTTGGGAATCTCGGCCAGGTCTTTCTCGTTGCGCTTGGGCAGCAGCACCTGCCGGACGCCCGCGCGGTGCGCCGTCAGAATCTTCTCGCGGACTCCCCCCACCGGCAGCACGCGCCCGCGCAGCGTGATCTCGCCCGTCATAGCCACGTCGCGGCGCACCTTGCGCTGCGTCAGCGCCGAGATCAGGGCCGTCGCCAGCGTGATCCCCGCCGACGGCCCGTCTTTGGGAATGGCCCCCTCCGGCAGGTGGATATGAATATCCAGCCGGTCGAATTCATCCGGCTCGATCCCCCACTGCCGCGCCCGCGACCGCGTGAAGCTCAGCGCCGCCTGCGCTGACTCCTGCATCACATCGCCAAGCTGCCCGGTGAGCAGCAATGCCCCCTTGCCCGGCATCAGCGTCACCTCAATCGCCATGATGTCGCCGCCGGCTTCAGTCCAGGCCAGCCCCGTCGCCACGCCGACCTCGTCCATCTCCTCGGCCAGCATGGGCAGGAAGAGCGGCGGGCCTAGGTACGCGGACAGCCTGGCAGCGGTGATCTGCCGGGTGAGGCGCTTCCCTTCGGCGATACGCCGCGCCAGCTTGCGGCACACCTTGGCGATCTCGCGCTCCAGGTTGCGCACGCCTGCCTCATACGTGTACTCGCGACAGATCAGGCGCAGCGCGGACTCGTCGAAGTGCACGCCGCGCCCCTCCAGGCCGTGCTGCTTGAGCTGGCGCGGGATGAGGAAGTGCCGGGCAATGCTGATCTTCTCATCCTCCACATAGCCGGGGAACTCGATCACCTCCATGCGGTCCAGCAGCGCCGGCGGGATGGGGTCCAGATAGTTCGCCGTCGTGATGAAGAACACGCGCGAAAGATCGTAACTGACATCCAGGTAGTGATCTGAGAAAGCGTGGTTCTGCTCTGGGTCGAGCACTTCCAGCAGCGCCGCCGCCGGGTCTCCGCGGAAATCGGCGCCCAGCTTGTCAATCTCGTCCAGCATGAACACCGGGTTGATCGTCCCGGCGCGGCGCATTGTCTGGACGATGCGCCCTGGCAGCGCGCCGATGTACGTCCGCCGATGCCCGCGAATCTCAGCTTCGTCGTGCACGCCGCCCAGGCTGACGCGCACGAATTCGCGCCCCAGCGCGCTGGCGATGCTCTTGCCCAGCGAAGTCTTGCCGGTGCCCGGCGGCCCGACAAAACACAGGATCGGCGTCTTCATCTGTTCGCCGGCCAGTTGGTGCACCGCCAGATATTCCAGAATGCGCTCTTTCGCTTTGGGCAGGCCGTAGTGCTCAGCATCCAGCACGCGCGCCGCATGGGCCAGATCGAGGGTGTCTTCGGACTGCGCCAGCCAGGGCAGGTCGAGCAGCCAGTCGAGGTACGTGCGGATAATCCCCACCTCCGGGGCCATCGGCGGGATCATCAGCAGCCTGCCCAGTTCCTTGAGCGCCTTGTCTTTCGCTTCGGCGGTCATTTCCTTCTGCTCGATGCGCTCGCGCAGCTCGCCAAGCTCCTGTTGGAAAATATCCGCCTCGCCCAGCTCGTGCTGGATCACGCGCATCTGCTCGCGCAGGAACATCTCGCGCTGGCCGCGATCCACTTCGCGGCGCACCTGTGACTGGATGCTCTCCTCCAGTTCCAGCACCTCCAGCTCGCGCCCCAGCAGCGCGCTCACCTTGCGCAGGCGCTCGGCAGGATCGGTCATGGCCAGCAGCGCCTGTCTTTCTTCCAGGCTCAAGTCGAGCGTGGAGGCGATCATGTCCGCCAGCCAGCCCGGCTCGTCAATGTTCAAGGCGTAAATGTACACTTCTTCGGGAAGCTGCGGGCTAAGATCAACACACTTCTGAAATAGACTCAGCACAGCCCGCATCAGCGCCATCACTTCGCGCGTGTCCGGCGACTCTTCGGCGAGGGGGCGCGCCCGCACCCGGTAGTAGGGAGTCGTCTGCACGAACTCCACGACCTGCACGCGCCGCCGCCCCTGGGCCAGCACATTGGTCCCGCCGTCGGGCAGGTGCATCAGGCGCCCCAGGGCCATCTCGGTACCCAGCGCGTGCAACTCATCCGGAGCGAAGGTCGTCTCCTTCGAATCGTCCACCAGCACGCCGATGACCGTCTCGCGGCGCGCCTGCGCCTCGCTCACAGCGGTGATGTCCACATCGCGCTGCAAGGCCAGCGGCGTCACCATATTCGGAAAGACGACCATGCCCACCAGCGGTACGAGCGTCGCTTCGATCAGCCCTTCCGCATCCGGCTCCGCGTCCTTGATCGTGTAGAAATCGTGCAAACCGTGTCCAATCATCACCACGAGCCAGCTTTCCTGACTACCTGCCGGGCGGTTGCCTCCGCGCCGCGCGCGCCGGTCAAAATGCCACGCTCTCCGAAGGGAGCGGTCCCTCGACGGTCGTCTTGACCACGTGCCCGACGGGCAATCCGCACACCGTCCGCACCTCGCCCACGATGAACAGCGAGCCGGTCGTCAGGATCATACCGGCTGGCCCCGCCACCCTTTGCGCGTAGCGCAGAGCCTCGCCCACATCAGGAATCTGGTGCACCGGGCCGGCGAAGCCGACTTCTCGCGCCTTCTCCTCGACAATCGCCGGTTCCAGAGCGCGTGGGTGGACGGCCTGTGCGGCGATCAGCACGTCCACTGCGGACAGCAGCGCCCGGAACATCCCCGTCACGTCTTTATCAGCCGACGCGCCGAAGATGAGCACCAGCGGACGCCGGTGAAACAGCGTGCCCAGCGTCGCGCGCAGCCTCAGCGCCGATTCCCCATTGTGCGCCGCGTCCAGGACGAGCAAAGGCTCGCGCGCCACGACTTCCAGGCGGCCCGGCCAGTCCACGCGCTCGAAGCCGCACCGGATGCCCTCCGGCGTCACCGCGATTCCCGCCTCGGCCACACGCTCCAGGGCCGCCAGCGCCACCGTGCCGTTGAGCGCCTGGTGCTCGCCGGTCAGCGCCGTGCAGTAGGATGCGGGCGGCCCCCCGGCTGGCCCGGCCTGGAACCATTCGCAGTTGAGCGTCCCCCGCTCAGCCGTGTACGTCCAGTCGCGCCCGACGAGCACAAGCGGCGAACCGTTGTCCGCTGCCACCTGCTCCAGAACGACGAGGGCCTCCGCCGGCTGCGGCGCGCTGACCACCGGCACGCCCGGCTTGATGATCCCCGCTTTCTCGCGCGCGATGGACTCCAGCGAGTCCCCCAGCAGATGGGTGTGGTCATAGCTCAGGCTGGTGATCACCGACACAACTGGCGTCACGACGTTCGTGGCGTCCAGGCGCCCGCCCAGCCCCACCTCGACGACGGCAATGTCCACCTGCTGTTGAGCGAAGTAGAGAAAGGCCAGGGCGGTAGTCACTTCAAACCAGGTGATGTCCGGGATGGTATCCACAATGGGCCGAAGCTGATTGACCAGCGCTGTGAAATCCTCCGGGCTGATCAATTCGCCGTTGATGCGAAAGCGCTCGCGATAATCCTGCAGGTGCGGCGAGGAATACAGAGCGGCTTTCAGCCCCGAAGCGTGCAGCGCCGAGGCGCACATGGCCCCGACCGATCCCTTGCCTTTGGTGCCAGTGATGTGGATCACCGGGTAGGCGCGGTGCGGGTTGCCGAGCGCCTCCAGCACGGCGCGCGGGCGCTCCAGCGTCATCACCTCTGGAGCGTAGCGCATGTGGCGCTCCACTTCCCAGTTTACGAAGCCGTAGAGATAATCCAGGGCGTCAGAGTACGTTGCGAGGGTGTTCGCCGGTGACATGTGGTCTCCATGAGTGCGACAGCCAGAGCGCAGACGTGGGCAGTATTCGGCCAGGCCGCCAGGTCTGCAATGCACCCGCGAACCATGTCGTGCATTATCCCACATATCCCACATACTACCGTTAAACAGGGCACCTTACAAGGGTGACCTTCGCCAGGGGATGCGGCTTACAATGGGAGTGAAACGCTTGAATCGCAGAGACGCAGAGGGCGTGGAGCAAGGCTGGCACTCCCCTGCCTAACCCAGCTTTTCTCTGCGCTCTCTGCGCCTCAGCGGTGATCTCTTGCCCCGGCAATGAGATACGCCCCTTCGCCAACCACGGCACGCACAAGAGGGTGAGTCCCTCCGGAATCCTGGCGGCACGCCGACGTGCGTCGCCCCAAGCCCCGCCCTTCTGGTACAATAGGCCGCCAGACACCCGCTCTGGCTGGCTCTGCGAGGGGATTATGCGCCTCCCGAAGATGATCGTTCTGCTGGCTGCGCTGGCTGCGCTGGCAGCCGCGCTGGTGATCGGCTACCTGGTGCTGCGCCCGCCGGTCGCCTTGCTGACCGCCGCCTCGTTCGACAGGCCGCGCATCTCGCCCAACGCCGACGGCGAAGATGACCTGGCGGTGATCGAGTACAGGCTGTCGCGGCCCGCCGCCGTCAGCATTTATCTGAGCGCGCCCAATGACGACCGCTACTACTTCCGCCAGGATGAACGCCGCTCAGCAGGCCGTTACCGCGTGCTCTTCAGCGGCGTCGTGGGCGGCTATACGCTGCCCGGCGAGACTATCGCGGGGGTTATCGAGAGCCGACTGATCCCGAACGACACCTATACCTGGGTCATCGAAGCGGCAGGTGATGGCGAGACCGAGCAGAAATCTGGCACGCTCATTGTCGCCGAGGCAGACAGCGCCCTGCCCGAAATCACCGCTTTCGAGATCAGCCCTGCCGAGTTTACGCCCAACCAGGACGGCATCCGCGACCGGGTGAGCGTCAACGTCTACCTGGCCAAGCCCGCCAGCCTGTCCGTCTATCTTGAAGATGTCGCCGGCCAGCGCTACTTTCTGACCGAGCGCGAAGAAGGTCGCCAGCCGGGGGATATGGGCAATCACGAGTACGACTACGACGGCGGCGTGGACCAGGGGATGGTGCCGCCGCCCGATGGCGAGTACGCCGTCTTCGCCGTCGCGCAGGACGACGAGGGTCAGCGCATCGTGCGCGAGGAGCGTCTGGCGATCCGCGATGGGGGCCTGCCCCTGGTGGAGATCGTCCCGCAGAAGGTGGGGGCCGTCGTCTATTTCAGCTGGATGCCCTACGCTGAGCGTTACTACACGAGCCTGGATACCGCTGGTGAGAAACTCGCCAAACCAGAAGGAGTCATCTCCGATCTCACCACGTTGACGCTCGCCCAGGGCGATCTGCTCGTCTTCAAGCTCACTGTCCACAACTACGGCGCAACCCCAGTCCGCACCGCCGGGCCTTTTCCCGGCACAGTCTATCAGTTCGACCAGACGGCGGCCAGCCTGGAAGCCTACGAGGAATCCGGCGCGTGGCGCATCGGCATCAACTGCCACACAGCCTACAGCGACTTCCCCTGGCGCTGGGCGCTCGGCCCGCTCGACGAGTTACAGGCCGTCTACGACGACGAGCGCGACGAGACATACTACTACCTGCTGCCCGGCCAGCGGGCCGAGGTCTGGGGGGCCATCCGCATGACGGAAATCCGCAAAGCCCGCAACCCGCAGGAATGTTGGGCGGGCCTCATTCACGAGGACGTGGGCATCCCGCCCTTCCAAAGCCGTGTCGGGGCGCGCGAGATCGAGCTGGTCGTGCCCCCCGCCGCGCCAGGCTAAGCAGGCGCGCATCGGGCTGCCGGGCGAACCCGCAAGGTATTTCGCCCCTCATGCCAGATTTGTTCAGCGGGGCGGGTGCGTGCAAAACCTGTCAGGCGGTAGGGCAGCGCCCTGGCTTACCTCACCCCCACTCGGCGCTGATGCGCGGCTGGGGGTGAAGTCCATGCCCCCGCCCGGCAAGTCGCTGTCAGCCTTTGCCCGCACCCGTTCGTGCGGGGTGCGCGCCTTGCCCCGCCCGGCCAACTGCTGTACCATGATGAGCCAGTGCGAGTGAGTATGGCGGAGGTGTGCCATCAAACAGCGGCCACACATCAGCAAAGCCCTGGTCACAGGGACGCTGCTCATCACCATCCTTCTCACGGCCTGCGGCTCCGGCGGCGACCGGCGGGCAACGCCCATCCCCACGCGCATCCCGCCGACTCCCACTCTGCGCTCGACCGCCCTGCCCGATGCCCCCGAAGCGCCGGCCATCGGCGCGCCGGAACGCCCCATCACCGTCTACCTGGCGCTGTCAGAGGAGCTTGTCACCAGCAACGCGCGTCAGCTTGGGCGCGAGCTGCAACGCCAACTGGGTGAGGAGACCGGCCTGACCTTCGCCGTCTCGTTCGCAGACGAGAATACGGCGCTCGCCAGCCTGTGCAGCGGCGCGCCCACCTTCGCCTGGACGAGCGCCTTCACGTATGCCGCCGCCCGGCGTCAGTGCGAAGTTGAGCCGTTGCTGGCCGCCAGACGCGGGCGCACCCCAACGTTCGAGATCGGGCAGGCGAGCGAGATCGTTGGGCGGGCCGACATCGCCGCGTTGGAACAACTGGCCGGGCAGACGTTCTGCCGCAGCGCCCAGCAGGACACACCCACAGCCTGGATCATCCCCGCCCTGCTCATGGGCAGCCGGGGCGTCAACCCGTTCATTGACCTGGATACCGTGCGCGACTACGACAGCGATCAGGCATTGGTGCGCGCGCTCTATGACGGAGAGTGCGCGGCAGCGGCCCTGCGCGCGGGCGACTTCGAGAAGGCACTCCTGGCCCTGGCCCAGGAAGCCCGGACTGCAGAGGAGCAGCTTCCCACCTACGACGAGCTTGCTGCGGCGCTGCACATCATCCTGCCTGCCGGAGACACCACAGCGCCCGCCAACCCCAGCCAGTGGGCGGGCGTCCCCGCTGACGTCATCCCTTACGAGGTACTAGTTGCCGCGCCGGAGAGCGCCTTGCCGTCGCCTTTCCGCGACAGCGCCAAGGCCGTGCTCACTGCCTTCTTCACCGACCGCATAGACGGGCCAACGCGGGCCAGGCGGCTGCTGGCTGCCGACGGGGTTTTCGCAGTCGAAGCCCGGCACTATCGTTCGTTCCTGACCATGTTAGCGGACGCCGGTTGGGACATGGCCTTCACCCGATGAGCCGGACAGATCGCGCATTGCGCGCGCACGCCCGTACCTCTCGCCCAGGGTAATGTCATGTCCCCCGATCTGGCCGTTGTCATCGTCTCGTGGAACACGCGCGACCTCACCCTCAACGCCCTGCGCACCCTCATCGCCGACCTGGACGCGCACGGCCCCGCCGCCCAGGTCTGGGTGGTAGACTGTGCCTCCGCCGACGGCACGCCGGACGCCATCCGCCAGCAATTCTCGCAGGTGCAGCTCATCGCCAGCGCCGACAACCTGGGCTTTGCCGCCGGTAACAACCTCGCCTTGGAGCGGATGGGATTCAGCCGGTCGCCCGGCCAACCAGCCGACGGCGATTTGCCGCGCGCCGTCTACTTCCTCAACCCGGACACCGAGACGACTCCCGGCGCGACGCGGGCGCTCTACGACGCGCTGCTGCGCCTGCCCTCTGTCGGGGTCGTCGGCGCGCAGCTCGCTTACGGAGACGGGGCTTTTCAGCACGGTGCGTTCAGGTTTCCCGGCCTTGCCCAACTCATCATCGAGCTGTTCCCCGTTCCGGCGCGCCTGTACGACTCGCCGCTCAACGGGCGCTACCCGCGCCAGCGCTACGCCAGCGGTGAGCCATTTCCGGTGGATCACACCCTCGGCGCAACGATGATGGTCAGGCGCGAGGTGATCGCCGCCACCGGCATGTTCGACGAAGGATATTTCATGTACTGCGAGGAGATTGACTGGAGCCTGCGCATTCGGCGCGCCGGCTGGCAGATCTACGCGGTTCCGGCGGCGCGGGTCGTTCACCTGGGCGGGCAGAGCACCGGGCAAATTCGCGCGGCCAGCCTGATCAACCTATGGCGCAGCCGCCTGCGCCTGTTCGACCGGCACTACGCCCGGCCCCGGCGCGCCCTGGCCCGCTGGCTGGTGCGCGCAGGGATGCGCTGGCGCCTGTGGCAGACGGAACGCGCCTACCGCACCGGCGCGCTCTCGGCGGCAGACAGAGAAGCCCTGACCACCGCCTACCGGGCCGTTCTGGAGGCCGCGAAAACCTCATGAGCAGCGATCTGGCCGCCGTCATCCTGGCCCACAACGAGGCCGAGAATATCGTCGCCTGCATCGAGAGCGTGCGCTGGACGGGCCACGTGGTCGTGGTCGTGGACACACGCAGCAGCGATGCCACCGCCGATCTGGCTGCGCAGGCCGGCGCCGAAGTCCTGCCCCACCGCTTCGAGAACTACGCCCAGCAGCGCAACGCGGCGCTGACCCTGGTCGAGACGGAATGGGTCTTCTTCGTGGACGCTGACGAGCGTTCCACCCCTGCCCAGGCGGAAGAGATACGCGCCACCCTCGCCCGCCCCGCCCATAACGGCTACTGGATTCCGCGCCACAACTACATCTTCGGCAAACTCACCCGGCACACAGGCTGGTACCCGGATTACCAGATGCGCCTGCTGCGGCGCAGGCACGCACGCTACGATCCGCAGCGCCAGGTTCACGAGCTAGTCCTGCTGGATGGCGAGCCGGGCCACCTGACCGAGCCGCTCATCCACTACAACTACCGCAGCCTGCGCCAGTTCCGTGAGAAGCAGCAGCGCTACGTAGCCTTTGACGCGCGCATTCTGCACGAGCAGGGGATCAAGCCGCGACCGCACAAGTTCATCACGCAACCGCTGCGCCACTTCTACTGGCGCTTTGTCACCCTGCAAGGTTACCGCGATGGCTGGCACGGGCTGCGGCTGAGTCTGCTCATGGCCTGGTACGAATTGCAGAAGTACGTGCACCTGCGCCGCCTCGCGCGGCAGGAGTGATCTCGCGCTTCAGCGAGCGCGCCGCTCCGCGACGATCTCCGCCAGGGCGTGCAATCCCCCGGCCACCACGCCATGTCCGCCGAGCAGAACCGGCAGCGGAGCCGCCTGCGCGGCGGCAGTGAACTCGCGCAGCCAGAGATCGTGGATGGCGTCGAGCAAATAGAGGTCCGAGGCGAAGCGCTCGTCCGTCCCAGGATAGCGCCCGGCAGCGGCCATCAGCACCCGCGAATCAATGATCGCCACGTCGGCCATCTGCGCCAGCTCTTCGAAGAAGTCGCCCGGCCCCCAGCGCGCGATCATGCGCTCTACCAGCGAGCGCGCTTCGCCGCGCGCCAGCCGTTCGCTGGCGGCCATGCCCCGCTCCTCCGAGCAGACCCGTATCCAGCACTGCGTCGCCCGGCTGAGCGCCTCCCACGCCTGGGGAGCGACTCGCCCGATTAGCGCCGCCCGGCTCCCGTCGCGGGCCAACACAGCCAGCACAGCCTCGACGGGGATGCGCGCCAGCAGCGGATCCTCCAGCGCCGCATGCAGCCGGGGCGAGCAGGCCGGGTGCGCCCGCACTATCGCCAGGTCAGCGGGCGTGTCCAGGTCCAGGCGCGCCGCAGGCGGCAGATTCGCCGGAGTGCTGACCGTCCAACCGCCGTCCTCCTGCAGCATCCAGGCGAGGCTGTTGTCGCGGTTCGCCCGCCGGAGGACGGGCAGCGCCTCCTGCGCCTGGGTGAAGGCAACCCAATCGCTGGAGTGCAGGTTGTTCGTCAGGGCAAGGCGCTCATCGTGCGCGCGCGCGCCGCGCAGCGTCTCCCCCACCTGCGCGATCATCTCCTGAGCGAGCAGGGGTGCGCTGCCCGCCCCGAAGTACAGCACGTGCGCCAGCTCAAACCGTTCGATCACCCCCGCCAGGCGCTGGCCGAAGTGAAATGGCCCAACGTCCCGATCGGGCAGGCAATTCGCCTGAGCGGACAGCCAGCCAAGCTCCGGGCCGGCGACGACGATCGGGCAGACGCCAACCTCCGCTAGAGCGGCGATCAGGTCGGCTGCGGCTGCCTGGAGTGCCCGGCCCAGCAATTGCTCAGCCGCCGTCGGCCCCGCATGGCCGATCATGATCACCGCGCCGGTTCTCTCCTGGCTCATCCTTCGCCTACCCACAAGAAAACGGGGCCGGGAACGCCCTTCCGCGCCCGGCCCAGGCTTGCACACTCAGCTCGTCACTCCGTCTGCGGCTCCAGCACGCCGTAATTGCCGTCCTCACGCCGGTAGAGCACGCCGATCTTGGCCGTGTCTGCGTTGTAGAAGATGAAGAAATTGTGGCCGAGCAGCTCCATCTGGTCAATCGCTTCATCTTCGCTCATGGGCACCAGCATCACCGCCTTGCGGCGTACAATGGACGTCTTCTCCTCCGCTTCTTCTTCGGCCACCTGGCCGGGCACCGGCTCGACCGATTGCAGGGCCTGCTCCGACTCGTAGAAACGGCTGGCGCCGCGCGGCTTGCGCTTGCCCTTGTACCGCTCGATCTGACGATACATCTTATCCAGCGCCACGTCCAGCGCCGCGTAAATATCAGGCTGCCGCTTTTCTTCCGAGCGCAGAATCGCCCCGCGCGTGTTGCGCAGGGTCAGTTGAGCGATGCACTGATCCATGCCCTGCTTGCGCCGCTCAATAGCCAGGTCCACACGTACTTCGTGAATATTCGGCAGATAGCGATCCAGTCTGCTCACTTTCTTTTCAACATGCTCCTGCAAGCGAGGCGTCACATCAACATTTCGCGTGTGTATCTTGAGTTCCATAACCCGCTCCTTTGCAGTGTGGCGATTGCGCTCACTCCTCAGCAGGTGAGGCATGCCCACCCGCGTCAGCAGCCTTGTAGACTGCGCTGGCCAGCACCAGGCCATAGACGCGCCGCGCGCCCGACGCTCGCAGCGCCTCCGCACAGGCTGCCAGCGTAGCCCCTGTCGTCAGCACATCATCAACGAGGACTATACTCAGATTATCAACACGCAGAGGGTCTGCTGCAAAAGCTCCGGCCACATTCTCCCGGCGAGCCTGCGCATCCAGGTGTGTCTGCGTCTCGGTGTGGCGCACGCGCGCAACGGCCCCTTCCACATAAGGCTGACCGATCAGGCTGGCCACCTGGTTCGCCAGCAGTGCCGACTGGTTATAGCCGCGCTCCGCCTGCCGCCGGGCGTGCAGCGGGACCGCGCAGAAGAAGTCCGCCGTCCAGCCATCGCCCGGCCACGCCTCGGCCAGCAGCCTGCCCAACGGCTCGGCCATCCGCCGCACCCCCTGATACTTCAGGGCATAAATGGCGCTCATCGCCGGCCCTTCAAACACAGTGCGCGTGCGCACTGCGTCCAGCCCCGCCACCGCGCGCTGCGGCCCCGGCCCAAGCTGGGCCGTGCAGCGTTCGCACAGCAGACTCCCGATGCGCGTGCAGTGAACACACTGTGGGGGATAGAGCAGGTCGAGCGCAGCCGTAACAACGCGCCGCGCCGTGAGCGCGAGTGGGCCTGCTGCCAAGCGGTCACGCAGCCCCTCCAGCCGCCGGTGCTGGCCGAGATGATCTTCGAACGAGCTTGTCAATTCAATCTCAGACTCAGGTCGCCTGCGCCGATCAAAAGCCGCCGAACACGCCAGACTCGATGAGAATCACGACGGAAGGCCCCAGCAGCACGATCCACAGCGACGGGAACACCAGAAACACCATCGGAATCATCATCTTGACCGGCGCTTGCTGAGCCTTCTCCTGAGCGCGCTGGCGGCGCTTGACACGCATCTGGTCCGACTGGATGCGCAGAATCTTGGCGATGCTCACGCCAAGCTGTTCGGCCTGGACGAGCGCCGCCACGAAGCTGGTCACGTCGGGCACATCCATGCGATACGACATGTCGCGCAGGGCTTCGCTGCGCCGCTTGCCTAGTTGAATCTCCTGCAGCACGCGCCCAAAAGCGATCGCCAGGTCGTTATCCCACTTGGCGTAGACCTTGCTCATCGCCTGTTCAAAGCCCAGCCCGGCCTCCACGCAGATCGTCAGCAGGTCGAGCGCATCGGGCAGCGACTTCACAATAGCATCCTTGCGCCGGCTGATCTGCCCTTTGAGTTGCAGCATGGGCAGATAATAGCCGAGGAGCGCCCCGCCAACGGTCCCCATCGTCCCTTTGGCGACGCCCCAATCGGTGAACATGAAGAACAGCACGAACGCCCCAACGCCCATCACGAGAGTCAGGGCGATGCGCTGGCCGAAGAAGACCGCCGGCTCCATCGTCTGCGACTTGCCCGCCAGCTCGATCTGGCGGCGGATGCTCTCAATCTGGTTCTCTGGGGTGAATTTGATGGCAAAACGGGCGAGCGCCCGGTACGTGGGAATGATGACACGCTCGCGAGTGCTCAGCGACAGCTCGATCTGCTCCAGGCTGGCTGGCACATCGCGGTCTCCGTATTCGGCCAGCCGCTTCTCCAGCGGATTGTCGTCTGCTTTATCGCTGTGCCCAACCAGGATAAGCCCGCCGAGCAAGACCACGCCCGCCACAATCAGCGCCAGAATCGTGATATCCATCCTACCCTCCCAAACGTGCGAGCGCGCTGTGAGCCTGTGTCAGTACTTGATATCCACGATCTTTTGGATAATCGCAGCACCTGTCGCAATCAGGCCCAATCCGCAGCCCAGCATGGGCCACCCGCACATGCGATTCTCAACGAGATTCGACATGTAGCCTGGACTCACCACATAGAGAAACAGCGTCAGGATGATCGGCAGTAACGAGATAAGCCAGCCCGTGATTCGGCCCTGGGCCGTCAGCACCGAGATTTCGCCCTTCAGCTTGATACGATCGCGGATCGTGTGGCTGATCGAGTCCAGAACCTCGGCCAGGTTGCCACCGACCTCGCGCTGAATATTGACCGCCGTGTTGACCAGGTCGAGATCATCGCTGGGCATGCGCGCCAGCAGGTGGTCGAGTGCATCATCCATAGGGATGCCAAGCTGCACCTCCATGACCACGCGCTTGAACTCCGACGACGTTGGCTCAGGCGCCTCGCGCGAGATCGCCTCCATCGCCTGTAGCACCGCGTAGCCTGCGCGCAGAGCGTTCACCCACAGCGCCAGCGTATCAGGAAGCTGGTTTTCGAACGTCTTTAGACGCTTGGACTGTTTGCGCGCCACATAAAGACGGGGGAAGAAAAAGCCGGCAACCGCCGCGACTCCGCCACCAATTGGCGAGGCGAAGAGCACCATGCCGACGAGGAAACCGCCAATCCCCGTGATGACGTGCAGCGCCATAAACTCGGAGACGGTCAGCTTCAGGTCGGCCCGCGAAAGCTGCACGCGCCATTTCTGCGCAAAGCCCCGGTCGGCCAGCATGGCATCAAGCCGCCGGGTGATGAGGCTCGCCTCGTGTGCAGGATCGGGCTGCTGCAGGTCCTCGAAGTCCGCGAGCAGACTGCTGTATTCGGTGGTGTACCGTCCCAGTCGTTCTTCGATCTGCTCGCGCCGTTCTGCGCGAATGCTGACGATCCCGGCGATCAGGATGATCACCGCCAGGACTCCCGCTGCGCCGGCTATCGCAATCTCCATAGGTGCCCGCCCTCCCCCACGGTGCCCTGCCCTGATCTGGCACAGTGTGTCAGTAGGAGCCTGGTGAGCCAGCCCCTACGGTGCTACTGCTGCATGGCGCTCGCCGTCAATAGCGCGAAACGCCAATTCCAAACACCGACGGTGGCAGGTGAATACCAGCCGCCTCGATCTTGTCAATGAACTTGGGGCGCAGCCCTGTCGGGCGGATGCGCCCGATGACCTTGCCAGCTTCCAGGCCGGTCTGCTCAAACTCAAAAATGTCGGACATCGTGATCACGTCACCTTCCATCCCCTGGATCTCGGTGACCTTAACCACCTTGCGCGTGCCGTCGCGCATCCGCTCCTGGTGAATGACCAGGTCGAGGGCCGAAGCCACCTGCTCGCGGATGGCGCGCACGGGCAGGTCCATGCCCGCCATCAAGCACATCGTTTCCAGGCGCGCCAGGGTGTCGCGCGGGCTGTTCGAGTGCGCCGTCGTCAGCGATCCTTCGTGACCAGTGTTCATCGCCTGGAGCATGTCCAGCGCCTCGCCTGCGCGGCACTCGCCCACCACGATCCGGTCGGGGCGCATACGCAGCGAGTTGACGACCAGGTCGCGAATGCTGATCTCGCCGCGCCCCTCAATATTGGACGGGCGACTTTCCAGCGAGACGACATGCTCCTGCCGTAGCTGAAGCTCAGCGGCGTTCTCGATAGTGATGATCCGCTCGTCGTTCGGGATGAACCCAGACAGAACGTTGAGCAGAGTCGTCTTGCCAGAGCCAGTGCCGCCCGACACCACGATGTTCAGCCGGGCGATGACACACGCCCGCAGGAATTCTGCGATCTCGGGGCTGACAGAGCCGAAACGGATCAGGTCTTCCACCGTGAAAGGCCGCCGCGAGAACTTGCGGATAGTGATCGTCGGCCCGCACAGGCTGATCGGGCGGATGACCGCGTTGACGCGCGACCCGTCGGGCAGACGGGCATCCACTGTGGGCGAGCTTTCGTCAATACGACGGCCCAGCGGTGCCACGATGCGATCCAGCACGCGCAGGACATGATCTTCGTCTTCGAAGGTCACATTGGAGCGCAGGATGTTGCCGGCGCGCTCGATGTAGACGTTCTTGGGGCCATTGACCATGATCTCGGTGATCGTGTCGTCGGCGAGCAATGGCTCCAGCGGCCCGAAGCCCAGGATTTCGGCGACAATCGCCTCGAAAAGCTGTTGCCGCTCGGCGCGTCCCAGCACAATGCTTTCTTCATTGAGGATGGTCGTGAACAGCTCCTCAATGGTCGTCCGCACTTCGGGAGAACGCGGGTCCACGCTGGTGTCCAGCTCGGCCAACAGCTTGTTCTGGATGCGCACCTTCAGGTCCTGGTAACCGCTCCCTTCCCCACGACGGGCCGCGGCCACAGCCGAAGACGCTGCCGGCACCTGAGTTCGCCGGCGCACCTGTTCCAGCTTGGACTCGTCGGGGCTGTCCGGCCCCTGTCCGCCACGCTCAATACGCCGCAAAAGGGACATATGCCGCCTCCACTCGTCTCAACCTTCGCCCGCCAATGCGTCCCACTTCCATTGTACACCCATCCTACGAGCCGCCGAACAGCGCCCGTATGCCGCTCTTGGAGCGTTGTTCGCCCGTCTGGGGGCTTTCCTCTGGCGCCTTTTCCTGCTCCACCGTTTTGCGCACCAGCGCCGCCAGGTCTACCAGTTCCTTGCCCGGTGAGCGCGATTTCATCTTGGCTACCAGGGGCACGCCCTGGTTGACCGCCGTGAGCACCGCCTGATCGTCGAGCGGGATGGCCGCGGCCACCGAATGCTTGAGATGCGTCTCAATTGAAGCGGT
This sequence comes from Anaerolineae bacterium, assembly GCA_023382715.1. Lineage (GTDB taxonomy): Bacteria > Chloroflexota > Anaerolineae > Aggregatilineales > Aggregatilineaceae > UBA2029. The sequence continues at coordinate 398,330 of JAHDWP010000001.1, forward strand.
CGGCACAGCGCCGCGCCCGCGCTCTCGCTCTGGCACCACCCGGTTCAGCACAAAGAGCACCTTGTCCGACAGGCCTGCTGGTTCTTTAAGGCCGTCCAGGAGGTCCAGCACTTTGCGGATGTTGCGCACAGATGGAATCGTTGGGTTGGCCACCAGGATGATCCGCTCGGCGATATCGAACAGCTTCAGCGTGGTATCGTCATACTGGGTCGGCGTGTCAACCACGATGAAATCATACGATTTCGCCAGCAGCTTGACGACCTCTTTCACAGCTTCCGACGTGATGTCATAGGCCATCTCCGGGTGCGGCGGAGCGACCAGCACCTTCAACCCGCTGCCATGCGTCACCAGCACGCTATCAATCATTTCCTGGTCAATGTCGCTCACCGCCTTCGCCAGATCAGCAATGCTCGACGTGGATTGCACGTTCAGAAACGCATCCACATCGCCGAACTGAAGGTTGGCATCCACCAGCAGCACGCTGGTGTCGGAGCGCATCAGCGCAGCCGCTACGTTAGTGGCCAGCATCGTCACGCCCGCGCCCGCCTGTGGGCTGTACACAACGATGACGTGCCCGGCTCCTACTGACGGCGTGAGCGCGCTGCGCTTGGCCTCGCGCGACACAGCCGTCCGCAGCGAGGACATCTGCACCTCTTGCTGGCGAATCGGCTCGTTGCGGTCGTAGACGCGCCGAATCGTCGCGTAAAGCTCTTCGCTGGAGACCGGCTTGGTGAGGAAGTCGCGCGCCCCGGCCAGCATCGCCTGGCGCAAATATCCCGACTCGTTCTGTACCGACATGATCACCACAGCGGCAGTGCGCACTGCCGTGCTGATCGCTTTGGTCGCCGTGATGCCGTCCATGTCGGGCATGTTGATGTCCATCAGCACCACATCGGGCTTGTGCTGCGTCGCCAGGTCTATCGCCTCGCGGCCCGTGCCAGCGCCATCCCCGCCCACGACCTCGATATCCGGCTCGAACGCGAGCAGCTTGCGGATGTTCTCGCGCGTATCCGGGATATCGTCCACGATCAGCACTTTGATGACTTGCTTCTCACTGCTCATTGGTGTCTTCCCATCTCGCCGATCAGACCCTCTCTGGCTTCACCCCAGGCACGCCCCCAGTGACACGCGAAGGGCATGCGGACGCCAGCGCGAGCGCGTGCCCTTCATGCCATTTTAACGCAAAGACAATTATTCCGACACGCGCTTATTGTGTTGACGCTTCTACGCTCGACCTGGCCAGGAAGTCGTACAACCGCCCGATGTCGAACCGCCGCACACTGGTGATGGGCGGCTCCAGCGCATATTCGAGCGCGACGGGCGGCTGAGCGTTGTACGTCCGGATCATATAGTCAAGCGTCACCGGGTCGGTGGCCACTTCGGTTGTATCGCCAGCCGTGCGCAGCGCCAGCGTGATCGGAATCTGCGCGTCAACCGCCCAGGTCAGCACCAGCGCATCCTGCGGCGTCACGGCGAGAGTGATGATCAACGGCGCAAACGGCGTCACTGTAGGCAGCGGCGTCGTCGCTTGCCCACCTTCGCCAGGCGGCGGCAGAGTTTCGATCTGCTGAGGTGTCGGCGTCGCCCCGATGATGTCTCCACCCGGCGGGAAGTACCCCACACGCAACACCCAGGCGCCGGTCACCGTCCGCTGAGTCACCAGGCGCGGGCGCTGCGACGACTCACTGGGACTCAGCAGCACCCCTTCCGGCGAGAGCGTGCTCGCCTCTGGGCGGCCCTGGCGTGGCGAGCCGATGCTCAGCTCGCCCGTCTCCAGGCGCGTGATCAGCGAAACGTTATTGGGCATCCGGGTCTGGAAAGCAGGATCAACATCAATGTAGAGGAACGAGAGGATAACGTCCACGAAGTCGCCAGCCTGAATGCCATAGGCCACCTGCCCCACGCCGGTTGGATCAAGTGGGACAGAGATGGCCACGCGCGACTCATCCCCTTCGAACGCGCGCATAAGAGCGGCGGCGTCCGACCCTGTACGGGCAACTTCGTACAGATTGGGCACCACCTGACGAGCCAGAATCGGAGAGCCGCGGAAGATCTCGGTGCGCGCCACCTGCCCGATCACATCCTCCAGTTCAGCGGCGGTGAAATAGTTGCCCGCTTCTGGCAACGCTTCCTGAGGCCAGGGCACCACACCGATGCCGTCAGGCGGGATCACGATCCCACGAGGCAAGTCCTGGACGGCGACCACGATCTCAACCATGTTGAGAGCGCGCATCCCGGCATCCGGGGCTGTTATCCCTCCCCCCTGCTCGCCGCCCGTAACTTCCCCCCCCACCTCCGTGGCCTGGGCGACAGTCTCCTCGTCGCCACCATCGTCGCGCATGAGGACGACAACCAGCACGACCACCAGCAGAATGATCGCGCCCAGTAGAATGAGCACCCGACCTCGCATAGGGTTTCCTCCCGAATAGTCCGAACCGGCCCGGAGTTTGCATCAGGCCCCAATGGGTTGCTATCTAGTGTATTCCTATGGCAAAAATGCGCAAACAGGCCAAGAGTCCTATAACAGGCAGGGGCAGAGCGCTATCACGCAGCCCTGCCCCTGCAGAATACACACCGAAAGATGCCCGACCAGCGCCATTAAACCGCCGGCAGCAAGATCACGAAGCGACTCACGTCCTCCTCCGTGCTCGTGATCTCCAGCGCGCCTCCTACCAACTCGATGCGCTCCTGAAGCGTGCGCAGGCCCAGGACATCGCTTTGCCCCGTATGAGAGAGCACCTCACCCGCATCGAAGCCGCGCCCGTCGTGCTCAATAGATGCCTTGAGCCATTCGGGGCCGACGTCCACCACAATGTTGATGGATTTCGCGCCCAGGTTATCGCGCGCGTTGCCCATCACAGCCTGGATCGAGCGGAACATCATGACCTCAATGTGACTCGGCAGCCGGCGCTCGTCTCCCACCACGCTCAGTTGCGTCTTGATGCCTGTCTTATCTCCATAGGCCTCCGCATAGCGCCGGATGGTGGGCACCAGCCCCAGGTCGTCCAGCATCATCGGGCGCAAGTCGAAGATGAAATCGCGCACTTTCTGAAAGGTCGTGCTGGCCACCGTCTTCAGATTGCCCAGCTCCTCTTCAGCGCGATCGGGATTGCGGTCAAAGAGCCGCTGGCAAATCTCTGCCTGGAGGATGAAGTTGGTCAACGACTGCGCCGGCCCATCGTGCATTTGCCGGGCCAGCCGTTGGCGCTCGGCCTCCTGGGCCTCGACCACGTTGATGATCGCCCGCCGAGACAGGCGGCCCGCTTCCCCTTCGCTCTGTTCCGCCCCAGAAGCGATCACTGACCGGAACACGGCGTCTGGCCCCAGGCTGCGCACCAACCGCAGCAACCTGCCCAGCAACTCCTCGAAATGCTGCAATTCCTTGAGCGTGGCTTTGGCTTTCTCCAACTGCCCCTGCAACGTGAGCAGGCGCGTCTTAATATCCGATGCGCTATCATAGGCCGCCTTGATGTCGGCGCGGGGAATCGTGTCAAAATTCGTCTCCACGCGGCTGAGCTGCGCGCTGATCGCCACATGACGATCGCGGATACGCCCCACTTCAAGCTGCGTCTGCTCGATCAACTGCTGGTTTTCCAGCACGCGCTTGCGAATGTTCTCGTACTCGATCTCGAATTCGCGCAGCACTTCGTCCTGGGGGACCGCAGCACCATGAGCCATCGCCACCGCTCCTCAGCTATTCGTTATCCGAACAAGTCATCATTTCGCTTGCTTGTTATCTTGCGCGCGCACCCACCCCCGTTGCAGCGCATACACCGCCGCCTGCGTCCGGTCGCGCACGTCGAGCTTCTTGAGAATCGAGGTCATGTGATTCTTGACTGTCTGGTGGCTGATCCCCAACGTCTGTGCGATCTCTTTGTTGCTCTTGCCGCGCGTCACAAATTGGAGAATCTCCATCTCGCGCGCGCTGAGCGGCACAAAGCGCTCGCCGAGGTCCATCACAGAGGGGCTGGCCGCTGTCTCTGCGCCTGTATCCAGCCATTGCCGAAGCTCAGCGCCGGTGAACGTCCTTCCGGCCACCACGAAATTGCCGTGCATGACCGAGCGCACCACCTCGACCAGCTTCTCCGGCTCGATGTCTTTGGGGCAATAGGCCGCGCCGCCAGAGCGCATGGCGTGCAGCACCTGTTCCAGGTCGTCATAGGCCGTCAGCAGCACCACCGCAATATCGGTCTGCTCCGCTTTCAGCCGGCTGGCGACTTGCAAGCCGTTGATGCCCGGCAGGTTGATGTCCAGCAGCAGCATGTCGGGATGCAGCTCGTGCACCAGTTGCAGGGCTTCTTCGCCCGTTGACGCTTCGGCCAGCACCTCGATGTCGTCCTCGGTGGCGAAGATGTTGCGCAGCCCCTGGCGGAATACCGGGTGGTCGTCCACGATCACCAGCCGAATCCTCGCTGGAGTCAAAGGGGTATTGTCCTGGTCCATCAGCAGGCGCTCACTCCAGTTAGCAGCCACGCCCCTCGGCCAACTGCTGCAGGCGTAATCTTAGCATAGTTCATGGCCCCCGATCTCACAATAGAACATCTGCTCGATGACCTCTTTCATCCGGCTACCAGGCGCACCCCGCCGGCCAGGCCAGGCGATAGATTGCCATGTTGCCGCCACCCGCCGCCGGGGCATAAGGTGCGCCGGTGACGAAGATGGGCGCTCCGCCCAGGCGGGGATCGTCAGGCGGAACCGGGCGCTGATCGGGCATGACCATCAGGTACACAGCGCCACGCGCGCACATCAGCCGCATGATCGCCTCTCCGTCGCGGAAGAGCGGCACAATCTCCGGGCTGACCAGCCCCGCCAGATCGAGGATGGGGCGCGGCGCGAAGTAGCCCACCGCGCCAATGTCGTGCACAGCGAGCAGATCGTCCTCCGCCAGATTCGCCCTCACCCACCGGGCAGCCGCCACCATCTCCGTGTTGATGATGCGCACGTCCGCGCCGTACTGCCGCGCGCCAATGATCCAGAAGCCGCCAGTCACCAGCAGCAGCGCCAGGGCCAGGCTGCGCGACAGCACGCGCCCCGCCGCAGATCGCCGCCCGCGCTGCACCAGCGCCAGCGTGCCCCCCACCCCAAAGATCAGCAGCGCCGGGATCACTGGCATCACGTAGCGCCCGTGCTGATAGCTGGCCGGCAGCCGCAACGCATAGGCCGAGGTGTGCAGCGCCGCCCACAGCAGTGGCAGCGCATAGATCAGAGCGCGCCTGTCCTGCCGCGCGCGCCGCGCAACACTGGCACAGCCCACCAGCAACCCTGGCAACGCCAGAGGCAAGTGCCCAGCCAGCAGCGGCACGATCATGCGCCCGTAGCGCCCCGGCAGCGACCACTGCTCACCGATCGGCGCGTACTCCGCCTGCTTCGCCGCCGCCGTATCCGGCAGCGGTGTTCCGCTGAGCTGCCAGTTGAGCGCCGCCACTGGGACGCAGATCAGCGCCCAGGCCAGCACCAGGCCCCCCATCCACGCCAGCACCGGAGAGCGCCAGCCGCCTCGTCCCACTGCTGCCGCCACGCGCAGCAGAACGGCCAACGCCATCAGTGCGACGCCTTCGGGCCGGGTGAGCGTCAGCGCCGCGCTCACTGCTCCGGCCCTGGCTCCCCACAGCGCTGCCCGGCGCTGCGACAGATCGTGCTGTGCAGCGGCATCGGCCCAGGTCGTCCAGATCAGCGCCAGGGCCAGCGTCGCGAACAACATCGTCTCCATGCCAGAAGCCGCCGCCCAGGCCAGGTGCCACGACAGCACGATCAGCACCCCTGTCCACAGCCGCGCTCCGCTCACCCCCGGCCACAGGTATCCGGCCAGCCGCGCGCCAATCCAGCCGGCGGCGCTCAGGCTCAGCGCGCCGAGCACGAATGTCCAGGCGAAGTGCGATGTGTCCAGCAGGTAAGCTCCCGCCAGCAGCAACGAGTAGAGGGGCGCGGTCGAGGCGCTGCTTGGCTGGCCAGGCACGAACGCCCATTCGCCGTGCTCTGCCAGGTTGCGCGCATACGTCTGGTGAATCCAGGCGTCGTCGAGCGGATAGCCGGAGTCGCTCAGTTGCAGCGCCGCCGCGACGTACAGCAGCACGCCAATCGCTGCCAGAGCGAGCACGATCAGGTCATCGCGCGCGGCATCACGTCGCAGCCGGGTCATGGAGCAGCCCCTTCCCGCACGATCTCAAATAGCAGCCGGTCGTCATCACGCCCTGGCGTGTCCGCTCTGTAATGCCGTACCAGGCGCAGAAAAGGCCGCACCTCCTCACCGGCGAAAAGCCCACCGAACGGCGCGGTGCGGTTGGCGTCCAGCAGCAGATGCGTCACCCCGTAACGTGCGGCGATCTCCGGCACCACAGCGGGGTCAGCATCGGGCACCACCACACCGCTCAGCCCGGCCTGGTAATACAGCGCCACCGGATCGTTAACCATGAGCACCACGTCTGCTGGCAGATCGCGCGCGATCTCGCGGTAGAAACGCGCGTTATCGTTCCAGCCGTCCAGCTTGGCGCTGAGGGCGCTCAGCGTCAGCGCCAGGGCAAGGAGCACGGCGGCCCCGTTGAACACGGCAGACGCCTCCGCAGGGCGCCAGCGCCGCCGCTGCGCGGCCCAGGCGATGCCCTCGTCCAGGCCCACCACCGCCAGCGCCGCCCAGAAGGGCAGCAGCGCAGCAGACGAATGGAACAGCCCCCCACGATAGCCGGGAAAGGCGAAGACGAAGGTCATGACGAAGTGCAAAGCCGCCGCATATAGAGCGAACCCGCGCACCAATGCCAGCGAGCGCCGCCGCCACCCTCCGAGCAGCGCAAGGGGGCCGAGGATCACCCACGTCTCGACGGCTACGAAGGTGCCCAGGTTGTTAGCCAGCGCCTCCAGCCGCGAGCGCAGAATCGGGCCGGCTCCCCACGCCAGGAAGTCGCTGGCGGACGCGCCCGGTGGCCAGCGCACCAGCTCGTCATAGCTGCGCATCCAGATCGTGTCCGCGCCGCCAAGCGGCAGCGGCGTGCCGAGCACGTCCAGATTGCGCGCGAACCAGGGCAGCATGACGATCCCGTAAGCCAGCAATCCCACGCCCGCCGCGCGCAGCCCGCCCGTCCAGCGTCCCGGCCCAGGTCGCCAGAAGGCCATCCCGGCCAGCACCAGGACCAGCAGCACACCGTCGGCGCGGGTCAGGTGGGCCAGTCCACCCAGCGCTCCGCCGAGCGCGTACCAGCGCAGTTGCCGGCCCTCGGTGGCGCGGCCCAGCGCCAGCAGCGCCAGCGCCCCCACCAGGCCGAACAGCGCAAAGGTATCGGTCGTCACCCAGTAGGGGATGTAGAAGCCGCTGAACATGACCAGCAGCGCAGCTACCCAGGCATGGCGCCGCCGCGCGCCGAGCCGCTCGCCCAGTCCGAACGCCACCAGCACCAGCCCGGCGTAGCACAGCACCGCCGGCACCTGCGCCGCCCGAAAGGTCGCGCCGCCGATGGCCATGCTCGCCGCCGCGATCAGCGATTGCAGCGGCATCCAGTAGGTGTGGCTGGGGCCGGGCAGCCGGTCGGGAGCGTTGAAGTACGTCCACAGGTAAGGATCGGTCAGGCCGTGCCCTTCGGCCAGACGCCTGGCCGCGTTGAAGTAGTAGTAGGCGTCGGTATAGCCGGGCTGTTCCAGCAGCAGGGCCAGCAGCACCCCCCAGGCCAGGGCCAGCGCGCCCAGCAGCGCATATGCTCGCCGCCCGGCGATCATGCCGCCTCCCTGGGCAGGAGCACGGAGGCTTCCGCCCACCACCATCGCCGGGTGAGCCACAGCAGCGCCAGCATTCCGAACGGCACTGGTAGGTAGAGCCTCCTCTTCCCGCCCGCTCATGGACACATCGCCTCCCTCGCCTGCGCGTCCGGCCCGCTGAACAGGGTGATCACCAGATCGTTGAAGCGGACTGTGTCCTGCTCGGTGTAGTGCTGGCGCAGCCAGCGCAGCGAGTCGTATTGCTGGTTCTGCGGGTTGTCAGCGACGAGCGCCGCCATCTCGTCTTCCAGCCGGTCGAAGGCCACGTACCACACCCGCTCAGCGCCGCCCGCCGCCTCGGCGACGCACTCGTCGGCCAGCAGCCCCAGGGCGCGCTGCGTGGGGAGCGCCAGCGTGTCCGAGCCGGAGCCGGGAATATCGCGCACGTAACGCTGGGGCAGGCCACGCCCATAATAGACCATCGGCAGCATGGTGATCTTGTTGCCGTGCACCACCGCGTCGCCCTCTGCTACTGCCCCTTCCAGGTAGCGCACTGCCCGGTCGAACGGCGGGTTGGGGAACGTATCCCAGCTATAGTGCGTCACCAATCCGAACGCCGCCACGACCGCCCACGCCCCGGCGACGATCGCCACGACCGGGCGCGGCATCCCTCCGCGCGTGAAGAGCCAGCCCATCGCCACGTAGAAGATCAGCGCCGAAGGCAGCAGCGCGCGTGGCAGAAAGACCGGCTGCAACACATACGACGCGACCCACATGAGCAGTATGGGGGCCAGCGCCAGCCAGAGCGCCCAGCCGAGCGCCGCCCGCTCATGATCCCCCGGCGGGAGTGACTGCCGCGCTGCCCAGGCCCGGTAGAACAGCAGCACCACCAGCACTGCTGCCAGCAGGAACGTCGGCAGCCACCACGCCGGGGAGAAATCGAGATTGACCGAGACAAACGAGCGCAGCGCCAGCCATAGATGCAGCACATTGGGCCGCTCCACCCAGTACTGGCGCAGCTTGCCCATCTGCTCCGGCAGGTTGACCATCCAGGGCAGGTATACGGCAAACGCCACGCCCGCTCCACCAACCGTACGCACCAGGCGCGGCCCGTCGCGGAAAACCACCGGCAGCAGCCCCAACGCCAGCAGGTACAGCGCCGCGAGCTGCTGCACGTACATGCTGATCCCCGCCAGCACCCCGAACGCGATCCACCACGCCGGCCCCCGGCCCTGCCACGCCCGCCAGTAGGCCCACGTAGTCAGCAGGAGCACCAGGCCCAGCAGCGCGTACATGCGCGCTTCCTGCGAATACTGCACGTGGAACGGCGCAATCGCCGCGATCAGCCCTGCCGCCCGCCCTGTGCGCTCGCCGAACCAGTCGCGGGCCAGCCCGTAGACCACGGCGACGCTCAGCGCGCCTACCAGGGCGCTGTACAGCCGCACCGCCGCCGCTGACTGCCCAGCGATGCGCATCCAGCCGTGTAGCGTGACATAGTACAGCAGGGGATGCACGTCGGCAGCGCTGCCGTCTGCCTGTTCCAGAGTCCCGGCGCGCATGGCATCCAGCCCCTGCTCGGCGAAGAGGACGGCGAACGCCTCGTCATACCACAGCGTTCGCCCGCCGAGGTTGACCAGCCGCAGCCCCAGCGCGATCAGCAGCAGCAAGCCGAGCACCACCCATCGCCGCGCGATCGGTCGGCGTGGGCGTGGAAGCATCCGCGAAGTCGCGCTCATGGTCAGGCGTCAGCGGGAAGCCGCTCGAACAGCGCTGAGCGCTCCTGGTCAAAGCGCAGCTCGCGCCAGCGGTCGGGCATGGCGCGCAGCGCGCCCGCCAGCGCGCTCTGCGCCTCAATCGCCACAAGATCGATCTCCTGGCGCTCCAGCGCCGCCCCCCACCCCTCGCGCAGCAGCAGCACGTCCAGGTACTGGCGCAGGAACTCGTCGTTGTAAAGGTCCGTGCGCCCGTCCACATAGACCGGCACATGCGGCGCGGCGAAGATCAGGTATCCGCCCCAGTTGTAGCTGTTGAAGAGGTGCCCTTCGGGGCGGGTCTGCTCCAGGTGAGCGGCCAGCTCCACCGGGAACAGCTCCGCCTGCGCCTCGCGCATGGTCTCGCGGCTGAGAACCGCGCCCACCTTCGCCAGCGCGCCGATGGCCACCACCCCCAACAGCAGCCAGTTGGCGACCAGCATCGGCCCGCTGACCCGGCGGCGTGGCCGAATCTGCCAGCCGCGCTCGTCCAGCCAGGCGTCGAGATGCCGGGTCAGCGCCGGCGTGGCGACCAGGGCGAAGACTGCGATATTGCGCCCGGACAGCAGCGCCATGGCCGCCGTACCCATAACCAGCACCAGGTCTGTCCAGTCAGCGCGCCGCCCACTAATGCCGAAGACAGCGACAATCCCCAGTAGCAGCAGCAGAAATGGCCAGGTCTGCGGCTGGTGGAAGTCCGGAGTCGCCCATTCCTGGATGAAGTCCTGCAGCGCACCGATGCCAACGGTATCAAACGGGTAGGCCAGCATCCGCAGGCCGTAAGGGTTGATCGCCACCAGCAGGGCTGAGAGCGCCGTCACGCCCGCCAGTTTGCGCAGCCTTGCCCCGCGCACGACGGTCGGGCGCGTATCGCCGAGCAGGTTGCCCAGCACCTCACCGGCAATCGTCCCCAACAGCAGAATGAAGGCGATGGCGAAGCCGCCGTGCAGGTTCACCCACAGAACAACCAGCGGAGGGATCAGCCACAGCCGGTCCACTTGCCGGCGCTTGTACAGGTGCAGCAGGCTGAACACCGCCGCACCCAGCGCGAAAGAGAACATCTGCGGGCGCGGCGACCAGAAGACAGCCGCCGCCGCACCACCGAGCACTACCGCAAAGGCGCGCACATAGACGTTGCCCTCGCACGCCGCGTAGACCAGGGCCATACCCCCCGTCGCCAGCAGCGCCGTGATCAGCGCCAGCCCGATATTGCCGGGATCGCCAGGGAATACGCCGCCGCCGAAAAGCTCATAGGCCCCGTACAACACAAGCTGCGCGCCCCAGCTATGGTTGACCCAGGGCGCGCCCAGCCGCGTGTGAGAGAACAGATCGTGGCGCAGGATGGCGCGCTGCTCCACCATGATCTCGCCGCTGCGCAGGTGCCACCAGGTGTCGGTGTCGGTCGGCACGCGCACGGCCATCGCAAACAGCAGTATAAAGAGCACCGCCGCCATCAGCCGCTCGGTGGTGAGCTGCCTGATTCTGTGCATCATCCCCCCTGTTGCCAGCGCCCGCGCCTGTCACCGGATGTTTTCGCAGAGCGCCGGCGGGCTGCGCGCAAAGTCAGGGGCGCAGCACGAACCGCGCCTCTGGCATCTGTCACCCTTCTGTCTGACGATACCGCTCGGCAATCGTCGGAATCAGGTAGTCATTGAAGGCGCGCCCGGCATCGTAATCGGGTGCCCAGTGCCAATCGCGCCGCGCTGCGCTGTCGTCCACCTCGGCGGGCCAGCTATCCACGATAGATTGGCGGGCGTCCGCTGGCTCGAACGCGATCTCTGCCCCAGGAAAAGCCGACCTCACCATGTGCGCGAGCTGCTCTGCCGAACGGCTGAAGCTGGTCACGTTGTAGACAAGCTGAGTCAGCGCTTCGCGTGGCGCATCGGCCAGCAAGAGCAGCGCCTTGATCGCGTCCGGCATGACCATGAACGGGATCGTCGTATCTTCGCGCACGAACGAGGCGTAGGGCTTGTTCTGCGCCGCCGCGTGCAGCATTTCCGGTGCGTAGTCGCTCGTCCCGCCTGTGGGCACCGTCAGCGCGCTGATCAATCCAGGAAAGCGGACGCAGCGGAAGTCCACGCCGACCGATCGCTGCACCGACAACTGCCGGTAATGGCGCGCGTAGTAGCGACCCAGGTGCTCGCAGTACAGCTTGTTGCAGCCGTACATAGTGATCGGGTTGAGATACTGCTCTTCGCACACTGCGCCGGCAGCTTGCTTGGCGGCCAGGCCCGGCACCCCGTAAGCTGCGATCGAGCTGGCGTAGATGAACTTGACGGGCTGACCGCGCGCCTGCCCCTGGTCAACAGCCAGCTTGAGCAGGTTCACTGTCCCCTGAACGTTGACCCGATGCGCGTTCTCCGGGTTGAACTCCGAGCTTGTGGAGAGCAGCGCGGCCAGGTGAATAATCGTGTCTATCTCGTATTCAGTGGAGAGCGTTTCCAGCAGCTTGTTGTCAAGAATGTCGCCCACAATGATCCGGCTCACGGCGGAGCGCAGCGCGTGATCTAGCTTCCTGATGTCCAGCACAACGATCGGCAGATGGTTGGCTCGCTGGCTGAGCTGCTGGATGAGGCCGTGACCGACCTCGCCATCCGCCCCGGTGATCAGCATAATCCTTCTGCGAATCAAGGTCTTTTCCTTTCTTCCTAAGCGTCATACAAAGAACATTCAGCCGGGGCCAGGCACGCCGGGCCTTTCAGGGCCGGGCGTGATCCACCCCGTGGCCCCGCAACGATTCATCCCCCGCAATATCGCGCCCCCAGGCGACCACGAAGGCCATCGCATGCTCGCGTGTGTGGCTCAGGCTGACCTGCCACGTCTCCAGGCCCAGCTCTGCCGCGCGCGCCGCCGCCGCCCCGTGCAGACGCAGGTGCGGCTGACCGCCGTCATCCGAGTCTACTTCGATGTCCAGCCAGCGCACCAGTCCGATGCCCGTGCCAAGCGCCTTCGCCGCCGCTTCTTTGGCGGCGAAACGGGCGGCCAGCCGCGCCGCGTTGCCCGCACATTGGGCGCGCTCGTTTGCAGTGAAGAAGCGCGCGAAGAAACGTTCGCCATGCCGCTCAATCGCCTGGCGAATGCGCGCCACTTCGATCAGGTCTACGCCGATGCGCAGCATAGTGCGCCGCCCCCCGTGTCGCTGTGCCGTGCGGCTACTGTGCCGCGCTTCGATCCGGCCCGGCGATCGCCAGGGCGAAGGCCGCCGGATCGAGGTAGCGCCGCGCCGCCTCCCGCACCTGGTCTGCCGTGATCGCCTCGATCTCCGGCGCGTAACGTTGCAGGTAGTCCAGGCCGAGTCCGTAAAGCTCCATACTCAGGATGGAGCCAGCCACGCCCTCGCTCGACTCAAGCTGTAGGGGCAGCCGCCCAATGAAGTTCGCTTTGCTGTCGGCCAGCTCGTCCTCAGCGACCACTTCCTGCGTGATGCGGCGCAGCTCCGCCACGATTGACTGCACGGCCTCTTCGACATTGGTCGGGTTGACCCCGGCAGCGACTCGCCAGGGTCCCGGCCCCCAGCCGCCATCCAGGCGGCTGAAGCTGTAGTAGGCCAGGCCGAGCTTCTCGCGCACGTGCGCGCCGATACGCCCGTACATGCCGAAGACGCCGAGGATGTGGTTGGCCATGTTCGCTGCCTGCCAGTCTTCGGCAAAGCGCGACGGCCCGCTCGCGCCGAGCACAATATCCGCCTGGCTCTTGCCCGGCAGAGCCGCTTCGCGCCGCACGATGCCGCCCAGCGGCGGGACCAGCGGAAGCCCCTGCGGAAGCCGCTGAGCGGGGTTAGCCCAGTCGCCGAAATGCTGCTCGACCAGCCGGCAGACCGCTTCCGCCGAAACCGCGCCCACCACCACCACGATCATGCCGCGCGGGCCGAAGCATTGCTGGTGGAAGCCCACCAGATGATCGCGGGTGATGCCGCTCACGCTCTCCAGCGTGCCATCCGGTGGCCGGTGGTAGGGATGCGCGTCGCCATACACCAGCTCGCGGAACATGCGCCCTGCCACATAGCGCGTGTCCTGCTCGTGAATCTTGAGCGCGGTCACAAACTGCCCGCGCAGCCGCTCGATCTGCTCGTCCGGGAACGAAGGCCGGCGCAGCGCGTCGGCCAGCAATTCGACCAGCAGCGGCAGGTCTTCGGCCAGGCTCCTGCCGCTGAAGCCCGTGTGGTGCAGCCCCGCGCCGAATCCCAGAGACGCGCCGCTGCCCTCCAGCAATTCGTGAATGGTCTGAAAGTCGCGCGTCGTGGTGCCGCGCAGGAGCATCGTCGCGGTGAACGAGGCCAGACCTTCCTGCCCCGCCCCATCATTCAGGCTGCCGGTATCGAGCATTCCCTGGACGACGACAGAAGCCACGTCCGGGTTCTCGCGCACCAGAATCACGAGGCCGTTGGGCAGCACATGCCGCACAATGTCGTGAGGGCCGGGGAGCGTCATCATGCCGGGCCGCCTTCGTGTGCAGTGTCTCTGACGGGGATGAACCAACCCACCGTGCGCTGCGAGCGGCGCAGATAACGCGCGGCCACCTCGCGCACATCTTCCAGCGTCACCGCCGCCAGGTGATCAAGATAGTGCTCGTACCAGGTATGGTCAGAGAAATTCTCCGCAAAGGCCAGCCAGAACGCCTGCCCTGTGACGCGCTCGGTGCCATAGGCGAAGAGCGCTTTGGCCTGCTTGCGCGCTTTGTCGAGTTCCTGTTGCGACACGTCGCCCGCCGCGAGCCGCTCAATTTCCTCGTCCAGCGCCGCCTGCACTTCTTCAGGCGTGCGCCCGTCGCGCACCGTCGCCAGCACGTTGAACAGGTAAGGGTCCACCGACGGGTACAGCCCACCGCCCACGCCGGTCGCCAGCTCCGTCTCGACCAGCGCCCGGAACAGGCGTGATGTGCGGTTGCCAATACCGCCCCCGCCCGGTGCGCTCGCCCCGGCCAGGATGCTATCCACCAGCGCCAGGCGGAACCAGTCTGGCGCGGTCGCCGCCGGCACGCGGTAGCCAGCGTAGACATACGCCGCGTTGCCCTCGCGCTCGACGCGCACGGCGCGCTCTCTGCGCTGCGGCGGCTCGCGGCGCAGGACCGGCGGCGGCTCTGGCCCGCGCGGAATCCCGCCAAAATACGCTTCAATGCGCTCCAGCATGTGCCCGGCGTCAAAATCCCCCACAGCTACGGCGATGGCGTTGTTCGGGTTGTAGTACGTGCGGTAGTGCTGGTAGAGGTCGTCGCGCGTCATCGAGCGCAGGTCGTCCATGGCGCCGATAACCTGGTGATGGTAGGGATGCACGCGAAAGGCAGCGGCGCGAGTCGCTTCATGCAGCCAGAAGGTGGGCGAGTTTTCCGATCCTTCGCGCTCGGAGATGATCACCGTGCGCTCCCGCTCGACCTCGTGCGGGTCGAACAGGGCGTTGGTCATGCGGTCGGCCTCGATCGCCAGCGCCAGATCAATGCGGTGGGCGGGCATCGTCTCGAAGTAGGCCGTGTAGTCGAAGGAAGTCTGCGCGTTCCACACGCCGCCTTCGCGCCCGATCCGCTTGTCGAGCGTGCCCGCCGGAAAACGCTCGGTGCCTTTGAACAGCATGTGCTCGACCCAGTGCGAGATGCCGGTCTTGCCGACCGGCTCGTTGCGGCTGCCTACGCGGTAGAGCACCCACCAGCTTATGACAGGCGCAGTGCGCGCTTCCTTCAGGAGCACAGTCAGCCCGTTATCGAGCACGTGGCGCAGCACAGATGCCGTTGAATCGGCCATCAATCCTCCCCCGCTGGATGTCGCTGTCCTGGCCTATAGTTTAGCAGGGATGCTCTGGCGGAGCATCCCTGCCGGTTCAGCTATCGGACTGGAAGTCAGCCGGGGCGAGCGTTATTCCAGGGCCGCCCCATTGTAGCCGCGACCGATGCCGCGATACTCAAACCCTACCCGACGCATGGTCGCCGGATCATACAGATTGCGCCCGTCAATGAGCACCGGCGTGCGCATAGAGTCCTTGATGCGCTGCATGTCGAGCTGCATGAACTCGTTCCAGGGCGTCACTACCACCAGCGCGTCGGCTCCCTGGGCCAGCTCGTAAGAGTTCTTCATCATCACCATGAACGGCATGATGCCCTGGGCAACGTCCATCGCCACCGGGTCATAGCCGCGCACCTCTGCCCCGTGCTCGTGCAGATACTCCGCGATGGTGATGGACGGAGCCTCGCGCATATCGTCAGTGTTCTGCTTGAAGGCCAGCCCCAGCAGCGCGATCGAGCGCCCCTCGAGCTTGCCCAGAAGCTCGTGCACCTTCAGCAGCACGTGCTTGCGCTGGTAGGCGTTGATGTCCATCACCGCCTGCAAAAGCTGCGGATGCTTGCCATGCACCTGGGCCATATAGGCCAGCGCCTTCACGTCCTTCGGGAAGCACGAGCCGCCATAGCCGATCCCCGCCTCCAGGAAGTGGTGACCGATGCGTTTGTCGAAGCCCATGCCCCGCGCCACTTCCTTGACATCCGCGCCGAGCGCCTCGCAGATGTTGGCGATCTCGTTGATGAAGCTGATGCGTGTTGCCAGGAAGGCGTTGGACGCATATTTGATCATCTCCGCCGTGCGCAGGTCGGTCACGACGATCGGCGCGCGCAGCGGCAGATGAAGCTGCGCCACGCGCTCGGCGGCCTCCTGATCTTCCGAGCCGAGTACTGTCCGATCGGGAGTCAGGAAGTCGGCCAGCGCCGACCCTTCGCGCAGGAACTCCGGGCAGCTCACCACGCTGAACTCAATCGGCGACGGCTGGTTCTCGCGCACGATGTCCGCCACCCAGTCGCCCGTGCCCACCGGCACAGTGGACTTGTTGACGATGATCAGCGAATGCTCCATCGTCTTGGCGATGGTTTCGGCGGCCATGCGGACGTATTTGAGGTCTGCCTCGCCGTCCACGCCCTCCGGTGTGCCCACAGCGATGAAGACGAACTCGGCGTCCTTGAGCGCCTCGGAATACGACGTGGTGAACGACAGGCGGTTCGCCTTCACATTGCGCGCCACCAGCTCAGCCAGGCCCGGCTCATAGATGGGCATGATGCCCTTCTTCAGGTTCTCGATCTTGGCTTCGCTGATGTCCAGGGCCACCACGCGGTTGCCCAGGTCGGCGAAACACGCGCCCGTGACCAGACCGACATACCCTACCCCGACAACGGTGATGTTCTTCATAGGTTATTCCTCATGTGCGCCATGCAGTGTTTGTGCGCTTGTGATAGATTTCACGATCAGATTGTACCACATTGCTGGACCTCGCCAGTTCACCTTCCCCTACGGTTTCCCCACGCTATCCCGGACTCCCCTTCCCCTGCCCCCGCGCAGATCATCCAGCACCAGCCCGGCCACCCGCCGCCCCATCTCCACCGCATAATTCGTCCCCCGATCCCAGGGATACACCTGGCTCATGCTGGCCAGGTACACGCCGGGCAGCGGGGTGCGCACGTCCGGCAGCGCCCGCTCGTGATTCACCAGCGGGACGGGCTGCGCGTAAGGCGTCCGGAACACCCACCATTTCCTGACCCACCCCGGCGTGAATTCAGCGTTGAAGCGCGGCAGCACGCTCTGAAAACGAGCGACCAGCTCCTCTTCGGGCATATGCAAATATTCGTGGTCCGGATTCACGTAATCGCCGCAATAGACCAGCCGGTCGCCGCCGTAATGCGCCGGGTCCATGTAATTCGTGTGCTCGACCAGCGCCAGGAACGGGAACTCGGCGTTCTGCTTGTCCGGGCGGGACGCGGGCAGGCTCAGCCAGTACGTCCCGTCGCGCAGAAGCTGCCGGTTGAGCGCCAGGATCACCACGACCGCCCCCATGCTCTTCAGCGCGCGCACTTTGTCCGCGTAGGGGCCATCCAACTGTGGGGCGAGGCGCAGCATGACCTGGGGCGATGACGTGCTGATCACGGCGTCGAACGTCTCAGTCTGCCCGCCGACCGTCGCCGCGAGCGATCCCGCCCCCGTGCGCTCAATGCGCTGCACCGGCGTGTTCAGGTGAATGCGCGCCCCCTGCCGCTGCACTTCGCCGGCCAGCAGATCGAGAAAGGCCTGGAAGCCGCCCTCAAACGTGCCCAGCCGGGGCGTGCGCTTGTAGATGCGCGCCCACATCCAGGCCATGTTGACCTGGTCGTAGTAACCGCCGAACTTGCCGATGAGCAGCGAGCGCCACAGCGTCTCATACGCTTCGCGGCCCATTGTGCGCCGCAGCCAGCGATCGGCGGTCGTGCGCTCCATAGGCCGCCAGTTGCGCGTGAAGCGCAGATACAGGCCGGTGACCCCATAGCGCATCTTGGCCAGCCACGACAACGGCAGACGCAGATTGGCGGTGACAATATTGGGCCGATCCATCGGGTAGATGCGGCCGTTCAGCCACAGCGAGGTGGTCGGGCGCGGGAACAACACCTTATCCTTCGCCCCAAGCTCGTCAATCAGGCCCAGGATGGCGTCATCATTGGCGAACCAGTGATGGTAGAACTTCTCCAGCGACCACGCCCATCCTTCGTCGCGAAACCCTGCCGCCAGGCCCCCCACCTCGGCTCCGGCCTCGTAAACGTCTACCTCAGCGCCCTGCCGCGTCAGATCGTAGGCCGCGGCCAGGCCCGTCGCCCCGGCCCCAATGACCGCCACACGCTGCATCAGATGGTATCCTCCCGTTCCACCGGCGGAGCCTGCCGCAGCGCCTCGCCGTCAACCGCCTCGCGAGCGCGCGCAAAATCCCGCCACCCCAGCCCTTTGCGATAAAGGAAGAAAAAGCCCAACAGCGTGATCGGCAGCCACAGGGCGGCGTGCAGCACCAGCGTGTAGGACGCAGCCACCGTCTCTCGAACCCCGTAGGCGGTCAGCACCTTGATGCCCGGCGTGTCGAACGTACCCACATAGCCGGGCGACGAGGGCAGCGTCGTCGCCAGGTTGACCACCGCGGTCATCACCATCAGCACAAAGAAGCTCACCTCAAAATTGAAAGCGTGCATGACAAACCAGTATTTCGTCGTCTCCGTCAGCCAGATGAAGACCGACGAGACGAGCGTCATGATCAGATCGCGGGGGCGGCGCAGGTTGTCCAGCCCTTGCATGAAATGATCCGCCAGCCCCTTCGCCTTCTCGCTCAGGCGTGCCGGCAGCAGCCGGTCGAACACGGCGGTATACAATCGCCGCATCTGGTCGGGGCGCAGCGCCATGATCAGAAAGACCAGAAAAGCGCCCCAGAACAACAGCGTCGAGAAAAACACCACGTCGCGCAGCCAGCGCTCTTTGAAGTCGGCAAAAGGCAGCGCGACGAAGACGAAGATGAGCATCACCAGCCCGTCGAAGATACGCTCGACCAGGATCGTCGCCAGGCTGGCCGACATGCTCACCTGTTCATCGCGCCTGAGCACATAGGCGCGAATCACCTCGCCCGCCCGAAACGGGTAGACGTTGTTGCCCATATAGCCGATGACTACGATGGGGAACAGGCGACCCGGCGGCACGGGCTTGATCGAGCGCAGCAGGTAATGCCATCGCCAGGTACGTCCCCACACCGCGAAGAAGTAGATGGCCGCGCCCGTCGTCAGCCAGCCCAGGTGGACGCCGCGCATCCCTTCCCACACATCATCCAGTTCCAGCCCGCGCAGCCCCACATAGAGGAAGACCAGGCTCACCGCCAGGCCGAGAAGGACGGCTCCCCACTGGCGCGCTATGCGGAGCGCTGAACGCTTCGTCACGCTGCATGATTCCTTTCGCGCGCACGCCCAGGCCAGGAGCCAAAGCGCGTATTCTACCCGAAGAGCCAGGCGAAAGACAACCGGGCCTTGCTGCCTGGCTGCCTGGCTGCCTAGCGATCTTACACCAACAGCCGCCAGATTCCCCAATGAAGCAGCCAAACAAAAGAGCGGCCAGCGTCCAGCCGCTCTTCCCGGAAGGTATCAGGCTATCGCGTAACTCTAAGAATCCACGTTCACGGACTCTGGAAGCATCCCAGCAAGGATTCGCTCTAAAGCCATCGTATGGCTGCATACGCCGCGCGACCGGAAGAAGCTGCAATCGCACTGCCATCGGCGCTCCGCATACTGCACTGTATGCGGGCTGTTGTCGCCATCGAACATCACCTCGAACGAGACGAAATGGATGCGGTCGCGCTGCTCTGCATAACGCTTGGCTTTTTCGATCTTGCTGATCATCCCGTAGTCCATGTCGTACCCTCCTTCACTCTGTCAGCGAGCCTCCCGAAAAGCAAAAAGCACACTGGTCCCATCCAGCGTGCTTTGTCACCCAGGCGCTATGTCGTCAAGACGGGGACGCACAATCATCTCCCAGCGCCACCCGGCTGGCCCAACACAGCCTTGTGTCCCACCATCACCTTGCTCATTAAAGCCAGTATAAGAGACTTCAGCGGTTGAGTCAATTGTGCCCGCTGGCCAGAAGGGTCAGAACAGGGGCTGCTCCAGGGGAAGCGGCGGCAGTGACGAAAGATGCGCGCAGCACAGCGATCTCCCCTGCACAAAGGCCAGCGTGCCGTCATCTGCCACCACCAAGCGATCGATGTTCTCGCCAGAAACGTCCTCGGTCTCGAACAACTGCACCAGGCGCGACGCCGCCCGCAGGTCATCTCCCGCGCCCTGGCGCACCGCCGTCAGATGCGCATCGTGCACGCGAACAACCCCGCGCGCTCCCCCGTAGCGGACGACCCATTCGCCCGCCGGAGCCACCGCCGCCAAGCACAACTCCGCCGGGCAGATCGCCTGTTCCAGCACTCTGCCCGCTGTGTCGAAGATGCGTGTGCGACCCTCATCGCTCACAATGAGCATCCCCGATCCGTCCGGCAGAGAGATGGTCGGGCAGCAGCCGTGCAGGGCCAGGTCGAGCGGGTACACCCCGACAGGGACGTGCTGCTGGAAGACGTGCAGCGCGCCATCGCCGGTCAGCACGCCAACTGTCCCCAGTTCGCGATCCAGGCCCATCGCCAGCACGCCGGCAGCATGATCGCGCAGCAAATCCACATGCTCGCCATCAATCAGCAGCGCCACCGTATGCTCGCCGCGCTGTATGGCGTGCAGCCGGCCATCATGGCTGCTCAGCACCGTCGCGGTGCCCACCTGCGCGCGAGGGAGAGGGGCCTGATTGGGCGCGCGCAGCGCATCGAAGGGCGCGGGGCGTCGGCCATCGAGCAGGTCATGGGGATCGAATCGGGGCAGCGTTTCGCGGCCATAGAGCGCGCCTGAATCTATGGCGTAGTACAGGAGCGTCTCTTCCGCCGTGTGCAGGGCAATCAGGGGCGGATCGCCGCCGACCAGGGCGAGGTCGCGCACCCGCTGCGTGTCAAGCTCCAGCAGCCAGCCCACACATCCCTCCCCTCACGGAGCGTCCGTAATCGTGAGCTGCGCGCCGTCTTTCAGCCACACATCCAGCACATACTGAAAGGCGGGCACGTTTCTGCGCCGCAACTCGCCGTCGCGCAGCAGGTCATAGCGGAAGCTGTCATAGACATACGCTGGCTCGCCGCTGTCCGCGTCGAGTTTGACATCCAGGGCCATCTCCGCCGGAACGACCAGCTCAATATCGCCATCTCGCGTCGCCACCCGGCCCTGCATCACATCGAGCGTGGGCAGGCGCACCGTCACATCGCCTGCGCCGAAGTCAACAGCGAGCTGCGCCACGCGCAACCCGGTCAGGTCCGCCGTCACGTCGCCGCTGTCCCCCGCCATCTGCAAGACGTCCATCACCGCGCCCGCCGGAAACAGCAGATCCAACGTGCTGCGCCCATAGTCCTCCAGCCTGGGAATAGCGTTGCGCGCTTCTTCGCGGACCGTCAGGACGCCGGTGTCGCCCTCCACCGACCAGGCCAGCGTCACGCGGCTCTCGCGGCTGCCCGCGTAGTCGGCGCGCACCTCGTCCGAGCCGTCCTCCGCCACGCCGACCGTCACTGTCGTGCGCGTCACCTGCGCGTCCACACGAATACGCGCCACATCCGCGCCGAGCGCCTGCGTGAGCGTCTGGACATTCTCCGTGCGCGCCACATCCGCCTGCTCGCGATAGGCCAGCACCGCCACCACCGCTACCAGCGCGCCAGTCAGCGCCAGCCCGATCCAGCCCATCTCAACACCCAACCGCCCCAGGTGCAGCCGTCGCCGCCCCAGCAGCACGTCAAAGCCGAAGAGAACGAGCAGCGCGGGCCAGGCGCGTTGCAGCAGATCGCTGACGGCGCTGGGAATCGCCCCGGCAACAGCCAGCAGCCAGGCCACACCGATGGCGACAATCAGCAAGGGCCACATGACACGGCGGCGCGCGGTCGTCATGCTGCCCTCCAAAGCTGTTTGGCCAGGAACACCAGTCCAAAGAGAATCACTGCCAGCGGCAGAAACGTGTCGCCATTCTTGGCGGAAAGCATCCCCAGGTTGCGCGCCAGCACGACCAGCCCCATGCCGATGACCACCGCGCCAATGAGCACCACGATCTCCGGGCGGCTCACCCGCGCCGCGTCCTGCGGCCCGGCTGGCATGTCGGCCAGCGATTGCGGCGGCAGGATGAGCCACAGCGCCACATAGAGCAGCAGGCCAGTGCCCGCCGTGAACACGCCGAGAATCACAAAGAGCGCCCGCACCCACCAGGGGCCGACGCCTACATAGGCTCCCAAGCCGCCACACACCCCCCCCAGCGTCCGATCGGTCAGGCTGCGGGCCAGCCGTTGGGTTCTCATCGCTCTCGCCCTCACCGCGTCGTATCTGTCTCGCACACTGACACTATACCCCGTCCGCTGCGTTGCGCAAATGAAACTATACGAAGATACGCCGGGGGCGATTTCTGCGCTAGAATAGCGCCCGGTGCCAAGTAACTCTCGCGGGTGGCCCGCCCGTTCGCTCAGGAAACCGCTCATGCCCCACGTCATCTACTGTCCGGTCGGTCAGGTAGACTTCGACCAGTTCACCGACGCCTTCAACCGCGCCTACAGCGACTACTTCATCCCCATCGTCATGACGCCTGGCTCGTTCCGCGCCCTGATGCGTCAAGACGATCTGGACCTGGACGCTTCGGTCGCGGCCCTGGTTGATCACGACATTGTTGGCACGGGAATGCTCGGCCTGCGCCAGGACGAAGCCTGGATCGGCGGCATGGGTGTCGTCCCCGAATGGCGGCGGCGCGGCATCGGCCTGCGCATGATGGAGCACCTGCTGGAACAGGCCCGGCTTCAGCGCGCGCGCGAAGTGCGGCTGGAGGTCATCGAAGCCAACCAGGCGGCCCATCGCCTGTACGAGCGCCTCGGCTTCGTCTCCACCCGGCAGCTGCTCGTGCTGGAACGCGCGCCAGCAATCCCCCTGCCCGCGCCGGCAGGCTACACCATCCGCACCTGGCCCGCCGCCGACCTGCTGCGCTATTTTCACGTCTTCCACGACTCGGCCAACTGCTGGCAACGCGATCTCCGCTCCCTGCAACACCGTTCGGACACGGTGCGCGGCTGGGCAGCCTTGCGCGACGAGGCAGTTGTCGGCTACGCGCTCGGCTGGAGCTATCGCCACGAGATTCGCCTGGCGGACCTGGCCACCCGCCCCGGCGAAGATCGCGCGGCAGTCGCCGCGGCCATCCTGGCCCACCTGCACCGTATGCAGCCGGAAGCGTTCGGGCACAGCTATAACGTCGCCGGAGATGACCCGGCTCTCGTGGGTTATCTGAGCAGCGGCTATGAGGTATCCCTGCGCCAATACGAGATGCGCCTGTCTCTGGACGCTGACACACCCTAGCCGTGCTGCCCTGTACCTGCCCGCCATGCTCTGCCAGGCAGCCAATCATCGCCCAAGCGTTGGGTTCGCCTTCTGCGCTTGCGCTACAATTGCGCACGCTTTTGTCCCACACCATCCTCACGTGAGCGAGAACTATGCGAATTGCTGCGAGACCTACTCAGTTGTTCGTGCGAATCATCATCACCCTGACGCTTCTGGGGCTGGGGCCATCGCAGTTGGCCTTTGCCGCCTCACCGACGCAGCAGGACAGTCCACACACCCTGCGCCTGGCCATGCCCCAGCCCGAAACGCTTGACCCGCTGCTTCAGTCGCGCTTCGACCCGTACTCCCGCGACGTGGCGGAGAACATCTTCATCGGCCTCACCCGCTTCGATCCCTATAGTGGCCAGGTCGAGCCAATGCTGGCGAGAAGCTGGGATGTGAGCACCGATGGACTGACCTGGACTTTCGACCTGCGCGAAGATATTCAGTGGGTACGCTACGACGTGCAGAGCGCGACCGTCCAGGCCGTCCGACCGGTCACAGCGGGCGATGTCGTCTACGCGGTGCAGCGCGGCTGCGACCCGACACGCCCAGGGCCGGTGACGACCAATCTGATGGTCGTGCGGGGATGTCTGACGGTCGCCAACGCTTTTCCAGAAGTCGTGAATGACCTGTTCATCGCCCGCGAGATCGGCGTGCGCGCGACTGGCCCCCATACGCTGGAAATCGAGCTTCTTTTCCCCACCAGCTATCTACCCAGCCTGCTCAGCACGCCGGAGTTCTTCCCCGTCCCGCGCGAAGCGGCCGCGAACAGCGCCGGGTGGACGAAGACCCCCGATCTGCTGACCAGCGGCCCCTACGCCCTGCAAGGCTGGACTGTCGCCGGCATGACGCTCGTCCGCAACCCGCACTGGCCCGATCCGGTAGAGGGCAACATCGCGGAGATCGCGGTCACTTTCACCAGCGAGACCCTGCCCGCGCCAACTCTGGCCGGGAGCGGTCGCGCGGACTTCGCCCGCCTGCCCGCCGATCAGATCGCGGACGCGCAGAGCCGCCTGCCTGACCTCCTGCACACCAGCCAGGGGTCTACCCTTATCCTGATGGGTTTCTCCTACGAGCGCGCCCTGGTGGATCAGGCAGAAGTGCGCCGCGCTTTGTCCGCCGCGCTGAATCGCCGTGCGCTCGCCCAGCAGGCGTCAGATGGGCGATTCCTGCCCGCTGACCAGTTCACGCCGGCGGGCATCGTCGCCGCTCCAACCGGCCCCGCCCTGCCGGATGCGGATCAGGTATTGGCCCAGAGCAGCTTCAGCGCAGCGGGCTACCCCAGTTGCGCGGGAATCCCGGAACCGCTGCGGCTGCGCGTGCCGGATGACGACCCTGTGTGGCTGGCAATCGGCCAGGCGCTCGCCGGGCAGTGGAGCGCCGCCCTGGGCTGCAACCCGGTGCTGTTCTCGGTCGAAGAGCTGTCGCGCACGCTGCTGATCGAGCTGGCGCACTCCACCTATGACACAGAGCTGGTCACCCGCCCACACGCCTGGCTGATCACCTGGAGCGCCGATTACCCCGACGCGCACGCCTGGCTCAACGACGCGCTGCACTGTCGCTACGGCTACTTCCGCACCGGGCGCGAATGCGACCAGGCCGACGCCGCCCTGGACGGTGCCGCGAGCACGTTCGATCTTGCCGCGCGCGCTCAGGCCTACGAGCAGGCCGAGCGGCTGTTCTTCGGCGCAGAAGGGACCTATCCCGTCATCCCCTTGCTGTTCTCGGCGAATGCCTGGCTGCAAAGCCCGGAGCTTTCCGGGGTCAACCAGGTGGGCGCGGCCCGCTTCGACAGGTGGTCGCTCAGCGCCAGCAACTAGGGTGAGTTAGCGGGAGTCCGTATCTCCCCCGGTGTGCCGCGAATCAACAGGGGCGGGTTGCGCAACCCGCCCCTGCACATCTTCCCCGCCACACCTTCGCGTCAGTCGGCACGCTGCTGGAAGTTCACCCAGTACGAAGCGATCGCCTGCTGGCCATCCTGCGCGGTACAGGGAACCGCCTCAACTGTGGGGAAAGGGGCGCTGAGGCCGGGCAGGCTGATGGTATAAGTCCGTCCCGTCTGCATGGCGAAGTCAGCGTAGCCCGCTTCGCGCTCGGCCTTGAGACCGGTGAAGAACGAATCCCGCTCGCTGCCGCTCCAGGTCACCGTCACCGGCAGGCCAGGCACTCCCTCGCCGCGCCGATCGTAGACGCGCACCTCAATGACGCCGCTCCGATCGGGGTCGCAGAACGACTGCAACCGCCCCAGGGCATACCCTCCCGCAGCGGGCGTGCTTGTTGGGCGCACATCCTCCGCCGTGAGGGGCGTGGGCGCCGGCAGCGTGGGCGTCTTGGACGGCGGCGGCGCCAGCGTGGGCGTTGGCGACTGCACCGGCTCTGGGGTGGAAAACACCACTGGCGCCGGCGTGGGGTACAGGCCATCGGCGCACCCGCTGGCCCCCTGTGGCGCATACAACTGCTCCAGCGCGCGGATCACGCGGATGTCGCTGTTGCTGACCGTCTTGCCCGTCTTGATCCGGTCGCAGGCGATCCCGGCCACCATCTCCCACACATCGCGGTTGGGGCCTGCGGCGCGCAGCCGGTCCACGGCCAGCAGCAAGTCCTGATTGGCGGCGTAGCTGAGCGCGACCGCCACCACATAATCTTCGCGCGCCGCGTCGCCCAGTTGCCAGGGCACAGTGTTGCGCTCGATCACCGGATCGATCTCCCAGGTGTAGAACAGGCCCGCCGCCAACCCCAGGGCGATGCCGACGATCAGGGCTGCCCACGAGATGCTCTTGCCGATGCGAACGTGTTTGCTCGTAGTCATGCGCAGTCCTCACGGGGCAGACGGCGCGGAAGAAGTGGCCGTCGGCGTGGGCCGGTACAACTGCATGACCGGCGGCAAGTTGTCCGGCCCGATGATCGCCTCAACCAGGGCCACCATGATCGGGATGGCCCGGATGTTGCTCTGGCTGATGTAGCGCTCGGTCAGGTCAATCACGTAAGCGATCGTGTTCTCTTTGCCCAGCGGGCGCAGCCGCTCCAGCGCGGCGTTGACCTCAGGATCGACCCTGTAGCCCTCGGCAACCATGACCGTATACTCTTCCTGGTAGTGCGGAGCCAGCGCCGACAGGGCGCTGTTCTTATACTCCACAGGGAAGGGCCCCCATCCCAGGAAAACTCCTGTGCCGAGGCCGAGGAGAAGACCCACCAGCAGCGATCCAAACGTCCGTTTGCTCATCAAAGCAACCGCCTGCGCGCTAGCCTGCCATCCTGTCCCCTGTTATAATCCGCGTTCGCCAGTTTGCACAAGGGGGGTGATGGCGAAACAACGCGAGCCGGGACATCTGCTGTGCCCGGCCCGCGATCCGAGTGCCGAAGGTGGGAGTCGAACCCACACGGGTTTTACCCCGCGCGATTTTGAGTCGCGTGCGTCTGCCTGTTCCGCCACTCCGGCCAATCGGTGCAAGTATATGCGGTTTGCGGCCTCCCGTCAATCCCGGCGCGGCCCCAGTGCGCTTCATGGTGGGGCGGAGCACCTGAGCCGCCAAGGTGCAGAAGATGCAGAGAGAAACCTCATGAATCTCCCTGGCCCTTCTCTGCGCTCTCTGTGTCTCTGCGATGGGGTCTGGCCCCTGAGTTGGTATCTATCCGTAGCCGCCAGGCCGGGCGAACGGCAGCCCGCCAGGGATGCATCATGCAGGAAAGCCAGCTAATCCAGGCTGCCAGGCGCGGCGATGTCCACGCCTTCAACGAGCTGGTGCTCTGCTACCAGGACTCGGCTTTCACCGTCGCCTACCGCATCCTGGGCCATCCCGACTCCGCCGCCGACGCTGCCCAGGAAGCGTTCATCGCCGCGTTCCAGAAGCTGCACCAGTTTCGCGGCGAGCATTTCAAGTCGTGGCTGATGCGCATCGTCACCAACGCCTGTTACGACGAGCTGCGCCGTCAGCGCCGCCGCCCCGCCACGTCGCTCGACGACCTGCATGAAGTCCAGCCAGCAAGCGACTCATCGCTGCATGGGCGCGAAGAAGGCCCGGAGCAGCACGTCCAGCGCGTCGAGCTTCAGGCGGCCATCCAGCGCTGCCTCGACGCGCTGCCCGACGATCAGCGCGTGGTCGCCGTGCTCTCCGACGTGGAAGAATACGCCTACCACGAGATCGCAGCGATCACCGGTTGGCCGGTGGGCACGGTCAAGTCGCGGCTGAGCCGGGCGCGGGGTCGCCTGCGCGACTGTCTGCGCGCCGTGAGGGAACTTCTGCCCGCAGAATACCGTCTTAAGGATGACTGACGCGCCACACAGGTGAGATAGAAGTGTTGTAGAGACCGAGCAAATCAGCATGTCAGAACTTCACAGCCCGCTCTCCGAGCGCGATCTTGAGCTGCTCTCCGCCTACCTGGACGGCGAGCTTGCCGCACCCGACCAGGGAGTGCTGGAGGAGCGGCTGGCCCGCGAGGGAGATTTGCGTTCCGCCCTCGATGACCTGCGCGCCAGCCGGCAGCTTCTGTGCAGCCTGCCGCTGCTCAAAGCGCCGCGCAGCTTCGCCCTGGACCCGGCGGTGTACGGACGGCGAATCGCCTGGTGGCAGCGCGTTCCCGCGTTGGCGAACGCCTTTCAACTGGCGGGCGCGCTCGGCGCTGCGGCCTCGCTGGTGCTGGTAGTCGCCGGCCTGCTGATCGCGGGAACCAGTGGCGACCGGACGGCAGCGCCGCTCGCCCCCGCCGAGAGTCCTGCGCTGGAGATCGCCCTTCAGCCCACCACAGAGACTCTGGCGACCAGCGCGCCCATGCCCACCACCAGCCCCCAGGTGCTCCGGACCGGCACGCCTTTGATCCCGGCCACTGCTCCAGCGGCGACACCCACCTCGACCGCCTCTCCGCCGTCGGAGAGCGCGCCAGAGGCTGCGGCCCAGTTCGCCGCGCCGGAGATGGACGAGGAAGCCGTCATGCTCGGTGCAGAAGCACCAGCGGATGCGGCGGCGCTTTCGCCCGCTTCCGAGGCGGACGGATTCGCGACGGGCATCATGGCTGCCGCGCCTGAAAGTGCGGCGGGCGGAGCCGCTGGAGAAGCCCAGCTCCGTGATTCAGTGCCGGCACCGTCCCCCTCGCCCACACCACAGGAGCCGGCACCAGAGCCGACGCCCACCAGGGGGCCAGCGCAAGCCAGCGAAACGGCAGCGCCAGATACTGCGTTGCCAGCAAGCGGTGCAGAAGCGGAATCGCCCACCGCAGCGAAGCGGGTTGCGGAGCGCGCCCCCTCCTCCGAGGACGGCCAAACCGGGACGGCGCTCGCCCTGGCCGGGCTGGTGGCGCTGATCGCTTCCGCCGTGCTGTACCTCACCGGCAGGCGCAGGGCGCGCCGCCCATGAGACCGCCAGCGAACTTCTGCCAGGTGTGCGGTCATTCCCTGGAAGACCGCTCGGTGCACGGCAGAGTGCGCCGCGTGTGTCCGGCGTGTGGCTTCGTTCACTTCGAAGACCCTAAGGTGGCCGTAGCTGCCTTCATCGAGGACGGGGGGCGCGTGCTGCTCGTGCGGCGCGCCTTCAACCCGGAGCGCGGCAAGTGGGCACTGCCCGCCGGTTACGTAGATTACGGGGAAGACCCCGCCGCTGCGGCCATTCGCGAGGTGAAAGAGGAGACCGGCCTGGACATCGCCATCGCCGGAGTGCTCGGAGTGAGTGGGGGATCAGGTCAGTTCGGCGCTTCGATCGTCATCACCTACACGGCGACCGTGCTGGACGGTGTCGCCCGGCCAGCCGACGATGCCGACGCTGTGCTCTGGCTCAGCCCCGGCGACGCGCTGCCCGACATCGCCTTCACCAGCACGCGCCAGGCCCTGGCCGCCTGGCAGCAGCGAGGGAAGCAGCATTTTGGTGCGGATTCCCGCTAGCGCCAGCCTCCGCCGTTCGCGTCTTCCTGGCCGATCTTGCGCATGACAGAGACCCACTCCGGCGTCATCCACAAGCGCCAGTAGAGGCTCAGCAGCAGCGGCGCATACCGCTCGGTCAGGATGCCCAGCCGGGCCATCGCCCCGCCCAGGATGATCTCGTGCTCGCCGCGCACCAATCCCAGCACGGCCCGCTCCGCCACAAAATCGGGATGCTCAACGGAAAGACCGTAGCGTCCAACCAACTCCTCCACTTCGGGCGTGATCATGTCCGTGTGCATCCAGCCGGGCAGCACCAGCGTCAGATGAACGCCGGTGCGGTGCAGCTCGCGGCGCAGCGTGTCGGTGAAGCCCGCCAGCCCGTACTTGGTGGCCACATAGGGCGCGAACATCGGAATGGCAGCGCGCGACAGGCCGGAGCCAACGTTGAGGATGTACCCGTGATTGCTGGCGAGCATCGTCGGCAGGACGAGTTGAGTCAGCCGTATCGCCGCCCACAGGTTGACGCGCAGCATGGACTCGATCCGCGCCGGGTCCTGCCCCTGGAGCGGCCCGCCGGTCGAGATGCCCGCGTTGTTGACCAGCACATCAATCCGCCCAAAGCGGGCCAGGGTTTGCTCGACGACGCGCCGCAGATCGTCCTCCCGCGATACGTCGGCGGCGATGACCAGCACGTCGGACGTGTAAGGCTCAATCTCGCGGCGCACCGTCTCCAGGCGATCTTCGCGCCGCGCCACCAACACTACCTTGGCCGCCCGGCGCGCAAAGGCAAAGGCCAGCGCCCGCCCCAGGCCCGACGACGCCCCGGTGATGATCACAACCTTCTCGTTGAGCACCAGGGTTGAGTGCCGGGGCCGGAAGTAGCGCGCAAGCCAGAAGGCCACTCCCGCCAGCAGACCGCCCCAGAGTGTGTTTCGCAGAAGTCGCATTCTCTTCGCCCCTTCGTCACGCCGCGCACAGGCTGGCGACCACCCCCGCGCGCAAAATGGCCGGCCCGCCGGCATCCACTCCCAGCAGGCCCTGTTCACTATACACCCGGCCCGGCAGATTTCCCGGCCAGCCCAGGCGCGATTGTAGTCTGGCGAGGGCGCGCGGGCAACTTCTGCAAACAATAAGGCGACCTCGCGGTCGCCTCGTTTGCCTTCAGAGAACGCTGACCAGCCTACGGGCCGAACGCCAGCGTGATCTTGTGGGTCATGTCCGACAGCAGATAGGGGAAAATGCCCAGCAGCAGCGTGCCAACCGCCGCGATGCTGATCGCCCAGGCCAGCGGGACCGGCACATGAGCCTCGCTCTCGCCCGACTCGAAGTACATATACCATACAATGCGCAGATAGTAGAAAGCCGAGATGAGGCTTGTCAGGACGCCAACCACGGCCACCGGGATCAGGTCAGCGGCAATGGCTGCCTTGAAGACGAACCACTTGCCGATGAACCCAGCCGTGAGCGGAATGCCCGTCAGGCTGAACATGAAGATGGCCATGGATGCCGCCAGCAGCGGCTGCTTGACCGCCAGGCCGCGCATACTCTCCAGGCCGGTATTGGACGCATCGTCCCGCTCCACGGCGATCACCACCGCGAAAGCGCCCACGTTGGTGAAGGCGTAAGCCATCAGGTACATGATCACAGCGCGCGCCGCTTCGTCGGCGACCGGCGCTGATCCCGCCGCCGCCACGCCGATCAGCATGTAGCCGGCGTGCGCGATGCTGGAATAGGCCAGCAGCCGCTTGAGATCGCTCTGCACAATGGCGACGAAGTTGCCCAGGATCATCGTCAGCGCGGCGATCAGCCACACCGTATCCTGCCAGGCTGCTACCAGCCCGCCATCGAGCGCAAAGTTGACCATGCCGGAGCCGAGCACACGCACCAGCGCCGCAAAGCCCCCCACCTTGGCCGCCACGCTCATGTAAGCGACCACCGAGGTCGGCGCGCCCTGGTAGACGTCGGGCGTCCACATGTGGAACGGCACCGCCGCCACCTTGAAGCCCAGCCCTACCAGCAGCAGCCCCGCCCCGACGAGTAGCAGATACTTGCTCGACGCATCTTCAGCGACGATCTCTTCCACCGCCGCCCAGATGCCCTCAAAATCCGTCACCCCCGTTGCACCGTAAATCAGCGCGATCCCATAGACGAGAAAGCCCGAGGCGAACGCCCCCAGGATGAAGTACTTCAGTGCGCTCTCTTCGGATGCTTCCTGGGGCCGGCGGAAGCCGCTCAGGATATACAGCGGGATCGAGAGCAGTTCCAACGCCACGAAGACCACCACCAGATCGCCCGCCGCGCCCATCATCATGACGCCCAGGGTGGTGAACAACAGCAGGGAATAGTATTCCCCGCGCTGGCGCTGGATCCGATCCAGGTAATTGTAGGCGACCATGACGCCGAGCAAAGCGGTGATCAGCACGATGACATTGACCCCATCGCTGAACGAGTCGGCGATATACATCCCACCGAAGGCCCGCTCACCGTCGCCGAAACGGGCCGCGCCGGCCAGCGGCAGCAGCGCCAGCACCAGCGCGATCCCCAGCCCCAGCATGGTCAGGCCAGCCGTGATGTGCTTGCGAGTCCGGGGGACGAACAGGTCAACGATCATCAACAGGCAGGCGTACAGGGCCAGGAAGCTGACCGGCAGCGTCGCGGCAAGGTTGAGATCGCTCAGACTCGGGACACCAGACATCCGTTCACCACCTTTAATGGCCAGCCGCGGACAGCACGTAGCCGTTCACATAGTCCACCAGTTCCTTCACCGAGCCGTCCATATACTCGAAGAAGTACCCGGCTTGCAGGCCGATCACGAAGACCATGACCAGAATCGGCACCAGTGACCACAACTCCTGCCAGTTCAGGTCGGGCAGGTGCTTGTTCTCTTCCTTGTCAAGCGCGCCCATGAACACCGTGTTGAACATGTACAGCAGGTAGATGGCGGCCAGGATGATGCCAATCGCCCCGAAGAAGGTGAACCACCAGCTCAGCACGCTCGATCCCGCCGAGCCGAGCAGAATCGTGAACTCGCCCACAAAACCGTTCAGGCCGGGTAACCCCATGCTCGACAGCACGATCACCAGGGCAATCCCGCTGTAAAGGGGCATGGCCCGCCAGATGCCGCCAAAGGCGCTCATCAGCTTGGTGTGGCGACGCTCGTACAGCACGCCAACCAGCAGGAACAGGCCACCCGTGCTGATGCCGTGATTGACCATCTGCAGGATGCCACCCTGAATGCCCGCCGGGTTCAGCGCAAAGATACCCAGCATGACAAATCCCAGGTGGCTGATCGAGGAGTAGGCCACCAGCTTCTTGACATCCTTCTGCCCGTAGCTGACCCACGCTCCGTAGATAATGCCGATCACCGCCAGCACCGCCATGTAAGGGGCGAATGTCTTGCTCGCCTCCGGGAACAGCGGCAGGTTGAAGCGCACAAAGCCGTAGGTGCCCATCTTCAGCAGCACGCCCGCCAGGATGACGGAGCCGGCGGTCGGAGCCTGCACGTGCGCGTCGGGTAGCCACGAGTGCAGCGGCCACATCGGCACCTTGATGGCGAAGGCGATGGCGAACGCCAGGAACAGCCAGCGCCCGGTCGCCGTGCTGAAGGCCAGCTCGCCGCTCTCCAGCTTGGCCAGGATGTCCGGCACGCTGAACGTCCCCGCCTCATTGCCCAGCCACAGGATCGCCAGCAGCATGAGCAGGCTGCCCGCCATCGTGTAGAGGAAGAACTTGATGGCGGCGTAGATGCGCTCTTCGGCCCCCCAGATGCCGATCAGGAAGTACATCGGCACCAGCGTCACTTCCCAGAAGATGTAGAACAGGAACAAGTCCTGGGCCACGAAGACGCCGAGCATCGCCCATTCCATCAGCAGCATGAAGATGTAGTACAGGCGCACGCGGTCCTTGATGGGGTTGAATGAGGCCAGGATCGCCAGGGGCATGATGAACGTCGTCAGCAGCACCAGCCAGAGGCTGATGCCGTCCACCCCCACGTAGTAGCGGATAGTGAACGAATCCGCGGTGATCCAGTCAACACGGTGCACCATCTGCAGGCCCGCTGCGCTCGTATCGAAGTTGCGCACCAGCAGCAGCGACGCGCCAAAAGTGACCAGCGAAGTCACCAGCGCCGCCCATTTATAGGCCTGCTCGGTGCGCGAAAACAGCATCATCAGCACCAGGCCCGCGAGCGGGAGCATGAGAACCACAGTGACCAGCGAGATGTCTTCCATAAGTTCGGTCCCTCTGGGTTACAGACCTAACCAATCGCGGATCAAAGGCAGCAGGATCAGGATCATCACCAGCAGCGCGCCAAAAAGGACGCTCATGGTGTAAATGTGCACGTAACCGGTCTGAATCCGGCGCAGCCGCGAAGCGATCCGCCGCGTAGCATGACCAAGACCGTCGAACGAGTGATCAATGACTTGCTTGTCCACGCGCCCCGACAGGGCGCGCGTCGCCGCGTTGAACGGGTCGCGCAGCAGGCGCTCGTGCACATAATCGTGCCAGAACCGCCAGTCAAGCTGTTCGGCCAGCCAATAGGCCGCGTTGCGGTAGGGATAGATCAGGTACTTGAAGTAGAACTCGTCCCAATAGAGCTTGGCACTGGACAGCGCAAAGGCGCGCTGCGTGCGCGGGTTGATCGCCAGCGGGTCTTCGCGCAGCGTGGCCAGCACCCGGTCGCTGTACACCGAGCGCGCCAGGTAGATGGCCCCCAGCGCCAGCAGCACGGCAAAAGTCGCCAGCAGGAAGCTGAACGTGCCCGCGTGTGCATAGGTGACGCTGTGCTCCAGGAAGCTGGTGAACTGGTGCTCGCCCAGCAGCCAGCCGAGGATGGGGAACCCGCTCGGCACGTTGATGAAGCCGATGAGCAGGCTCAGCACCGCCAGCACGATCAGCGGCCAGGTCATGAGCCGCGAGGACTCTTCGGCGTGCGCTGCCGCGGCGTGGCGCGGCTTGCCCAGGAAGACCAGGCTGACCTGCCGCCACATGTAGAACGCGGTGAACGCCGCCGCCACCACCAGCAGCACAAAGCCGACATAGCCGCTGAGCAGCCCCTTGTCCACGCCCGTCTTCAGCGAGTCCAGCAGGATTTCGTCTTTCGACCAGAAACCGGCGAAAGGGATGATCCCCGCCAGGGCCAGCGTCCCAAAGAGGTAGGTCCAGTAAGTCACCGGCATCCGCTCTTTCAGGCCGCCCATAAAGCGCATATCCTGCGGGTCGAAGTCGTCGTCATGGTGCCCAGAGTGGCCGTGCGACACATGGTGGTGCCCGTGCTCCATGCCGTGAATGACCGAGCCGGACGCCAGGAACAACAGCGCCTTGAAGCAGGCGTGCGTCACCAGGTGGAACATGGCCGCCGCATAGGCGCCCACGCCCACCGCCGCCACCATGAAGCCCAACTGGCTGACCGTGCTATAGGCCAGCACGCGCTTGATGTCCCACTGCCCCACCGCGATGAAGCCCGCCACCAGCGCCGTCGTCGCGCCGATGACCGCCACCACAAACGACGAGAACTCGGCGGCGTGGTAGAACACGTTGGCGCGCACCATCATGTAAACGCCCGCCGTGACCATCGTCGCCGCGTGAATGAGCGCGCTGACGGGCGTGGGGCCGGCCATCGCGTCTGGCAGCCAGACGAAGAGCGGAATCTGCGCGCTCTTGCCCGTCACGCCCAGCAGGAACAACAGCGTGATCACCGTGAGCGTCGTCTCGAAGCTCAGCGAAACCATGCCGAAGTTGACCTGGTGCCCGCCCTCTTCCAGCCACAGCTCAGCCTGGTTGAACACGCCCAGCGGCCCGGAGACCGCGTGCGTCTCCTCTTCGCCGGGCAGTGTTGGGGCGAACAGGGGCGCTTCTGCATCCGTCGCGGCGTGATGCGCGATGGGCGCTTCGCCCTCGCGGTAGTAGTCCAGTGTGCCGAACGTCCAGAAAGTGATCAGCACCCCCAGGACCAGCCCGAAATCGCCCACACGGTTGACGATGAGCGCTTTGCGCGCCGCGTCGCTGTTCTTCCAGCCGACTCCGCCAGGCTTGTCGAACCAGAAGCCGATCAGCAGGTACGAGCACAGGCCCACGCCCTCCCAGCCAACGAACATCATCAGGAAGTTGTTGCCCGTGACCAGAATGAGCATGAAGACCAGGAACAGGTTCATGTACACGAAGAAGCGCGGAAAACGCTCGTCGCCATGCATGTAACCCACAGCGTAAATGTGGATCAGCGTGCCAACGCCCGTCACCACCAGCATCATCGTCACGCTCAGCGTGTCCACGCGGAAAGCCCAGGGGATGGTCACGTTGGCCGACGGAATCACGATCCAGTCGGAGAGGATGGGCATGTCAATCACCGCTGCTTCATAGCCGGTGTTGACCTGCGCGATCCACAGCAGCACCGCGATCACAAACGACATCCCGCTGGCCCCAACCGCCACGATGCTGACGCCGCGCTCGCCAAGCTGTCGGCCTGCAAACAGGTTGATCAGCAGCCCCACCAGCGGGATCATGACAACCAGCGGTACCAGGTCAAAGAAGTTGTCCATGCGCGTTCCTTTGGGCCTCTGCGCCGTGTTGAGCCAGGCCAGGCACGGTTAGCCCCAACGGCCTATCCCTTGAACATGTGCACAGTGTCAATATCAATGCTCTTCTTGGTGCGGAAGATCGTCACGATCAAAGCCAGCCCCACCGCCACCTCGGCGGCGGCCACCGTCATGACGAAGAACACCACCAGGTGCCCAGAGCCGCTCGCCCACTGGCGCGCGAAAGCGGCCAGCGCCAGGTTCGCCGCGTTCAGCATAAGCTCAACTGACATGAAGACCAGGATGGCGTTGCGGCGCAGCACCACGCCCATCGCCCCCATGATGAACAGCACGGCGCTCAACAGCACGTATAGCTCAACCGCTACTTCCGAGGATCCCATGTAGTTGTCCCCCTCAGGTATCCGTGTGGGCTGTGTTCGCTAATCCCCGGTCTCGCCAGGGGCAGATTGCTCAAGACCGGGCGGCGGATTCGCCAGGCGGCGCTCGACCGTCTGGCGCGGTGCCTGGCTATCGTGCGTCAGCACAATGGCGCCGATCATGGCCACGAGCAGCAGCAATGCCACAAGCTCGAAGGGCAGCACGTAATCCGTGAACAGCAGCCGCCCAATGTGGGTGGGGCTGCCAAATGACGTGGGTGCCTTGTCCTGCAGGCTGATCACCACATCGGTGAAGGAATTGTCCGGCTGGCGTTGTTCGGCGAAGACCCACAGCACCAGCGTGTTCGCGTCCAGCGCCTGTTTGGGCAGCTCGGATACGGGCGTTCGCTGGCTGCCGGTGGTATAGAGCGCCACATCGCGCTCGCCCTTCGACAGCTCGAACTCGTGCGCCTCGCCGTAGGCCAGCGCGCTGACGAGCACCTCGTCGTAAACCTCATCGCGCACGTCAACGGACGCCCGGCCAGGCAGAGCGTTGACCACGACCAGGCGCAGCCCGTCCTTCTTGTCGCTGAAGTCGAGGGTATGGGTGGCGGCTACCAGGCGCGCCCCCGGCGCCCCAACCCGGCCAATCGCCGTCAGCGAGTATGCCTTGCCGCGCTCAATCGTCACCGGCTGGTCAAGCAGCGCATCTGCGCTCGCCGGATCGGCCCCTGCCTCGAAGATGGTAAGCTCATACTCACCCGCACGCCAGGGCGCAAAACCAGTGACGGCGCTGAACTGCACATCCTGCGCCACCGGCTCGCCGTCCAGGTACATATCCAGGCTCGCCAGGCCATCGAGCGCATGCACCACGCGCACCTGTGGCTCAGCTTTGCGCGGCTCCGTCTTGGTGATCTCTCCGTTGATCAGGGCCACGCTGACCGTGACCAGGAACACCAGAGCCATGATCACCACTGCCGGGGCCAGCCAACGGAAGCGCGACTGCACTGTTGGCACGATCCGCTCCGCGCCCAGGAGCATGATCACGAACAGGAAGAGCACCATGATCGCGCCCGTATAGACCGTGATCTGCACCATCGCCAGAAAGGGCGCGCTGAGCATCAGGAACAGAAAGGCGATGCACAGGAGATTGAGAATCAAGAACAGCGCGCTGTAGACCGCGTTCTCGCCGATCAGCATCAGCGCCGCAGAAATCAGCGCAATCGCCCCTACAATGATGAATAACGTCAGCTCCATAATCCTGCCGTCCTGATTCGTTCGACCGCCCGCGCCCGGCTACCTGCCCCGCCCCCCACTGCTGCGTTGCAGTGTAGCGCAAGACAAAAACGACGCCAAGCGCGCATAAGGCCTCACCCCGTCGCACACGCTATTTCGGATTCTCCATCACCGGGATCGAGCGCGTGAACTGACCCGGCTCCGTCCGACGCGGCGTGCCTTCTACTCCCGGTGGCAGCGGATCGAGCAGCATCGCCTTGACATAGATCGCATCGCGGCGGTCGGAGAAGCTCAAACGGTATTCGTGCTCCAGCACAATCGCCTCGGTGGGACAGGCATCTTCACAGTAGCCGCAGAAGATGCAGCGCAGCATGTTGATCTCGTAAGTCTTGGCGTAGCGTTCGCCGGGGCTGTAACGCTCCTCATCGGTGTTCTCAGCCGCCTCTACCCAGATGGCGTCCGCCGGACACGCCGCAGCGCACAGCGCGCAGCCGATACATTTCTCCAGCCCGTTGTCGTAGCGTTTGAGCGCGTGGCGTCCCTTGAAGCGCTCGCGCAAGGGACGCTCCTGTTCCGGGTACTGGATCGTGACCGGCCCCTCAAGCACGTGTTTGAACGTCGTGACAAACCCGCGTACCAGATTCATACATTACTCCCCTGACTCAAACTCGTACCCCTAACCCGGTCTCTTCCCGCCCGAACGCGGCTGTTCGCTCTCTGCGCTGCCGCCTCTGCCAGAGACAGCGCGCGCCAGGGCCGAGGGCACGCCCAGCATCCTCCCGGATCCCCCGGAAAGCGAGACCACTTCGACACGCGCCGCGCTCGCCGGCTCCGACTTGCGGCCCACCCGCCCCAGCCAGAACGATGCGCCCGCGAGGAACAGCCCCCAGGCGATCACGGCCATGATCAGCTTGGCCGGGCCGCCAACTTCCTCATCCAGCACCACAGCAACCGCCGACCAGGCGACGGCCACCAGCGCGAAGGGCAGCATCACCTTCCAGCCGAAGGCCATCAGGCGGTCGTAGCGGATGCGGGGCAGCGTGCCGCGCACCCAGATCATGACCACCAGCAGAGCGACCACTTTCAGGCCGAACACCACCGGGCCAAGCAGCGGCGCTTGGTCCACATAGGCGAAGTGATAGCCACCGAAGTACATGGCCGCGCCCACTGTGCTCACTGCGATCATGCCAATGTACTCAGCCAGGTAGAACATGGCGAACTTCATGCCGCTGTATTCCGAGTGATAGCCAGCGGTCAGCTCCTGCTCGGCTTCGGGCATGTCAAATGGCGCACGGTTCACTTCCGCCAGCAGCGCAATCGCCATGATCGCCGCCGCCATCGGGTTCTGAAAGACGAACCAGCCCAGGATAGGCGCATCGTTTTGGGCATCTATGATGTCACCGACGCTCATCGAGCCAGCCAGCATCACTGGCACGACCATCGCCAGGCCCATGCTCAGCTCGTAGCTGACCATCTGCGCCGACGAGCGCAGTCCGCCCAGCATCGCGTACTTGTTGTTGCTCGACCAGCCAGCCAGCACAACTCCATAGATGCCAATGCTGGTGATCCCTAGCAGCCACAGCACGCCCACGTTGACATCAATCAGCCCTTGCGACAGGCGGTACCACTTGCCGTCGAACCAGGGCACGGCGATCTTCGGGCCGAAGGGCACCACGGCCAGCACGATCAGCGCCGGCACAGTCTTGATCACTGGCGCAGCCCAGAAGACGATCTTCTCCGCGCGGGCTGGCGTGATGTCCTCCTTGAAGATGAGCTTGACCCCATCGGCAACAGGCTGGAGCAGGCCGTATGGCCCCGTCCGGTTCGGCCCCACGCGCGCCTGGAGAAACGCCAGAAAGCGCCGCTCAAGGACAGTCGTATAGGCAAAACCGACAATCAAAACGGAGAACAGGATCAGGCTCGTCAATATCGAGTGAATCACCGTGCACGTGCTCTGACCGGCGCACTCTATTACAACGCTTGATTCTCCCGGGCCAAACATCGCGGGACTATCCCTCCATCTTCTGCACGACGCACTCGACCAGCGTGGCCGGAATGGGCGTCGCGCCCAGACGCTGCGGGACGAGAACAGTGCCTGCCGGAGCGTGGCTGTTGACGCGGGCTTCGGCAGCCATCTGCACGTCATCCGCCGTCAGCATCACCGCATCGCCCTCGGCAATGCCCAGCGCCTCGGCGTCCCTCACATTCAGCTCCACATACGGCGCAGGCACTCGCTGATGCATGATACTGCTCGGCGCGAACAACGGCTCCCGGTCGTACAGCAGACGCACCGGTACCACTGCCAATCCGTCGAGCCTGGGCCGGGCCACATCTACGGGCCGCACCGCCAGGCTGTACTTCTCCTTCTCGGCGTTCGTCGCCCACTGCACGCCCAGCCCACCATGATTAGAGTAGGCTGTCCCGCCGTAGTACATATCCTCGCCGCCCACCAGGGGGAATTGCGGCTCGACATGCGCCAGGTTGGGATAGCTCATCTCGGCATAGCGCAGCACGTGCTGCGTGATATCGCGCATGACCAGGCCGGGCGCGATACGTGGCTTTGCCCCACCGGGCATGGACGAACTGATGTGAGCGAATACCTTCCACGCAGGCAGCGTGCCCTCCAGCGGTGTCTGCGCCATATAGAAGCGCTGCACGCGGCGCAGGCCGTTGGTGAAGGTGCCCTCGCGCTCGGCGAAGCTCTGCACGGGCAGGAGCACGTGCGCTTTCTCCGCGGTAGGCGTCATGAACTGCGTCGCCAGCGCCACGAACTCCGCGCCCACCAGTACCTCGGCCATCCGCGCGTCTTCGGCCACCGGATCGGCCTCGGCGATGATCCACATGGCGGGTCGCTGCGCGATCAAGTCATGGGTCGCCTGGGGGCCGAAGCCCATATCCAGCGCGCCCTGCATGTTCGCGCCGGGCCACACCGGGATCAGGCCGTTATTGGCGCGCCCGGCGTGCCCCGTGAGGATCAGCAGGTTGGCCGCCGCCTGCATCAGCTCGCCGTGCTGCGCCAGCGTCACGCCTTCGCCGCCGACGAACACCACCAGGTCCTTCGCACCCAACAAAGCCTGCGCGGCCTCCGCGTAGGGTTTGGGGACGCGCGCTCCCTTCAGGCTGGCGTCGAACTCGGCGAACCCCTCGGCCCGTGCCGCGACGAACGCTTCGTCAATGGCATTGCTGCGCCGGGCGATGACGGCAAAGCTGTTGAGCGCGGCCACCGCTTCGCCATACGGGTAGCGCAGCGCCACCGTCGCGTACTGGTCGAGCTTGGTTGCCCGCCCGTTGGCGGCGACCACCTTCGCCCCACGATCGGCGGCCTGCTTGACCTGCAGCCACCAGATCGGCGCCTCTTCGTCCAGGTCGGACGCGATCACCAGGATGGCGCTGTCCGGGCCGAGGTCTTGCAGGCGGGTGCCTACGCCGACCCCCACCTGGGTGACCTGCTCGATGCCGCCCATCGTCGCCGGCCACACTCCCAGCGAGCAGTCGGCATGCGTCAGCCGGGCGAGTTTGCGCAGCTCCCACAGGTCTTCGTTCGACAGGCTGGCCCCCGCCAGGAAGCCAGACTCCCGCCCGTGACGCGCAAGCTGCGCGGCGATCTCGCGGTATGCCGTCTCCCATGTGATGGGGACCCACTCCTCGTCGCGGCGGATCATCGGCTGCGTCAGCCGCTCTTCAGACCGGCTGTGATGATGTCCAAAGCGTCCTTTATCGCAGATCCAGATCTCGTTGACGGCCTCATTCTGGCGCGGCATGATGCGCTTGATCATCTTCCTGCCGCCGAAGTCGCGGTCGAGCCGCGTGCTAGCGCTGATGTTGCATCCCACCGGGCAGTGTGGGCAGATGCTCGCCACCTCGTCCAGTTCCCAGGGGCGCGCGCCGAAGCGGAAGTCAACCGTCGTCAGCGCGCCCACCGGGCAAATGTCGGTTGTGTTGCCGCTGAACTTCGTATCGAAGGGTGGATCGCTGATGGTGATGATCTGCAAGCGCCGGCCACGCTCGTGGAAGGCCAGCACTTCATCGCCCACGATCTCGTCGCAGAAGCGAATGCACCGCGCGCACTGAATGCAGCGCTCGCGGTCCAGGCAGATCAGGTCGCCCAGCGGAATCTGCTTGGCCAGGTGCATCTTGTCATCGTAAATGAAGCGCGACTGGCCCGGACCATACGCCATCGTCAGCTCTTGCAGCGGGCACTCGCCGCCCTTGTCACAGATCGGGCAGTCCAGCGGGTGGCTGGTCAGCAGAAACTCCAGAACGTTGTAGCGCGCCTGGGCCACCGCCGCCGAATCTGTGCGCACGGCCATGCCCGGGCTGGCTTCCTGCGTGCAGGCGGTCTGCAGCTTGGGGAACCAGCGCACAACCGGCTGCCCATTCTCGTCGCGCTCCGGCTGGCCGGTTTCGCGGTTGACGGCGAGCGAGCCTAGCTCGACGAGGCACATCCGGCACATGCCTACCGGTTCCAGCTTGGGATGGTGGCAGAACACAGGGATGTCAACCCCGTGCATTTTCGCCGCGTCAACCAGGTTCATCCCTCTCGGAACCTGGTAGTCCTGACCGTCAATGATGATTGTGATCGTTTCGGTCATGTCGCTCCTCAAGAGCCAGAGTTTTCATATGCGCGGGTCTGATGAGGCCGGGTCGCACTGGCGCAGCCCGGCATCAGCCCGATCTATGTACGACTGGTAAATATAGCCCCAGGCGCTCCCCTGG
Organism: Anaerolineae bacterium; assembly: GCA_023382715.1. Classification (GTDB taxonomy): domain Bacteria; phylum Chloroflexota; class Anaerolineae; order Aggregatilineales; family Aggregatilineaceae; genus UBA2029. The sequence continues at coordinate 440,181 of JAHDWP010000001.1, forward strand.
TAAGCCTGAGCGGCCAATGCCCGCGCCCGCGCGAAGTCCTTCCTGGCGTTCTGTAGTTGTCCGCCGGCCAGCCATTCTTCGCCGCGCAGCAGGTAGTGGACGGGCGCGTCCGGGTTGGCATGGATCAGCCACGACAGCACAGCGATTTGCGAGCGGCGCGTGGGCTGCGCGCGGCCCGTACTCCCTTGTCCCATGAGCCAGACTCCTCCCGAAGCCTGGCGGTCACGCTTCCGCCGCGACAGGTTCCGCCAGGCCGATATACTGCTCGTACTCGTCACGGAACTGCCGCACCGTGCTCAGCACGGGGTTGCAGGCGAAATCGCCCAGGGCGCACAGCACCAGCCCCATGATCTGCTGCGGCACTTTCTCCAGCAGCTCCAGATCACGCGCTGTCCCTTCGCCGCGCAGAATGCGCTCGTAGATCGTGTCGAGCCAGTACGTCCCTTCGCGGCAGGGCGTGCACTTGCCACAGCTTTCATGCCGGAAAAAGTGCGTCATCTTGGCGGCGGCCCACACCATATCCGTGTCTTCGTCCATCAGGATGAACGACGCCGACCCCAGCGTGCTGCCCAGCGCCGCAACGCTCTCATAGGTCAGCGGCGCGTCGAGCACTTCCTCAGTGGCGCGCAGCACCGGGCCGCTGGCCCCCGACGGCAGGATGCCCTTGAGCTTCTTGCCGTTGGGAATTCCACCTGCCTGGTCGTAAATCAGCTCGCGGAAAGTGATGCCCAGCGGCAGCTCGTAATTGCCGGGGCGCTCCACATGCCCACTCATGCAGAAGATCTTCGGGCCGGGGCTTTCCGGCGTGCCGATGGCCTTGTAAGCATCCGCGCCGTTGAGGATGATCCAGGGCGCGTTGGCCAGCGTCTCGACGTTATTGACCACCGTCGGGGCGTAGTACAGCCCGCCGCCAACTTGCGCCGGGAACGGCGGGCGCACGCGCGGCTGGCCGAGCACCCCCTGCACGCTGTTGAGCAGCGCGCTCTCCTCGCCGCAGATGTACGCGCCGGCGCCCAGGTGCACGTACACCGGGCAGCTCCACCCGCTGCCGAGGATGTCCTCGCCAGCCAGGTTAGCCTGGCGCGCTTCCTCGATGCGTTCCTCCAGCGCGAGCGCCAGATCCCAGAACTCACCGCGACAGTAGATGTAGACCGCCGTCGCCTGGATCGCATAGGCCGCGATCAACGCGCCTTCGATCACCTGGTGCGGGTTTTTCTCCAGCAGCTCGCGGTCTTTGAAAGTGCCCGGCTCGCTCTCGTCGGCGTTGACCGTCACGTACTTCACCGGTGCATCTTTGGGGATGAACGACCATTTGCGCCCGGTCGGGAAGCCTGCCCCGCCGCGCCCGCGCAGATTGGCCGCCGAGACGATCTGGATCACTTCGTCAGGCGACAGGTCATTGACCGCGCGCTTGAGAGCGTCATAACCGCCATTCGCTACGTAGGTATCAAACTGCCAGATATCGGCTATGTCTCGGTTGCGCAGCAGAATGTGTGTCATTGTCTTCAGAACCCCATTCCTGTGCGGATCTTTTGCGTCAGCCAGCAGCCATGCTCCCGGCACCCTGTTCAGACCTCGTCATTGTCGCGCTTGGTCAGGTAATGAATGTCCGGATGCAGCGTATAGCCGGCCCCTTGAAACAGCGCCATGCTCGGAGCATTCCAGTCTTCGATCAGCGCCGCGACGATCCCAATTCCCCGTTCATGCAACAGGCGCTCCGCTTCGGCAATGAGACGCTTGCCGGCACCGCGCCGCTGGAAGTCCGGGTGAACTGCCAGCCGATTGACCCACCCCTTCCGCCCGTCATGCGTCACCACAACCACCGCGACGAGCGTCTCTGCGGCGCGCAGGCCCAGCACTGTCTGCGTGCCCCCGGCGATCTGTCGGGCGAACTGCTCTGCGCTGTCGCGCCCCGTCGGGCGAATGTGCAGCCCGGCCTGCCGCCAGAGCGCGAGCACGCTTTCATAGTCGGCGGCGCACAGCGCCACCAGGTCGAGCTCGTCCCCCGCGACCATCGGCCCGCGTCATCCAACGGCCCCATCGCCTTGGCCGGCTTCAGCGCGCCACTGCTCGACGAGCATCTTGACCTTCTCCAGGTCCAGGTTCTCGTGATAGTGGAAATTGCACTGAAGCATGGGCGCTTTGTCGCAGGCGGCCAGGCACATCACCGGCTCGACGGTGAACAGGCCATCTTCCGTGGTCCCGCCGCGCTCGCCCAACCCCAGGTACGCGCACAGCCCGCTGAAGAACTCGTCAGCCCCGCGCAGCGCGCACGGCAGATCCGTGCACACCTGCAGCCAGAACTTCCCCTTGGGCTTCTCGGAGTACATCGTATAAAAGCCGGCGATGGACCGCACCTGGGTCGGGTCTATATCGCACAGCTCGGCAACCTCGCGCAGCACTTCCTCCGAGAGCCAGCCATATTCTTCCTGCGCCAGGTAGAGCAGCGCCATCACCCCAGAGCGCTTGTCTGGATACTTGGCGAAGATCTTCTCGATGCGCTCAGCATGTTTCTCAGCCAGCACGCCACTTCTCCCGTCTTGGTGCTCGCCAGTCCGGGCCGGCCCTCAGCGGTCGGCGTCGCCCAGCACAATATCAATCGTACCGATGATGCCCACCAGGTCGGCGATGAGGTACCCCTTCGCCAGGTGGGGCAGCGCGCTCAGGTGGATGAAGCTCGGCGTGCGGAAGTGCACGCGCCAGGGCTTCGGGCTGCCATCGCTGATCAGGTAGCAGCCCAATTCGCCGCGCGGACTCTCGACGCGCACGTAGACTTCTCCTTCGGGCGGGCGGAAGCCCTCCGTCCACAGCTTGAAGTGATGGATGAGCGCCTCCATGCTCGTGCCCAGCTCGGAGCGCGGCGGCGGGACATACTTGCGATTGTTGGAGCGGAACGGGCCGTCCGGCAGACTGTCCAGCGCTTGCTGCACAATGCGCAGGCTCTGGCGCATCTCTTCGACGCGGATCAGGTAGCGATCGTACACGTCGCCATGCTGGCCGAGCGGCACGTCGAACTCGAAGTGCTCATAGCTGCTGTAGGGTAGGGCCTTGCGAATGTCCCAGTTGATGCCCGACCCGCGCAGCGTCGGGCCGGTGCAACCGAGGGCGACAGCATCCTGCGCCGACAGAAACCCGATGCCCTGCGTGCGGTCAAGCCACAGCGGATTGTCCGTCAGCAAGCGCTCATAGTCCTCAATCCGCGCCGGGAAGTAGCTGATGAAGTCGCGCACCGCTGGCTCAAACTCTTCCGGCACGTCGCGCCACAGCCCTCCGGGCCGGAAGTAGGTCGTCATCATGCGCTGGCCGGAGACGATCTCAAAGATGTCCTGCAGCTTCTCGCGCTCGCGGAAACAGTACAGGAACACGCTCATCGCGCCGATGTCGAGCGCGTGGGTGCCCAGCCACACCAGATGGCTGTTGATGCGCGTCAGCTCGGTCAGCAGCACGCGCAGATACTGCGCCCTGAGGGGCACATCAAGATCAATGATCTTCTCGATGGCCAGGCAGTAGGCCAGATTGTTGCCCATGGGGTTCAGGTAGTCCATACGATCAGTCATCGTGATTGACTTCTCGTACTGCTTGGCCTCCATGTTCTTCTCAATGCCCGTATGCAGATACCCGATATCCGGCACACAGGTGACGACCGTCTCGCCGTCAAGCTCCAGCATCAGGCGCAGCACGCCATGCGTGCTGGGATGCTGCGGCCCCATGTTGAGGACAATCGTCTCGCCATTGAGCGCACGTTCAGAGACCAGCCCCTTGAGCTGCTGAATATCGCCTGCCCACACGCTGTCTTGTAGACCGCTCATTCACCCTCGCTCCAACCATCAAAGGCTGCTGCCCTACTCGCGGGCATATGGCTTGTGCTTGTCTATCTCATCGAAGTTGAAGGAGAACAGCACCGTCTCATAGCCGAGCGGGTAGTCCTTCCGCAGCGGGTGCCCATCCCATCCGTCCGGCATCAGAATGCGCCGCAGGTCAGGGTGCCCGGTGAACACAACGCCAAACAGATCGTAGATTTCTCGCTCCGACCAGTTCGCCGCCGGGAACACTTCCGTCACGCTTGGCAGCTCCGGCTCGTCGCCGGGCAGGAAAACTTTCAGCCGCAGTGACCGGTTGTGGACCATTGAGTACAGATGATACGACACGGCGAAGCGCGGCTCCTGCGGGTAGTAGTCCACCCCGGCCACGTCGGACAGGAAATTATACTCCAGCCCCTTGGTATCGCGGCAGTGGCGACACACCTCGACAATGTTTTCCGCAGCGACAATCACCGTGATCTCGCCGCGAAACTCATACGTGTCTTCCATCGCCTGCGGAAACGCGCTGGTCAAAGCTTCAACCGGATCCAGCATAGTCGCCAACTCTCTCCCTCGCCGCCAACCAGGTTTCGGGGAACGCCCTTACGCCCAGTCGGTTATCCGTTCCTGCTTTACACGTTCATGCAGCGTGATGATGCCGTGAATCAGTTGCTCTGGCCGGGGCGGGCAGCCGGCCACATACACGTCAACGGGCACGATCTCGTCCACGCCCTGTACGATGGCGTAATTGTTGTAGACCCCGCCGCAAGAGGCGCAATCGCCCATGCTGAGCACCCACTTGGGATCGGGCATCTGATCGTACAGTTGGCGCAGCACCGGCGCCATCTTGCGCGACACGCGGCCCGCCACGATCATCAGGTCGCTCTGGCGGGGGCTGGGCCGCATAAGCTCCATCCCGAACCGTGAAAGATCGTAGACGGACGCCTGGGTGCTCATCATCTCGATGGCGCAGCAGGCCAGGCCGAACAACATCGGCCACATGGCTCGCGTCCGCGCCCAGTTCACGGCGTCTTCAAGGCGGACAGTGACGATTCCCAGGTCACCCAGCTTCGATGTCACTCCCATTCCAACCCTCCAACCTTCCACTCGTACACAAAGCCCACCGTCAGCACGAAGAAGAACGCGCCCATCACCGCCAGGCCATAAAGGCCATAATCACGGAACACCACCGCCCAGGGCAGGAAGAAGATCACTTCGATGTCGAACAGGATGAAGAGCACCGCAACCCTGTAGAACCGCACGGGAATGCGCCGGATCGCCTCTCCGTAGGGCTGCATACCGCTTTCATAGGGGGCCAGCTTGCGCGCCGTTGGGCGGAAAGGCCCCAACAGGCGCGACATAAAAACGATGAGAATGCCGGCAGCGATAGCGAGGACCAACAGCGAAACCATGGGGGCGAAGTCTGATGGCACAGTAATAAGCTCCCTACTACACAGTTGGCTTCGCGCTAATTGTTCTGATTAGAACAAGTGCTTCAGAGGTTAGCATAAAGGCCAACTGGTGTCAAACCGTCACGGGATCAGGCATTTCGTGAGCAAAGATACCACAACGTGCCGAGATGCGAAAGGCGACGCTTGCGCCCGCGTCAGCATGGTGTGCGGCTCCGTAGAAGCGAATCGCGTGGAGTGCGGTTGCAGGAAGCAGAGGGCGCTCGGCAGAGGACAGCGATCACGGGTAGAATTCGGCGGCGATTGCCGGGCGAACAATCACGGAGGAGGAAACAAAACAACAGGCCAGGGCGTTGGCGGCGACCTACTCTCCCAGGGGGCTACCCCCC
>JAHDWP010000002.1:0-165822 GCA_023382715.1 Anaerolineae bacterium
GGGGACATTGGCTCATGCCCTCATTTTACCCATACCCTGTCCTTTTGCCACTCCCGAATCATAGGTTCGCTTGACAGCCGTGCGCGCGACGGATTCAAGCGTTACGGCGTCCAGACTCTCAAGATATGTGATAGAGGACAACAATTTTACGGCAGGGTGCATTTGATCTGAATTGGGCATGGTATTTCCCCTGAACGATTGGCATTTGAACCCCTCAGCAGAGTTTATGTTGTTGTTGGACAGCCTGTTAAGCACTATACTGAAGAAAAATATGAGTTTAACCGTGGTGTGCTGTGACTCTCCGAAACAGGCTGGGCCTGCTGTTCTTATCCTTCTTGATTCTAGTGACGATCTCCGTGGTGGCAACCGCGTGGATGGTGCGCGATCAGGATCAGGACGCGCTGGTGATCAATCTGGCTGGACGCCAGCGTATGCTCGTGCAGCAGATCATCAGCCAGACGCTGCAAATCCAAGCGGGCCAAAACCCGGACGAACACAGACAAATTCTGCGTGACGCAACAACTGTGTTTGATCAAACACTCACCGCGTTGATTGCCGGTGGCGAAACGCAGTATCTGCCGGGTCAGACGGTTCCCATACCGGCAGCCGGATTGGAGACCATCCGGGCTGAACTGCGCGACCTCCAGCAGCGTTGGACCATGTTCCAGGATGATTTGCACATCATTGAAACGGCATCACCCGGCAGCGCCAGCTTTGACACCGCGATTCAGTCTCTACAGGCGCTTGCGCCGCAGTTGGTTCGGCAGGCGGACGAGATTGTGCGGTTATACGAGGCAGAGTCGGAGCGCAAGCTGGCGTATTTGGGGTGGATACAAGCTGGTTTTTTCTTGTGCGCAGTCGGACTGTTGGTGATCGGCGTAGTGATGATCCGGCGCGCAATCATGACCCCACTGCAAACACTTAAGAACGCAGCACAACAGATCGGGCAGGGTGACCTCGACAGTCCGGTACAGATCGCTGGCCCGCCTGAATTCACAGATCTGGCGACCAGCGTCGATACCATGCGCGCCCAGCTAAAGACCTTAACCGGAGAACTTGAGGCACGAATCTACCAGCGCACGCGCGAATTGACCGCCCTGTACGACGTGATCCGCGAGATTTCGTCGCATTTGGATATCGCGCACGTTCTGGACTCAGTGACCGCTAAGGCTCGCGATCTGCTCGATAGTGATGTCGCGTGCCTGTGTTTGCTGGATAGTGCGGGCGAGTCGTTGATGCTCAAGGCGTATAACGGTCCTCAGGATGCGGTATGTGGCAGTTGTGTGCTGGCGAAACACTCGGTTGCGGCGCAGGTTTTGGGCCGTGAGGAAGCCATGATTTGTGACGTAGGCGGCTGCCAGACGGTGGCCCCGGACTATCGGGCCAGCCACCTTGCCGCGCCGCTGCAGGTGGGGGAACGCGTGATCGGGGCGTTATGTGTTGGCAGCACACGGGCGGCCACTTATTCTGATGAGCAGGTCCGACTGCTGACCGAACTGGCGAACTCAACAGCAATCGCGCTGGAAAATGCGCGGCTGTATGAGCAGGCCGAACGTGTGGCAGCATTGGAAGAACGCCAGCGTATTGCCGCCGATATACATGACGGGCTGGCCCAGACGCTCAGTTATGTCAGGCTCAAAACCGGTCGCCTGGCGGATCTGATCGCGCGCGATGCAGATGAGCAAGCGGCACAGGAATTGACCCTGATTAGCGCTGCGGTAGACCGTGCCGATCACGAAGTGCGCCAGTCGATCGCCAGCTTGCGGGCTGTTCCGGTTCTGGATCGCACATTGCAGGAGCATCTTGCTGACGTTGTCGCCGATTTCACCCAATCCGTCCCCGAAGTTGCAATTGATGTTGTGAGCGCGGATGATCACGATGTGGTCCTGGAAAGTGACGCGATGGCCCAGGTGCTGCGTGTGGTTCAGGAAGCCTTGCAGAATGCGCGCCGCCATGCCAGCGCGTCCCGCGTTACGATCCGGTTGGAGCGCCAGGGAGCAGTCTATCGTGTTATGATCCATGATAATGGCTGCGGGTTTGATCCCAGCGCCGTGAACGGCAAAGGGCACTTTGGACTGAGCATCATGCAGGCACGTGCGGCACGCATTGGCGGCGATCTGATGATTGAGGCAGCGCCGGGACAGGGCACGCACGTGATTCTGGCATGGCCTGTACAACAGGCGATGCCTGCGTAGTTAGTGGAGCTAGACAAATGGACCCTATTCGCGTTTTATTGGTCGATGATCATGCCCTGTTTCGTGAAGGGTTGGCAAGCATCATCACGGGCCAGCCCGATATGGTTATCGTGGGGCAGGCTGACGATGGGCTGGAAGCGCTGGTCAAGGCGCAGGAATTGAAACCCGACCTGATCCTGATGGATATCACCATGCCCGGTGGCAGCGGCCTGGAAGCAACACACAAGATCAAGGCAGCCTTGCCGGACACGGTGATCGTGGTGCTGACGGTCCACAGTGACGAAGAAAAGTTGTTTGAAGCGATCAAGAACGGCGCACAGGGATACCTGCTCAAGAATATCCGCTCCGAAACCATGCTGGACTTGATTCGCGGTGCGCTGCGCGGCGAAGCGGCCATCACACCGGTGCTTGCCGGTCAGATACTCGAAGAATTCCGTCGCCTGAGTCGCAACCTCCCCGACGAGATGGGCGAGCCAGTCGAAACGTTGACGTTCCGCGAACAGGAAGTTCTGGCGCAGGTGGCGACCGGGGCGAGCGACAAAGAGATCGCCGAGCAGTTCAATATCAGCCTGCATACCGTCAAAAGCCATATGCGCAACATTCTCGCCAAGCTGCATGTCAACAGTCGCTACAAAGCCGCCTGGTACGCCCGGTACAAGGGGTTGGTGTAAACGGATCCATTCCTCCTCTAGACGATACGAATTAATCCCTGCCTCATAGGAGCGATGAAGCCGTACACCCCATCGCTCTTTTTTCATGCTGCTATCCCCCTGAAGAACGTTACATCAGAAGAACAAAACGATTACACTAAAAGTAAACGGTTCGATAGCAGAAACCCAAAGGAGGGAAAGCTCATGTCTCAGAAAATATTGCAGGTCAATTTTAAGTTCAGTGTGTCAAAAGCGGAGTACGAGCAGGTGTGCTTGCCAGAAGCTCCGAATCTTGCAGCTGCTCCTGGTTTGCGTTGGAAGGTGTGGATCATGAACGAGGTGGAACGTGAGGCAGGGGGGATTTACCTGTTCGATGATGAGACCTCACTGCAATCGTTCGTCGAGCCGCTCAAGGCTATGTTGGATGCTCCCATCTTCAGTGATATCCGTATGACAACGTTTGATATTTTGGAGGCACTCACCCTGATCACACGCGGTCCTATTCAGGAAACTGCTCAGATATAACGCTGAAGGACCGGTCAAGTCCGAAAACTTCTGTAAAAGTGGAGACGTGGCATCGGATTAGACAGCCTTCCTCTGAAATGATGTAGGTTCGGGTGAACTGGGCGACAACTCCAGCTCCCGTCGTAAGCGGCGCAGCATGGCAAGCTCCAGGTCGGTCATGCGCACACGCTGCCAGCGCTCACTGGCCTGCCAGAGCGTGGCAAAGACCAGCTTCAAGCAACTGCGCTCATCGAAGAAGCGCGGGATGGTTTTGGTGCGGCGGCGCTGCTCGGCGAAGGCCCGCTCAATCAGGTTGGTAGTCCGAATGCGCCGGTGATGCAAAGGCGGGCAGCGTAGGAAGGCCAGGCACGCTTCCAGGTCATCGAGCAAACAGGTGATCGCTGACGGGTAGAGCTGCTCATAGGTGTCGAAGAAGTCTTTCAGCAACCGGTCCGCCGTAGGCCGGTTGGGCGCATTCCAGATCGCCTGCAATCGCTGCTTCACCTCGGGTTGAGCCGACAGCGGGACTTTGTCGAGGATGTTGCGGGTCTTGAGCATCACGCAGCGCTGGCGCAGGCTTTTGGGCCAGACTTCCTCGACTGCCGCAATCACCGCTGGCGCACCATCCGTTGTGACCAGCGTCGGGGTGGGCAGGCCGCGTTTGGTCATGTGACGGATGAACTCACGCCAACAGGACAGGCTTTCTTTATTGCCCAACGCCATGGGCAGCAGCACCTTACTTCCATCCCGGCAAATCGCCCAGGCGCACAGCAGCGCTTCTTTCACGTTGCCCTGCCGCCGCAGACTCTCATACACCGCATCCAGAAAGACGTATTCGACCTCGAACTCCGCCAGGCTCCGCACGCAGAAACGTTGGTAATCTTCCCACAGGCTGTCGGTGATCTCGCTGATGGCGGTGCGGCCCAGCAAGGGTTCACCGGTCACTGGATCCCGGAAGGCGTCTTCCACGTCACGCGTCGACAGACCACGGGTGTACATCTGCAGCACCAGGTAATCCAGCACATCCGTGTTGCCCTTGAAGAACTCCATCAGCCGGGAACGATACGGCTGTTCGCTGTCGCGCACCTGGGGCACCGCCAGGGCGATCTCGCCCTCCGCACTGCGCATTCGACCCGGCTTGTAGCCGTTGCGATACCCGACCGCCTCTTCCTGGCGTTCGTACCGGTCGCGCCCCAGAAAGTCGGTCACTTCTTGCTCGAGCGCTTCCTGGGCCACCATCTGTGCCGCCAGCTTCAGAAAGTCGCTGGCCGGTTGCTCGCTCTGCTGGTACCCGCCCTGCAAGTACCCTTCCAACAGTTGCCGGATCCGCTCACTCGGCGGTATCTTCATGCTCATGGCGTGTGCTCCCTTTCCCCTCGCGGGATTCGTTCTCAGACAAACGAATGGTAGCTCACGCCTCCTTGTTTTTACAGAAGTATACGGACATTACCACTGGTTACCGTAGGGGAGACCGTAGGTAGTCGTCAACAATTTCTTTATCTCGCCCATCTTTTCGCGCAGGTTTTAGGCGCATCGGTTTCTGCCGTAGATGCTGTTTTCCACCCCTAAGTGAGGTCACGAATTCTGCCTGGAGTAGCGTGCAGAGAGACAAATTCACAGATGTTTCATGAATGGAACATACTCTGCCGTCGTAGTTTTGTTGCGCATTCTGTCGTTCTGCCTATCATAGTAAGAACGGCGTAATGTAGCGCCATTTCCGTGGTATTGGGCAGACTTAGCTGCCTTTGTGGATGCCCGTGATTTCTGTTTTTCAGAGACTATCTTTTTCAAGGGTGGGTCATGTCGATCAGCTCCCTCGGCTTTCAACATTTGTCTGTTCGTTCCGCCGCTGACATTCACGAACTTTTCCGTCTTCTGGGATATCCAGTGTATGAGCCAGAGCCGTTCGAAGGCCCTGATCTTGACGAATTGGAGCTCGACGACGTAGATCGCGCATCTGTTCAGCGCGCCTACGTCGTGTCCAATCTCGACAACCACGCGGTCTATCTGTACGAGGTCGATGATCTTCGCCAAACGCGACTGCGCGGACTGGCCTGGAACGCTCTCCAGCGCGGGACCGCGCTGCTTGTGGTAACCCGTGACTATCGCGAGATTGTCTTCGCTCACCCTCGGTTTGTCGGCACCCCCACCAAGAGCAATGTGCGCGTGGACAAGCTGAAGATGATCGTCAGCGATCCAACACGCCACGACCTCGACACCCTGAACGCTATTCACGCCCACCGGCGTACCGGCCAGCAGGTCTATGAAGCGCAAGCCGAAGCCTTCAACGTCACCAGGATCACCAAACGCTTCTATGACGAGTACAAGGCGCACTACGACCTCGCGCGGGACGCTATTCGCCGCTACAACAAGGGCATTCCCGAATTCCAGAACGCCGATCAGGAAGCGAAGCTGCACGCCTTCACTCAGCGTTTGCTGGGGCGGTTGATGTTTCTCTATTTCCTTCAGCGCAAGGGATGGCTTGGCGGACAGAAGCGCTTCCTGGGCGATCAGTTTATCGACACCGTGCGACGCCATGCCGGTGAGTTCCGGGGTGATCAGGAGACGTTTTACTACTACACCGAAGTTCTCGAGCCGCTGTTTTTTGAAACGATGAACACGCGGCGGCTCGATAACACTACACGCTGGCCAGGTGTGCGGATTCCCTATCTCAACGGTGGGTTGTTCGATAAATCACGTGATCCGGAAGGCGTGATTATTCTGCCAGACTCGTTATTTGATCCAAATAGCAGCGATGGCTTGCTCGCTTTTTTCAACCGCTACAACTTCACCATTGCCGACGATACCCCGCTTGAACAAGACGTGGCCGTTGATCCGGAAATGCTCGGCAAGGTCTTTGAAAACATGCTCGAAGAGCGTGACCGGGGCCAGACCGGCAGCTTCTACACGCCGCGCACGATTGTGTCGTACATGTGCCAGGAAGCGTTGGCCGGATACCTCGAAGAGAGCGCGAATATCCCACGCGAGACTACCCGCGCCCAGTTTGATCCCGACACTGATGTAGCCCTCACGCCAGAAGAAGCGCAGCGCATAAGCGCCGCGCTCGACACCCTGACCGTGCTCGATCCGGCGGTCGGCAGCGGCTCATTCCTGATCGGGATGCTGGGAGAGATCATCCTGCTGCGCCGAGCTTGTGCCAGTGCGCTGGGCGTTGAGGTCAATGCGGCGGTTGTAGCTGATTGGAAAGAAGCGATCATCCGCGACACGCTTTACGGCGTAGACATCAAGCCGGAAGCGATTGAGATCGCTCAGCTTCGGCTCTGGCTGGCGCTGGTCGTGGACCAGACTATCGAACAGGCGCGCCCCTTGCCTAACCTGGACTACAAGCTCATGGCGGGCAACAGCCTGATCGAGACTATCGACGGCGAGCCGGTTCTCACTAAGAGCGCGACTGCCCTCTTGCGTGGCGAAGAGTCTGCCATGCAGCTCTCCAACCCGGCAGGCACGCAGATAGGAATGAGGCTCTTTGAAAGTGAACGCCAAACTCAACAAGCGCGGGTGGAACTCGATATGCTGCGACAGCAGTTCTTCCGCGCCAGCCCGGAAGAACGTCGTCAGTTGCGCGACAAAGTCACTACTCAGGAACGGCGGATTGTTTTTTCCAGCCTGAGAGAAAAAGCTGAAGCGCTGCAGGCGCAGATCGATCACCTGGGCAAGAAAGCAGGACTCGCTGGCGGACGGCTGGGACGTGCTGACCAGCGCAAGCTCGAAGACGCCAGCGCCAGGTTAACGCGCATAACCGATTTACAGGAAACAATGCGCAACCCGGAAGCCGCGCTGCCGTTCTTCCTTTATCGCCTGCACTTCAGCGAGGTCTTCACGCGCAAAGGCGGATTCGACGTGGTGGTCGCCAACCCGCCCTATGTACGCATGGAAGCCATCACCGACCAGAAGCCAGAACTGCAAGCATCTTATCCTGAGGTGTACACCGGTACGGCAGATTTATATGTGTACTTCTTCGCACGGGGCATTCAACTGCTCAGGTCGCATGGCCAGATCACCTACATCGCGCCGAACAAATGGCTGCGAGCAGGCTACGGCGAGAAGCTGCGTGAGCATTTCGTCAACTCCGTGCACATCGAGCAAATCATTGATTTTGGCCACGCGTCGATTTTCAAGGGTACGGATACCTTCCCGTGTATCGTGGTATTCCAGAAAGCCAATGGCAAACCGGCTCACGCCTCTCATGTCCTCGTGACCCGGTTCCCCAGAGACGAATTCGAGCAGTGGGACCTGCGCGATTTCGTCGAGGAACAGAGCCACCCAGTTGCGGCGAATCGTTTCTCGGCGGCTCCCTGGAGCCTGGAACCCGCCGACATCGAGCGCTTGATGGCCAAGATTCAGGCAGCAGGCATCCCGCTGCGAGAATTTATTGGGGCGGAACCCTATTATGGAATCAAGACCGGGCTGAACGAAGCCTTTCTGATCGACACAGCAACCAGGGATCGCCTGGTGGCCGAAGACCCCGCATGTGAAGCGATTATCCGGCCCTATCTGCGCGGTCAGGATATCAAGCGCTGGACGCCGGAATGGGCTGGACTGTGGATGATCCTTCTCAAGTCGAGTGAGAATCATTCTTGGCCGTGGAGCAAAGCAGGTACAGGCGCCGAGCAGGTTTTCGCGGAGACTTACCCGGCACTCTATGCACACATGAAACCATTTGAGGAAAAACTCCGGAAGCGTCAAGATCAAGGCCGGTTTTGGTGGGAACTCAGATCGTGTGCGTATTACGAGATCTTTGAGCAACCCAAGATTATCCACACAGATATTACTTGGCGCGCGCAATTTGCTTTCACGGACGACCCCGTTTATCTGGTTAACACCGCCTATGTTTGGCCAACCAACGATTTATACTTGTTGGCGGTTGTCAACTCCCCGTTACTTTGGGCGTTCATGTGGCGCAACGCCATGCACGGAAAAGATGAAGCGCTGCGCATGATTTACTCATTTACTGAAACCCTACCTATTGCTCAACCCACTGGTGAAATCCGGGCAAAAATCGAGCCACTTGTCAAACAGTTGATCACCCTCTCTAAAGAGTCGCAAACTCACGCCATACAGGCGGAGATGCGTCGCCTGGAACAACATCTCTCGAATTTGGTTAATCAGGTGTATGGGCTGACACCGGAGGATATCGAGTTGATGTGGCGCACGGCTCCGCCCAGAATGCCGATAGTGCCGCCGAAGATGGAACAAGAATGAGCCTGGGATATGGCTTTTCGGACGGGCATGGGGACACTGGGAGTTAATGGTGAAAATCAAAAGGATAAAAATTCAGAATTTCAGGTCGATAAAATCCCTGGAATTTTTCCCTGCTAGTGTTTGCGCATTAGTTGGTGAGAATGGCGTAGGAAAAACAAACATCCTTGCCGCTCTCGATTTTCTACTTGGCGAAAAATGGCCATCAAATCAGCGACTTGAAGTTTCTGATTACTTCCAACATGACGAGCGACGAGAAATCTTTGTCGGAATCGAATTCGAACAAAACGCTTATGACATCCAGTTTATTTGTTTCAAGCAGGGCTTTGAGAAAGGCCAGAATCGAATTGGATATTTCTCAAATCCCTGTACAGACCTTAAACAGGCCGCTTTTCTCAAGACTGAACATCGCGAAAAATGCGCAATGACGTATCTGGAAGCTAGCCGCGATCTGGATCGTCATCTAGGAACTTCCCCTTGGACACTATTTGGACGCATTACCAGCCAATTCAACGCCGATTTCCCAGAAGCCTCTATAGAACCTCTCGAAGCTCATTTTGAAGGTGCCCTAGAACTACTCCGAACTCCAAGATTCCAGCAATTCGAAGCGGAGATCGAAACCGCTTTTCGAGACCAACTTAAGCGTACCACTCACAACTTGCGATTAGAGTTCAAAGCCTTTGATCCCCAGAGCTACTACCGTTCAATCAATCTTGTTCTTCGGAGAGGGAAAGACGAGCGACTCAGGCTTCCAGAGGCTGGACAGGGGATGCGCAATTTGGCATTGTTGGCTCTGTTCCGAGCATATGCAACTGTATTCAAGGGGGATGCGATAATTGCCATCGAAGAGCCGGAAATCTATTTACATCCCCATGCTCAGCGCAGTTTAGCGAGTCTATTTAATGATCTTGCTGAGCGGGAAAACCAGGTGTTTTTCTCAACGCACGCTAGCAGCTTTGTAGACCTGGAACACTTTGATCAAGTTTGTCTGGTTGAGAGATGTGTGGACGATGACGGAGAGCAATGTACTACGGTGCGGCAGGTTTCCGCCGAACAGTTTCTTGAGGAACGGCAAAAGCTTCATCCGTCTATTTCGATGACAACGGATAGCGTCAAAAAAAGACTTCACAATATCAGTCGATTGGAGCACAGTGAGGTCTTTTTTGCCAGGAAAGCTGTTCTTGTCGAAGGAGAAACGGAGCAATATGCACTTCCCATTTTTGCCGATTGCCTCAGCTATAATCTGGACTCATTTGGCGTATCCATAATCAACGCTGGTGGCAAAAACAACTTGGATCAATTCTTCCAACTGTACAACGCCTTTGGCATTCCTGTTTATGTGATCTTCGATAATGACCAGGGTAAGCCAGATAAGGAATTGGAGCAAAATAGAGTCTTACTGCGAATGCTCCATCAACCCGAAACCTTAAACCCTGAGCCAGAGATTTCGGCAACATACGCGGTTCTGAATATTGACTTCGAAACCGAAATGCGGAATGCCATTGGGTCTGAGAACTATGACAGTTTGTGTAAAGATGCAGCATACGAACTGGGCTCAAATCCGGGAAAAGGTCTGCGCGCTCGTTACATGGCGCAACGCTTGGCGGATGAGGGAATTGTGCCCAATTTCATTTCGGATATCGTGCGAGCGATTAGAGTCCTGGGTGACATTGATGTTGAGGTGGCAAACGGCGATTTTCCAGAGGAATTTCCGTTCTGAGCGATAGTGTTGTTGCAAATGCAGTACACGAACAAAATCGACTCGCTGCGCGTTTGGAAAAAGGGCTTGAAATGTACCACCCTCCAGATTACATCGACAATACCGCTGAGGAACGCATACTCGGCGCTGTGCTGCACCGCCTGCTCACCGAGTGGGATGAACGCGAACTGGATATCGCCAGTGGGTTCTTCGAGCCGAAGGTCTGGGAGATGCTGGGCGATGCTCTGCGGAGGCTTTCGTGCTTCCGCCTGTTGCTGGGCCGTCCTCCGGAGCTAGAAAGCCCTGAAGCCGATGATGGGGTAGTAGATTTGCAGCGGTTCTATCGCCAGCGCCTGCGCGAAGACCTCGAAGCGCTGCCGCTCAACCGGGACTATGCCTTCCTGATCGATGACCTGACCGCTTTTCTGGCCCAGGAGTTGGTTCAAGTTCGATACTACAACGGCGCATTTCTGCATGCCAAAGCCTATCTGATGCCTCACGCGGCGATTGTCGGCAGCAGCAACTTCACGCCCTCGGGCATGACCCGTCAAGCCGAACTGAATCTCGTTCAGCAAAACCAGGCGGTAATCCGCGATCTGCGCCAGAACTGGTTCGAGCAGATGTGGGCTTATTCGACCGATCACAAGCAGGACCTGATCGACGCGCTGAACGAAAGCAAGTTCGGCGATGCGCTCTGGACCCCGCACGATGTATTCATCAAGGTGCTGTACGAATACTTCCGTGACCGCATTATCCCCGAAGAAGTTGAGGCGCGCATAGGGGTTGAACTGGCCAGTTTCCAGCAAGAGGGCTTGCGAGAGGCCATTCGCCTGATCGACCGGCACGGCGGGGTGATTGTCAGCGACGCGGTGGGGCTGGGCAAGACGTATATCGGCATGAGCCTGCTGGAACACTACGTGTTGGGTAAGCGTCGCAAGGGGCACATCCCGCGCGGACTGGTCATCTGCCCGGCGCAGTTGCGCGATCTGGTCTGGGAACCGAAGCTGGACGAGTACGGGATCAAGGCAGAGGTCATCTCCCAGGAACTGGTAAGCCGCGATTCGTTCGACTGGAAACACTACAACCGGTACGATGTGGTGCTGATCGACGAAAGCCACAACTTCCGCAATCCGGGCACCAACCGCTACCAGAACCTGATGAAGATGCTGGCCACCGGCAACCCGGATACCAAGGTCATCCTCATGACGGCGACACCGGTCAACAATTCGGTGTGGGACCTGTATCACCAGATTTCGTTTATCACACGCGGCCAGGATGTGTTCTTCCGCGAATATGGTATCCGCAACCTAAAGGGATATTTCCGGGAAGTCCAGGACGGTGGCGCGGACATCTTCACGCTGCTGGAACAAACGATGGTGCGTCGCAGCCGCCAGGATGTGAAGCAGCGCCAGCAAGCTGGGGAAGAAATTCGCTTGCCGGGGAAGGGAATCATTCACTTTCCCGAGCGACTGCTCTACAGCGTCAACTACGATCTGGAAGCCACCTATGACGGATTCTACGAAAAGATCGTGGCGCGTATCGAAAGCCTCTCGCTGATCAGCTTCAATATCGAGCAGTATCGCAAAGGCGATATCGACCAAGAAGTCGAGCGTGTGCGGCAGTATTCAAATGCACTAATTGGCATCCTGAAAACACTTTATCTCAAGCGCCTGGAAAGCTCGCTGGCAGCCTTTGAAGTCAGCATCCGACGTCAGCAGCAGTTCCAGGAACGGTTCTACGATATGCTGGTCAACCATGAGAGACTGCTAGACTCGGCTACCAACCGCCGTTTGCTAGCTCTGGAAGCGCTGGAAGACGACACTGTAACCGACGATATTGAGGTGATTATTGAGTCACTACCTGAGGCGGACATTCGCGACTATGATCTACGCGCTATCCGCCGCGAACTCAGCCTGGATATGCAGACGCTCGATGCCATTCTTGACATGGTCGAGTTAGTCCAGCATCTGGATGACGAGCAGAAACGCGATGCCAAACTTGCTGAGGTCAAGCGGCTGCTGTCCGATGATCTGCGTGGGCGAAAAATCCTGCTCTTTTCGTACTACCGGGACACAGCCCAATATGTCTATGAAGCGCTGATTGGCGATCCAACATGGCAAGAAAGCTGGTCCCGCCCGCCTGTGATCGAGGTCATCCACGGCGAAACCGATCCCCATAGGCGCGAGAATCTTGTCAAGCGCTTTGCCCCAAAAGCCAACACAACTGAAGACAATCCACCACCGATTTCTGAAGCCGATCCAGAGATCGACATCCTGATCTCCACCGACGTGCTGAGTGAAGGGCAGAATCTGCAAGATGCGGGCGTGATCATTAACTACGATCTTCACTGGACGCCGATTCGAATGATTCAACGAGCAGGGCGCATTGATCGCCTGGGCACCGAGTTCGACACACTGCATGTCTTCAACTGCTTTCCTCAGACCGGATTGGAGCAATTACTGGGGCTGGTGGAGCGATTACAAGACCGCATCCGTGACATCGACCGTACAGTGGGTCTCGATGCCAGTATCCTGGGCGAAGTTGTCAGCTCGCGTTCACTTGACCAACTCAGACGACTGCACCAGGAAGATCAAAGCGTGATCGACGAGTTGGAGCGGGAAATTGAGCTTGTCTCAACCGATGAAATGAAGCTCCCGCTTATCCTGTACTTGCAGCAAGCTGGACTAGAAAAGGTCAAGAGCATTCCACTGGGAATCGGTTCTGGAATTGCCAAGTCACTTCACCCATCTGGTGAGTTTTTCGCGTTTCAGGCAGCAGATCGTCATTTCTGGCGACTCTATACGGCTGACGAAGTTATCAGCGACAAGCGCCGTCTATACCGCTATCTATTGGTTGGTTCCGACGAACCCCGTTCAATGTCTGCCGATTTTGAGGTCTACGACAGGCTCGATCAGGCCACCAACGATGTGCTTGAAGAGATTAACTCAGCAGTTCGTGCGCGTCGCATTAAGCCTAAGATGGGTGCGATCAATGTGGAACTGGGTGCGGCGTTACGCCAGCCCACTCTGCTCACGACTGCCGAAATTGCAGCGCCAGACGACCTTGTCGCTCCAGAGAATCTGCGTCAGAAGGTTCAACAGGTTATCCAGAACATCTCGCTGGACGCCTTCAGGCGTGATAAAACGCTGAGGGCGGTTTTGGCCAACTATCGAGACGATCAGAATCAACGTGCTCTGGTAGAAGCCCTGGATGAGTTCTTTGTCGAGAACGAATTATATCGTGACATCATCATGCCCAAGACGACCTTGGAGCAGATTCGTGCCGAAGATTTGCGATTGGTGGCATATGAGGTTTTCAGATAAAGGTTCTGGGCTGGGTGATCGTGCCAGGAAACAATCGGAGGTGGCGAGTTGATATTGCAACGAGTGACAGTCAGAAACTTTCGTAATCTCGACAATGTAACCGTAGACCTCGGTCTGTTCAGCGTCATAATAGGCCCAAACAATTCAGGGAAGACCAATCTGCTAGAGGCTATCAGAAAAGTTTTGGGGCCAGGAAGTGCTCGAAACGTATCTATTTTGGATTCTGACTTTGGGGATTTAGCGCGTCCCATTGAAATCGAAATATGTTTTGAGGTAAATACCGAACATGACTTAGCTGCATTTTACGGAATACGCGGCGGCCAAATTGAACCGACTCAAAGGACAGTAACAATTCACTTTGAGGCTGAATGGAGGCAAGAAAACCGTGAAGTCTATGCCGAGTGCCTTATCATACGAGATGGATTGCCAGAGGAGCATCGACAGCGAGCAGTTTTCGACTGGACGTTCAAGCGTTACATTCAATTTGAGTTAGTCCCTGCCATCCGAGAAGTGCCATCAAGCGCTGACTTTTCGGCGCGTTCATCCGACTTGCGGCAGATTTTCTCATATTTTGCTTCGGATTTTGTGCGCCCTGTTGAAGCCGTTCTAAAGGCGACATCGGCGACTCTTGCTAAAGTGGAATCAGACACAGAGACCCTCAGAGAGTTAGGATTGGCTGATGTTGCCAATACTATCCAGACGAAGTTTAGTGAGTTGGATCGCCAATTTCGGGAGGGCGCGCAAGACAATAGACCTCCTTTCTTGCGACCTCAAATTGGCGATTATAAGCAGAACTGGAAAGAAATCGAAACGACCTTAGAAAGCCTCGCGGGGGATGATGATTCCACTTCTGATGGTCGCGAACACCAACACATTGAAGACTTGCGACAAATTGTAAAGAAGGTTCTCTTGGTAATCGAACGGGCGGATTTTCAAGTTACCCTTTTCGAGCTTCGGGAGAGCATTTCGCAAAGTTCGCAGTTCAGTGGTATGCATTCGCAGATAGCAGATATTGCTTCGGCGTTGATACCGGGTTACAACGCCTCGCTAAGCCTCTTCCCTATAAAGGATAACGAACTCATCGCAAGTGCTGCGGTTGAAATGGAGGGCTTGCCGTTTCAACATCAAGGCAGTGGACATCAAAGCTCGTTTGTCATTGGCCTAAAACTCTTACGTGCTCTTGCCCAACTTCAAGATGATGCAGAGGGAGAAGTCAATTACCTCCTGCTTGGATTAGAGGAAATAGAAACGCATTTGCATCCTCAGATGCAGCGTTTTGTAGTCAACGCGCTTAGGAGCCTTCAACAACGTTTTGCAGACGATGGGAAAACTATCCAGATTATTCTTACCACGCACTCACCGGATATTTTGTCTCGATGCGAAATTGAGAATCTGATAATCCTCGGCCCCAAGCATCGAACTGATAGGGTAGGAAGATGTTCCCTGGAAGACCTTAAAGCTATTGCCTTATCAGTGGCAGGTGGCGAGATCGGCGGCTTGTCGAAGAAGATAGCCAGACTCAGATTGGAAGCTGAACAACTTCTTTTGACAAATGGTGACGCTCTCTTTGCTCAATGCGTTGTTGTCGCAGAGGGTGCTTCAGAACAGGGGGCAATTCCGGTTTTTGCTCGAAATATGACAGATGGTTTTGACCTTGATGAAGTTGGTGTTACGGTTATTGACGGATGCGGTGCCGAAATGATGTATCCGCTTTACCTTTTACAGCAATTGAACATCCCAAGTACATTTGCCTACGATTCGACCGATCCAGTTCACAAGCACATTGCTGAGAAATTCGGGGGATTTCCCACTGATCTTCATAAGTTCGAGGACGAAATTCTAGCAAACATTCCCATTCACTTGGTGCTAGGGCGTGTTTGCAAACTTATAGCCAGAGCAAGATGGCGGCGAGAGTGACGACAGCCCGGTAACAGTCCGCCCGTTTTTCATAGCGTGTGGCGACGCGCCGGAACTGTTTGAGCCGGTTGATAAAGCGCTCCACCCGATTACGGAGGCGATAGAGAGTGCGGTCAAAAGGGCCAGAGCGATGCTCATTCCGCTTGTGCGGGATGGTGATGCGGATCCCACGCCGTCGCAGAGTGTTGCGGAGCTTGCGGCTGCTGTATCCCTTATCGCCCACCAGGCGTTTGGGACGCCGCTTGGGGCGACCCCTGCCAACCCGCTTGACCGCGCCCTGGTCCAACAGCTCCTCGGCGACGGTGGCTTCATGCTGTTGGCCAGGCGTAAGGACAAAGGTCATCAACTGCCCATTGCCCTCCACACGCACATGCAGCTTGGTGCTGAACCCGCCCTGGCTGCGACCTAAGGCGTCCGTTTTCGGGTCACTTTTTTTGCCCCGGCGGCGTGCTGATGAGCCCGCACGACGGTGCCATCCACAAAATGTACTTCCCAGTCCAACTTTCCGGCTCGGTCCGCTTGTTCCTGCACCGCCGCCAGGATGCGATCCCATAATCCGGCCCGTGTCCACCGGTAGAAGCGGCTCGCCACCGTCGACCAGGGACCGTACCGTGCGGGTAAATCACGCCAGGGGGCGCCGGTCCGGATGACCCAGAGCATCCCGTTGATGATCCGCCGATGGTCGTCCGCCGGGCGTCCCGTCTTGGGCTTCTGGGGCGGCAGCAGCGGTTGCAGTCGCTCCCATTGTTCGTCGGTTAATTCATGTCGTTTGCTCATGGCCCGCAGTATACCGGCGTGGTTCGACTTTGCAAACACGCCTTAGAAGCTCTCTATGAAGTGAACGAGCATCGTGTCACAGAGATGGTTAGGAGTTTGCCTAAAACAGGTGTTCTTCAAGGAATAGAAACTCCTGAATCCTTGATAGCTTGTTTGGAGAATGTAAAAAACGGGCAAATTCATGACTTGACTCGGCAAATTAGGACAATGTTAGATAAAGAAAAAGGGTACATGACCGGACGCAGAATTGCACAAAAAGCTACGAAGCCAGAATATGTGCCTGGTGTCTACAAGCGTATGCTCTTGGATGCCCGACGAAAAGCCAAAGGTGAGCTGGATGCGCCAGACTTCAGTTCGTGACTCCTCCCAATTACAAGCCATCTACGCACCGATTAATGCCCATCATGTGGTTATTGCCCCTGCTGGATACGGAAAAACCTATGTGATGGCGAAACGTATTGCCTACCTAATCACAGCAGGTTATGTCCGTCCCCCGTATCGGGTTCTAGGATTGACTTTTACAAATTCCGCTGCGGCCACGATGCAACGGAGAGTTGCGCGTGAAGTGGATCAACAATTCCACGAGTGTATAGACATTATGAATTTCCACTCTTTTTGTTATCAAGCACTTGTGGCCTATGGCACGGAAATAGGAATCCAGCCTGATTTTATTGTCGTGGGAGAACAAAAAACTGACAATGGGCCTGGATTGACTTACGATGATTTGCTCTTGGGAGGAAAAGCGTTATTGGAAATTTCGCGTATTTTAGCCCTATACCGGGCAGTGTATCGCTATATCGTGGTTGATGAATTTCAGGACACCAATCCGTGTCAGTTTGGAATTTTGAGACTATTGGTAAAGGGGCTTGCCCCTCAAAATGATGATCGCCCAGTAATGATATTTGCAGATAAAGAACAAGCAATATACGAATTTCGTGATGCACGCCCAGAGAATGTAGATCATGCCCTAAGCGAATTTGGCTGCCGAGAGACAATCAGGCTAACGCAAAACCATAGGGTAAAAAATAATGACATTGACGCTTTAGGCCGTCTTCTTCGGACAGATGACTTTGGCATTGAAATATTACCTCAAAGAAAATACCCTCTTTCTCTATCCCGCAATGTAGCTGAAGAAGCTCCCAGAGTAGCCGAATTGATTCAGGGTTTGCAGCAGCGTGGTATTTCTTTGCACGAAATCTGCGTTATCGCGGCCACAGGGTATCGATTAAACAGTATTATCGAACAACTGGATACTTCCCCTAAAGTCCCCTATGTGTTTATACCATCATTTCAGACGAAAGAGATTGAAGACAAGCACCCGACTCTCGTAGAGAAGTTGACTGAAATCGCACAAAAAGGCTCTAATACCTGTCGAAGCCTGTTGGATGTTATTCCCAAGACCGACGGTGAAGGCAAAACCGATCCTGTGCTTAACCTAATGCGTGTAATGGCTCAGCAATATGATTCACGGTATCGAAATCTGCCCCTAAAAAGACGAGCAGCGATTTTCAGAAATCATCTTTACCTGGAAATCGACTGGGGAACTTTAATTCGAGAACGTTGCACCGACCGGGTTTTTATCTCAACAATTCACGGTGTTAAGGGTTTAGAGTTTGAACATGTAGTATTGGTTGGAATGGAAGACAGAGGAATACCTCATTGGAAAATATGCCGGGAATGCCGAAATGGCAACTCAGTGGAATCTCTTCTCAAGGAGCCTGCGAGACAGTTGCACGTCGCTGTAACGCGCAGTATCTCCGAAGTGTATTTCTTTAGCGTGCAGCAGCAAACAAGTCAATATGGTGGGGTATTTGATAGGCAGACAACATGCCTTTTGTCTCCTATTCAATCATATCTTGGACTCGGAGTGGATGTGTCGGTTCCGGTGTTATGTCAAGCTTGTTCCGTCTCATAATGGGATTAGAAGTTCCTTGCGCTGAGCGAGGGAATCGCCTCGCTCAGCGCAATCCAAATGCTTGCACCTACTTGCGCCTTCCCTGCACAATCTGCCAAACCCGCTGTTCGGAGACACCGAAGACCTCAGCTAACGTTGCTCTCGATTCGCCTCGCTTATAACGAGCACGAATCTCAGCATTTCGAGCACACTTTGCCGGAGTAGAGTTGGAAATCGGAGTCTGGGGCAGTTTCTGGCCGTAGTAACTAATCGCCGTCGCGAAGACCATCGCAAAGAGCAGTTTGGGGAATGATGGGACGTCAAGGCCCCTATGGGGCACTGGCTGCCACACGCCTTTAGAGCAGATGGCAGCTTTATTTTTTCCTTCGAAGAAGCTGTTTCCGCGCTGGTGAATCGGCTGTATCCTGGTTCGCCGAACTCCTCTACTCCACTATTGCCAAGCACTCCCAAGAAGGTTGATCGCAATGCCGAAATCCGAGCTCGGTATGCTGCTGGCCTGAGCGTGCCTGACTTGGCCAGGGAGTATGGCATCTCGAAGAACCGGGTGTATCAGATATTGAGGGGGAAGAGGAAGTAGGGGGCGTTCGGATTGTTCTGAGCGGGGCAGTCGTCCCGCTCAGTTTTTGTTTTCCAGAAAGACTCTGAAAATCCTTCTTTACTGTCCGGAAGGATCGAGTTTTCTGAGTTCAACTGAAAGAGTGCTAAGGATGTCGGCAAGCCTCAGTACATTCCCCTCTGAAATCACAAGCCGCTGACCAATGGAATGTGTGTTATCTCCTGATTTGGTGATGTATTCCTGATCGATGATTCCATTACGATGGACTATCAAATGGCGCTTCTGGAAAAGCAACTCAAGGTCGGAATATTCTGATCTTGACAGCAGATCATCGTACCCCTTGCCAGTGAGTGTTTTCCAGAGAGCCGAGGATTCGGCGAGATTTTGAAAGACGTTCCTTCGTTGTTTGATGCTAGCTGCGCCCGGTTGTCGATTGAAGAGATTCTCTGCAAAATATTGGAAGGCCCCCACCAATCTACACAGACTGTCCTCAAGGATGTTGCGCACGCTGTCGCGAGCTGTATCTTTGTCTATGACTTCCTCTAAAACAAGAGACATCTCCGACGTTTTACCCATCACTTGGCGAACAATATCAATGGTCCGCTCAAAGGTGACAAGAACGGAGTTGTGGCCACAGGCTGGGCAGAAATACGCAAGACCAACAGAGGCATACCTGCAACCACACACTTCACAAACAAAGGTTTGCCGCATAGTATCGGCAACACCTACGGGAAGTACGATCTGATTTCTTCCCGGCTTAACTGACAATGACAAGGAAATAAATCCTGGTTTCTGTGAACGGTTAAAGCGTCGTGCATCTTCCTTGAGTGCTGTGTTGATCTGTCCTTGAAGGTGGTTGGGCGCAACGGCGCGGATATATTCACTTTGTTCAGGTGTATTCCACGAATCTGCTGTCATCTCATAGCGGCAGATCGGACAAAACACCCGTTCATCAGACACTTTGTCTCGCCAGTCCTCAAACAAAACTTTGAAGTCTGCCTCACACTCCTCAGATGGACAATGTCTGTCAAAATATCCCTCATCGTCTAATGGCAAAGAAATTGGAATATGAATACCTTGCTCCAATTTCTTTAGCTCATCCAGCAGTTTCTTGAACATCTACTTACCTCACAAATACAACTACCCTCTTGCGATTATAGGAGATTGACTCCAAGGTAGTCTCCCTGACGGGTGTTGTTGGTAAAATAGAGCCAGTAAAAGCATGATGGTCGAGGGAGACATGGCGAACGAACTGGCTCAAGTGGGGCAGTTTTGCCCCAACGAACAGTGTGAATTGTACGGCGAAATCGAAGCGGCGCAGATTATTCGCTTCGGAAAAACCAAGAATGGCGCGCAGCGTTATCGGTGCAAAAGCTGCGGACAAACGTTTACGGAAACGTTCGGCACAGTATTCTATCGACGCCAAGCCTCGCGTGAGACGATTTTGGAAACGTTGGCGTTGTTGGCCGAAGGGGTACGTATCAGCAGCATCGCGCGTGCCAAAGGGATCAAGGAAGACACAATTCTCGACTGGTTGCGAGCGGCGGCCCGACAAGCGGCAGAGGTGGAAGAAGCGTTGCTGAAAGACTACCGGATCAGTCAGGCGCAGATCGACGGCTTGTGGACCTCCGTGGGTCACAAAGGGCATAAAGGGGGGCGTCGAAAGCGATGAGCAAGGCGAATTCTGGCGCTGCACCCTGATTGAAGTGGACACCCGGCTGCGCGTGGGGCGTGGGATTGGCAAAACGGAGACGGAGGCATCTATCGAACTCCTACGCCAACTCAAACGGCGTGGGCATCCCGATGGGCCACCACCGTTGGTCTCGGATGGAGGGGGCGGTCATCGCGAAGCCCTGATTGAAGTGTATGGCGAAGTGCCCGACTACAGCGGACGTGGACGTCCGCCATCGCTCAAGCAACCAAGCGAAGATTGGCAGTATTTGCAGAGGGTCAAACAACGTGACAATGGGCGGGTTATCGGTGTAGAAGCACGGGTCATCTTGGGTGATCCGGAGCAAATCTATGCTGAATTGGACACCCACACGGCCTACGTTGAACGCACCAACTTGACCTCGCGGCACATGAATGGGCGCTTGGTCCGCAAGACCTTGGGCTTTTCCAAGCGCGTGCAGATGTTGCGTGCAGCGTCGATTTGGGAAGATGTCGTGTACAACTTGGCACGTCATGTCAAAACCTTACGGCTAGAAGTCAA
The DNA here is from genome assembly GCA_023382715.1 of Anaerolineae bacterium. Classification (GTDB taxonomy): domain Bacteria; phylum Chloroflexota; class Anaerolineae; order Aggregatilineales; family Aggregatilineaceae; genus UBA2029. Next base: position 20,969 of record JAHDWP010000002.1, read on the forward strand.
CGATGGAACTCGTCGATGGCTTCAACGCTCACCCGCTATGGTCGCTGGTCTCGCTGACCATATTGGGTCGATTGAAGAACTTTTATCCTATGTTCCCGCTCCTAACAACACTTGAGCGGGAGACTACCTCGTTCTCCAGCGCCAGCTTACCCACCATGCGCTCCAGCTCGGCCACCCGTGTTTCCAACTCGCTCACCGCCTGGTCTTGCTGTTCCTGGCTGGCGAAAATCCCTGGCGCGCGTTCCTGAAACGCGTCGCGCCATTTGTAGTACAGATTATCGCGGATGCCTCGCTCACGGCAGATTTGCACTACCGGCTTTTCCCCGCGGATCCCTTCAAGTACGGTTTCCAGCTTGAACTTCGCGCTATACTGTCGGCGTTTCGTGCTCATCGTCTTTTCCTTTTACAACCTCTACTATACTCTCTTCTGGTTGTGTCCAGAAATTCGACCGCACCGCATTGCTCCAACGTTTGCTTGTCCATTACCTGCCAGCGGCTATCCATCTCCAGGTCATCAGCTATCACTCCGGCCAAGGCTGGTCCCGTGATGTTGCCCAACTCATCATTGCCCACCAGTGACATGAAATCCTCGTGGAACTGCTGCGCCCGTTGCTCCGTCTGGAACTGCGCGACTTCAAGCCACTGTGCACGCTGAGGCGCATCGGGTGAAACCGCTTCTGCAAGATCGGCAAAGTCCACCACGCACACTGCCGAATAGCCCAACAGCGCACCATCGGGATCACACGCGGGCACGATGTCCAGTTGCCAGGTCGGGGCGATGTCTTGCGGCTCGAAAGTTTCGAAGACGAAGTCCTGCGCCTGGAGATACGGCGCGTCAGGCTTGATGCTGGCGGCGATCAGCGCGTCATCGGACAGTGGAGGTGTGGCGGGGGATGAGGAAGGGCGACCGCCTCGTGGCTGCGCCGAGGGTTACCAGCCAGGCCGTGTGGCGCGTGGTGGAGGAGCACGCGGGGCGACTGGGGCTGAATGTCTCCCCTCGTGACCTGCAGAACACCCCCAGTGACTACATTGACCTCAAAGTAGAGCGCCAGGAGCAGTTGCCCGGCACACGCGAGGAGCGCAGCCCGTGAGCACAGCCTGCAAATGCGAGTGACAGACGGCTAATAATCCCCTAATGCTAACCTAACTCACTGACAGCAAACTGCTCATTCTCGACGATCAGCTCGCCATCCAGGTAAAGACTCGTGTTGCGGCAGCAGATGTCGAAGTGAGCTTCTGATACGTTCTTTCCGCCTAGCCCACTATAAGGGGCGGGAGCGTCGAAGATATTGCGGCCAATCGCTACCAGAATCGTGCCGTATTTCGACTCCGAGTCCATACCCACGTGGCCCCAGTCCGCACGTTCGTCAATACCCCAGCCCGCGTGCGCGAAGCGGAACGCCCCCTCATCACCCGCCCGCTCAAGATGCGATTGGAGTAAGTAGGCGTCTGGGCCTCCCTCGATCTTAGCAATCTTCCCTTTCTCGATAGTCAACACGACACGGCTCTGAGCGTGGCGCCACATTCCTAGCAAGACATCGCCCGGCTCGATCACATAATGCCCCTCAGCGCTGTCTTCCAGGGGGGCGCATGTCACCAGTCCAGACGGCCAGTGATCCCAACGTCCCGGTTCATCGGCGATGCCGCACTGATACATGGCCTTGCGCCCATCCTTGCGTAGCACGTAGTCCGATCCTGCGGCGGAGACGACATGGATTTCTTTGGCCTCCTGGAGGCGCTGCGCTCCTACTAGCCCTCTGCGACGCACCTGTTCATTGGGCAACATGCGCTTGAGTACTTCCAGCGGTTCCTGCACCATCAACACCCGCGCTCCCGCCTTCAGAGCGGCGTTATGCGTATCGGTGTACATCCACGAGCCGATGCCGCGCGGCAACATGCTCATGCCCAGGATCAAATCAGCACTCTGCCAGGTTGCGCGCACCAGCGCATCATCAAGGCGTTGATCCCCCTGCGAGACCAGGATATAGGCGTTGGCGCCCAGGCTGGACGCAGCCGCAAATGCGGCAGGCGGGTAAGCGAGGTGTAAAAAGCGCGGATCGGTAAAGATGAGCACATTCTCGCCTGGTTGCACTTTGCACAAGCGCAACTCGTGGGTGAACATGCCAACGAGGTCGGCACTGCCTAGCTCAGAAAACATGAGTTTCCCTCCGGATAACAAGTCTCGATAAATCTTACAGATTACACGGCTACCTGTCTGAAGCCGGACAACGGCTCTTCGTTCGCCGCACTACCTTTGACAAGCCAGCCGCTGCGAGCTAGCTCTTCGGCGCGCCAGCAGCGTGCCCAATGGTCCTGCGCAACAGCGCGCAGGACCTGCGGCTCGCGAGCGCAGCGTTCCGTCGCGTAGCGACAGCGTCCGTACAGCTTACAGCCTGCGAAGTCGTGCGCTCTCTGAGTCACTTCTCCGGTGAGCATCTCCGCACGCCGCACCTCGTCGCGTCCTCCCTGTCCGATCAACGTGGCAGCCAACAAGGCCCTGGTGTAGGGATGGTGCGGGGATTCAAACACCGCGTGCTTGGTGCCAGTCTCTACAACTTGACCCAGGTACATAACATAAATACGGTCGGCGATATAGCGAATGACGCGCAGGTCATGCGAGACGAAGATGAAGCTCAGGCTACTTTGCCGCTGCAGGTCGAGCAGCAGATTAATGATCTGCCCTCGGATAGACATGTCCAGGGCGGCGGTTGGTTCATCCAGGAAGATGAAGTGTGGCTCTGGGGCTAATGCGCGTGCCAGAGCCACCCGCTGCAACTGCCCGCCGCTCATCTCGTAGGGGTACAGGGTTGCAAAGCGTTCGTCGAGTTCCATTTGATCCAGCAGGGCTAGCGCTCGCTGCTCTTTCTGCTTGAGGGTCCGGTGCCTAGAGAGACGCATGGCGTCCACCAGGGTTTGCCCAATGGTCATGGTTGGGTTGAATGACGTGACCGGGTTCTGGAAAACCATCTGTATCTTGGCGCGTAGCGGGCGAAACACTCGCTCATTCAACCCCTGGATTTCGCGACCCTCAAAAAGAATTCGACCACCGTCCAGATCAAGTAACCGCAGGATTGCTCTCCCCAGCGTAGACTTGCCTGAACCGCTCTCGCCAACTAATCCAACTGTCTCGGCACGCCTAACGGTGAGCGAGACATCATCCACAGCGGTCATGCTGACACGCTTCAGGCTGCGCCGGCGCATCGTGAAGACCTTGCTCGCGTTCGATATGACCAATACATCATCTGCCTTCATAACAACCCGCCTGCATTGACTACGAAAAATGACATGCGCTGTAATGCCCTGTCTCAACTTCGCGGACAGCAGGGGCTTCGCGCCCGCAAATGTCCTGCGCGCGCGGGCAGCGTTCCGCGAAGCTACATCCCTGCCACTGCTCGCGTAGATCGGGCACACGGCCTGGAATGAAGGGCATTTTTTCGCCAGAAGTGCTCGCGAAACACTCTAGCAGCCGGATGGTGTAGGGGTTGGCGGGACGTCCCAATACCTGACTGACAGACCCTGTCTCCATCACCGTCCCGGCATACATTACGGCCACTCGGTCGCAGACGGCCGAAACCAGGCCAATATCGTGCGTGATCAGCATCAACGTAGCGTCGAGCTTCTCAACTACCTCCTGGATCAGATCGAGCACCTGCACCTGAATAGTTACGTCCAGACCACTGGTCGGTTCGTCAGCGATGAGCAGTTGGGGAGAGCACACCAGGGCCATGGCAATCATTGCGCGCTGGGCCATGCCGCCGCTGTATTCAAAGGGATAGTTACGTGCCCGATCTTCGGGATGCGGAATGCCAGTGGCGGCCAGCACCTCAACCGCGCGTTGCCAGGCCTCGCGCTTGTTTCCACCATTGTGCTGGCGATAAACGTCGGCAATCTGTTGGCCAACAGGGTATAGAGGATTGAGCGCTGCCGAAGCGTTCTGAAAAACCATGCAGATCTGCGATCCCCTGATCGGGCGCAATTCGTTCTCGCTCAGCGCGAGCAGGTCGGCGCCCTGGAACAGGATGCGCCCCTCGGTGATGCGGGCGGTAGGCGGCAGCAGGCGAAGCATACTCGTGGCCGTGACCGTCTTGCCGGAGCCGCTCTCGCCGACGATAGCAGTGCGCGCGCCACGCTCGACCTGCAAATAGACACCACGCAGAGCGTAGACTGTATCGTGCCCGACGTGAAACTTTACGTGTAGGTTCTGAATGTCCACGAGTGCCATCGGCTACACCCGTTTCGACCACAGCGATTTCAGGATGTCGCTGATGTTATTGAGCACCCACACTGAATAGAACAGTGCCAGCCCAGGGAAGACCGAGAGCCACCACTTGCCGAAAACCATGTAGTTGGCGCCGACCTGGATCATCGAACCCCATTCGGGCTTGGGGATCTCCACGCCCAGCCCGATGAAGCTGAGGCCGGCGATCATCTGCACTGCGTAAGCGCAACTCAACGGAAGCTGAGCGAAGACGGGCACCAAGGCGTTGGGAATGATGTGACGAAAGACGATGATCAGCGAGGGGTTACCAGCCACGCGCGCCGCCTGGACAAACTCTACGTCACGCAGCGGCACGACCACGCTGCGCACCATCTTGCTGTAGACGGGGATGTTATAGAAAGCGACGATCAGCACCACATTGGTCAGCGTATTCCCGGCAGCGGCGATAAAAGCCATGCCAAACAGGATCTGCGGAAAACCTTGAAAGACCTCGGTGATGCGCGTGATGACATTGTCTAACAAGCCGCCATAGTAGCCCGAAATGGCCCCCAGTGGTACGCCCAGGGCAATGCCGATCAGGACAGAACTGAGCGCCAGCGTGAAGTCGGTACGGATGGCGTGGATCGTTCGCGAGAAGATATCCATCCCATCGCGATCGGTGCCGAACCAGTGTTCAGCCGAGGGAGGTTGCAATGTGTTCATCGGGTTGGGCTTTACCGGGTTCTGCAACGGCAACACTGGCGCGAGAATCCCCAGACTGATGAAGGCGAGTAGAATGCCGAAATTGATCGTCACGCGCCATAAACCGTTCGCGTCTAACAGACGGCGCAAGAACGACGGTCGGACAAAGGTAGCAGTTTTTGTGCTTGTTGTGGCAGTCGTCATGATCGATCCTGATGCCCTCAGGAGTATTCCGACTACTTGGTTACCCGCGCGCGCGGATCAATCAGAGCCGTGATAATGTCGGCCAGCAGGTAAATAGACAAGTAAAACCCGGCGCTGAGCAACACCACCCCCATCACGGGCTCGTAATCTGAATGATTCATAGCGTCAACGGCGTACAGGCCTAATCCTGGCCAGGTGAAGATGATCTCCACCAGGACTGTGCCGCTCAGCAGATAGCCATAGGTCATGGCGATCATGGTGACGACTGGGGCCAGCATGTTCTTGAAGGCGTAGCGGCGGACGGTGCTGTTGGACAGGCCAAAGGCGCGCGCAGAGCGAATATAATCGCTCTGCATAATCTCTTCCGTCTTGCTGCGGGCGATGCGTAGTGTGCTGGGGCTAGTGGTGATGGCCAGCGTCAGCGCGGGCAGGATCAGGTGTTTAACGCTGGACACAAAAGCGTTCCAGTTCCCGGCCCATAGGGTATCTATGGTGTACCAGCCGGTCACCTGGGCGATAGTACGGTATTGGCGATCTATACGGCCCAACGGAGCGGGCAGCCAGCTTAGTTTGGCGAAGAACACGTAGATGAGGAGCAGCCCCAACCAGAAGCTTGGCATTGAGACGCCGGCCTGAGCGATCACGTCCACGATGCGGGCGAAGCGGCTGCGCGGGCGGCTGCCCGCCAGGATACCCGCCGGGACGGCCCACAGCACCCCAAGCAAGAGGGCGAACGTCGAAAGTTCCAGGGTCGCTGGCAATCGCGAGCGAATATCTCGCATCACCGGATTGTACGAATAGCGCGAGACGCCCAGATCTCCTTGCAGCAGGTTGCCCGCATAATTCAGATATTGCTGCCAGAGTGGTTGATCTAACCCTAGGTCGCGGATCATATTGTCGAGCATCTGCTGCGTGTGGCGCGGACCGACGAGCAGGTACACTGGATTGCCAATGAAGTGAGTCACTGAAAAGGTTATAATGGACATAAGGACGAGCGAGATCAGTAAGATCGCTAATCTCTTGCCCAGGAAGAATCCCCATTCACGCAGTGTTTCGAGCATAGCAGTGTGTTCGCCTGTGTGCCAGAGTGAGTCGGGGCGTGGGTGGGCACGCCCCGACCACCGCGACATTCAGTCAACCATAGCAGGAGAGGCTTTCACTCCCCACGATAGAGCGGATAGTACCACAGAAGGTTGTCGGGCAGTTGTACATAGCCCTGGATGTCGTCGCGCATGGCGATCTCGAACGGCATATCCACAACGTATAGTGCCGGAGCATCGTCGTTGAGAATACGCTGATATTCGGCAGCAAGCTCGGCTTTACGATCCGGGTCGAGCGTGCTGGCCAGATCGTCAATGACGGCGTCGAGGTCCGGATTGCTGTAACCCATCCAGTTGGCGACGGCCTCCGTCTCGAAGAATAACTTGCCCGTGTAGCCTGCGTCGTCCACGTACCACAGCAGGTCGCGCATCCAGGCTTGATGCTCCAGCGTGCCAAGCTGCTCGGCGAACACCGCAGACGGCTGACGGTTAATGGTCATGGCCACGCCGATCTGAGCGAAAGCGTCTTGCAGCAGGATGGCGATCTGCTCAATGGTCGGATCGCCCTGGGCAATGTCTAGCGTGAACTCAAAACCGTCAGCATAGCCGGCCTCGGCCAGGAGTTCTCTGGCTCTGTTCAAGTCGTAACTGTATGGCCACAGCGTGCTGTCGTGAAACTGGCCCGCTACTGGGATCGGCCCCTTTGAGATCAGCCCATTGCCGTTGAAGATGCCGTTCAACACATCTTCTTGGGGGACGGCATAGGTCAGCGCCTGACGAACCAGCTTGTTGGTGAAGGGTTCTTTCTGCACATTGAAGCCGAGGATCATCTGATTGCGCGTCGGCACAGAAAGAATCTTGACGCCGGGACTGCCGCGCAACAAGTTCAGTTCGTCCGCGCTCAGATCTTTGGCGATGTCTACTTCACCTTGCTGAAGCAACAGGGCACGGTCTGCCGAGGAGGGGATGACGCGCAGGATCACCTGGTCAAAGAAGGCAGGACCATCCCAGTAGTCTGCGTTAGCGCGCAGCACCATCTCGACACCGGCTTCCCAGCTTTCGACGTAGAACTCGCCCGACCCGATATCATTCTTGGCGAGCCAACGAGTTGCCCAGGGATCATCACTCTCGACGTGAGCTTGAGCCTCTAGAGCATCCATCGGAGCCTGCGACTGATCGCGGAACAGGTAGAAGAACCAGGGGCTAGGAGCGGAGAAGTTAATCTTCACCTGGTAGTCGCCCAGCTTCTCCACCTGGTCCATGCTGTTGATGTTAGCCGTCAGGGCGTTCCACTCCGTGCCGGACTGCGTACCATAGGCCCGCTCGAACCAGTAGATGAAGTCATCAGCGGTCACTTCGCGCCCGGTCTTGGGGAAGGTTGCCCCCTGACGAATGTTGAGAGTGATGGACAACCCATCGTCGGACCAGGTCCACGACTCGACGGCGGCACCCTCGATGACGCTTACATCAGTGGCGCTGTAACCCTCCCCCGTGTCGTACCACCTGTAGCGGAAGAACTGGTCGTAGATGTTGTAGTTCACCTCATTCGAACGCTGGAAACGCGAAAACGGCGGGTCCAGCGTCTCAACATCGCCTGAGATCGCAATGACCAGCACGTTCTCGTCATCCTGGGCCTGAAGTGGGCTGGCGCTAATCCAGCCGCTCAGCAGCAACGCCAGAACGAGGATCGGCCCACAAAGTCGAAATAGCTTCTTGGGATTCATAGCGCTTCCTCCGCAGCAACAACGAACGATCTCGCTGACGATGAGTTCTTGGTTGTCGGCAACCTCCTCTCACGATGACTTGGATTGAACGGGACTGCCACACGATGCGCGGACGATCAACTCAGTCTCTAGCACAACGGTATACGTAGGACGCCGGGGATTGGCGATACGCTCAAGGAGCAAGCGTGCGGCATTAACTCCAATTTCAAAAGCTGGTTGAGCGACTGTAGTCAGAGGTGGGTTGAGCGAAATGGCCCAGGACAGATCGTCGAAGCCAATCACGGCGATGTCAGAGGGGATATTTCTGCCAGCCTCGTGGATTGCGTTGAGCGCGCCAATCGTCATTTGATTGTTAGCGACGAACACCGCCGTCGGAGGATCGGGCAGGCTGATCAACTGCCAGGACAACTCATAGCCGCTACTCTGCCGGTAATCGCCGAAGCAGGCCAAGGAAGAATCAACACGCAGACCGGCATCGGCCATGGCCTGCAAGTAGCCCGCATAACGCTCACGGCCAGTCGTCAAATGCAGAGGACCACTAACTATACCGATACGTGTGTGACCAAGCCGGATTAGGTGATGGATCGCCTTGAGTGAGCCTTCGAAGTTGTTAACCACCACTGTATCCACTTCGATATTGTGCATCCGGCGATCCACGACGGCCACGGCCAGGCCTTGCTCTATGGCGCTGGCCAGAGCGGAAGAGTCTTCACGAGTGGGCGCGATGATGAGACCGCCTACATCCTCGGTTTGCATCAGGCGGATGAAGGATGCTTCTCGATCGGTATTGGCGTCAGCATTTCCTATCAGAACGCTCGATCCGCCCCGGGAGAGGACATGCTCAATGCCTCGCAGCACATGAACGTAAAAGGGATTGGTGATGTCTGAGAAGATGACGCCAACGAGCCTGCTATGGCTGGCACGCAAGCGTTGCGCCACACGGCTGGGACGGTAGTTCAGGTCCTCGATAGCAACCAGGACGCGCTCTGTTAGCTCGTCGGTGACGTGTGGGTGGTGGTTGAGGACTCGCGACACAGTGGTGACGGAGACCCCTGCACGCTTGGCGACATCTTTGATAGTAGGCATTGAGAGTAATCGCTGACAAATAGATGGGACCGGACAGAAAACGTTTTTTCTCAGTCGCGCGAATAACCGTTGAAATCGTTACCAGAGATATTCACCACCATACGACATTTCTACGCCATATGTCAAGCATTTTCTGCTGAAGTGGTTATTTGGAGATCTTCCTGGTGGATACTGTTGAAGGGCCAGGCGTGCCTAACCAACCAGCTCAAGTGGAACCGTTTTGCCCCAATGAACCCTGTGAGGTGTACGGTGAGACCGGGGCGACGCTGGTAGTTGCTTTATTCATCTTCAGGACTAAGCCCCAGCAGGGCTGGAACCACTCCGCTCCGGGAACGTTCCGTGAAGGACACTGCTCCGCATGCTCGACATCGCCGGTAACGCAGTTCATCCTTTCCAGGTCTTATACACAGTCAGGTTGTTTCGCCCTGCCGTATTCACACGTTCTCTTCCTATCCCATTGGAGACAGCCTCGCCTTACCGTCCTGCAAAATTATCATTCTTTGACCGCACCCGCGGCCAATCCCTGTACAAAGTACCTGCCCACTAATCCGAAAAAGAATATCACGGGGACAACTGTCAGAATGGATGCGGCGGATATTTGACCCCAGTTGATAGAGTAGGCAGAAGTCCAACCCGCGATCCCGACGGGGACTGTCTGGTTGGATGGCGAGGATAAGAGGATCGCTGGAAACAGGTAGTCATTCCATGACACCACGAAAGAAAAGATCGCCACGGTCGCGATGCCGGGCGCAATGAGCGGCGTGAAGATCTGAGCCAGCACACGCAAGCGACTCGCCCCATCAATGCGCGCCGCATCTTCAAGCTCAACGGGTACTCCATCAAAGAAAGAGCGCAGCGTCCAGATACCAAATGGCAGGGCCAGAATCACGTGCACTAGAACAACGCTGATGATGTTGTCATAGAGTCCCAGATTCGCCATTACGCGGAACAGAGGGATGATCAGCAATATGCCAGGAAATAGATAGACCAGCAGAATTCCGAGAGAGAAAAGAGTCTTACCCCGAAAACGCAGCCGACTAAGGCTATAGGCAGCCCCAACCGAAAGGAGTAGGGTTAGCACAGTGGCCGCGACTCCCACAACGATGCTGTTTCTCATGAACGTCGTATATCTGGACTCGTACAGCACATCGCGATAATGCTGCAGAGTGGCATCTTCAGGAAAGAACGTCGGCGTGCTTGCCATCATCTCTGGCAATTTCTTGAAAGAAGTGATGAGCGTCCAGTAGATGGGCGAGATATAGACTAACACTAACATGAGAAGAATAGCGTATATCAGCAACCGCTGACCTAAACTTGGGCGCATATCTGCCTCTTAGCTGAGCTTCCGTCTCCCAAAAGTGACCAGATAGATAGTGGTGAACGGAACGATGAACATAACCAGCAACAGAACGGAAATTGTCGCAGCATTACTCATCCTGAAGAGGTGCAGACCTTGCTTGTAGATCAGAACTGGCAGTGTGGCAGTCCCATCTCCGGGGCCCCCCTGAGTCATCAGCCAGATGGGAGGAAACATATTGAAAAGCCAGATTACCAGAATAAAAGCGGTATTGGCGACTGCGGGGCGGATAAGCGGAAATGTGATCCGCCAGAAGATAGCCCAACTTGATGCCCCGTCCACACGAGCCGCCTCGTAGAGTGTCCCCGAGATCGTTTGCATGGCAGCCAGAGTCACCACCGCCATGAAGGGAGTCCAACGCCAGGCGTTCACGAGAATCACAGCTAGCATTGCAGTCTCACGGCTAGCGAAAAAAGATACGGGTTGATCCACAAGACCGATCTGTCGCATCAAGTAATTTAGTACTCCCGCTACAGGGTCCAGAATCCAGCGCCACATCAGGACATTGACCACAATGGGGAACATCCAGGGGAGCAAGCTCCACGTACGTACCGTCCGCTGGCCGTAGAACTGCAGGTTCAGTACGACGGCGATAGCGATCCCGATGGGCACAATCAGCAGAAGATTGCCCAGCGACCAGATAACTGTCAGGCGAGCGCTCTCCCAGAACTCCGATTTGTGGAGTATCTTTGCGTAATTGTCCAGGCCCACGAATGGTACGTTTTTCTCGATGGAGCGCTGGTTATGCAGACTCAGCCAGAACACGAGTCCAACAGGATAGCCAATGATACCCAGCATCCAGACCACAGAGGGCAGTGTAAGTAGAAACGAAAGCGGCCCATCTCGCTCTAGCCATGAGAGTAGCCTGGACGCAAGAGCTTTGAGGTCACTAGATTTCTTTTGTGATGAGCACTCCAGCGTTGCCATCTGAGAGCATCTCTCTATTCATAGAATAACTTCGTCCTGAGCCAGCGGGTCGGGCTTAGCAGAACCACAAGTCGGCGGTGAGGGCTGGCTAGCAGCCAGCCCTCCTCACGCTACCAGGCCACCGAGAGCTGGTACAAGCTAGTTCTCGATGATGTCTTGATACTGTTTGGCACCCCAGGCCACCGCGGCAACCGGACTCTCACCCTCGAGTACGATGCGTTGGAGAACCTTGCCCAATACGAACGAACTCTCGATCTGCGAGGCGTGCGGCGCACCCTCTGGGCCAGTGAAACCGATGATATCGATGCTGCTGCCAACCTGCGCTTGTACTGTCACCAGGTCGGCCACTTGAGCAACCACTGGATGGTTGAGAAATGCGTCTGACGAGGCAGTTGCCTCGGTAACGGGCATGAACAGGCCGGCCTCGATATTGAGCAGATCTGCGTGATTCTCAGGTTGGTAGAGCCATTCCAGAAAAGCTGCGACCGCATCAATATCGGCAGTGCGTGTCACCGTGATCGCTCGCGGATAGCCTGTATGGCGACTCTCTTTACCTTCGGGGGCTGGCATGGGAGCCATTGCGTACTTTTCAAGTAGCTCCGGATCATTCGCGGCCAGTTCGCGAATCCACGCCCCATTGTACATCACTGTCGCACAACGGCCCGACTTGATGAGCAGTTCAGTTGCGCCCCAATCTAGGTTCTCTTTGCCGGGTGGGGAGTATTCGGCAAGCTGGGCGAGGAAAGTGTATGTCTCAATGTTTTCGGGCGAGTCGAAGACAACCGTCTCTTCGCCATTCTCTACTGCAACGATGTCGCCACCGTTGGAGCGCAGAAACGACCACACGACCTGGCTGCCGTAGTTCCCGTTAGAAGACACAGGCAGGCAGAAGCCGTAGACATCCGTCACTCCATCCCCATCCTGATCGAGCATTAGAGCCTCAGCGGCCGCCAGTGTCTCGTCCCAGGTCTTGGGCGGTTCAAGTCCCGCTTCTGCATACAGATCCGCGCGGTAGGTCATCGGCCAGTAGACACCAAAGACCGGGATGGCATATTGTTGCCCATCTACTTTGTAGGGATTTGAGAGCGCTTCAGGGATCACAAACTGGTTGTCCAGGCTCTGAAAGATGTCATCAACCGGGACAACAGCATTGTTCTCCATAAGGATGGGCAACTGCGGTGGGTTAATGAGGATGATATCGGGCAATTGGCCCGTAGCCATGCCAGACAGAAGCTTGGTCTGGTAGTCAGGGAAGTTGATCGGCACCTGCTCTACCTTGACCCCGGTTTCTTGTTCGTATCGCGCGAAAAGCTGCTCTATGCCCTCAACACGAGCAGGGGGAGTCTCCCAATGCCAGATCTCAATGGTGCCGCTTTGCGCTCTGGCTGGGGCAACGACAACTCCCAAGGGAGCTACGACGATCGCGATGAGAGTCAGTACTACTGCAACGCGAGACATGTTGTTATTCCCTCCTAGCTGACAAGTTCACCATTCGAGTAACCGAGGACTGAGCCGAGTTACAAAATATGAACTCCTTAGCCTCCTTTCCCAATTCGCGATCAGATGTACTGAGCGGGCATACACGCTATTTCAGATTGGAGCCACGAACCAGGCATCGCAGTCTATAGAGGCCCGTGCTGGCTGTGACGTAAAGACTACGCCGATCGTGGTCACCCCAGGCGAGATTGGCCGCCACTTCTGGTATGGAAATTCGCGCCATGATCTTGCCGCTGGGGTTGCATATCCAAATGCCGCCCGACCCTGTGCAGAAGATATTGCCATTCTCATCAAGTTTCATACCGTCAGGCACACCCTCTTCATCCGCTTCTCCCTTGAGTGTGATCAGCACTTCTCCTCCTGACAACTGCCAGTCATCACTCACGCGGAATGAGCGAATATGCTCATGAACGGAGTCGTTGATATACAGGATGCTCTCGTCTGGACTCAATGCCAGGCCATTGGGAGCGTCGAAATCGTCCACCAGAAGTCTCGGCTCGCCCAGGTCTGGCCTCAGGTGGTATACACCCCGCCAAGGCTGCTCCTGCTCTGCTGGCCCTCCCAACCCCTCCATCAGGCCGTAATGAGGATCGGTGAAAAGAATCGATCCGTCAGCAGCAACGATGATATCGTTCGGGGCATTCAGCCGTCTCCCCTCGTACTGGTGGGCCAATACCGTTATCGTGCCGTCATGATTTTCACGAGTTACACGGCGCGTTTGGTGTTCACAGGTCAGCAGTCGCCCTTTGCAATCCAGACATAACCCGTTAGAGAAATGGCTAGGCTGGCGGTAGATCTGGACTCCCTCACGATCCGAATAGTGATAAATGGTGTTGGCGGGGATGTCGGAGAATAACAGCCGACTCCTAACGTGGTCCCACACAGGACCCTCAGTGAACTTGAACCCATTAGCCAACCGCACAAGGTCTGTTGATGGAGCGACAAGCCTGGTGGCTTCACTTTCGAACACAGTGATAGCCATAGAGAGCATCCTCCCTCTGTCCAATACTGCCTCGCTTGCCGGAGGTTCTGTCAACAAGCAAGCTCTAGGGGTTAAAGTCATCCCCTGCGATCACGTATGCACGATGAGCAACGCTGCGAGCCAGTGCCGCAGCTTGTGGCCAGGCCCGCTGGTGTTCGGGGCTGGCCACCCACCGTCGGCGATTCTCTTCAGTATCGAATACCAACTCTAGCTGATATTCAAACTGAGTTGGTGCTGCCCCGATCTCTTGAGCCAGATCGGCAGGGAAGATGCGCAGCAATGACGAGCGGATATATCCCTGCTGTTGACGCAACGCAGGAACATATACTGCGGTATACATAGCCTCAAACTCCGCCTGTTTGAGAGTGTCAATCTCAAAATAGATCTGCAGCAGCATCATTGAAGTCACCTCCCCAAAGAGACTATGCCAGGCCCTTATTTAGCTGAAGAGCATTACATCCCTGATCCAGACCTTGCCTGGCCCATTCATGAACAGTCTTACGGCTACCGACTGCGCGTTGGCCGGAGCAACAGCCTCAAGGCGATCCTCAAGCCAGTCGGTCGTGCCAGTTACAAGCTGCCCCATCGGTCCTTCTGTTAGGTTGGTGATGAAGCCCCCATAGCTGTCAAGGAAACACAGTTGCAGGCAGGCAAACGCTTCGGGATGGATCCCTTCTGCTCTGATCTTGCCTCCGAGGTAATAAGATTTGCCTGCCTGTACGGCGACATACTGGACTAACATCAGCGCACCAGGCCGGTCATAGGCTAACCCACAGCACGCCATGTGTTCATCCCAAATGACCTCCCCACCTCCTTCCGCAAAGCGATTATCCAGCAGCCATCCAGTCGAAATGCCATCTCGGTCGCGCGCCTTGAAGAAGCCATTCTTCAGGCGAGGAAAGACCGTACGCATGTGGCGACGGTTGCGGAACATCCACACAATGTTGCCATAGATGTCCACTTCGATCGCGCGATGGTGGTTCTGATCAGAGATCAGAACATTTCCATTGGGCAGTTTGTCGGCTTTGTAGAAGCTGGCCCAGTAGTCCACCGAAAACGCCCAGACGATTTTCCCATCATGGGTGACTTCAAGAATGCGGTGATTGTTTGAGTCACATATCAGAACGTTGCCATTAGGAAGCCGATCGGCGTCGCGGGGGTTGTTGAGCATCTCGCGCGAACCATCTCCGTAGCACCAGACGATGTCTTTGGAGAGAGTCACCTCGATGATACGGTTATGATCCGAATCGCAAATTAAGACGTTCCCGTTAGCCTGCATGTCTGTATTGTGTGGATGAGCGATCCCGGCGCTGTACTCCCAGAGCACAGTGCCGCGACGATCCACAATAATGCAGCGGTTGTTATTGCGATCGGAGATGATGAAATTCCCGTCTGCCAGCTCGTGCGCATCATTGGGGTAATGGAGGTGCGAGCCATCTGAGAGGGTGCCGGTCCCCTCTCCCCAATGGTCGGAGTTCAGCACAACACGCTTATCAGGGGCGACTTCGAGCAAGCGGTTATTCGTAGTGTCGGTAATGAGCGTATTGCCGCTAGAGAGTCGTTTAGCGCTGTGCGCAAAGGAAAGACCCTCTGCATAACGCCAGACGATCTGGCCGGTTGGCGTTACTTCCAGGATCTCGCTACCCATGCGCGTTTCGTCACCCGCATCTGTGATCAGGGTATTGCCATTCGGCAACCTCTGGACATCGCACGGGAATTCGAGCATGCCCTCGATCTGAGCGGCAGAGTATTGTTCTGTGCCCACTGTCCTACTCCTACATGTAGCCCAGCTTGCGCAATTTCTCCATCAACTCCTCTTTATCCTGGCGTCGTCCACCACGCTCGTAAGTGTTCTCGAGGTCCTGTTGCCAGGCAGGAATCTGGCCGTGACTTGTTGTAGACACGCGAGCACCGAGAGAACGATAACCTTGTTCGTAGAGCTTTACGAAGGGGATGCTGTACTCGAAGTGGGCGTCCCATACGTCGCGCTCGGTAAAGTGTAGGATGGGGCAGATTCGAACATGCTCAGGACTGAACTCAGTAGCCGGCCTGGGGCTGAAATACTGCTCGTTGGCGCGGGCAGGCTGTTCATCCCAGCGAATACCCTCAAAGAAGCCCCGGATTTGCGCGCTCTCAAGATAGCTGTTCAGCGCGACCGTCTTCATCAGGTGGTTGCCCACAAACGATTCCGGCTCATATGGGAATACATCGTCCTCATAACCCAGGCGTTCGATCTCACGGCGATTGCGCTCGTTAAGATCAGCCACTCGCACTTGGGCGCCAAGCTGGCCCCCCGCCGCTGAAGAGACATCACGGTTGTGAAGCATCTTCACTTCAGCTCCCCACTCTTCAGCTACCTGGGCGAGGAATTCCCGAATTTCCTCGAACATATCGCCCTCGTCAATGCAGAAGCACACGGGTAGCGGCAAGCCATGTTCACGGCAGACTTCACGTACTAGATAGAGAACCAGAGTGCTATCCTTCCCTCCAGTCCAGGCAACCGCTAGGTCTGCAATAGGGTACTTCTCAAAAGCCTCTTCGATGATCTTCTTAGCATCACCCATTTTCTTTCTCAGCATCGCTCGATCTTGAGACATTGGGTTTTCTCCAGGCAAACTACACGGATTTTGACTTGAGGTTGCTTTCCATTCTATACTGAAAATATTGATTGTTCAATATGTAGGACAATGTTCATAATGGCGAACAACAAAGGGGCTTGATTACGATGAAAGAGACACCTCATGAATTCGCTGGTCGAATAGTGCTGATCACAGGGGCTGGAGGAGGTATCGGGCTGGCACTGATCCGCGCCTTCGGCAAGCGCGGCGCGTCCATTGTTGCTGCCGATCTGACGACAGACCTCTTGGCCCGCGCCTTGGAAGAAGCACGAGCTGTCGCCGCGCTGTGTCATACGGTGGCGGGAGATGTAGCAGAGCCAACGGTATGCCAGCTTCTGGTTGACGCTGCGGTTGAGCGCTTTGGTCGGTTAGACGTTCTGATTAACAATGCTGGGATTGGTGGGCCTGTGGAACCAGTCTGTCAGATGGATCTGGATGGCTGGAATCGGACTTTGGCGGTCAACCTGACGGGGGCAATGCTATGTTCGCGCGCAGCGTTGGGGGTGATGATTCCACAAAATTGCGGGGTGATTGTCAACATCGCATCCAATGTTGGCAAACGAGGACATGCCGCGCGCGGAGCCTACGTCGTATCCAAGTGGGGTATGCTGGGCCTTACCCAGACCATGGCTCTTGAAGTCGCCCGGATGGGAATCCGTGTAAATGCCGTGTGCCCAGGGCCAGTCGAGGGCGAGCGTGTCGAGGGCTTCATCCGACGTCAGGCAGAGGTCCAGGGTGTCACTGCGGACGAGATCCGCGCGGAATGGATTGCGAGTATGCCGATCGGGCGCATGATTACCGCTGAAGAAGTGGCTGAGGTGGTAGTTTTCTTGGCCTCCGAACGAGCCAGCGGCATGACTGGGCAATCGGTCAATATCACTGGCGGAATGGTGATGCACTGATGAGGCAACGCTCCCGCATAATTCTCTATGCGCCTTCAGCGGCTATTACGGCGCGACCCGATCTTCTGGACCGTGTCGCTGAACGATATGATCTGCGGAGTGTCATCATCCGCAGTCCTGATCGAACGGCCTTTGAGCTTGTGCGCGAGCGCGACTTAGATGCTTTGTGGTTAGCTCCCGGCTTGTGGGGAGATGGCCAACAGCCCGCAACGAATCGCGCGGTCTTCCCGTCTGTGCCAGGCTGGGACGCTTCACTGCATCCCGCCTATGAGCGCCAATTTCCTATGCAATGCCCCAATAGTCCTGGCTTTGCGGGTGAACTTGGTGCGTACTATGCTCAGACAGCTAACGCATTGGGGGCGACCGGCGTCTTTGCCACTCACCAGCGTTATCATCACCCGGCAAATCTGGAGCATCTATGGGGTTGTATCTGTCCTAACTGCTGGGTAACGGCAGCGCAGACAGGCCTGGATGTGGGGGAGGTATCGAACTTTTGGAGGGCGTTAGCCCACAAGCTGGCGAAATTGCCGGCGGAACAATGGGCCCAAGTCCCTGTGATGGCGAGCACTAATCCACTGATTGACTGGTGGGCAGCGCTCACTGATATGGACTTCCCGCTTCGCTGGTTCGCCTGGAAGAACACTTCTATTGAGTCCCATATGCTCCGAGTGAGAGCGGCATTTGAAGCGGGAGCGCCCAAGCTTGCTTTCGCAGCCAACTGCTTCGAGCCATTGCTGGCGCCGTTGGTGGGTAACGCACCAACGACACAACGCTCTTCCATTTGGTACGCACCGCTCTTAGGTTATTGGTCACACCACGTGCATGGAAGCCTTGAGAATCTTGCCGCCTGGCATCTGATTTTGTCTTCTCAGGGAACGCGGGATAGCATCTTGCAGGCGCTGGCAACGCTCTTGGGCGTTGGGGCAGCTCTAAATGATGCGGCTCATGGAATCCGCCAGGAACTGTATTTAGGAGCAGCACAAGCTGCCCAGTTGGGTATGGAGTACTATCCTGTTCTCAATGGGACTATAGCCAATCAATATGGCGGCACGGCGAGTCAGTTCTCATTAGCCGAGGGTTTAGATCTTGCAGAGAAGCTAGGCGCAGCGGGAGTGATAGTCCAGGGAATCAGCCAACTTCTTGATGACGCACTCCTTGATTTCTGGTACTGAACAAATGTGACGACTCTCCCCGCTTTAGCGGGGAGCTTCCCAGAGCACGCGCGCCGCAACGGGCCACGTTACGCTCTGGCGGCCCCGTCCGGGCCGAGTAGCCGTTTCTCTCTTAGGTGCGGTTCAGATGTTACGCAGCGGCCTGCCCGCTGCAACCCTGTACCTGAAGTGGTCAAAGAGCCGCATGGGGCGCGTGCTGAGGCTATGCTCCTGCTGTCACGCTCTCGCCCAACCGTATACGGGAAGTATGCCGCACATTCGTTCGCTACACTGTGCCCGAAAGGAGACAAGCGCCATTCCTCACCGGGTTGAAACCTGGTGTCCCCTGGCGCAATTTCTATGGAGAGTAAAGTTCATATGCCGACAGATCATGCCGCGCGCCTCGACGAGGTGTCGGATCCCGAACCAGATCCTGAACACCGTGTACTGTCTCCGTCAGTGTCAAGGGCAGTACGGGTGATCGAGCGCCTCTCACTAGGCCCTAGTACCTTGACTGAATTGAGCAAACAGCTAGAGATCCCCAAGAGTTCTCTGCACAGCATCCTGGCTACTCTGTCTGCTCACAACTGGATCGAGGTCTCAGGTCGAGAACTGCGCCAGGGGAAGGCTCTTTTTCGCACGGTCGTCCGCTATAGCCGCAACGTGCTTCTACGTCCAACATTCCTAGAAGTCGGGCGGCGAATTGTGAGCGAGACCGGAGAAACCACTTTCCTAGGCATTCTGGAGGGCAACCATGTGCTTCATGTCGCGCGAGTTGATGGCACTGCTTCGCTCCGTTATGTTGCGCTTGAGGGTGAGCTTGGTCCAGCTCATGCGTCGGCGTTGGGCAAGGTGCTGCTAGCTGAACGCGAGCCTGGGGAGGTTGCTACACTATTTGGCTCATCCACTTTGCCGCCGCTAACACCTCAGACCGTGACAGATCTGAATCAGTTACTCGACGATCTGTCGTCAGTTCGCTCTCAGGGTTTTGCTCTCGACCTGGGAGAGGTTGTTGATGGCCTTTATTGCGTAGCTGCTCCTGTCCGTGACGCATCAGGGGCGGCTATTGCTAGTATGGCGCTGGCTGCCCCTGCATTTCGCTTCTCCGAGCATAGAGAGGAATATATCGGTCTGATTCGAAAGGCATCTGGCGAAGTCTCGGTTCGTCTGGGATACCTGGGGAACACACAGGGTTGAAGTGAATGGCACGAATCTCAAACCAGACGCTCACACTCCCGAATAGACTATGCCCAAACTCGATCAATCGTTCTGCCCCGACTGGTAATACGATCCCCTAGAGCGTGTTATGCACTTTATAGACAGAAGGCAATCGACTGAACGAAACACTGTGCCATCGGGATAGCGAAGGCCAAGAAATGCAAGCCTTTCACGGTTTCCGGCAAACGCTCATAGTCACGGGCGAGTCGGCGGAAACGAGCGAGCCAGCCGAAGGAGCGTTCGACGACCCAGCGGCGCGGCAGAAGCACAAAGCCGCGTTTGACGTCGGGCAGCTTGACGACTTCCAAGCGAATAGCGTGAGCGGCGGCCTGTTGAGCCGCGTCATCTCCCGTGTACCCCTGGTCAACGAACGCCACTTCCACTGTTTGCCCGGTGGTTTCCTGGACCGCCTGGGCCAACTGCTCGACGTGGGCACGGTCCTGCTCATCGGCGGCAGTGACGTGCAAGGCCAGCAAATGACCCAAAGTGTCCACCGCCATATGGGTCTTACTGCCTTTGCGGCGTTTGGCCCCGTCATAGCCAGCACGTTCCCCACTTTCGGGACTGGATTGCAGCGTCCGGCTGTCGAAAATGGCGGCGCTCGGCTGCTCGGTGCGTCCCTGGGCCAGGCGCAGCCGCGCCCGCAGGTCGTGCACCATCGCCTCAAACACGCCCGCTTTCAGCCAGCGCTGCGCCTGCTGATACACCGTGTGCCACGGCGGCAAGTCGTTCGGGATCATGCGCCACGATATCCCGCCGCGTACGACATAGCGCAGGCTATTGAACACCTCGCGCAAGGAGTGATCGCGCTGTGGCGCCTCTTCTGTCATCAACGTCAAATACGGCGCCACAAACGCCCATTCTTCATCGCTTACATCTGTGGGGTAGGCTTTTCGTTCGCTCATACCCCCATTGTAATCACGCACTGTTCAAAAGTGCAGAACAGGCTCTAGGGCGTGTCTGGAAACCCCTCACCCCTGCACCCCTCTCCCTCACCGGGGCGAGGGGAAATCCTGCGCCTGGCGTCCACCGCGTCACGCGCTGGGCATTGTGGCCCTGGCTGGCGTGCTCGACGTGGGCGGCAATACCTTCTTCCTGTTGGCGGCCCAGGCGGGGCGGCTCGATGTGGCCTCGGTGCTGTCGTCGCTCTACCCGGCGATCACGGTGCTGCTGGCGCGTGGGCTGCTCGGCGAGCACATCGCCCGCTGGCAGGGCATGGGGATTGTCGCCGCCGTGATCGCCGTGCCGCTGATCGCAAGCTGACCGCTTGACAGGCGGCGTATCTGCTTATAGGCTCATGACCACGAGATGCACTCGCGGCGAGTTTGTTGACATCAAACAGGCATCTGGTATACACTGCTTGGTATAGACCAAAGACCAGTTGTGGTGCCAGAATGAGTACGGTGATTGGCCCCCCTTCGCTCAGCAGCCATATGCCGCTCTATCTCCAGGTGCAAGAAACACTTCAGGAGATGATCGAGAACGTCGAGTACGGCCCTGGCGAGCAGATCCCCTCTGAACGCGAGCTGAGCGATATGCTGGGCGTCAGCCGGATGACCATCCGGCGGGCGGTGGAGAACCTGATCCAGGTGGGGCTGCTCGAACGGCGCTCGACCAGCGGCACCTATGTCCGGCAACCCCAGATCGTACGCCATGTTGGCTCGCAGTATCCGGTCGGGCTGACCCAGATGTTGCAGCACCTGGGAGCGCATGTGGGCGCGCGCCTCCTGACCTTCGACACCATTCGTGCGCCGCACAAGATCGCCACTTATCTGGGCTTACGCCTGGGCGAGCCGGTTGTGGTCCTGCGCCGGCTGCGGACCGCTAATGCGTTACCCTTCTGTATCGAGACCAGCCATGTTCCCGCAGAGTTCGTGCCCGGCCTGGCGTCAGGTGATGTCGAGGGCGACATCTCCTTCTACGGCCTTCTGAAGGAGCGCTACGGCATTTCTATGGTCAGGAGTGAGGGGACCGTCAAGATCTCTCGCTGTCTGCCTGAGGAAACGGACCTCCTTGGTCTGAATGCCGGCGACCCAGTGTTGTTCATGCAGGCAGTCATCTGCGACACCCTCAATCGAAACGTCGAGTACATTCGGTCAGTGAACCACCCCGATCGGGTTATTTTCCGTTCCTATCGGCAGTTGGGCTAGCTGGCCACTCCTCCTGAGGGGACTAGCAGGCCTACTTCGGTATCAACCGGTTCTCTCGTCTGGCCAGGCGCGTGTGGGTACGCGCCATCATCTGAGGAGACAGGCAACCATGGCTCAAGATTTCGACCGTAACGCATTCATCCAATCGCTTGACGCTGCGACGCAGGGCCGGCTCAAGGCTGCCCAGCTTGGCGAAGAACTGGGGCGCAAAGGCTTCAAGCGCCTCTATTTCGTGGGCTGCGGTGCGCCCAACCGTCTGATGGCCATGATGGAGTACTGGGCGCAGCGCATCGCCGTCAACACGGAGATCCGGCGCTACTTCCCCGCCGAGTTCGTCAGCCAGAACCCCGCCTCGCTTGACGAGAACACGCTGGTGATCCTCGGCTCACATTCCGGCACGACGAAGGAGACGGTCGAGGCGGCGCGTTTCCTGCAGGGCAAGCCATGCACCACGGTCGGCTTCACCCAGAAGGTGGAGTCTCCGCTGGCCCAGGCGGTGGACTATGCGCTGCCCTATGGCGAGACAGAGGCCGGCTACTATGCTAACTACATCATGATGCAGGCCCTGGTGAGCGGTTTCCTCAAGGTCGCGGAGCCTGGCTGGCAGGTGCACGATGCGTTGCTGGAGTCGTTGGGCGCGCTGTCTGCTGCGCTGGCGGAGACGGCCCTGCTGAACGACGCGCGGGCCACTGAAGAAGCCCGCCTCTACAAGGATGATCGCATCATGTACGTGGTCGCGGGCGGTCCCATGTCCACCACGGCCTACGTGCTGGGTGTTTGCGTCTTGATGGAGATGCAGTGGATGCATGTCCAACCGGTCGTGGCAGCCGAGTTCTTCCACGGACCGTTCGAGATTGTGGACGAGACCACTCCGCTGATTCTGCTCGTTGGTGAGGACCCCAGTCGGCCTGAGGCAGAGCGCGTGGTGCGCTTCTGCAAGAAGTACACCGAACGCCTGATGATCTACGACTCCAGAGATTTCGCTATGCCGGGCATTGCCGAGGAGATTCGTCCCATCGTTGCCCCGATGATCCTTGAAGCAGCGCTCAGCCGCTTCCCGGCACACCTGGCCGTCTGGCACAACCATCCGCTGAGCACGCGCCGCTACATGTGGAAGACGGAGTACTGATCGCGATGCGCATCGTGGGCGTCGGCGACAACACGGTCGACAGGTACCTGCATCTCAAGATGATGTTCCCCGGCGGCAATGCGGTGAACGTGCCGGTTCTCGCCCGCCGCTACGGCCACGAAGCCAGCTATATTGGCTGGCTGGGGGACGACCCCCATGGTCGCCTGATCATGGAGGCGCTCGTCGCCGAAGGGCTTGACGTCTCGCACTGCCGCATGGTGGACGGCCCCAACGCGTACGGAGAAGTGTCGGTGATCGACGGAGACCGGGTGTTCGGCCACGCCGATCACGGCGTGACCCGGCTCATCGCGCTGGAGGAGGAGGACCTGGCTTTTGTCCGCCGGCACGATCTGACCCACACGAGCATCTACAGCCATCTTGAGCGGGACCTGCCCAAGTTGAGCGCAGCTTCGCGCGTCCTGTCTTTTGACTACTCGCAGGAAGCGACGCGCGATTATCTCAGCGCGACACTGCCCTACGTCACCATCGCGCTTCTATCGTGCCCAGGGCAGACTCAGCCAGAGGCGGAGGACTATATGCGCTGGGTGCACCAGCAGGGACCGAGCTTGGTCGTCGCCACACGGGGAAAACTCGGCTCGCTGGTTTTCGACGGTGATCGCTTCTACGCGCATGGCATTGCGGAGACTGAGGTGATTGACACGCTGGGGGCCGGCGATGCGTATGCTGCGCGCTTCCTCGTCGAATATCTCTCTGGAACGCCGATCCCCGAGGCGATGGCCAGCGGGGCCTTGTCGGCAGCAGAGACCTGCCGCTACTACGGCGCGTTCGGCTATGGCATACCGATCCCGTGAGTGAGCTGTCGTCGTTAGCAGTACCAGACTGAAAGGAGGCCCGCTGCCATCATTGAACAGTGCCACTCACAACCCGGCAAGACAACAAACGCCTGGAACGCTCTTAACAAGCAGAGGAGAACACACATGTTGAGACGCTATGGACCCAAGTTCGTCGTGCTGGTGGTGCTCATCAGCCTGCTGATCGGCGGTATTGGCACCAGCGCGGCCCAGGGGCAGGTCACGATCCGCTTCTTCCACAAATGGCCCGAGCCAGAGCACATGGACTACTACAACTGGGTCATTGAAGAGTTTGAGAAGGCGTACCCGAACATCAAGATCGAGATGGAAGCGGTTGCCGACGAGCCGTACAAGGATAAGATCCGTGTCGTGATGGCCAGTGGTGACGTGCCCGACATTTTCTTCTCGTGGGCTGGCGAGTTCTCGTGGAAGTTCGCCCGTGCCGGACGTGCTCTGCCGCTCGATGAGTACGTCTACGGCACTGACTGGGAGAACGACCTCATCATGAGCGCGACCGTGCCGTACCAGTGGGATGGCAAGTTGTACGGGCTGCCGATGCGCATCAACGCCAAGTTCATGGTCTACAACAAAGAGCACTTCGAGAAGTACGGGCTTTCCGCCCCTACCACCTGGGATGAATTCCTGGCCGTCTGCGCGACACTGAAGGAGAACAAAGTCATCCCCATCGCCTTTGGCAACGAGTTCCCCTGGGCGTCCTCACACTACGTGGGCGACTTCAACGCCAAGCTGGTGCCTGGGGACGTTATCGCTGCCGACTACCTGCTCCAGGGCGAAGCCGATACGCTCTTCACGCACCCCGGCTATGTCGAGGCGCTCGCCCGCTTCAAGCTGCTCAACGATGAAGGCTACTTCAACGAGGGGGCCAACGCCCTGCAGCACAGCCTGGCCCGCGCGAGCTTTATCGCGGGGCGCGCCGGAATGTTCTACATGGAACTGGAAGAGTTCCAGCAGGTTGCCGACCAGATGGGCGCGGACGCCTTTGGCTTCTTCCCCTTCCCAAGCGGAACTGGTGGCGAGGGCGACCAGAACCTGCTCACCGGTGCGCCGGACGGGTTCATGGTCTCGGCAGAGACTAAGCACCCCGAAGAGGCGATCACCTTCTTGCGCTTCATGCTCTCCCCGGAGCGTGGCGCAGAATACGTGCGGATGCTGGGCATCCCCAGCGCCGTAGCCGGCGCAGTGAATGAGGAAACTGCGCTGCCGATTGTCGTTGCGGGCGTGGAAGCCATCAACCAGGCCAGCGGCATGGCCCTGTGGCTCGACACCGACATTGATATCAGGATCGTGGAAGTCTACCTGCCCGGTATGCAGGCGCTGCTGACTGGGTCGGAGTCTCCGGAAAGCATCATGGCGAAAGTGCACGAGGCGGCGGTCAAGATTCAGGCCGAGCTTGCCCAAGAGGGCTAACAGGCCCATCCCTATCGTTTCTTGGCGGGGGGTGTTCTGCAGACACCCCCTGCCAGCAGAGTCCTGAGGAGCCGGGCAATGCCAGGGTTTGAATGGACACGCTTCAAAAGAAGCCTGACCCCTTACATGTTTCTACTGCCAGCTCTGGTGTTCATGGTCGTCTTCATCTACCAGCCGATCGTTCAGAGCTTCCGTTACAGCCTCTACAAATGGAGCGCTTTCTCAGCCTCTGAGAGCTGGAAGTACGTCGGTCTGGACAATTACACCCGCGTGATTGAAGACGACATCTTTTACACCAGCATTGTCAACAACATCTGGTATGCGGTGATTTCGGTGGCCGTGCAGGTATGTTTTGGCCTGGTTCTGGCCGCCCTGCTTGAATCGCAGATTCTCCCCCGCCTGTACAATCTTGTCTTTCGTACAGCTTTGTTCCTCCCTTCGGTGCTGGCCGTCACGATTGTGGGCATCACCTGGCAGCTTGTGTACAGCCCGGCGACGGGCTTGATCAACCAACTGCTGGAGTATGCCGGGCTGGAGGCATTCAAGCGCACCTGGCTGGGGGAGGAGGGAACAGCGATTTTCGCCATTATTGGCGTGTCGCAATGGCAGTGGACGGGCTACATCATGATCCTGTTTGTGGTGGCCATCCAGGCAATCCCCCACGAGTTGTACGAGGCTGCCCGCATTGACGGCGCCAATGGCATCCAGCAGTTCTTTCACATCACGGTGCCCGGTGTGCGCCAGACTTTCCTGGTGATGTCCACCATCACCGTCATTGGCGCATTTCAGGTATTCGATATTGTGTGGGTGATGACGGCCGGCGGGCCCAACCACGCCAGCGAGACGTTGGGCAACTATCTTTACCGGGTTGGGTTCCGCAATGACGAGATGGGATACGCTTCGGCGCTGGCGACGGTGATGTTCCTGATCACGTTTGTGCTGTCGTTTGTCCAACTCCGCTTGGGCGGTGGCATTCAGCAGCAGGAGGCCCACTGAGATGGCTAGACTTCAACATGCAGGGCGCCGCGCCGCGCGCCAGCCGCTCGACCGGTATCGAGCCAGACAGTTGTTCACGCAGTTGATCGTGCTGAGCCTGTTCGTGGTGCTCACAGTGATTGCTATTTATCCCATGATCTGGGTTGTCACCAATTCCCTCAAAAGCGATGTCGATCTGTTCGAACAAACCTGGGCGTTTCCCAAAGAGCCGCGCTGGCAAAACTACGAGCGCGCGTGGCAGTTTGGCATCGGCAGGTACATCATCAACAGCGTGATCGTGACGGCAGCCAGCGTCGTGGGCACTGCGATCATCAGCACCATGGCCGCCTACGCCCTGGCGCGCTACAGATTTCGCGGCCAGACCTTTCTGCTCTTCTTCATCCTGGGCGGCCTGATGCTCGCCCCGCAGGTCACCCTGATTCCGCTGTTTCGCACCCTGGTGAAGCTGGGTATCTACAATACCTACCTGGCACTGATCCTGCCCTACATCGCGTTTGGCATTCCGTTCTCCACCTTCCTCATCCGCGCTTATGTCATGGGGCTGCCCAGAGAACTGGAAGAGGCGGCTTTCATTGACGGCGCGGGGCCGTGGGGCGTATTCCTGCGGGTGATCGTCCCGCTCAGCCGCCCCGTCATCGCCTCGGCCATGGTCATCGAGGCCATGCGCGCCTGGAACGAGTTCATGTTCGCCCTGACCTTCATTGAGTCGGACAAGCTGCGGACGCTCACGATTGGTATTTCGGCGTTCCAGAGCACGCTGCGCGCGGAGTACACGGTGGTGATGGCCGGCCTGGCCATTGCGGCGATCCCGATGATCCTGGTCTTCCTGATCGCCCAGGGGCAGCTCATCCGGGGCCTGACGGCGGGGAGTCTCAAGGGATAGAAAGCATCATGCCTCGAAATGACTCGAGGCATGCCTGCATCCTGTGCCCGGCAGAATGGGGTGACGTGGTATAGTAGCAGCCAACTGAACAATCTCGCAGAAGCTGTCCCCAAGCGAGAGTTGACCTGACCCCAGACTCTGGGGTCTTTTGTGCCTTCTCCCTTAGGTTCTCCTTCGGTAGTGACATGCGACTATCTCCAACCGCCGGGGGGAAATACCGGAGCGAGGAGAATCTTCCGAACGGAAAAGTGCTGATCAGCCAGCCCCAAGACCAGCGGCGCCGCTGGCATTCACGCGCCCTTCTCCTGCCCGGTGGGAGACAGCCTCGCCTCGCTGTCGGAAAACCTAAACGACTCTGTTTGCAGTTAAAAAGACACGCAGCTTATGTTCAGCCGTCCTGCCACCCTAATCGAAGTCTAGCTGCCGTTCAAGGTCCTCGGAGTCCAGAGCCAGTGCGAACGCGGCGGAACTGCGCGTGCGGCTGGCCACGAGGCGATCACACGGGGGTGCATTCCAAATTGGGGGCAGAATTGAATTCGCTAGGGGCAGATAAGCACCGGACCGAAAGAAGGCGGCCCTAAACTTGACGCATTTTCCCCTGATTTGGAAACTCGCCCCAGATTTGGAATGCACCCGCCCTCCCTTCCGCACTGGACGCGAACGGAAAAGCGCACTACACTTGGACACAGACGCCGCCTGCTGCGAAAATCGAGGGAGACCGGGCAGCATTGTCTTGAGGGAGAGCGCGCAATGGTGATCTGGCCCTTGCCCCGCATCACATTCCAGGAATTGAGCCTGGTCGAGGAGACTCGGCGCGCGGCGCTGCTCACCAGCGCCGAAGCGTGGCCGGTAGTCAGCGATTATCTGGCGTTGCCGGTGTTAATCCAGGCGGAACCGTCGCGCTATGATCGTGAGTTGTTCGAGTACCTGGCCGAGAATTTGCCCAGCGCGGTTGAAGTGGTCTATGCGGTGGGGGGTGGCGCGCCTTTGGAAGCGGCCAAAGTGGTCGCGGCGCGCAATCGCGTCCCGCTCATCGTCGTGCCGCTGGCGCTGGACAGCACGGCCATGCTCGCGCCTTACGCCGTCGCCAGCGAGCCGGTCGCCGACCGCCAGCGCCGCGTCCGTCTCAGCGCCGCCCCTGCCGCCGAAGTGCTGCTGGACTGGGATGTGATCCTGAGCGCGCCGGAGTCTGTGCGTGGGGCGGGCATTGCCGAGATGCTGGGCATCGTCACCGGCCTGCTGGACTGGCGCTATGCTGCGCAGCGCGGCAAAAATCCGCGCGCCGAGCGCTTCCAGCCCTGGGCCGCCGGCGTGACGACCGATCTCGCCAAGCAGGCGATCAAGAGCGCGACGGCCATCGGCCAGGGCGATCGTGAGGCGCTGCAAACACTGCTCAGCCTGATGATGGTGGCGGTGCAGATGGGCAACTTGCTCGGCCACACGCGCGCCCTGCAGGGCGGCGAGCACCATCTGGCCGACATCCTGTCCGCCACGAGCAACCCCGCCACGCCGCGCGCTGAGTTGTTGGGGACGTGCGTGCTGTTCTGCGCCGCGCTGCACGGCCAGGACCCGGCTCCGCTGCGCGATGCGCTGAACGGGGCGGGCGTTCGGCTGGATCAGATTCGCGCGACCGATTTCAACCTGCTGCTCAGCGCGCTCAGCACGCACCTGGCCGATCACGGTTTCCCCTACACCATCCTCAACGATCTGGATCTCGCGGCGGACGAGGTGGCGCTGGCGCTGGACGCCGCCGGGCTGACCCTGCTCACCGAGACGTGGGCCGTGCCCGCCGGGGATGCCTCGGCGCGGCAGCCCGCACCAGGCGAAAGAGCCGCCCGACCAGCCCGGTCCACGACCGCCACCGCCGCCGATACGCCCTCGGACTGAGAGCAGCGGGGCGCAGACCTCATCCCCTGGCGCGCCAGAGCGAATGAGCATACAGTCTGGCCTGGTCCAGCCCCCATCCCCGGCCCTTCCCCCACGAGGGGGGAAGGGAGCAGAGCGCCGGCCTTAAGCCCCTTCCTCCTTGCGGGGGAGGCTTGGGGTGGGGGAGACAGCAAGCAACTGCCGGCGGACTCCCGCCCTGATGTGCTGGTGCGCTTGGGCGATGCAGGGGCGTATCGCGATACGCCCCTGCGCCGCGTACTTCTGCCCACACAGAAACTACCTCTTGCTGGCCACCCCGCCGCGCTCCAGCACGTAGACCAGGCCGGGCGTGCCCGGATTGTAGGGTGCGTCGGCGCACCCGTTGCGCCGGCCCACCACGGCCAGCCCCACTTCGGCGAAGAGCTGCTCCATCTCCGACACAGTGGGCCACCAGACCTGCTGGCGGTATTCGCGCCGGTGATGCGCGGGGCCAAAGACGACGGCCTGCTGATGGGCGATGCGCCGCTGTGTGTCGAAGTGCTCGCGGTAGATGATCGCGCCGCCCTGCCACTCGTCCCAACGCTGGGTGCGCGCGGGTAGCTCCGGCTGCCAGTCTTCGCTGCCGAAGAGCAGCCGCCCGCCAGGGCGCAGCAGCCCGGCTACGCGCCCCAGGGCATTGCGCGCGCTGGGACGGTCGGGGAACCAGGTCAGTAGATTGCCACAGAACTGGACGATGGCGTCGAACGGCCCGCGCAGCGGCGGGCGCGCGAGATCGCCTTCCACCCAGTCAACGGTCAGTTCGCGTCGCCGGGCGTGGTAGCGGGCGAGCGCCAGCAGCTCGTGCGACAGGTCCAGCCCGGTCACGCGCATGCCGCGCGCGGCCAGGGGCAGGCTATGCCGCCCCCAGCCGCAGCCCAGGTCGAGCAGACGGTCACCTGCCGCCAACCGCAGGTGGATGGCGGCGAACCGCACTTCCTCTTCTGTGTGATGTGCCCATGCCGCCGGAGCATCGCCGGTCATCATGCGGCGGGCCAGCCCCGCCGCCATCTGGCGATTCCAGGCAAGGTTGTCACGATAAGTGAGTCCGGGTGCATGCATTAACTAGAGACTCCTTTTCGGCGCACGGGCAGCGCGGCTGTCAGCCGTTGCGCTTCAGCTTGCCCGTGCGCTTGGTGTACTTCTCCGCGCGCTGGAACAGGTAAATGCCCAGCGGCAGCATGATCAGGCCCATGATCAGCAGGGGCCACACGTAACTCAGCGGGTCGGCGGTCGCCGTATTGGGCAGCAGCGCCGCCCGCATCCCTTCCAGCACATACGTTGCCGGCGAGATCTTCGCCAGAACTTGCAGCCAGCCCGGCAGCACGCTGACCGGGTAGTAGATGCCCGACACGAGCAGAAAGAACGCCTGCACGATGTTGGTCATCTGCGCACCGCGCTCCGGGTAGAGCAGCGGCAGGATGGACGCCACCACGCCGATGCCGACGAAGGACAGGCTGCCCACCAGCAGGATCACGGTCGCAGCGGCGAGATCGGCGTCGGCGAAGCTGAGATCGAAGAACCCGGCGACGACCACGCCAATGATCACGGTGAAGAGCAGGCTGTAGACGATGGCGAAGATCGTCTGGCCGATCATCTGGTTGAAGCGGTGCACCGGGGCCATGAAGGTGTACTCGATGGTGCCTTCCCACCGCTCCCAGGCGATCATCTCGCTGATGTTGTTGAAGATGCTGGCCAGAAAGCGCCAGACCAGCGTCCCGATCAGCAGGTAGGTGATCAGGAAGTTGGTGTCAATCTGCGTCTCACCGGTGATCTCGGCGGCACCAGCGCCGATGAATGTCACCGAGAGCGAGTTGGCGATGGAGTAGGCCAGCCAGACGACTTCCCACCCCCAGTAGCGTTTGACCAGGTTGAAGTTGCGCGCCACGAATGCGTAGGACTGGCGCATCTCCAGTTGAATGCCCTTAATCACGGTTGCCTCCTGCGAAAACGGTTGTCAGTGGTCGGTTGTCGGTATCAGTGATCGGTCGAAGCGCTGCTCGGCTGCGCCCGTCGCAGAGCGTATGCCATACGCCCCTGCGAAGTCGGGCGTCCTGCCCATCCCCACCGGACCACTGAAGACCGATCACTGCTTGTTTCTCCTCACGCTACGACAGCACTTTCTCCGGCTCGAAGTCCGTCACATCGTCCTTCTCGACCAGCTCCTTGCCGGTGAGGGCCATGAAGACCTCTTCCAGCGTCGGCTCGTGGCCGTTGCGCCGGATGCGCCGCTTGAGGCCCTCTGGCGTGTCGAGGGCGGCGATCCGGCCATCGTCGAGGATGGCGATGCGATCGCACAGCGCGTCGGCCTCGTTCATGTCATGCGTGGTGATGACGATGGTTGCGTCGTGTGTGTCGCGCAGCTCGTTGACGAACGCCTGCACTTCCAGCTTCGAGCGCGGGTCCAGGCCGGTGGTCGGCTCGTCGAGCAGCAGCAGCACCGGCTGCGTCAGGAAAGCGCGGGCAATGGCCACCTTCTGCTGCATCCCCCGGCTCATGTCCTCCATCGGGCTGGTGTAGCTGCTCTCGCGCAGCCCCAGCCGCCCCAGGATCTCGCGGGCTTTGCGGTCGGCTTCCTTGCCAGAGACGCCGTACAGCCGCGCCCCGTAGAGCAGGTTCTCCTTGGGGCTGAGCTTCTTGAAGAAGGCCGCCTCTACTGATACGCGGTTGATCAGCCGCTTGACGGCCATCTCGTCGCGTTCCACATCCAGCCCGAAGACGGTGATCGCCCCTTCGTCTGGCAGCAGCAGCGTGGAGAGCAGGCGGATCAGCGTGGACTTGCCCGACCCGTTCGGCCCCAGCACGCCGAAGATTTCGCGGCGATAGACGCTGAACGAGACATCCGACACGGCGGTGACCAGTTCCTTGCCACGCCGGGCCTTGAGCCTGGGCGGGGTGTCGTGGCCGTTGGCCGACTGTCCGTTTGCCGCATGATTGCTGGTCGCCTTGTGGCTGCCAGCCCAGCGCCGCCACCAGGGGTCGGCGGCGACATTGAAGCGCTTGACGACGTGCTCGACGACGAGCGCCGCTTCCTGCGTGGGGGTGGAGTATTCCAGCATGGTGATATCCTTAGTCGTGCGTTGGTAATGCTCTGCTTTCGGCGTGAGAAAAGCGGTTTCGGGCCTGTGCTGCCGCACAAAAAAGCCGCGAGCTGGGTGCCCGCGGCTTGAATGGCCGGCGACGGACTCGTTGGACGAGTCATCGCAAAAGAAACCGCGGGCATTGCGCCCGCGGCCAGAGTCCCTCGTTCAGACGAGTTTCCTTAGCGGCAAACAGGCGCAATACGGCAAGGTATGTTTCCGGTGGAAACGTTACCCATGCGAGTGCGGATGAGGGTGTGATTCGCCATGATGCGCCTTTGCTCCTTTCATAGGATGCGGGCAGTATAGCACGAGCGGCGCGAGATTGTCAAGGCATTTGTTGGCAAGTTGGCAAGTGCGCGCAAAGGCTGTCAGTGACTCGCCTGGCATCGGGCGAGGTAAAGCCGGACAGGTGCGCCTGGCCATATGCCCCGCGATCTCCGCCCTGGCTCTGCCGGGGAGAGTCCAGGGAAGAGGTCTGCCGCAGCACCAGGGACTTCGGAAGTCGGCTATCTGAGCGGCGCGCGAACGCCCTTATTCTTTGGGCGCGCGCAAGATTTTCGGCAGCCCGCGCCGCTGTGCAACTTAAGACATTTCCTAAATGACTTGACATCGAACATAGGTTCGGCCTATAATGGAGAGCAAAATGCGAACTATTGTGCGAATAGCGCGGAGCGACTCCTATGCAACGACAAACACTCTCAGAACGGCAGAAGAAGATTCTCAAGTTCATCGAGAATTTCCTGGCCGAACGCGGTTACCCGCCGACCATCCGCGACATTGGCGAGGCGGTTGACATCGCCTCGACCTCGGTGGTCAACTACAATCTCAACAAGCTGGTGGATCGCGGGTACATCAAGCGCGATCCCAGGGTCTCGCGCGGGTTGTGGCTGGCCAGCCAGGAGCCGCCGAAAGAGCTGCCGGTGGCCTATGCGGACCCCACCGCTATGTTCCAAATTCCGCTGGTGGGCAAGATCGCGGCCAGCGCCCCGGTGCCCATCCCCGGCGAGGACTTCGGCTACTACTACGACACCGACGACCTGATCGAGGTGCCGCAGTCCATGATCGGCGCGGCGCATCGCGACGACCTGTTCGCGCTGCGCGTCACCGGCGATTCGATGATTGACGCGATGGTGGCCGACGGCGACATCGTCATCCTCAAGCGGCAGAATGTCGCGCACAACGGGGATATGGTGGCGGTCTGGCTGACCGAGCGCGGCGAGACGACGCTCAAGAAATACTTCCACGAGGGCAAGAAGGTTCGCCTGCAGCCGGCTAACCCGCTGATGGACCCGATCTACGTGGACGCCGACAAGGTGAGCGTCCAGGGGCGTGTGCTGGCCATTCTGCGCGCGCTGCACTAGAACTGCGCCTGCGCCGCGCGCCAGGCCCTTGTCCCGCCAATTCCGGCTCCTCCTCCTCGCTCGCCGTGTAGTCGCTCCGTGCTGGCTCAGGGGAAGGAGTCAGTGTGTGTTCGGGCGGCAGTGTGCTACATTCTGGGCGGTGATCGGCCTGCATTCAAGGGAGAGTTACTCATGCCCGCTGTTGGTGAAAAAGCGCCCGATTTCGCCCTGAAGAATCAGAATGGGGAGACCGTCCGCCTGAGCGATTTTCGCGGTCAGAAGGTTGTCCTCTTCGCCTTCCCGAAGGCGGGCACGTCCGGCTGCACTACTCAGGCGTGCGGCTTTCGCGATCAGTTTCCCCGGATCGAGCTTGCCAATGCCGTCGTGCTGGGCCTCAGCCCGGACCAGCCAGGAGATCTGCTCAAGTGGCAACGGGACGAACATCTGCCCTATGACCTGCTCTCCGACCCCGATCACGCTGTGCTGGAAGCGTGGGGTGCCTGGGGAGAGAAGTCCATGTACGGCAAGACCTACCTGGGCGTGATCCGCTCGCACTGGATCATTGACGAGGAAGGGCGGATTGCGGACGCGCAGATCAAAGTCAGCCCGGCGGACAGCGTGGCGCGAGCTGTGGCCTTCCTGGGTGAGTAGCAGGACTCGCCGCGAGAGCGTGTTGTGAACTCCGCACAGGCGCAGCGGGAAGCATGTAACGCCGCAGCGCATTGGCCCCATCCCGTAGCCTCTCCCCGCCGGCGGAGAAAGGGGCCGGGGGATAGGGGTAGCACGCTCTAAGCCGCCATTGTGTAGACCATCAAAGCCGCCAGCCCCGCCGCATAAGCGACCGTCGCCAGCGCCCAGCGCCCGACCGGGTTTTTGTCCACCACGCTGAACCCGCTCTCGGCAGTGGGATCGTGCTGGAGCCGGTAGGCCGGCCCGATGAACCAGGCCAGGATGACGCCCCCCACCAGCCCGCCGATGTGCCCGGCGTTGTCAATGCGAAAACTGGTCGCTCCTGTCGAGGCGAAGAAGCCCAGCCCCAGGTTGATCAGCATCAGGACGACCAGGTGTGTCAGGTGCTGGCGCCCGGCGGTGCCGTGTAGCTCGCGGTGCTGATAGAAGTAGACCATCTCCGCGCCGAAGATGGCGAAGATGGCTCCCGACGCGCCCACCGACGGCGCATCGGTGAAGATGAAGCTGGCGAGCGAGCCGGACAGTCCGCCGAGCAGGTAGATGATGGCGAAGCGGGGCGTGCCAAAGAGCGCCTCCACATCGCGCCCCAGCACGAACAGCGCATAGCTGTTGAAGATGAGATGCGTCAGGTTCAGGTGCAGGAACATCGAGGTGACCAGGCGATAGTACTCGCCGTCGCGGATCGCCTCGTTGATCTTGGCCCAGTCATTCAGGAACAGGATCTGCTGGCGGGCGGACAGGCTGAAGAAGTACAGGAAGATGAGCACGATAATGCCCAGCAGCACGTAGGTGAGGCGCGGCTCGGCAACCGTCATGCGCACGGCGACACGGCGCGCGCCGGGCGGCTGCGGCGGTTCGGGCACGTCGCTGGGCGGCTGAGAGGGCTGAGGGGAATAGTTCATCAGGTCGTCCTTGTGCTCCAGGCGTGAGCCTGGCGTCGCAAGCATGATCGCGCGGCTCATCGCTCAGAACCGGCGTTGCGCCGATCCGGCTTCGAAGCGCTCCTGTAGCAAATTGTATCTCAACCCCTGCGTATGCCGCTCGTATTCTGCGTGAGAGTCGTGTTAGAACTCTGGCGGGTGTGTGCAACGCTCGCCAGGAGTTGCGCCTGGGCGGAAGACCTCACCCTTGTGGGCTATCGGCCCACATCCTGGATCGTGCCCGCTCCGCCTCCCCGGCCCTTTTTCCACGAGAGATACTGTCGGCGAAATGCGCCCTACGGGGCCGCAGCAGGGCAGCGCCCCTGCGAAACCAGCACGTGCTCCGTTCCGCTCGGGTGCATTCCAGATTGGGGGCAGAATTTAATTCGCCAGGGGCCGATAAGCACCGGGCCGAAAGAAGATGGCACTAAACTTGACGCTTTTTCCCATGATTGGGAAACTCGCCCCAGATTTGGAATGCACCCCTCGAAAAGTTGCGTTTGCGCTGTTTTCCACTAAACTGGAGGTAGCATGAGGCGTTGCAATGGCTAGAGGAGAAGGGAAATGTTCAGAGAGAAGAGTCTCATTGTCGTTTCCGTTTTGCTGATCATCCTCTTGGCCGCCGCTCTTGCGCCAGTGAGCGCGGTTTTCGCGCAAGGCCCGGTTGACGTTTGCCTGAACTCGACCCCGCGCATCGCGGTCATAAGCGCCTTCAACGCCGAGTTCGAACTCCTGCTGTCTGAGGCGGAGATCGAGGGAATATGCGTGATCGGGAATGTCTCGTATCACATTGGCACCCTGAGAGGTAACGATGTGATCATGTTCCTTTCCGGCGTTTCGATGGTCAATGCGACCATGACCACGGAAAGGGCGATCAACTATTTCAATGTCGAGCGAATCGTCTTTTCCGGAATTGCAGGCGGCGTCAACCCTGACCTGCACATCGGCGATGTGGTTGTGCCGATCCAGTACGGCGAATACCTGGAAAGCTATTTCGCCAGAGAAGTCAATGGGGTCTTCACTCCCCCCCCTTACTGGACTCCGGAATTCCCCAACTATGGGATGATCTTCCCAAGCTCGGTCGGTGTCATTGACCTGGCCGCAGAGCCGGACAGCTACCTTGACCAGTTCTGGTTCCCCGCCGATGCGGAGATGTTCGCGGTCGCTCAACGCCTGATCGTGGACCTGGAACAGTGCACGCCCGAACAGGTCTGTCTCACCCAGGCCCCGGTTCTCGTTGTCGGCGGGAACGGCGTTTCCGGGCAGTCGTTCGTGGACAATGCGGAGTTCCGCACCTATGTCTGGGATACATTCGGCGCGAATGTGCTGGAGATGGAAACTGCCGCTGTCGCGCATGTTGCCCAGTCTCACGCGATTCCCTACCTGGCTTTTCGCAGCCTTTCTGACCTGGCTGGCGGCGGCCCAGGCGAAAACGAAATCAGGACCTTCTTCCAGTTGGCCGCGGACAATAGCGCCAGGGTACTTCTCACTTTTCTGGAGGAGTGGGCCAAGACCCACTAATTTGTTTGGCGTACAAGTCGAGTTAAAAGGAGCGTATGTACATGATCAGGAAATTGGCAGTCTTGGCAGTTTTGGTGGCGATGTTCGCCAGCGGATTCGCATCCGTCATCGCGCAGGACGAATTCATCTTCGGCTCGGTGCTGGTCGGCCCCAAAGATGACCGGGGCTGGAGCCAGGCCCACTACACCGCCGGGCAGTACGTGGAGAAGAACCTGCCCGGCACCAAGATGATCGTCCTGGAGAGCCTGAACACGGCGGCCCGTCCAGAGACCACGCTCGACCAGGTGGTGGAGGACATGGTGGCCCAGGGTGCCCAGCTCATCCTCACCACGTCGGCGGACTTCGAGGTGGACACGACGGTAGTCGCGGAACTCTACCCGGATGTCGTCTTCATCAGCGTTTCTGGCGATGACGCCCTGTGGGGCATCGCCCCGGACAACGTGGGCAACATCATGGGCGAGATGGAATACGGCAAGATGATCGCCGGCTGCGCCGCCGCTCTCAAGACGCAGACGGGCAAGATCGGCTATGTCGGCCCGCTGATTGACCCAGAGACAACCCGCCTGGTGAACGCAGCCTATTTGGGAGCGCGCCACTGCTACGAGAACTATCGCGGCATGAGCCCCGATACGCTGGACTTCGCTGTGACCTGGATCGGCTTCTGGTTCAACATCCCCGGCTTCACGCTCGACCCGACGGAGGTCTCCAACGCCTTCATTGATAACGGGCGCGATGTGCTGATCTCCGGCATTGACACCACCGAAGCCATTGTCGTGGCCGGCCAGCGTGCCGCCGAAGGCGCTGCTGTGTGGGCCGTCCCCTACGACTTCGAGGGGGCCTGCGACGAAGCTCCCAGCATCTGCCTGGGCGTGCCGTACTTCAACTGGGGCCCCTCGTACCTGATGACAGTCAAGGCTGTGCAGGACGGCACCTGGGAAGCATCCTGGGACTGGTTTGGCCCGGACTGGACGGACATCAATAACCCTGACACGTCCCATGTCGGCTATCTGTACGGCGATGGCCTGAGCGACGAGGACAAGGCCATGCTCGATGAGTTCATCGCCGGGCTGGCGGCGGGCGCTCTGGGCGAGGAGGGCGGTCTGCACCTGTGGACTGGTCCACTCAGCTTCCAGGATGGCTCGGTCTTCCTGGAGGAGGGCGAAGTGGCCACCCTCAAGCAGATCTGGTTCCAGGCGGCCAACGCGGACGACGCCGCCACGCCTGAGGAAGTGACTCCGGCGCAGCTTCTGGCTGGCGTGCAGGGCACGAGCAAGTAGCATTGACCGTGTAGCGCGTGGGGAGAGGAGTGTTATCGCTCCTCTCCCTTAGTGTCGGCTGGTGGAAGAGGTCCGTCGTGGTTTCTGGTCGCAGGGGCATCAAGCGGTCAGCCGCCAACCACGAGAGTCTGCTAGGCGCTTTCAGCGCCTAGCCCCCGGCCTTTTTCCCCGCAAGCAAGGAAAGAGGAGCACTTGTGCGAGAGACAGCGAGTCTCCTCGCCCCGCTCGCGAGGAAGAGAGAATATATGCGCAGCACGCTCTGGCAACCAACGACCCATAACCAATAACCAGCAACCAACACCCTTCATCTGAGATGCTTATGCGCGTTGAACTGCAACATATCTCCAAGACTTTTGGGCGCGTGCGGGCCAACCAGGACATCTCGCTGACCTTCGAGGGTGGGCGCATCTACGCCATCCTCGGCGAGAACGGCGCTGGCAAAAGCACGCTGATGAAGATCATGTCCGGCTATCAGTCGGCGGACAGCGGGGCCATCCTCGTCAACGACCAGCCGGTCACGCTGAGCGCACCAACCAGCGCCATCGCGCATGGCATCGGGATGCTCTACCAGGACCCGCTCGACTTCCCGCCCTTCACCGTGCTGGAGAATTTCATCGCCGGGCGACCGGGCGGCCTGTTCCCGGATAGCGAAAACGCGCGGCGCACCCTGCTGACCCTGGCCGAGCGTTTCGGCTTCGCCCTTGATCCGGACGCCTATGTGGATATGCTGACCATCGGCGAGCGCCAGCAGCTTGAAATCCTGCGCCTGCTGTCGCTCAACGTGCAGATGCTGGTGCTCGACGAGCCAACAACGGGCATCAGCGCCGAGCAGAAGAGCGCCCTGTTCAGCGTCCTCAAGTCGTTGGCCCGCGATGAAGGGATGGCCATCATCCTGGTTTCGCACAAGCTCGAAGACGTGATCGAGCTATGCGATCACGCTTTTGTGCTGCGGCGCGGGCGGCTGGTGGGCGAAAAGACCATCCCGTGCCCGATCAGCGACCTGGTCGCGCTGATGTTCGGCAAAGTCATCGAGCGTCAGGAGCGCCCGGCGGCGGTCTGCGGCGCGCCGGTGCTCAGCGTTCAAGACCTGCGCATGGTCAGCCATCGCCTGACGGTCGAGCACGTCTCGCTGGAAGTGTGCGCCGCCGAGGTGATCGGTTTGGCCGGGCTGGACGGCAGTGGTCAGGCCGAGTTCATGCGCGCCTGCACGGGTCTCTAT
This sequence comes from Anaerolineae bacterium, assembly GCA_023382715.1. Taxonomy (GTDB): domain Bacteria; phylum Chloroflexota; class Anaerolineae; order Aggregatilineales; family Aggregatilineaceae; genus UBA2029. Next base: position 59,925 of record JAHDWP010000002.1, read on the forward strand.
CCGCCAGAGCATGGCGTGATCCACCTTCATGGCCGCGATATGACGCGCACGCCCTATCATGCCTTCAAACAGGCAGGGGTCGCCTTCCTGCCTGCCGGGCGCATGGAAGAGGGGCTGATCAAAGGCATGACGCTCAGCCAGCACTTCGCGCTGACGCTGCCCAGCCGCGCGCCCTGGGTCAACTGGATGCGCGCCCGGCGCATGACGGGGGAGCGTATCCAGCATTTCAACGTCAAGGGGCGGCCTGGCAGCCCGATCCAGACGCTCTCCGGCGGCAACCAGCAACGTTTCGCGCTCTCGCTGCTGCCGCAGAGACTCAGATTGCTGCTGCTGGAGCATCCCACGCGCGGCCTGGATGTGGAGAGCGCCAACTATATCTGGGAGCAGCTTCTGACCCGCCGGGCCGATGGCACGGCCATCGTGTTCATTTCCGCCGAGCTGGATGAGATTGTCGCCTACAGCGACCGTATTCTGGTCTTCTTCGGCGGGCGCGTGACGCTGGTCGAAGACCCAGCCGAGATGTCGGCCAACCGCCTGGGCGAGCTAATCGGAGGGAGGCTGTAGCATGGCTTCGTCAACCCGCCAACGCCTGCCTTCCGGTGCGGGCATGACGTGGCGTTACGTGCTCGACTTGTTGCCAGCGATCCTGGCCCCCTTCTTCGGCATCGCGGCGGCCCTGTTGATCATCGTGCTCATCCTGGAATGGCAGGGCGCCGATCCGCAGGTGGCCTGGAATTACGTCTACGAAGGCACGCTGGAGTCGGCGGCCAAGCGCGCCGATATGGTGGCTTTCTGGATGCCGCTGGCCATCACCTCGTTCGGCCTGGTGCTGGCGTACACCGCCGGCCTGTGGAATATCGGCGTCGAGGGCCAGATCATGATAGGGGCCATCGGCGCGACGTGGGCGGTGCGCCTCTTCGCCGAAAGCAGCAGCCCGCCGCTGGGCCTGCGCCTGGGGCGCGACGGCATCCTGTTCCTGTGCTTCGTGTTCGCGGCGCTCGCCGGGGCGCTGTGGGCGCTGGTGGCCGCCGTGCTCAAGACGCGCGGCGGCGTCAACGAGATCTTCAGCGGCGTGGCGCTCAACTTCATCGCCCAGACGTTCAACATGTACCTGATTTCCAACGGCGGCCCCTGGCAGCCGCCCGGCAGCCGGGCCACCGAGACGGCGCGCTTCCCGGAGAACGCGCGCCTGCCCAGCTTCGAGGAGTACCGGCGGCTCAGCCCCACCACGATCTACATCACTATCGGGGCGTTCGTAGTGGTGGCGCTGATCATGTACGTCTCGCGCTGGGGCCTGCAGCTTCGCGCCCAGGGCAAGAACCGCAAGTCGGCGTTCCTGCTGGGCGTGCGCACCGACCGCAATGTGCTGGGGGCGATGGCCCTCTGCGGCAGCATGGCCGGGCTGGCCGGGGCGTTTCGCGTGCTGGCCCCGGACGTGACCAAGCTCACCGCCACGCCGTCGGGCGGGATCGGCTTTCTGGCGATCCTGGTCGTGCTGCTGGCGAGCATGTCGGCCATCCTGACGCCGTTTGTCTCGTTCGTGTTCGCCGTGCTGTCGAAAGGCGGCCAGCGGTTGGAGAGCGGCTTCCAGTGGGATCACGATCTGCTGCTCGACCGCTCGCTGGTGCGCGTGCTGCAGAGCACGATCGTGCTGATGGTCGTGCTGGCCTTCGGCGCGCGCAACCGTTTCTTCCCGCCACGCAGCGCGCAGCCCGCCGTAGACGATGACGATGTTGACCGGACGTAGCCGCCGATGGCGCGCTGGGAATATCTGACGGTGTATCTGTCGGGTGAGCTTGACTTTCCCGACGCGGTTGAGCGGAGCGAGCGCCTGGCCTGGGCGGGCAAGTCGCTCACCCAGCAGCTTAACGAGCGCGCCGCGCAGGGCTGGGAGATCATTGACCTGCGCTGGCTGGCCGAGATCGAACTGATGGTGACTTTTCGCCGCCCGCTGCCGAACGGGGCGTGCGGGCCTGAAGGGGAGTGAGGGCCTTTCGCCTGGCATTGCCTGCGATCACATCGCTGGACGACGCCCGGCCTTCGCTTCCTCTTACCAACAACCAACAACTGATAACTGGTAACTTGACAACTGATCACTCAACGAGGCATTCATGACCGGCTTAGAAAGCACACTGCGCGGGATTGTGCGCGCCGCCGCTCCCATCGTCATTGCGGGGCAGGGCGAGCTGCTCACCGAGCGCGCCGGCGTGATCAACCTGTCGCTGGACGGGACGATCATGCTGTCGGCCATGACTGCGCACCTGGTGGTGCGCGAGACGGGCAGCCTGGTGCAGGCGGTGCTGGCAGCGATGGCCGTCGGCGCGGCGGTGGCGCTGATTGTCGTTTTCTCCAGCATTGCCCTCAAGCTCAACCAGGTGGCGGTCGGCTTTGTGCTGACCATCCTGTGCGCAGACCTGGCTATCTTCCTGGGCAAGCCGCACTTCAACCAGCCCGGCAAGGAAATGCCGCACATGCCAATCCCGCTGCTCAAGGACATCCCCCTGCTGGGGCCGGTGCTGTTCAACCACAACATCCTGATCTACTTCAGCCTGTTCCTGATCGTGCTGATGTGGTTTTATATCTACCGCACGCGGCCCGGCCTGACCCTGCGCAGCATCGGCGAGCAGCCCGAAGCGGCCTTCGTGCGCGGCACACCGGTCAACGCGCTGCGCTATGTCTATGTGGTCGTTGGCGGATCGCTGGTGGGGCTGGCCGGGGCGACGTACTCGCTGTCGGTCAAGCTCGGCTGGAAGGAAGACCTCAGCGGCGAGGGCTGGATCGCCCTGGCCATCGTCATCTTCGGGTTGTGGGTGCCGGCGCGGGTGGCCCTGGGCGCGTACCTGATCGTCGGCCTGCGCTCGATCGCCATTGATTTGCAGGGCAACAAGGTGATCGATCTGCCTTCGCAGATCGTCAACATGCTGCCCTGGTTCCTGATGATCATCACGCTGCTGGTGGCGACCAGCGGCGCGCTGACCCGGCTGGACCGCTACGCGCCGGAGCGCTTCCGCCCGATGATGCGCCGCTTCACGCGGGCCGCGCCGCCGCGCGCGCTGGGCACCACGTTCGAGAAGCATTAGCGGGCAGCAGCAGTAACATTTGCCTTCGGAAAATGCGGTCAGTACACCAGGAGGAGATGTTCCGATGTATCCGTGCGAATTGCAGGAACACCCTGTGAGACCTATCCTGTCTATCCGCTTTCGCTCGCCCGTGCAGGACCTGCCCACACACTTCGGAAGGGTGTGGGGCAGCCTCATGGAGTATCTTGGGACTCTCGGTGAGCATCCCACAGGCGCGCCGTTCGCGACGTACTACAACATGGATATGCAGGACCTGGACATCGAGGCGGGCTTCCCGGTTGCCAGGCCGCTGCCGGGCAGGGGCGAGATCCAGGCCTCAGAAATCCCCGGCGGGATGTTCGCCGTCTGTCACTACACCGGCCCCTACAACCAGGTCGGGCCAGCCTACGAGGAACTCACGCAGTTTGTCCAGCAACAGGGCTACATACCCAGCGGCGTTGCCTACGAATGGTATCTGAACGATCCCGCTGCTGTGCCGCCGCAGGAGCTGAAGACCGACGTCGTCTTTCCGGTGTCGCGCGCGGGGTAGGGCGCGGGGCTGGATCGGACAGTCATTTGGACATTCTCAACAGGGGGCAGAACGCCCCTTGTTGTATTGGTGGGGTACAATGCAGTGAACGATGATCAGGCAATGAGACCGCGCGGGGGAGAACACACCATGCAGGCGCTCAAGGACAAGATTCGGGCCGAGGGCACATACCTCGGCGACGGCATCCTCAAAATTGACGGCATCCTCAACCACCAGATGGACCCCAGGCTGATCCAGGCGATGGGCGAGGAGATCGCGCGGCGTTACCGGGACACCGGGCCGACGCGCATCCTCACCGCCGAAGTGTCGGGCATCGCCCCGGCGCTGATGGCGGCGCTGGCCCTCGACATCCCCATCGTCTACGCACGCAAGCACAAGCCGGTCACCATGTATGGCCCCATCTTCCTGGAGACCGCGCCCAGCCACACCAAAGGCGGCGAGATCAACCTGATGGTTGCCGCCGAGTACCTGCCGCCGGGCGAGCGCGTGCTGATCGTGGACGATTTCCTGGCCTCTGGCAAGACGCTGTTCGCCCTGGCGCGCATGGTCGGCGAGGCGCGCTGCACGCTGGTGGGCATCGTCGCCGTCGTCGAAAAGGCTTTTGAGGGCGGGCGCGAGACGCTGGAGCGCAAGTATGGCGTGCCCGTTGACTCGCTGGTGACCATCACCCACCTGGACGAGCATCACATTGAGTTCGCCGACGATCCGCCGCGCGGCGCGGAGATCTAGCCGATGGCCCTCAAGAACGGCGGCATCGTCATCCTCGACTACGGCTCGCAGACCGCCCAACTGATTGCCCGCCGCGTGCGCGAGCTGGGCGTCTTCGCCGCCCTCATCCCCTACGACGCCAGCGCCGCCGAGGCTCAGGCCGCCGCGCCCGCCTTGCGCGGCGTGATCCTCTCCGGCGGGCCGGCGGGCACCTACGAGCCGGATGCTCCGCCTCTGCCCGATTGGGTGCTGGCCAGCGGGCTGCCCGTGCTGGGCATCTGCTACGGGATGCAACTGCTCACCCAGCGTTTCGGTGGACAGGTCGCCGCCGCGACACAGCGCGAGTACGGCATGGCGACCGTCAGCGTGCGCGCGACGAGCGAACTGTTCGCCGGGCTGGATGCCGAGCAGGCCGTGTGGATGAGTCACGGTGACCGCCTGGAGCACCCGCCGGACGGTTTCGCCGTCATAGCCTCCACGTCGAACGCCCCCTACGCGGCCATCGCCCACCAGGAGCGCCGCCTGTTCGGCGTGCAGTTCCACCCGGAAGTGCAGCACACGGCGCACGGGCGCGCCATCCTGCGCAACTTCGTGATCGGCGTGTGCGGCGCGGCCTCTGGCTGGACGCCGGAGAGCTTCATCGCGGCCAGCATCGAGAGCATCCGCGCCCAGGTGGGCGGTGGGCGCGTGTTGCTGGGTATGAGCGGCGGGGTGGATTCGTCGGTGGCCGGCGAGCTGATTCACCGCGCGGTGGGCGAGCAGCTTGTGCCTGTCTTCGTCAATCACGGGATGCTGCGCCTGGGCGAGGCGGACGCCGTGATCGGGCTGGGCAAACAGTTGGGCTGGCGGAACATGATCGCTGTGGACGCCACCGAGGAGTTCCTTGGCGCGCTGCGCGGCGTGAGCGAGCCGGAAGCCAAGCGCCAGATCATCGGGCGGACGTTCGCCGAGGTCTTCGAGCGCGAGGCGAGTCGCCTGGGCGCGCTCGACTGGCTGGCCCAGGGCACGATCTACCCGGACGTGATCGAGAGCGCGGATACCGGGCGGCCCGGCGCACGGCGCATCAAGTCGCACCACAACGTCGGCGGGCTGCCCGACCGCCTGAAGGGGCGGCTGGTCGAGCCGCTGCGCGACCTGTTCAAGGACGAGGTGCGCCAGGTGGGGGCGCGGCTGGGCATTCCCGACGAGATCGTATGGCGGCAGCCGTTCCCTGGGCCGGGGCTGGGCGTGCGCTGCGTCGGCGAGGTGACGTGGGAGCGGCTGGAGATTCTGCGCGCCGCCGATCACCTCTTCACCGACGAGCTGCGCCAGGCCGGGCTGCTACGCGAAGGGACAGCCCAGGCGTTCGCCGTGCTGCTGCCGGTGCGCAGCGTCGGGGTGATGGGCGACCAGCGCACCTATGACGAGGTGATCGTGCTGCGCGCGGTGACGACGACCGATTTCATGACGGCGGACTGGGCGCGGCTGGCCCCCGACCTGCTGGCCCGCGTCAGCAGTCGCATCGTCAACGAGGTGCGCGGCGTCAACCGCGTGCTCTACGATATCACCAGCAAGCCGCCCGCCACGATTGAATGGGAGTGAGCGCCCGCCTTCACGGGTAGTGTGTTAAATTCGGTTGAAATGGCGTGGGTACTGGCTGCCGTGTGCCTCCCCCATCCCCGGCCCTTCCCCCACGAGGGGGGAAGGGGGAAAAGCGGCGAGCCTGCTTCCCTTCCCTCCGCGCAGCGTGGGGGAAGGGGATGGGAGGGCCATGCCCGTGTGACGAGTTTCAACCGCAAAGGATACAGCACGCCTTCACACATTGACCCTCACCTGGCCCCGTGCTATGCTCTGATCAACACAGCCAGCAAGGAGAGTCTGTCTATGCGCCAGATCGTGATCATCTCCGCTGAAGAAGGGGGCTATATCGTTGAGTGCCCCAGCCTGCCGGGCTGTTATAGCCAGGGTGAAACGCTGGACGAGGCTATTGCCAATATCAAGGAAGCCATCGCCCTCTACATCGAGGTCCTGCGAGAAGAGGGCAGGCCCATCCCCGAAGACAAGCTGGATCGTGTGATGATGGTGGTATGAGCCGCTTGCCTTCTGTGTCAGGACGCCAGTGCGTCAAGGCACTGGAGAAGGTAGGCTTCACTGTCCGGCGGCGGACCGGCAGTCATCTCATCGCCCAGCGAGGCGATCCGTATGCTCAGATCGTAGTCCCCAATCACCGAACGCTCAAGCACGGCCTGCTGCGAAAGATCATCAAAGATGCCGGGCTAACGGTCGAGGAATTCGTCGAACTGCTCTGATGGTGGCTCCCTGCTGCATCTCACACGCCGGAAGTTGCCCCACCTTTCGACATTTTGTTGGGCCTGTGATGTGGGATGTCGCTCATCCGCCTGTGCTACTCGCCGGGTGCGTGCAAAACCTGTCAGGGTGGGGCACTGCCCTGCTGCGCCCTGGTTGACCTCACCCCCAGCCTCGCTGCGCCCGGCACGTCGCTGTCAACCTTGACGCGCACCCTACCCTATTTCCCCATTGTCCCGGATTGGTTTCTGTGGCACGATCAGCGGACACTGAGCGTTCTGTAACAGCACATCGTAGCCGGAAAACCCGCCCATGACCCGCGTCTTCATCAGCTACAGCCGCGTTGACGAGGATTTCGCCCGCCGCCTGGCCACCGATCTCGACCGCCTGGGGGCCGAGGTGTGGATTGACGTGGACGACATCCCCCCCGGCGCCAATTGGAGCACCGCCGTCCAGCAGGGCCTCGACACCTGCGACGCGCTGCTGCTGATCATCTCCCCGGACGCGATGGCTTCTAAAAACGTCGAGGACGAGTGGCAGTACGTCCGCGACGAGGGCAAGGCGATCCTGCCCGTGCTGTGGCGGCCCGTCCCCAGGCTGCACTTCCAACTGCGCCGCATCCAGTACGTGGACTTTCATCGCCAGGGCTACGAGACGGCGCTGGGCCAACTGCGCGCCCGCCTGTTTGATGAGGCGCTCACCGCGCCCGCTGCCCCGTCCGCGCCCGGCGCGATCACGGCGAGCAGCGCGCGCCAGGTCGTCGCCCTGCGCGAGCTGTCTGCTCACCGCGACAGCGTGCGCGCCGTCGCCTTCAGCCCGGACGGGTCGCTGCTGGCCACCGGTTCCGACGACAAGACCGTGCGCCTGTGGCACACGGGCCAGCGGGCGCGCATCCGCGCCCTGATCGGCCACGAGAAGCCGGTCAACGCCGTCGCCTTCAGCCCGGACGGATCGCTGCTCGCCTCGGCGTCGGACGATCGCACGGTGCGCCTGTGGGATGTTAAGCGCCGCTTCTGCGTGACGGCGCTGCGTGGACACAGCGAGCGCGTCACCCACCTCGCCTGGCAGGGGACGGGCGAGCGGCTTCTTTCGAGCGGCGATGACGGCATGCTGCGCGTCTGGGACGTGTCCGCACGCCGCCCGATCGCCGACGCCGGTCACCAGGGGGCCGCGCCGCTGGTCTTCGCTGCTGGCCAGGACGGGGTGACGCTGGCCGAAATCGTAGGCGGGGAGCGTGCCCGCGTGTGGGCTGGGGCGCGCCAGAAAGCGCGGCTGGAGCGCGCTCTGCCCGCCGAAGGGTGCTGCCTGGCCCTCAGTTTGGACGGGGCGCTGCTGGCCGTCGGTTTCACTGACGGCGGGCTGATCCTGCTCGACGCGGCTTCCGGCGACGAGCTGGCGCGCGCCTGGTACGCCGACTACAACGCCAACTGCGTGCGCGCCGTCGCCTTCAGCCCGGACGGATCGCTGCTGGTGGCGGCTTCGCTGGATGGCGGCCTGCGCCTGTGGAAGGTGGCGACGCTTCGCGCGGGGAAGAGCACACGCGCTTTGCGCGCTCTGCACGCGCATGATGGCGGACTGACCGGCGTGGCCTTCAGCGCGGACGGGACGTGGCTGGCAACCGCTTCGCACGACGGCACGGCGCGGCTGTGGGGGGCGGGGGGAAAGAAGCGCCCACCGATTACACAGCGAGATCAAGCGGCAGATCGCTGATGTCCCTCAAGCGATTGCCATCTATCATCGTGTGCAACATGTCCAACTGATCTTCGCTCACTGCTTCAACAGCTTTGACCAGTTCCGGCAGCGCAAAATGATAGACGCAATCCAGGTCGCCCGTTCCCAGCGCCAGCGAAGCCAAGCGCGTTGGCAATGGCTCAGCAGCTACCACCATGACTTGCGGCGTGTGGCCTTTGCGGTTGCGGATCAGATTCAGGGCTTCCGTCCTGACATTCTGAGAGCGGTCGCTGCGAATCGTCCATTTGCAGGATATGCTCGCGTGCAGCAAAGGGATACCGCCCGACCGATTGATCGCCCGCAAGGGGGAATGGCGAGCCACAGAATCATCAAGCACTGGCGCAAAGCGATCTATTTCCTCGTCAGAAAGAGGAAATCTGGCCACGACAATATCCGGCTCGACCAGATAATCGCCACCTAGAGCCGAGGCCAGTTCAGGGTATTTAGTCAGCGTTTCCTGCAAATAGGCCAGATGCCTGTACTGCTCAAAGCGGGCAATGCTGGGCCCGACTTCAAAACCCCACTCCCCAGGTCTCACGTGGAGCAATAATGAAAAAGCTTCATTCAGGAAATCTCTGGTGACTTGCTCAAACCGCTTGCCTTTACTCTGGCCAGTGACCTTGTCCGTAGCGACAGGATATCCCAGCAGTTCGATCAAGCGCAGCCCGATAGCCATACTGGCCCGGTTGTCCTTGTCGGCCATGTTGGGAACGCCGTTAGTCAGACGTAGCACGTGCTGGCAAATGCTGCGATGGTACTCTTTCCTCAACGCAGCCAGTCTCATTGCGGCCCTCCAGGTTTATAGAAGCCGATGACGTATTCCCGGTGCATTCTGTTTTCGATCTGTGAGTTTCGTTCGTGCCCTCTGCGCGCGGGCATCATGCGCCGGTCACGATCCAGGTTGCGCACGCCGATATGCGCGATTTCAAAGCCAACCTGCTGCCCGATTTCCGCCAGGCAATCATAAGTGCGCGTATCTATGCCCCGGATGACCGAACTGCCCACCACAACGATAGCTGCTCGTCCAGGCCTGATGACACGAATCATCTCGCCGAGCACCCGCGCCATTTCGGAGTAGTAGCGTCGCAGTCCGGCTCCCTTACCGCGGTCTCTGGCGGCAATAGCCTGAATAACTCCAGCAGTCGTAGAGGGCAGTTCCTCCGTCTTGGTACCATCCAGGGCCTCACTGCCGATATACCGCTTGCGATACTGAGACAGAATATCTATCGGATAGCCCATCCAGACGAGCGAGAATTTATGTGCTCGCATGTAATCTATGGCGTTAGCGGGATAAGGCGGCGAAGTAACAACCAAGTCCACTGAGCCACTCTTGAGAGGCAGACTCTGGGCGTCGCCACAGCCCAGCACAACCAGGGGCCGAGCGGCTGGAAGAGCCGCTAGACTGGTCAGATTCTGTTTCAGTCGCTTTTCAAATTCCTTGATCGGTGACCGGTATGGCTTGTCTTTGGCACGATGGGGGCGCGTGTGGGCCAGATCGAGCGCCAGGGAGACTCCCCCTGATTTTGTGATAATGACGGACGAAAATGCCAGCTCCAGGAAACTACGCACGCCATCTTCCTGCAAGACTTCGATCTGCTTTAAGAGAGCCAGCAGCTCAATCTGCGCCTCTGGCGCAAACCAATAGTCTACAAACTCCTGGGTCTTGGCATCAAAGCGCCTGGCAAGCTCTGCCTGCAAACCCTCGTTCTGTTCATAGACAGCCGACTTTGCTTTCCTGAGCATCATCAATCCCGCCTGGGCAGCCTGGAGCGGGGAGACAGAGGTCGTCTTCGCGTTACACAGACGCAACGCCAGCGGGTCAATATCGAACCCGACAGCACAGCGACCAGCCAATACAGCCTCCAATAGTGTGGTGCCCGATCCGACCATCGGATCGAGCACCACATCGCCAGGCTGAGTCAGGCCATCTATGAACTTGCGCGGGAGTTGAGGCGGAAACTTGGCCGGAAATGCGTGTAGATCGTGCGTGAACTCTCGACTTGAACTGCTGTGGAAATCCAAGTCGCTTGAAAGCAGCGAAACTAACTTCGACTGATAGGTGTTGGACATTGGCAATATGCACTCGTTAAGTCAAACCGACTGCCTCAAAGCAATTATACCAATTCAAGGGGAGCAGTAAACTTCCAACCTATGCTACAATGCAGGTAGGGTATAGAGCATGAGGAGCAGCCTATGCCTCACCTCGAACCTGCTTACCGCCGTCTGTTGCACGAGGGTGGCTTCCCCGACCGCGTTCGCGCGGCCCGCATCGCGCTGCAGGACTGCGATCTGTGCGCCTGGGACTGCCACGTAGACCGCACGCAGAAGATCGGCTTCTGCCGCACGGGAGCGCAGGCTATCGTCAGCAGCGCCTTCCCGCACAGGGGCGAAGAAAACCCGCTGACTGGCGCGCGCGGCTCCGGCACCATCTTTTTCGCCCAGTGCAACCTGCGCTGCCAGTTCTGCCAGAATTACGAGATCAGCCAGGAAGGGGAAGGGCGCATCACCAGCGCCGAGGAGCTGGCCGGGCTGATGCTGCGGCTTCAGGCGGCGGGCTGCCACAACATCAACTTCGTCTCGCCCAGCCACGTCATCCCGCCGATCATCGCCGCCACGCACCTCGCCGCCGAAGCTGGGCTGCGCATCCCGCTCGTCTACAACAGCGGCGGCTACGATTCGCTGGCGGGCCTGCGCCTGCTGGACGGCATCATTGACATCTATATGCCGGACATGAAATACGCCGATCCCGTCCTGGCCCAACGCTACTCAAAAATCCCCGACTATCCGGCGCACAACCAGGCCGCTGTGCGCGAGATGCACCGCCAGGTGGGCGATTTGCAACTGGACGGCGAGGGCATCGCCACGCGCGGGCTGCTGGTGCGTCACCTGGTGCTGCCAGAGGGCATCGCCGGGACGGAAGCCATCGTGCGCTTCCTGGCCGAGGAGCTTTCGCCCAACACCTACATCAACGTCATGGGCCAATATCACCCGGCGTGGCGCGCTCGCGAGCGGGACATCGTGCCGCTCAATCGCCCGATCACGCGCCACGAGCTTGAGGAGGCGACGGCCATCGCGCGGCAGGCCGGGTTGCGCCTGGACGAGCATCAGGGCAATCTCTGGCGCTGGTCGTGAGCAGCAGTCGCCGCCGGGGAAGGGGGAATGCTGTGGACTATCGCTATGTGGGCGTCGTGACGCACTACTTCAGCCGGCTGGGCGTAGCGGCCATCCTGCTCGACGACGAGCTATACCTCGAAGACTGGGTGCTCTTCAACGGGCCGCACACTCAGTTCGAGCAGCAGATCTTCTCGATGCAGATTAACCACCAGGCCGTTGATCAGGGGTTGCCCGGCGATGAAGTCGCCGTCCAGGTGGATGACGCGGTGCGCGCCGGCGACGAAGTGTACGTGATCGTAGACTGATTCCCCGCTCAGCCCAGGTCTTTGGCTCCGGACAGGCTGGCGATGGCCCGGCGCGGGCTGTCGGCCTCGCTGCCCAGTTCCTCGCCGGCGAACTGGTAATCGCTCTTGCGGATGAATTCGGCCAGCTCGCCTTGTAGCCGCCCCCAGATCGCCTGCTGGAGCGCCAGGAGCTGCGCTTTGGCGGGGGCACTCGCGCGCGATTCCAGCGCCGCGCGCAGATGGGGCAGGCATAGCCCTGCCGACGCGCCGAACCTCGCGCCGAAGGCGGGCTGATCCAGGTGATCGAGCAGGCTGCGCAGCAGGTGCCCCTCGATGATGGCGCGGTGCGCGCAGACGGGGCACGTGGCCCTGGGCTTGAGCGCCTCGGCTGCCGCCGCGACCTGGCGCCGTCCGCTCTTCGGCGTGATCTCTCCCATATCTTTGAGCAGGTTGCGCACCAGCCCTTCATAGAGCAGGGCGATGCCCAGCGCGCTGGCGTTGATCTGCTCGAGGGCATGCCAGGCGTGCGTCGCGCAGAAGCCGCGCGCGTCGCGCACGGCGAAATGCGTCGCCGGCTCGTTGACGTACTCGTACACCAGGCTGCCGATGTGAGCGTGCACGCTTTCTGCCACCAGCCGGCAGACGGGGCAGCCGGGTTGTTCGAATGCCTGGGCCAGTTGGTGGGCGCGAGCCGAAAGAGTCATCGAAATCCGTCCCTTGTGCGTGCCTGATCACCCCAGCCATTATAGCGCAGCCTGCACCGGGTATTGCGTTGGCGGGTCGCTTCCGGTAAGATTGGGGCAGATTGGTTGCTGCGGGCATGGTGTAGCGGTAACACAACAGCCTTCCAAGCTGTTGTCACGGGTTCGAGTCCCGTTGCCCGCTCTGTCAGCGCCCGGCGCATGTGCTGGGTGCTGAGTTTAGCAGGGCCTGTAGCTCAGCGGTGAGAGCAGCCGGCTCAAGGCAGCAGGTCTAAGTTGAGATGAGGATGGTGCAGTTCAGCATGGCAGTTGTGACATACCAGAATGCACTTGTCAATTTCTGCTAAGACAGCTTGATATGTGCGATTCGACAGGGTTCGCATATCGAGTTTGAAGCTCTTCATGGTTGGATCTGTGTGATGAAATGTCAGCGCAGCCAAGTTCTTGTTGTAGCCGCAAATCGCACAGGTACCACCAAGTGCAGTGACAAGCTCTAGCTTTCGGGAAAGTCCTCTGCTCTTCTGAGCGTCGTAACTTTGATGGTGCTGATTCTTACATGTAGGCGAACAAAACTTGGTTTGTCTACCTGTTGGCGGAGTCCCGCAGACGATGCAGCACGCAGAGTCACGCAGGTGTCCCTCGCTCAATACGATCTGCGCAGCATGGGCTGTCTGGAGAGTAATCACCAGACGAAAACCTGTCAAATTCGGGGGAGCCTTCGTCATCGGACATGGTAATCCCGAGCCAAGCCCCGTGACCTGGGGAAGGTGTAGAGACTGTACGGCAGGCCCCCTCAATCGAGGGGTGAAGAGACAGTCCAGCCCACAAACCCGAAAGGGGCAGCGAAAGCTGTAGCTGGGAAGCATAACCGGTCGGTCGCAGGTTCGAATCCTGCCAGGCCCACTCCTCATAACCGCGCCGCACACGAGTCTTGCGGCGGTTTTTCATCGTTCCACCAGACAGGCAAAGCACAGGGGCCTCCTGACCGGGAGACCCCTGTTGTTGCGCTGCGTGGAAAAGACCTGCCGCGCTAAGGGTGCGGCGGCATCCGCCCTTCCTTGCTGTTGACTTCTTCGTGCGGGTCGGACATCGGGTACAGGTCGTCCGCCTCAACATCCTGCGTCAGGCGCAGAGCAGCAGCGCCCGGCAGGGCCGGGTTGACCGAGAATAGCTCGCGCTGGTTGGGGTGGGTCGCGTCAGCCGCGGCGTCTGAGTGGAAGACGACAGCGGTGTTGTCGCAGCGGAAGCTGGGTGCGCGGTCTTCGGCGTCATTGTCGGTCAGGGCCGTCACCTGGGCAGTCGCCACGTTCACCAGGAAGATGTCGTAGTCGCCGTCTACATTGGCGTGAAAGGCGATGGAGCGCCCGTCCGGTGAGAAGGTATGCCCGGCGACATCCACCCCCAGGTCGGTCAACTGGCGGCTCGCCCGTGTCGCCAGGTCCATGAACCACAGGTCATAGACGCCATCCTCGTTAAGCTGGAGCCAGGCCATTGACCGGCCATCGCGCGACAGAATCGGCACCACATCCTCGGTGTCGTTGTCGGTCAGTTGGGTCAGTTCGCGCGAGAACACGTCCAGCATGTAGATTTCCCAGTCGTGGATGCCGTCCTCGTCGCCCTCGCGCTCGCGGTCGCTCTGGAAGACCAGGCGTCCACCGGGCGGCTCATAGCAGCCACCGTCCGGGAACCAGAACGGGTTGATGTCGTTGCCGGGATCGTTGGTCAGGCGAATGGGCAGGCCGCTGCCGGTCACATCGGCCATGTACAGTTCCCAGTTGCCATCGCGGTTGCTTTCCCAGGCCAGTAAATTGGCTGGCCCCCACACCGGGTTGACATCATTGCCGCTGTTGTAGGTGAGGCGCACCTGCTGCGACCCGTCGGACCGGGCGAGGTAAATCTCCCAGCCACCGTCCCTCTCTTCGTCACGGTTGCTGGTGAAGGCCACCCAGTCACCTTCTGGCGCGTAGCTGGGCTGAATGTCATGGCTCCCGTCGCCCCGGGTGACGTTGTTGGCCGGCGTATTGAGACCCTCATTGGTCAGGCGATAGATGTCCCAGTCGCCATCGCTGTCGCTGTGGTAGAAGACCAACTCCGGCAGGCATGCCGTGCAGATAAACGGCACAGGGCCACCCACGCCAGATATGATAACGCCCAGGCTGATCGGGTCCCAGGCGGGGCGCGGCAGGGCAGTGCCCGGCTCGCCAGGAGTGTCCGGCACTTCTGGGAATCCTGGCTGGTCCGGTTGCTGCGCCTGGGCGTGCTGGGGCGCTGGCGCGAGCATGGCTAGTAGGACTATCACGCAAAGTATTGCTATTCTAGGATACATGGATGACTCCTCCGTGCTCAATACGCCCCTGCACAGGAATCTGCTGTGGGTGCTCACGTGGCGTGAACATGAGCAACCAGGGCCAGGGTACTCTCCACAGGAAGACACTCAATCACCGCAGGAGATGAGGGCAGCGTATCTGTCTTCTGGTATCAAGCGCGGGATCATCTGGGTTCCATGCTTTCCCTGTTTCTTCATTGAAGGCAGAAATCGGGAAATCTGGAAGGATTATCAGGCGTGAGAGTGATCACCCCATAGACCCGCGTATCTCCATCGGAGAAGCCCCGCCCCCCTACAACGCGATAGTCTTGTGTCGTATCCCCAACGAAGCAGCGCAGCCCCATCACGCGCCACATCCTGACGTAATGAAGTTCTATTCTGGTGGGCCACCGCTGCAACCAGCGATTCAGCCGGGCAAACGTCGCCCAGAAAACTCCCCCTTATAGTACATGGTTTGGCCGCGCTAAGCAACTCCCCTAAGAAATATTGGGTTATTTTGCGGAATCTGGCGGGCATGAGGAACGTTGCTGGGTTTCGGCCCCTCCACCGCCACCTCTGGGCGCAGACTTCCCGGCGCGCGCCAGCCGGAGAGGCCCTCTTTCTGCGCCGTTCTCCGACGACTGTTCCCGCGCGCATTTGTGCCTTTTGGGTCATTTCGCGTTATTGTTGCGGGCGAGATGCGGTGGGGCCAGGCGCGCGCTGTCGAGGCTGGTCTCCGTCTGAAGGCGGTTCATGGAACACAAGCTCATGTCAGATATCGAGACTCCTTCTCTGCCCGACCTGCGCAACCCAGTGGATCAAGGCGCCCGCGAGAAGCGCCGGCGCCGCCGGCGGAGCAGACGCCGCTGGTACAATCGCGCGCTGCGCCGGCTGGGGCGCTATAACTGGCGTATCCTGCTGCTGATGGCCGTGACTTTCTCGGCGGCCATTATCATGGGCGGGCTGATCCTGGCCTTCAACGCGCGCACCCAGGTCGAGACTTCGTGGGAGAGCCTGGATCGTATCTGGACTGCGCTGGGCAAGAAGTCCGGCACGGACCTGACCCTGACCGATTTCGAGCGTCTGCGTTCCGGCGTGCGCGACCTCAACCAAAGCCTGGGCAGCGCCCGCAAGCAAACGCTGTTCCTGCGACCGTTCACCTTCCTCAGCGGCGATCTGATCACGACGTTCAACATGCTCGACGCAGCGCAGGAGCTGACCATTGCTGCTGATGACATGCTGGCTGGCCTGCAACCAGCGCTGTTCTCCCTGACGGGCGGGGCAGGAGACGAGCGAGTCACGGCGCAGTTTTCGTCTGGCGAGCGGGTGGTCGAGCTACTGAGCCTGGGGCGCGGGCGCTTCGCCAGCGCCGGACACCATCTGGACGCGGCCAGGGCCATCATCGAGCGCCTGGAGCCAACGCAAGTCTCACCCGGGCTGCTGGCAACCGTGGACGGCCTGGCCCAAACCTATGACGACCTGGCCGACTATCATCGCGTGCTGCTCGCCTCGCCCGACCTGCTCACGGCGGCGCTGGGCCTCAACGAAACACAATCGTATCTGATCCTGGCGCAGAACAACGATGAGCTGCGCCCGTCCGGGGGCTATTTGAGTACCTATGGCTGGATGACGGTGCGCAATGGGCGCATTACGAGGTACGACTACCAGGCGACAACTACCGCCAGCCCCAACCCGCCGCCGAACTCCCTGGCCAGCCAGGTGCAGATTCCCGAATGGTGGATTCAGTACCAGGAGCCGCTCTACGCCGCCTGGGACTCTAGCTGGTATGTGGATTTCCCCTCGACGGCGCGCATGGCGGCCTGGTATTACGACAACGGCAGCAACCCGAACAGCCCGGTTGATGGCGTGATCGGGATGGACCTGGTGGCCTTTGAGTACGTTCTGCAAGAGTTGGGCAACGTGTACGTGCCCGGCTACGATGTGACCGTCTCCGGGGCCAACTTCCGCGAGACGGTGTACACTATCCGCGCGGCAGGCGAAGGACACAAGCAGTTCGTGGCGGCGGTCTACCGCCAGATTCTAAGCGACTGGCTGCGCGTGGATCAGGAGAAGAGCATCGGGATACGCGGGGCGCTGCTCAAGGCGCTGCTCGAAAAGCACATCATGCTCTACTTCCTGGACGATGCGCTCAACGATGCAGTGCGGGTGCTCGACTGGCAGGGCGCGCAGAAACCGGCCCAGGATACCGATTACCTGCTGGTGGCCGACGCCAACCTGGGCAACAAGGCCAACCGCTCGGTCAAGCGCCAGTTCACTTATGACGTGACTATTGAAGACGACGGCTCGCTGAGCGGCAGCCTGGCGATTGCCTACGACTTCTCAGAGCGCGTCGCCGAGCTGGACCCCGCCGTCGGGCCGGAGCACGGCAGCACTGACTACCGCAGCCTGACCCAGGTCTTCGTGCCCGCGGGCAGCACCCTGACCAGAACCGAAGACCTGAGCGGTCCCCCGACCGTCGTCAACACGGACTCGCACACGGCCTTTGTGGCGCGCATGGGCGTGAACTACAACGAGAGCGAGCGTTACCAGTTCTTTTACACCACGCCGCCCCTGGTCGAGCCTTTCGGGTCGTTCTATCGCTACCGGCTTCTGGCGCAAAAACAGCCCGGCACGCTCAGCGATCCGGTCAGCGTGCAGCTCCGGCTGCCGCCCGGCGCGCGGACGGTTTACACCGATCCGATGCCAGCGGCCAGCTACAGCCTGGAGCAGCCGGTGCTGGAGTTCCGGCTCAGCCTGACTTCCGATCAGACGATCGAGGTGGTCTTCACGCGGTGAGGCCAGGCCGGCCGCTTTTCTCCCTCATCCCGATATTGTTAGCGAGCGAAGCACGCGCTGGTTTCGTCGGGGCGCTGCTCTGCTGCGGCCTCGTCGGGGTGTATTGCAAGACGCCCCGACGGAAGTATTTCGCCACCAGCATCCCCCGAGGAAGAAGGGCCGGGGATGGGGGGCGATCTCTCAAGAGATTTCCGGCAATGCTCACCCCGTTCACACATTGATAACAGTTGGGTGCTACGCTGGCAGAAAACGGGATGTATCTGGAATGCTCAAAACCTTGCGCAGCCGGTTGTTGCTCTCCTACGTGACGATTCTGCTGATCCTGCTCGTGCTGGTCGGCTTCATCCTGCTCGCTTTTCTGCGGACCCGACCGCTGCCCACCGATGAGATCACTAACGACCTGACCGCCGTGCTGCTCGACGTGCGCGCGCTGGAGACCATCCGCCTTGAGTTCCGAATGTCTCAGGGGCAGGGCATGGGGATGAGAGCGCGCCTGAACGCCTATGGGCAGTTGCTCACCGACTATCTCGGCGAGCTTAGCGCAGAGCGCGGGGTGCGGGCGCTGCTCGTCAGCGAAAACGGCGAAGTGCGCTACGATTCCGGGGGCGTTCTTACATCCGGCGACTCTGTCCGCGAGACCGAGCGCACGCCCCTGGTCCCGCCCAGCCGCATCCGCCTGAACGCCCTGTCCAAAGGCCGCTTCATAGATGCAGATGGCAGCCAGTGGCTGTTCGTCGCGCAGCCGCTCTTCCCGATGTCTGAGATGCGGACAGACCCGTCGTACCTGCTGATCGCCGCGCCTGTGCCGCGCGCCACCCTGCGCGAGGTCTTTCGCCTGTTCGGGGACACCTTCTTCGTCCCACTGGCGAAGGCCGGGCTGGTGGCGCTGGTGATCGCGGTGGGGCTGTCTCTGCTGATCGCCGGTTCGGTGGCCGGCCACTTGCAGCGTATGAGCGCAGCCGCGCAGCGCATCGCCAGCGGCGATTACCGGCAGCGTGTGGAGGTCGCCGGGCCGCACGAAGTGCGCGTGCTGGCCCACTCGTTCAATGACATGGCCGAGCGGGTGGCGACAGCCCAGCAGGCGCAGCGCGATTTTCTGGCCAACGTGTCGCACGACCTGCGAACGCCGCTGACCAGCATCCAGGGCTTCTCGCAGGCCATCGCCGAGGGCGTGACCTCCGATCCGGCGGCGGCGCAGCGCGCAGCGCAGATCATCCACGACGAGACGGCGCGCCTGCACCGCATGGTCGAGTCCCTGCTCGACCTGGCCCGTCTCGATTCCTCCCAGATGAATATGCGGCGCGACCCCGTCACCCCCGGCGATCTGCTGCGCGCCATTGGTGCGAGCTTCTCTGACCGGGCGCGCGCGCGCCAGATAAGCCTGCGGCTGATCGTTCCCTCCAACCTGCCACCTGTCAGCGGCGACGGTGACCGGCTGGCCCAGGTCTTCACCAACCTGCTCGATAACGCCCTCAAACACACGCCGCCCGGCGGGACGGTGACGCTGAGCGCGGCGCTTGCGGACGGCGGCATCGTCGTCAGCGTGCGCGACACGGGCGAAGGCATTCCGCCGGACGAGATCAGCCGCATCTTCGAGCGTTTTTACCAGGTCGACAAGAGCCGCCAGCGCGACCGCCTGGAAGACGGGTGGGGGCTGGGGCTGGCCATCGCGCGGCAGATCGTCGAGGCGCATGGCGGGACGATCCGGGCGGACAGCCGCGCCGGCCAGGGCACGACGTTCACAGTCTGGCTGCCGCTGGGCCGGGAGTAGCGGGGGGAGTGGCCTGGTGATGGTTGGTGGCTTTCAGCCGTCAGTGATGGGGAGTCTTGAGTCGTGGGGGGAAGTGGTGGGCCGGGGATTGATGCTCCGGCCCTTGCTCGTGAACCCGGCGGCCTGGGGTGGCCCCGCGCTGCGTTTCGGTGTATGGTACTGGGCAGCTATCAGGAGAGGCGCAGCATGATGACAGCAGTCCCCCGTCTTACTGCCCGGCAGTGGCTCGCTGCATTCCTGGCGCTCGTCGCCGCGCTGACCCTGACCGCGTGCGCTCGCCAGGAGAAGGATGTGCGCCTGTCGCTGGACGAGCGCGCGTCGGCCTATGAGGAATCGCTGCGGGCCGAGCTAGACTGGCTGTGGCAGAACCGCATTGACGCGGCAAGCCAGGGGCGGCCCGACGAAGGGCGCTGCGTCGCCCCGGACTACGCCCGCGTCGCGCCGACGATGGACGATGAGGCGCGCGCCGCCGACGATCTCGGCGGCAAAATCGTGGATCAGCTCACCTACGCCAGCCAGTTGATCGCCGACAGCCGCGCGCGCTGGGAGCAATTCTGTGCCGGAGGCCCCACCGCCTCAGATACGGTCGCCTTCCTCGATTCGCGCCTGAATGCGGCGGCGCGCAGCCTGAACCTGGCCCGCGAATGGCTCGACGCTCGCGCCGAATCGCGACGGCGGGCGGGGAAGTGAGGCCGCCGGGCGGCTAGACCCCGATGACGCGCAGACCGCGCGGGAACGTGGTCAGGCTTTCCGCGCCGTTCGCCGTGACCAGCATATTGTCCTCGATACGCACGCCCACTTCGCCCGGCAGGTAGATGCCCGGCTCGATCGTGAAGACCATGCCCGGCTCCAATACCTGCGCGTTGCCCTCGACGATGTTCGGCTCTTCGTGCGCCTCCATGCCCAGGCCATGCCCGGTGCGATGCGTGAAGTAAGGGCCGAAGCCCGCTTCCTCGATCACCTGGCGCGTGGCGCGATCCACTTCCTGCGCGGGCACGCCCGGTTTGGCGGCGGCGCGCCCGGCTTCGTTGGCCGCCCGCACGACCTCGTAGACTTCGACCAGCCGAGGCGACGGCTCGCCCACGCTGAACGTGCGCGTGATGTCGGAGGCGTAGCCGCGCACCGTCGTGCCGAAGTCGAGCAGCAGCGGCTCGCCCACTGCCAGGCGGCGCTCGCCCGGCTCGCCATGCGGCAGGGCGCTGTTCGGCCCGGCCAGGGCGATCGGCTCGAAGGGATGCTTGCCGCCGCCGCGCTCAAGCTGGGCGACGATCAGCAGCCCGGCGACCTCGCGCTCGGTCATGCCGGGCCGCACCAGGCCGAGGAGTTTCTCCAGTGCCGCCTGGCTGATGGCAATCGCTTCGCGCAGCGCGCGCACAGCTTCGGCGTCCTTGTACAAGCGCAGCGCGGCCAGGGCCTGGCCCGCCGGCACCAGGGTGGCGTCCAGGTATTCGTCCAGCAGGTTCGCTTCCAGCACGCGCATGCGCAGCTCTTCGACGCCGACCCGCTTGCTGCGCAGCCTCAGCGCGCCCGCCGCCGCCGCGAACGCCGCGCCGAAGCCTTCGCTATCCGACCAGGGGAACAGCGTCATGGGGATGCCGCAGGCGGCCAGGCGCTCCTCTTCGAGCGCGGGGACGACGGCGACCGGGTCTCTGCCCGGCACGAAGAAGACCACCAGCGGGCGCTCCATCAGGTGGAAGTCAAGGCCGGTCAGGTGATGCAGGTTCGCGCCGGGCACCAGGGCGATGGCGTCCAGCCCGGCAGCGATAGCGATCTCGTGAATCTGGTGCAGCCTGGGGTGAGTCATTGGACCATATGCTCCCTGAGTGTGTGAGGCGACTGGCGATCGGCTGCGAGGGGGGGAACGTTTCTGAGCAGCGCCGGTGTATCCCGCGCTGGCCGATCTCCCGTGATGGTCATGAGCCTATAAGCAGATACGCCGCCTGTCAAGCGGTCAGCTTGCGATCAGCGGCACGGCGATCACGGCGGCGACAATCCCCATGCCCTGCCAGCGGGCGATGTGCTCGCCGAGCAGCCCACGCGCCAGCAGCACCGTGATCGCCGGGTAGAGCGACGACAGCACCGAGGCCACATCGAGCCGCCCCGCCTGGGCCGCCAACAGGAAGAAGGTATTGCCGCCCACGTCGAGCACGCCAGCCAGGGCCACAATGCCCAGCGCGTGACGCGGTGGACGCCAGGCGCGCCCGTTCGCCAGGGCGACGGCCAGCAGCGCGATCAGCGAGGCGCTGCGCGCCGCCGCCAGCGGCCAGAAGACAGCGTCCTGGCTCACCCGGTCAATCAGCACGAAAAACGACCCAAAGCCCAGCCCGGCCAGCACCGCCAGGCCCAGCCCGCTGGGGCCGTCGCCACTGCCCGCGCGCCGCGAAACCAGCCACACGCCGATCAGCGCCAGGGCGAACCCGGCCATCTGCGCGCCGCCCGGCAGCCCCTCGGCGACCGCTCCGAACAGCACCGGGATCGCGGTGCCGATCACCGCCGCGACCGGCGCCACCACGCCCATCCGTCCCACCGCCAGCCCGCGATAGTGCGCCGTCAGCCCGCCGCCACCGACCACCCCTGCCGCTGCCGCCCAGGCCAGGTCGGCGGGCGCGGGCGCGGATTCGCCCCTGGCCAGCGCCAGCGCGACCAGCAGGACCAGGCCGATACTATAGGAACCAGCCATCACGGCGAAGACCGGTATGCGCTTGGCCGCCACCCCACCGGTGAAATCGCTGGTTCCCCACGACAACGCCGCGATCAACCCAAAGCCTGCTGCGCCTATCCCTGTGCCGTTGCCCATCGTCACCCCACTACCAGTTGGCTGAGTGTGGCGCTCAGATCGTCTTCAGTCAGCTCGCCCAGGTGCCGCAGGCGCACGATCCCCGCCCGATCCACAAAGACCGTCGTCGGAAGCTGCGCGACCTCGAACAGGCGGAAGAGCGGTCCGTCCTCTTCGGCCAGGGCGACGGGCAGCGTCAGCGTGTAGCGCGCCAGGAACTCGCGGATCGCCCCTTCGGTCTGGCCCAGGTGCGGGTCGGTGATGGCGATCACGCGCACGTCCGCGCGCTCGTCCTGAAGCTGCTGGAGCAGCGGCATCTCGCGCTGGCACGGGACGCACCACGTCGCCCAGAAATTGAGCACCACGATCTGCCCGGCCAGGTCGCGAAAGCGGACGGAGCGGCCATCCAGCGTCTCCAGCGTCATGTCCGGCAGCGGCATGCCGATCACGTCTTCCAGCGGCGGCAGCGTCGGGGGCAGCGTCGCGGGCAGGGGCGTCGGCGGGATGAAGGTCACCGGCGCGGGGGTGGGATAGAGGGCGAGCGTCTCGCCGTCGCCGTCCGAGGCATCGCCCTGCGCCAGCACCAGCGCCGCGCCGAATACGCCGATCAGCGGGAGAGTCAGCAGCGGCAGCCAGCGCGTGCGCCGCCTTTCGCGCCGGCGGGCGCGGCGCATGGCCTGGCGCGTGGCCCAGACCATGCGCATGAAGTGGACGGTCTGCGGGATCGGCCTGATGTGGCTCTTCTCGCCCTCGTAGATGGTGCGGATGGGCACACCTGCCAGCCGGTAGCCGCGCTGCACGCAGGTGACGATCATCTCGACTTCGAACTCGAAGCCCCCTTCGCGGCTGTCCAGCGTGGCTTCCATCATGCGCCGGCTGAGCAGGCGGTAGCCGGATTGGTTGTCGCGCACCGGCTGGCCCAGCGCCCACGAGAACAGCGCGCGCCCGATCGTGTTGGACAGGTTGCGCGGGAAGGGCATCTGGCGGAAGGCGCGCTCGCCGATGATCAGGTCGGCGTTCCGGGCAGTGAAGGCATCCAGAAAGGCGGGAATCTCGGCGGGGTCGTGCTGACCGTCGGCGTCGAGCGTGATCACGGCATCGCAGCCGGCGTCCAGCGCCCAGCGGAATCCGGCACGCAGAGCCGCACCCTTGCCCTGGTTGGGCTGCTGGCGCAGGACGGTCGCGCCTGCGCCAGCAGCCAGGCGGGCGGTCTCGTCGGCGGAACCGTCGTCCACGACCAGCACGGGCAGGTACGCCCGCACAGCGGTCACGACGCCGCCGACGCGCCCGGCCTCGTTATAGGCCGGGATCAGCGCCAGGATACGCGGCGAGGGAGAATCACCCTGGCCCATCGCGATGATCTGGCGGCTCAGCGGGGGCGCATCCCGACGGCGCGTTCGACGGGCAGCACAAAGGCCACGCCGGCGCCCTGCCAGTCGGGGTCTTCCGCGCCGAGCACTTCGCCCGCCGCGTCAATCAGCGAGTCAACCAGGTCGTCGCTCACCACTGAGAGGATGATCTGGTTGGTCTCTTCCATCTGGCGCATGAGGCTGGTCAGCGACACGATCAGGTTGATCTCCAGCGTCTTACTGCGCTCGCGGAGCCGATGCAGCCCGTGACTTTCGATCAGGGTGACGCCAGGCGCGCCCAGCTCCTCCCAGGCTTCGGCCACTTGTAGGCCCCGCTCGATCTTGGTGGTGATCACCAGCACCATTTTATGCATATTGCGCTCCTACCCTTGCGCCTTCTGACGTTGGGCGGGCTTCATCTCTTCAGGCTCGTGGCCCTTGAAGACCCAGCGCACCAGTGGCGGCGTTATGACAGTGGTCAGCAGGATGACCAGAAAGGTTGTCTCGAACAGGCTCTCCGACAACAGGCCCTCGGCCAGGCCCAACGCAGCGATGATCAACCCCACTTCGCCGCGCGAGATCATGCACACGCCCAGCCGGAACGACTCGCCGCGCGCAAAGCCGCCCAGCAGCGCGCCAAAGCCACTGCCCACGATCTTGGAGACGACCGCGACAACCGACAGCAGAATCGCCAGCGGCACCAGGCTCCCGCCGATCCGCGTCAGGTCAGCGTGCAGCCCGACGTTGACGAAGAAGATCGGTACCAGAAAGGCGTAGGAGATATGGTGTACCGTCCCGACGATCTGAGCGTGCGGACGCTCGGCAGTCTGGCTCAGCCCGACCCCGGCGATGAACGCCCCGGTAATGGCTGCCATGCCGCCCAGCACATCCGCCGACCAGCCGAAGAAGAGCGCGGCGATCAGCGCGAACGAGGCTGTGCTGCCCGAAAGGCGGCGCGAGCGGAAGATACGGTTGAACAGCCGCGGCAGCACGTACCAGGCAATGGCCAGGGCACCGACCAGGTAGAGCACCATGCGCACGAAGATCCAGACCAGGTCGCCCGCCGAAGCGCTCGTCCCAGGCCCCATCGTGGCAATCACGACCGAGAGCAACAGGATGGCCAGGATGTCATCCACGACGGCGGTAGCCAGCAAGCCAACACCCTCTTTGGTGCGCAGCAAGCCTAGCTCCAACAACGTCTGGGCGGAGATGCTCACCGAGGTGGCCGCCAGCACCACGCCGACGAAGATGGCTTCTTCGCTGGAGAAGTCGAACAGCAGCACCGCGGGGATGCTCATCAGCACTGGCAGCGATGCGCCCAGCACACCGCCCCAGATGGCGACGCGCCCCACCTGTAGCAGCTCGCGCAGGTGCACTTCCAGGCCGACGGTGAACATCAGGAAGAGCACGCCCAGCTCGGCCAGCTCCTCAATGGTGCGGGAGAGCAGCTCCGGGTTGTCGAACACATCCCAGTGCAGCATGTTCAGCAGCGTGGGACCCAGGACGATGCCCGCCAACAGCTCGCCGAAGACGCGCGGCTGCCCCCACGACCGCGCAGCAGCGCCCGCGAATTGGGCGGCGGCGATCACCAGTCCGATTGCGAGAAACATCTGTGCATAAAACGAACTCTCCATCAACGTTCCTTTCTGCTGCGCGTCTTCCCGATGCCGCTTTGCGGATCGAGAAGAAAGATCGCAGCGTAAGATAGTCCGCGCCGGACGCGCAAGCTCTGGCAGCGAACTATCACACCGATTTCAGGATGAGAGAGGCTGGGTGTCGTCGCTGGCCGGTTCGCTGTCGCCGGACAGCGTGAATTCCTGTTGATAACCGAAACGCCGCTCGTTGTCAATCCAGCGCAGCCAGCGCGGGCGCAGCACATAGAACACGCTGGCGGCGATCAGGTCGCTGAACCGCTCGTTCACGAACGGGAACTTGGCACTGTACACGGCCAGCGCGCGCTGGCGCTCTTCGTCGTCGGTGACGGGCATGGCCGCGCCCTCGATCTGCACGCCCTTGATGTCCGCCCAGTCCCAGGTGTGAACATAAACGGTCGCCGCGACATCGCTCCAGTCTTCGAGGTTGCGGCTGTGACGGCTGTCCGGGTCGGAGACCCAGTACAGGTTGAAGGTATCGTCGCTGGCGAAGAAGAGCGGAGCCGCCTGCGGGCGACCGTCGTTCAGCCCGGCAGTGGCCAGCGCCAGCGTGGACTGCCCGCCCAGGAAGTTTCGCAGCAGAGGGCGCATTTCGTCGGGCAGCGGGGGTGGCTTGCCCATCACGACCTGCCTTTCAGGCCCAGCCAGGTGAAGTAAAGATCGTTATCAATGCCCAGCCGCAGCAGAATGCGCCCCACCGTGCCGTTGATGATGTCGTCCACCGTCTGGGGCCGGCTGTAGAAAGCGGGCACCGGCGGCAGGATCGCCGCGCCGATCTCGGCGGCCTGGGCCATCAGGCGCAGATGGCCCAGGTGCAGCGGCGTCTCGCGCACGACCAGCAGCAGGGGACGCCCTTCCTTGAGCTGCACGTCGGCGGCGCGCGCCAGCAGATCGCCCGCGCTGCTCAGCGCGATGTTGGACAGGCTCTTGATGCTGCACGGCACGACGACCATGCCCATCACCGGGAACGAGCCGCTGGCAATGCTGGCCCCGATGTTGTGCGGCTTGTGCAGCACATCGGCCAGCGCCTCGACTTCGCTGATCGGCCAGTCGGTCTCCTGGGCGATGGTGATACGCGCCGCCTCGGTCAGCACGAGATGAGTCTCGATGGCGTCGTCCTGGCGCAGCACTTCTAGCAGGCGGATGCCCAGGATGACGCCGCTGGCCCCGGAAATGCCCACGATCAGACGGCGCGGTGTGCTCATAACGGATCGGGTGGGCCTAATGATCCACGCCGACCATGACGTTCGACGCCTTGATCACGGCATACGCTTCTTTGCCGACGGCCAGCCCCAGGCTCTCGACCGACGCCTGGGTGATGATCGCGGCGATCTCGATGCCGCCGGGCAGGGCGATGATCACTTCGCAGTTGACCGCGCCGGGCGTGATCTGCTTGACGGTGCCCTTCAGGACGTTGCGCGCGCTCAGTTTCATGATGGTATCTCCTCAGACTGACTCTCTCGCTAACAATGCTCCACTGCCGCTGCCGCGGCGCGCTGCGCCCGGCAATATACCAGTTATACCAGATATGCGCAGCGGGCGTAAAGAAACAGAGACGAAACGCAGGCCGAAGCTGCCGGGCGGGGGCGCTGCGCTGCTGCGCCCTGCTTTGCCTCACCCCCGCTCGGCGCTAACGCGCCTCGCCGCCCCCTCTCCATTCGAATGGAGAGGGGGCAAGCCGAGCGCAGCAAGGCTGGGGGTGAGGCTTTTCGCGCCCCGCTCAATAGGCATAGCGCTCCGGATCGAAGAGGTGCAGGTGCTCGCTCACCCAGATGATGGTCTGGCGCAACCCCTCTTCGAGCGTCACCTGCGGCTGCCAGCCGATCAGCTCGCGGGCCAGGCTGTTGTCGGCGCGCAGGCGCAACACCTCGCTCGTCTCCGGGCGGACGCGCGTCGCATCGCTGACCAGCGGCACGCCGCGCCCGGTCAGCCCGATCGCCAGCCGGGCCAGGTCGCCGATGGTGATCGAGCGGCCCGTCCCCAGGTTGACCGGGCGACCAATCGCCGCCTCGGATTCCATCGCCAGCAGGAAGCCGCGCACCGTGTCGCTGACGAAGGTCAGGTCGCGGGTGGGATGCAGCGCGCCGAGCCGCACTTCGTCACGGGTCAGCGCCTGGCTGATGATCGCCGGGATGACGGCGCGCGCGCTCTGGCGCGGGCCGAACGTGTTGAACGGGCGCACGATGCGCACCGGCAGGCCATAGGCGGCGTGAAAGCTGATCGCCAGGGCGTCGGCGGCGACCTTCGACGCGGCGTAGGGCGACTGCGGATGCAGCGGGTGCGCCTCGCTGATCGGCTCAACCTGCGCCGTGCCGTATACTTCGCTGGTGGAGGCGATGGCCACGCCCGCCACACCCAGGTCGCGGGCGGCGCTGAGCACATTGAGCGTACCGCTCACGTTGACCGCCACTACTTCGCGTGGATGCTGGTATGAGTAGGGGATGGTGATCACCGCCCCCAGGTGATAGACCTGCTCCACGCCGCGCAGCGCTTCCGTCACGGCGTCGGGGTCGCGCAGATCGCCGAAGAACAGCTCGACCTCGGCGCGGGCGTCCGGCGGCAGCAGCTCTAGGTTGCCGGCACGGTGCGCTGAGTTGTAGCGCACGAAG
Organism: Anaerolineae bacterium; assembly: GCA_023382715.1. Lineage (GTDB taxonomy): Bacteria > Chloroflexota > Anaerolineae > Aggregatilineales > Aggregatilineaceae > UBA2029. Next base: position 87,616 of record JAHDWP010000002.1, read on the forward strand.
GCGCGGACGCGCGTCCCCTGGCGGACGAGCGCCTCCACCAGATGGCTGGCGATAAATCCGGCGGCGCCGGTGACGAGGGCGTGAGTGCTCATGGGCAGAGGTTCCTGTGGATGGTTATTGGTTAATGGTCGTTGGTTTTCAGTGTTCGGTTTTCAGCGATCAGCGGCTACGTTCTGGCGAATGCCTTGACTCCTCATCCTCAACTCTGCCCCGTGAGGGATTCTGTTGACCAGCCGCTGACCGCTGACCGCTATCCCTCAACTGCCATCATGGGGCGTGGCGCTGCGGGCATACAGGCCCCGCCGGAGCGCCAGCGCCGCGCGCGTCGGCAGCAACAGCGCCGCCAGCAGCCACGCTGCCGCCCGCCCGTGATACTTGCGCGTGTAGACCAGCAGATCGGCCCAATAGACGCGCTGCGTCAGGCGCGGCACCTGGCTGAGGCTGGCGTGCTCGTCGTGAACGATCGTCGTCTCGGCCACGAAGTGAATCGCCGCGCCCGTCCCGACGATCTGGCGGCACAGATCGTCGTCGGTGAAGAACAGCTTGAGCCGCTCGTCGAAGCAGCCGATTCGCGCCAGGATGGCCCGGCGAGCCATCAGGCACGACCCCGGCGCGACCTCAATCGCCCGCGTGGAGTCGCGCTCCCAGCCGTTGTACCACATGGCGCGGCGGCGACGCTCGCGCCAGCGCGGGAGCAGCACGCCCAGGAACGTATAGCTGAGCAGGGCGTCGGCGTAGCCGGGGAAGCGCGAGGCGGTGCGCTGGAGCACCCCATCGGCGAAGGTCATGCGCGGCGTCACTGCGCCGACTTCCGGGTGCCCGTCCAGATAGGCGGCCAGCGTCGCCAGCGCGCCCGGCGGAATGATCGTATCCGGGTTGAGAATCAGCGCGTATTCGCCCTGCGCGGCGCGCAGCCCCAGGTTGTTGCCGCCGCTGAACCAGCGATTGGCCCCGGCTTCGATCACGGTCACTTCCGGGAAGCGCCGGCGCACCATCTCCGCGCTGCCATCGCGCGAGGCGTTGTCCACGACGATGATCTCGGCGGCGAGATCGCCCTGCGTCGCCAGCAGCGAGTCCAGGGCGCGGGCCAGGGCGTCGCGCGTGTTGTAGTTGCAGATGACCGTAGTGAGCTTCATCGTCCCCGCAGCGGATGAGTGGCTGGCTCAGCGTGCGGGGAGTATAGCGCAGATCGCGCCCGCGACGAAGCGGCGATTCGCGGTGGGGCGTGCCAAACCCGCCAGGATGGGGCGTTGCGCTGCTGCACCCTGGCTGACCTCACCCCCGCTCGGCGCGAGCGTCCTCTCTCCACATGTGGCTAATCGTTACCTACATCCTGGATCGTGTCCGCTCCGCCATCCTCGGCCCGTCGCCCGCAAGGGGGACTGGTGGCGAAATGCGTCCGTAGGGCATATTGCAATACGCCCCTACGGGGGCGCAGCAGAGCAGCGCCCCTGCGAAACCGGCGCGCGCTTCGTCCGCAAAAGCATCACACGGGAGAAAGGGGAGAGAGCGGCGGGTCTGCTGCCCTTCCCTTCGCGCAGCGTGGGGGAAGGGGCTGGGGGGCACTTGTGGGCGATATTTAGCCACGCGCGGCGAGGGGCAAGGCTCTGCGTTCGGCGGTCGCTGCCAACCTTGTACACATTCCCCCGCTCGCGCCAGTTGACAGTCGCGCCAATTCGCCGTACCGTTGGCGTCAGAGCGGCTTGCGCGCCGCGCCCGCGCACCGCTATGGAGGACGCATGGACCCGGTTGTGATCGAGCTTGGCCCGCTGACGCTGCGCGCCTATAACGCCTGGCTGCTCGGCGGGGCGCTGGTGGGCCTGGGCATCATCGGCTGGCGGGCGCGGCGAGTCGATCCGGGGCGAGCCGTGCGCTGGCTCGATGTGGCGCTTGTCGCGCTGGTCGCCGCTGTCATCGGCGCGCGCGGGCTGGGCGTGGCTCTCGACGGGGATCGCTTCGCCACTTCCCCGCACGAGATCGTGCGCCTGTCGCTGGGCGGCATGGCCTGGCACGGTGCGCCCCTGGCCGGGCTGCCCGCCGCGCTGATCGCCGCCTGGCTGCGCGGCGTGCCTTTTCGCGCCTGGACGGACGCGGCAGCCCTGGCCTGGCCGCCAGGGATGATCGCGGCCTGGGCCGGCTGCCGGGACGCGGGCTGCGGCGCAGGGTACGAGGTCGCCACGCTGGCGGGCTGGCCCGGCTGGCTGGTCGCCGAGCTGCCGGACGCTTATGGGTTCGTCGCGCCGCGCCTGGATGTTCAATCCGCCGGGATGCTGTTCGGCGGGGCGCTGTGGGCGCTGGCCGCTCTGCTCACCTGGCGTGGCTGGCTGCGGGGACTGCGCCTGTGGCTGCTCCTGGGGTTGAGCGGGCTGGGCCTGGCTGTGCTCGGCTTCCTGCGCGCCGACTACGCCCCGGTCCTGCTCGACCGCCGTGCCGATCAGGTCTTCGACCTGGCGCTGCTGCTGGTCAGCGCGGTGATCGGCGGGGTGCTGTGGTTGCGCGACAGGCGGAAGGGGCGGAGCGCGGGCGGGGGCCTACGCGGTCCGCTGGCGTAGAAACACGATGAGCGCCCCGACCAGGGCCAGTAATGCCGCCACGAACGCGGCCTCGTAGCTGATCAGCTCAACCAGCATGCCGCCGATCAGCGGGGCCACGAGCAGGCCGACCGCTGACATGGAGTTGAACAATCCGGCGTAGACGGGGCGTTGGTCGGGCGTGGCATACATGATCACCCAGTTGATGAAGCTGATACCCAGGCAGCCGAGCGCCACGCCGCCCAGTAGAAAAGCGAAATAGAGGGGCATTGGCCCCACCGCGCTGGCGATCAGCGCCAGCGTCGGCTGGGCGATGGCGAAGCCCAGCGCGCCTTCCATGAACAGCAGCGAGTGCTCTTCGCCGAAGCGCGAGAAAGCGAGCGCGCCGAAGACGCTGCCCAGGGTCTGCATCAGCAGCAGGCGGCTGACGGCCACATCGCTGGACAGGCCCAGGCGATCGGTGGCGAAGCCAATGTAGAACGGCGCGGCCAGCGTCGCCAGCGCCACCAGCACGCGGGCGATGACCACCGCGCGGAACGGCGCGTCGCGCTGCAAGACGCGCACCAGGCCCGGCAGGTACTCGCCCAGCGGCGGGACCGTTTTCACCGGCTTGCCGTCGGGCAGCTCGCGGACGGGCACGACTATCGGCACCGTGATGGCGAAAAGCACGCCGGAGACGGCGAACAGCAGCGCGTAATTGTTGGGGAAAGCCGGCCCGCTGTCGCTGAGAATGTAGCCGGCCAGGGGAGCCAGGCCCAGAATGGTGATGCCGACTGCCGTGTTGCCCAGCCCGAACATGCGCGCACGGCGGCGGTCGTCCAGGCTGCTGCCGAGCAGATCCATCCAGGGCACGCCGACCAGCCCATCGCCCAGCGCCGCCAGCGTGTAGAAAACCAGGAACGCCACCAGGATCAGCCCCGATCGCTGCGGGCCGAGCAGCACGATTACCCCGCTGAAGAGAAGGATCATCATGCGCATCGGGATGTTCGGCCCCACGAACCACCACTTCTTGTGCTCCACGCGCACCAGTCGCCGGGCCACCACAAGCTGCGGCAACAGCCAGCCGATCTCGAACATCTGGCTGGAGATGGCGATGAGAATCTCCGAGTCGGTGAGCTTGCGCACGAAGTCGGGGATGACCGTCGTCGGGCCGATCAGGTTGAGCGCGATGGCGAAGATCGTGTAATCGGCCAGCAGCAAGACGAAATTGCGCCGGTAGATGCGCTCGCGCTGCTCCGCTGTGAGTGCAGAACGTCCGGCGGCGCGCGGGGTTGAGTCAGCCATCAACGCCTCATCGGGTGTTGTGTAGAGTGCGGCGATCAGGCGGCTATTCTACGCGAGACCAGGGGCAGTGTCCAGCATGAGCCGGGCGCAGGCGTGGCGCCTCGCGCGGCGCCTCTTTTTCAGGCGGAATTCACATCAGCCGCTTGGAACAGCCCGCGCCCGCGCATACAATCATAGGTGAGTCGTGAGTCAGAAGACAGGGAGACGCCCGACTCACAACCACCAACCACCAACCAGCAACCAACAACCAATTACCATCATGATCGAGACCTGCGAGCTGTGCAAAAACTTCAAGGACTTCCGCGCCGTTGACCGGGTGACGTTCACGGTCGCGCCGGGGGAGATCTTCGCCATACTGGGGCCGAACGGCGCGGGCAAGACGACGACCGTGCGCATGCTCACCTCGATCCTCAAGCCGACGACGGGCTGGGCGCGCGTGGCCGGCTACGACGTGGTCGCCCAGCCGACGGCGGTGCGCGCGTCGGTGGGCGTGCTCACCGAGCAGCACGGTCTCTACGAGCGCATGAAGGGCGAGGAGTATCTCGACTTTTTCGCGCGCATCTACGACCTGCCGCCCGCAGTCCGGCGGCAGCGCCCGCGCCAGTTGATGGAGCACTTCGGGCTGGGCGACGCGCTCAACAAGCGGCTGGGCGAGTACTCGAAGGGCATGAAGCAGAAGCTGGCCCTGGTGCGGGCCATGCTGCACGACCCGCCCGTGCTGCTGCTCGACGAGCCGACCTCGGCGATGGACCCGCAGAGCGCCAAGCTGGTGCGCGAAGCGATCAAGGAGCTGCGCCGCGAGGAGCGCACCATCGCCATCACCACGCACAACCTGGTCGAGGCCGAAGACCTGGCCGATCACATCGCCGTCATCCGCCAGGGGCGGATCATCGCGCACGGCACCTTCGCCGAGCTTTCGGGGCGCTTCGTCGGCGCGCCGCTGATGGAGCTGCACCTGACACAGCACCTCAATGGAGCGGTGGACACTCTGCGCGACCTGATCACCATCGTCGAGACGGGCGATTGCTGGCTGCGCTACCGCGCGCCCGATCCGGCGCTGACCAATCCCCAGGTGATCCGCCGCCTGACCGGGGCCGGGCTGGATATTGTGACGCTGAGCGAGGTCTCGCGCACGCTTGAAGACGTGTACCTGCAGATCGTCACCGAGGACGAAGGGACGGCCTCTCATGATCAGCCTGAGTGAGCGCACGGCGCAGGGCACGGCCCCGCTCGCCGAGCCGGGCGATCAGCAGAGCCGGGCGACGGTCGCCCGCACGCTGCGCCGCGCCCTGATCGTCACCCGCCGCGAAGTGCGCGACAGCCTACGCGACTGGCGGATCATGACGCCCATCTTCCTGCTGACGCTCATCTTCCCGCTGTTGGCCAACCAGATGACGCACGTCTTCACCGGTTTCTTTGAGGACAACGGCGCGGAAGACCTGCTGCCGGCGCTGCTGCCGCTCATGCCGATGATCGTCGGCTTCTTCCCGGTGTCTATCTCGCTGGTCATCGCCCTGGAGACGTTCGTCGGCGAAAAAGAGCGGCGCAGCCTGGAGCCGCTGCTCTCCACCCCGCTGACCAACACGGAGCTGTACCTGGGCAAATCGTTCGCGGCCATGCTGCCGCCGCTGCTGGCCAGCTACAGCGGCATGACCATCTACATGGGCGCGCTGATCCTGGGCGAGCAGCAATGGCGCCCGCCCCTGCTGCTGGTCGCGCAGATCGTGCTGCTGACCACCTCGCAGGCGCTGGTGATGGTCACCGGGGCGGTCGTCGTCTCCAGCCAGACCACCTCGACGCGCGCCGCCAACCTGCTGGCCAGCTTCATCATCATCCCCATGTCCATGCTGGTCATGCTGGAAGCGACGATCATGGTGCAGCCGCACCGTCGCTATCTGCTGTGGGTGATCATGGCCGGCGTGCTGGTCGCGGTGATCCTGCTGGTGCGCATGGGCACGCGCCTGTTCAACCGCGAAGAATTGCTGGGTCGCGCGCTGGATCAGCTCAACCTGCGCTGGATCGGGCGCACGTTCTGGCGGGGCGTGCGTGGCCCGACGGGGGAACCCTTCTCGCTGCGGCGCTGGTACCGGCTGAGCGTGTTCCCCGCCGCACGGGGTTTGCGCAAGAACGCCGCCGTCGTGCTGATCTGCGTGAGCGCTGCCTTTGCCGGTGGGTGGATTGCGGCGGGGCAGTGGCGCGTCCCGCTCGACCAGTTCAGCGCGACCGATGAGACGCTGCTGGACAACCTGCGCTCCTGGTTCGACCTGGGCCAGGACAACCCACACCTGGTCATCATGGCGCTGGTGCAGAATACGCGCGTGCTGCTGGCTGCCACGCTGCTGGGGATGTTCACCTTCGGGGTGATGGGGCTGGTGCTGGTCGCCGTGCCCTTTGGCATCCTGGGCTTTGTCCTGGCCCAGGTGACGCTGGCCGGACTCAGCCCGCTGCCCTTCCTGCTGGCCGTGATCCCGCATGGCGCGCTGGAGATCCCGGCGATTGTGCTGGCCGGGGCGGCGGCGCTGCGCCTGGGCAGCGTGGTTACGTGCCCGCCCGCTGACGTGACCGCCAGCGAAGCGTGGCTGGCGGCGGCGGCAGACGTGGTCAAGGTTGGCGTGGGGCTGGTGCTGCCGCTGCTGGTGCTGGCGGCGCTGCTGGAAGTGAGCCTGACGCCGCGCATCGTCGAATTTGTGTTAACGCTGTGATCCGTGCTATACAGGGGAGCGTCTTGCCCTCGCCCCTGCGCCGGATTTTCGCTGACGGCTGAGGACACTTCCACAGGACACGCGATGGCCCGTCTGATCATCCTCGGCTCGGCGGCGGCGCTCTCGGACGCTGCTCACGACAACACGCATTTCGTGCTGCAAGGCGATCACGACCGGGCTGTGCTGGTGGACTGCGGCTCGAACCCGCTGAGCAAGCTGGCCCAGCACGGCATCGGCCCCGACAGCCTGACCGACCTGATCCTGACGCACTTCCACCCCGATCACGTCTACGGCGTGCCCATCCTGCTGATGCAGTTGTGGCTGGTAGGGCGGCGCAAGCCGCTGGAAGTCTACGGGCTGCACCATTGTATGCAGCGCTTCGAGCACATGCTCGACGCCTTCATGGTCAACACCTGGCCCAACTTCTTCGAGGTGCGCATCCACCGCCTGGCCGAGCAGCCGGATGTGCCCCTGCTGGACAGCGACGATTTCCGCATCCGCGCCTGGCCGACCAAGCACTTCATCCCGACGATCGGGCTGCGCGTGGAGGTCAAGTCGTCCGGCCAGGTCTTCAGCTATTCGGGCGACACCGAGCCGATCCCGCACATCATCGCCCTGGCCCGCGACGCCGACCTGCTGCTGCACGAGGCTGCCGGCGAAGGCGCCGGCCATTCCAGCGCGGCGCAGGCGGGCGAGGTGGCGACGCTGGCTGGCGCGCGGCGGCTGGCGCTGGTGCACTACCCGGTGGGCGACGCCGATACTGAGGCGCTGGTCGCCGAAGCGCGCACGACCTTCGCCGGGCCGGTGGCGCTGGCCAAAGACCACGACGTGTACGCGATTTGAGACGTTGGGCGCCCCTTCGATTTCCGCTTCCTGACGCAGCGTCAGGCTCCTTCCCTGGCTCTCTCTCCAGTGGGATGTGCGGCGAGGGAGAGAGATGAGTAGAGTGGGCACTCGAAGGGCAGACTTCAGAAGCCTAATGCACTGCCAGACCCCTTCTCCTGACTCTCTCCGACGAAGCCAGGGAGAGAGAAGGCACCCCGCTCAGCGATCAAGGCCCTCTGTTTAGCTCGGCTGGAAAGGGGAATCGGGGGGCAGGGGCGTGTTCAGAATCCCCTCGCTGACATCGCACACATAGGCGAAGTGCGCCTGGCAGCGCTCCGGCACGTCCGCGCGCGCCGCCACGCCCAACCGGCGCAGGGCGCGCAGCAGGTGGCACAGCGGCAGCCCGACCACGTTGGCGTAGCAGCCGCTCGTCAGCGCGGCGGGGTGGAAGCCCGCGTGCTGGATGGCATAGCCGCCCGCCTTGTCGAAGGGGTCGCCGCTGGCGATGTAGGCTGCGATCTCGTCGTCGCTGTAGGCGCGCATGGGCACGTCGGTCACGGCGATGTCGGTGATCGCCCGCCCCGTCGCCACGTCAATCACCGTCAGCGCCGTGTAGACCTGGTGCGCCCGCCCGCGCAACTGGCGCAGCATGGCCCATGCTTCGTCCGCGTCGGCGGGCTTGCCCAGGATGGCCTCGCCATCAGCGACGGTGGTGTCGGCGGCCAGCACCAGCGTGTGCCCGGCAGCAGCCGCGAGCGCCGTTCGCGCCTTGTCCTGGCTGAGCCGGATGGTGTAGGCGCGCGCCGATTCGCCGGGGAGCGGCGTCTCGTCAATGTCGGCGCGGGTCGTGGCGAAGCTCAGCCCCAGCAGGCGCAGCAACTCGCGGCGGCGGGGCGACCCGGAAGCGAGCAGAAGGGTGGGGGGTGGGGTCATTGGGCGATCCTGGCCGGGGGGTGTGTCACGGCGTGCCGTCAGCGATCCTGGAACATCAGGCCGAAGCCGCGCCGGGTGATGAGATACTCGTGATCCGGGTCGGCCTCCAGCAGGCGACGGCGCAGCCGACTGACCAGCGCGTCAATCGTCTGGTCGCTGATCTCCACGCCCGCGCCCCACACCGCGCCCACCACTTCGTCGCGGGTGACGATGCGCCCTGGGTTGGCGACCAGCAGCGCCAGCAGCGCGAACTGGTTGGGGCTGAGCGGCGGGTAGAGCAGCGCCCCGCCGACCATCACGCGCGCCACCGCCACGTCAATTTCCAGGCCGGGCCGGGGCAGCCGCACCGGGGCGACCTGGGCGGTTGTGGCCGGGTCGTCGAAGACCCACACGCCCGCCTGCCCAAAGGTGACTTCATCGCCCGCGCGCAGCCGGTACTGCTCGCCGGGAGCCAGCCGCCGCCCGTTGACGAACGTACCGTTGGTGCTGCCGGGGTCTTCCAGGTAGATGTTCTGGTGGTCGCTGGTGCAGCGAGCCTGCAGCCGCGAGATGGCCGTCGAGTCCAGCACGTAGTCGCAGTCGCGGGCGCGCCCGATGGTGAACGGGAAGTGGGCCAGCTCGACCGTCTTGCCCGCGCCCGGACCCTCTTTGATCAGAAATCGCTGAATGGATGGCATGGTCTTCCCTGCCTGTTCGTGCTGATCGCGCCGTCCCCAGTCAAGAATACTTCACGCCAGCGGCAAGAGGCTTGAACCGCAGAGGCGCAAAGGACGGGCAGAAAGCCTTGACAATTCTTCATCTGGCTCTCCTCTGCGCTCTCCGCGTCTCGACGGTGATGCTCTTCCCGTAAGGGAGCGCTAGGCCGCGTCTCCCTCGTCGTCGCTGAAAGTGGTCTCCACAGCGCCGAAGGTCGTCTCCAGCCCAATGCGCCGCTCGAAGTCGGCCAGCGCCGCCTGGAGCGCTTCCTGGCGCACGCTGCTGGTCACGTCGCCGCGCGTGCGCTCCAGCACGGCGCGCAGCGCGTCCACGCGGCGGCGCAGCCCGCCGGTGATCGCGTCGTGGAAGTCGAAGCCGATCAGCACGCCATAGATGGTGTCCATCGCCGCCAGCAGGCGCTCGGCGTCGCCGGAATGCCCCCGGCGCAGGATGTCGAGAATCTGCCGGCGCAGCTCGCTGGCCGCTTCGCACAGCCCGTTGAGGTAGGTGGACGGCTCCACGCCGAGCGACTGCGGCGTGGGCAGGGCCTCGTCGCGGGCCAGGGCGTAGAGGGTCACCGCCTCCACATACTCCTTGAGCGCGTCCTGAGTGTAGCCGCTGTGGTACAGGTCAGCGTAGTCGGCCACGACCGCGCGGATGGCGTTGGCGGCTTCGCGGGCCGTGTCCAGCCGGGCGCGCGCGGCGTCCCACTCGCGGCGGTGCACGGCGCGGATGGCGTTGGCGCAGTGCTGAATCAGCCCGCGCGACTGGTTGATCGCCGCGTCGCGGGCGGCGTTCTTGGCCTCGAACTGGGCACGAATGTCTTCAAAGATGGCGTCGAGGATGTCCAGGTTATTCACGGGGGGCGTCCTTGTCCTCTGGTCCATTCCCGCTCTCGTCCAGCGGGCGGATGGCGCCGAAAAGCTGGTCGGCGAGCGTCTGCGGGCGCGGCGGCACCTTGATCTCGCCGTGCTGATCTTCGTAGCGGGCGATATTGTCCTGCAGCGCCGTCAGCAGCATTTTGGCGTTGGTCGGCGTGAGCACCAGGCGCGCCTGCACGCGCGCCTTGGGCACGTTGGGCAGAATCTGGGCGAAATCCAGGAAGACCTCCCAGGGCGAATGGGTGATGATGGCGAAGTTGGCGTAGGTGGCGGCGAGATCGGCGGGGATTTCCAGGTTGAACCGTCGCTGAACGGGTTGTTGCGGTTCGGCCATGTCAGGCGCTCCTCCTCGTTGTAGGGAGCCAATTCCCAGGTAGATTGGCGCAGCACACGCGAAACAGCTACCAGCGCGCCCCGGCCCGGCTGCTCTCATGCGCATATTCTACGCCGGAGCGGTGTGCAACGGGATCGGCCACGCCAGTCTCGCAGGGGCGTATTGCAATACGCCCCTGCAAAACATTTCGTCACCAGATCAATCCGCACTACACTGGCGTTCCGCGCGCTAGAAGGGCAAATCGTCGGCTTCCGTCGGGGCTTCGCCGCTGACTTCTTCTACCTCACCGCGCCGGCTCAGGAACTGGATGTCGCGGGCGGTGATCTCCAGCGTCGCGCGCGGCGTGCCATCCTGGCCCAGATAGGCGGAAGCGTCCACTTCGCCGGCGACCATGATCTGCATTCCCTTGTGCACGTACTGGTTGACGGTCTCGGCCAGTTGCCGCCAGGCCGAGACGCGGAACCAGGTCGTCTTCTCGCGCTGCTCGTTGGAGTTCTTGTCCATCCAGCGGCGGCTGACAGCGACGCTGAAATCGCACACGGCCACGCCCGACTGCGTGTAGCGCATCTCCGGGTCGCGCCCCACGTTGCCAACGATCACCGTATACTGATACCCGGCCATGATGACCTCCTGGAAAGCTCTACTTTCACGTTGTATAGAGCGAGAGATTGCCCAGATTATAACAGAAACAGAACGCATGTTTCAATTATTGCCCACCCTGTCTCCCTCTCACGAGGCGGGCGAAGTGCCTGAACCGCAGAGACGCAGAGAACGCCGAGATAAGGGGATGAGATTCTCCGGCAGCTCTTCCGCGTCCTCTGCGCCCCGGCGGTGAAACCACGAGGGCGCTCCCTAACCGCGCCGCTGCGCAAGCTGCGCGGCGAGCAGGCGCGCCACGACCTGGGCATCGGCCTGGCCGCGCAGCTCGCGCATGACCAGGCCCATCAGGAACTTGAGCAGCTTCTCCTCGCCCGCCAGGTAGCGCGCCACCTCGCCGGGATGCGCGTCCAGGGTGCGGGCGACGGCCTCGCCCAGCACGTCCGCGTCGCTGACCTGGGCCAGCCCGTGCGCCGCGACCAGGGCCGCCGGGTCGCCGCCCGCCGCGTAGAGCGTCTCCACAAGCTGCCTGGCCACGCCGTGCGTGATCGTCCCCTGCCGAACCAGCGTCACCAGGGCGGCCAGGGCCGGCGGCGTCAGCCGGATCGCGCCGATGTCCTGGCGGTCGCGGCCTTCGCTGTTCATCAGGCGGAAGACCTCGCCGGTCAGGTAATTGGCGACTCCTTTTGGATCGCCGCCTGCCGTCACCGCCGCCTCGAAATACGCGGCGACGGCCTGCTCGGCGACGAGCACCGCGGCGTCGTAGCGGCTCAGCCCGAACTGCCCCATGAAGCGATCGCGCCTGGCGTCGGGCAGCTCTGGCAGGCCCATGCGCACATCTTCCACCCACGCCGGGCCGATCTCCAGCACGGGCAGGTCTGGCTCCGGGAAGTAACGGTAATCGTCGGCGCTCTCTTTGACGCGCTGCACCACCGTGACCTGGCGCGCCTCGTCCCAGCCCAGCGTCGCCTGCTGCACCTGGCCGCCGGCTTCCCAGAGCGCGATCTGGCGCTCGATCTCGTAGGCGGAAGCGCGGGCCAGGCTGCGGATGCTATTGAGGTTCTTGATCTCGGTGCGCGTGCGGAACTCGCTGGAGCCGACCGGGCGCACGCTGATGTTCGGCTCGATGCGCAGCACGCCCTTGCTCATGTCGCCGCTGTTGACGCCCAGATAGCGCAGGATGGCCACCAGCTTGCGCGCGTAGATTTCGGCTTCTTCGGCGCTGCGCAGATCCGCCTCGGACACGATTTCCAGCAGCGGCACGCCGGCGCGATTGAGGTCCACCAGGCTGTGCCCGTCGGTGTGAGTGAGCTTGCCGGTATCTTCTTCCAGGTGCGCGCGCCTGATGCGCACCCGTTTGGTCATGCCGTCGGGTAGATCGATCTCAAGCCAGCCGTTGATCGCCAGCGGGTACTCGTACTGGCTGATCTGATAACCTTTGGGCAGGTCGGGGTAGAAATAGCTCTTGCGCGCGAACTGGCTGAACGGCGGGATGGCGCAGTTGAGCGCCAGCCCCACGCGCAGCCCCATCTCCACCGCCCGCTGGTTGACCACCGGCAGCGCGCCGGGCATGCCCAGGCAGACCGGACAGGTGACTGTGTTCGGCTCGGCGGACGTGCTGTCTACCACCGCGCAGGCACAGAACATCTTAGAGGCAGTTTCTAGCTCGGCGTGGACTTCCAGGCCGATCACGGCTTCGTAGGCGGGCATCCGGGTCTCTCGCAGCAAGGATGGCGGCACGGGTCATCAGCGCCTAGAGAATAGCGCACAGCGGGGGACGCTGCCAGCTTCGCCAGACGCCGGGAATGTATCGGATTCAGCCCCCTGTAGTCCCTCCCCGCCGGCGCGGAGGGACAGGCTGCTTCCCTTTCCCTGCTTGCGGGGAAAGAGGCCGGGGGATAGGGGTTGAAGAGTGCACAACAGGCTCCAGGCACGCGCTGGCTTTGTAGGGGCGCTGCTCCGCTGCGCCCCCGTAAGGGCTTCGCCAACAGAGTAGTATCTCTCGTGAGGGGATGAGGGAGCAGGCACAGCCCCCAAGTGGACTCCCGTTTTCGCTGCCGGGGGTCGTGCACTTCGTGTTACAATCGCGGCTGCACCCCGAAGCTGTGTCTGCCTTGTGCTGGAGAGTGACCGCATGACCACCGCCCACCTGCCCCCTGTCTATCCCGATCTGGCCGTGCCGGAGCGCGTGCTGCTCGGCCCCGGCCCCAGCATGGTGGACCCGCGCGTGCTGCAAGCGATGACCGCGCCGGTCGTCGGCCACCTGGACCCGCAATTCGTCGCGCTGATGGATCGCGTGCAGGACTTGCTGCACTATGTCTTCCAGACCAGGAACGCGCTGACCCTGCCCATTTCCGGCACGGGCACGGCGGCGATGGAGGCGGCAGTCGCCAACATGGTCGTGCCGGGCGACGCGGTGCTCGTCTGCGCCAACGGCTACTTTGGGCTGCGCATCGCCGAGATGGCCCGCCGCTATGGGGGCGAGGTGAGCGTGCTGGAGCGGCCCTGGGGCGAGGTCTTCACTGCCGAGGAGATCGGCACGGCGCTGGCGCACTGTCCGGCGCAGGTGGTGGCCCTGGTGCACGGCGAGACTTCGACCGGGGCGATGCAGCCGCTCGACGGGATAGCGGACGCGGTGCACGCGCACGGCGGCGTGCTGATTGTGGACACGGTGGCCTCGCTGGCGGGCGTCCCACTGGCGGTAGACGCGCTGGGCATTGACGTGTGCTACAGCGGGGCGCAGAAATGTCTGAGCTGCCCGCCAGGCGTCTCGCCGATCACGCTGAGTCCGCGCGCCGTCGAGAAGCTGGAACGCCGTCCGGTTCCGGTCGCCAACTGGTATCTCGACCTGGCGCTGCTGCGCCAGTACTGGGGCGCGCCGCGCGTCTACCACCACACCGCACCGATCTCGTCCATCTACGCGCTGTACGAGGCGCTGCGTCTGGTCGCCGAAGAGGGGCTGGAGGCGCGTGCGGCGCGTCACCGCCGTCACGCTGAGCTGCTGTGGGAGGGGCTAGCCGAGCTGGGGCTGGCCCTGCACGTCCCGGCAGCGCACCGCCTGCCGCCGCTGACAACTGTCTGCGTGCCGGATGGCGTAGACGAGGCGGCCATCCGCCGCCGCCTGCTGGACGAGTACAATATCGAGATCAGCGGCGGGCTGGGATCGCTGAAAGGCAGGGTCTGGCGTGTCGGGCTGATGGGCCATTCCAGCCGCCGCGAGAACATTGTGCTGCTGCTGGCCGCGCTGCGGCGCCTGCTGCGCTGACGGGCGCCGATCGGAGACGGCAGCGCATGAGACCGGCTTCTGTGAGCGCAGATCCGCCCATTCCCCGCCGAGAGCGCATTTTCTGGCTGGCGCTGTTGGCTGGCGCGGCTATCCTGGGCGCGGCGCTGGTCTGGGCGAGCACGCTGGGCGGGGCCGCCACGTCGCCGGACACGTGGAATTACTTCGCGGCGGCGCGCAACCTGCTGGCCGGAGAGGGCTTCACCCGCTACACAGGCGATCCGTTCGTACTCTGGCCGCCGCTCTTCCCCGCGCTGATCGCCGCGCTGATCGGGCTGGCGGACCTGGCCGGGCGCAATCTGCACCTGCTCGACGCGCTGCGCGTCATTAATGCGCTGACCGTGGCCGCGACGGTGATCGCCGCTGGGCTGCTCTGGCGACGCTTCCTGCGCTCGGCGTGGCTGGCGGCGCTGGCAACGCTGGCCATCGCCCTGGGCTACCCGCTGCTCTACGTGGCGGCGTTCGCCTGGTCGGAGCCGCTGTTCATTCTGCTGGGCTTGCTGGCCCTGATCGCGCTGGATCGTCACCTGGCCGCGCCACGCGACCGGACGCTGTTCGCCGCCGCGATTCTGGCGGGCCTGGCTGCTCTCCAACGCTACACCGGGGCGATGCTGATCGTCGCCGGCGCACTGGCGCTTGTCCTGCTGGCGCTGCGCGTCCCTCTGCGCCGCCGCCTGCGCGACGCCGCCCTCTTCGCCGGAGTTGCAGCGCTGCCACTGGCGCTGTGGCTGGCCCACAACCAGGCCCGCGCCGGCACGCTGACCGGCGAGCGCGCCCCCTCCGCGCGCACTCTGCCCGCCAACGTGCGCGCCGTCTACGATCTCACCGTCACCTGGCTGACGCCGGAACGGCTGGGGGTCGGCTACCAGGCCGCCGGGCTGATCGCGGGCGGGGCGCTGGCGCTGGGATTCGTTGTGCTGATCGCGCGCGAGCGGCGCGGGGCGCTGCGCTGGCTGGCCGGGCTGCGCGCGCTGCCGCTGATGCTATTCGCGGCGCTGTACGCGGCTTTTGTGGTGATCAGCGCGGCGCGCGTCCAGTACGACCCGCTTGACGAGCGGTTGCTCGCCCCGCTGTACGTCCCGACGATCGGGCTGGCTTTCGCCGTCCTCGACGGGGCGGTGAGCTGGCTGCGGGCGCGCGGCGGACGTCTGCCTGCTCACGCCCTCGTCGTCCTGGCCGCGCTGTGGCTGCTCTACCCGGCAGACCGGCTGCGCGACAACATCCCCACGCTGCGCGACATCTCCGAAGCGTCGCAGGTCACCTACGAGACGTGGCGCGAGTCGCCGCTGATGCGCGCAGTGCGCGCGGAATCTCCCGGCGGGCGCATTGTGACCAACGCGCCGCTGCACCTGCTGGTGCACAGCGGCCTGGCCAACGAGCCGGTGCCGGTGGCGCTCGACGGTTGGGCCGCGCTGCTGGAGGATGCAGTGGGCGAGGAGATGACGCTTGTCTGGTTCGAGCCGATCGCGCGCTGCGACTGGGGGCGCAGGCATTGCATCGCGACAGACTATACGGTAGAAACGCTGGCCGGGCTGTGGGATATAACGCCCGCGATCATCGCCAGCGACGGGGGCACATACCGGCTGAGCCGTATCCCTGGCGAGTGATCGGTCTGCGGGCAGGGCGGCGCTGAAACGGATTCTTCGGGGTATCGGGTTTGTCAGTAATTGACCTCTCTCAGCGTGTCGAGGAACAGAGAGAGCGCGAGTTTGCGCCTCAGAAAGCTGGTCAGGTATCCCCGGCGCGTAATGGCGTTGTGGACTATCTGTGACCCCAGGCCCTCAATTCGCTGAGTCCGCAACCAGCCAGTATAGAGTCCGCTGACGTGATGCTCCTGATAGTCCAGCGCGTACCCGGTCTCGCGCATTGTGTCGCCGCAGATGGACTCGATGAGGGCGATCTGCCGGGCAGTCAGATGGCTTCGCCAGGCCTCAATCCTGCCCGGATCAGGAGCCTCGTTCAATTTCGCGTGAATCCGCGCGTAGTACCGTCCGTACTCAGCCGTTCCCTTCTCATGGTAAGCCAGCAACGCCGGCTCGAAATCAATCTGCAGAAACTCGCAGATTTGGCGTAACCATGTTTCTGGAGAAGCAACCAGGTCTTCGTAGCGCACGCTGAAGGCGTCCGTGGAGTATTTCTGCTGGATGGCGATGCCAGCGCGAACATCGCGGAGCCAGCGACGCGCGGCGAAGTAGGCATTGCTCTTATGTACGTTTGACCGGATGAGCGAGCTTGCGACTGCACGCGGATCGCGCATGACGTGAATGAACTTTGCGCCAGGGTAGTGGCGTTTCAGCAGCGGCGCATAACGCACAAATCTGGGAGTCTTCTGGCCCCAGATGGTCTTGGCAAAATGACGCAGATAAAGCTCATGAGCGCGGTCAACGAATTCCCTGGCCGACGAGCACCCGTCGAAATCGCGCTCAGTAAACGGGATGTTCCATTCGTGGAATTCGTACTCCTTCAAGATCAGCTTCAGAAAGACTTCTCTCGGCGTCCTGGGATCGCCGCGCAGATAATCAATGATGAAGAGCGACTCAAGCGGGATTGCCACTTGAGAGTGCTGGTTCAGCATGGTGCGGAGCAGTGTAGTGCCGGTGCGCGCGCAGCCCACGATGAAGAAGGGAGGGTGAATCATGTGAGTGATCCCCGGTTGTGTGTGCCGAATGTCGAAAGGTTTTGCTTGAAGTTAGAGATGGTGCGTGTTGCGCCGCTTGCTCGCAGGGCGGCAGGCGACGAATTCTGCTTGGTGCTGCTGCCCAGACCCTGTCGCACCGCCTGAATCAGGGGCGCTATGCTGGTATTCCCGATCCTTAAGCTCTGGGGCTACGATTCTCGTTCAACCGCGCTTTTGGGTGGTATCGTCAAGACACCGATGGTACGATAAGCTATCCTACCTTGAGTGAAGCGTCAGTGCAATCACTTCCCGGCATTTGCTAAGGAACTACTGTCCAGGGTCCCCGGCATGGTGAGATATGGGTTGAAGCAGGCTGAGTCCTGCGAGCGAGTCAGGGCTGAATCCACCCTTGTCATTCTCCTCACCGCTCTGCTCATCGTGGGCGCGGTGGCCCTCTCGACTGTGCGCTATCACGGGCGGGACTACCGCGCCGACGAGGTGAACACGGTTCACGCCGGGGTTGTGCTCAATGCCAGCGAGGTCGTCTCGTGGATGGGCGCGAACGGCGTCCATCCAGCCGGCTGGCGCGTCCTGGGCGTGTATTGGGTCAAGCTGACCGGCGTGACCGAGAGCGCGACGCGCTGGCTTTCGGCGCTGTGCACCATGCTCACCCTGGCCCTGGTCTACCGCCTGGCTGCGGACCTGTTCGACCGGCGGACGGGGCTGGCCGCGTTGTTCCTGCTGGGCACGGCTCCTTTCTTCATCTTCTACATGCGCGAGTTTCGGCCCTACGCGCTGCTGGCCCTCACTTCTGCCGGGCTGCTGCTGTCGTTCGTGCGCTGGCTGCGCCGCCCCACCTTTGCCCGCGCGCTGCTGTTCGTGGCTTTCGGCGTGATCGCCCTGCAAACGCACTACTTCGCCGCCTACATCCTGGTTGGGCAGGCGCTCGCTTTCGTCGTCCTGGTGCGCTGGGAGCGAGGCCGCTATCTGCGCGCCTTTGGGCTGTTCGCGGCGATCGCGCTGTCGTTCACGGCCTGGTTGCTGCCGATTCTGCACCGCTTCATGGCGCGCGGTGGCAAGACCTACGCCTCGCCTTCCGACTGGGACACGCTGGCTCTCATTCACGACGAGCTACAGATCGCCCCGCTGGCCCTGGGCCAGTTGTTGCTGATCGCCGCGCTGCTGCTGCCGGTCGGAGCGTGGGGAAAATGGCGGGGAGAGGGCGCCATCTTTCGCGGCGGCCCGGAATGGCGCAAGCGCTACGTGCTGCTCGTCCCGCTGATCGCGCTGGCCACCGCTTTTGTCGCCAACATCTGGATCAGCAGTATCACCACGCGCAACCTGATCGGGCTGCTGCCACCGCTGGCTGTGCTGCTGGCCTTCGCTCTGCGGCGGATGCCCTGGCAGGCGCAGGTAGCGCTGGTGGCGCTGGTTGCCCTACCCGCGCTGAAAGACTTCCGCGCTTACCGCGAGAGCGTGCCCTACAAGGCGACGGTCGCCTTCGTCGCGCCCAATTACCAGCCGGACGATCATTTCCTGGTGAGCGGACTCAAAGAGCCGCGCGAGCTGGCGTATTACTTCTTCGACCGGCTGAAGCCACGCCCGCAAAATGGCAACATGTACTTCGTCGGCTACCTGACGCAGGAGTCGGCGCAGGCGGAGCACCTGCAGCATCGCGTCTTCACGCCGGAGCCGGAGTACCTGGCTGAGTTCGCTGACTTTCTGGCTGACGCCGGGCGCGTCTGGTATATCTACGGAGACGAGCAGTTGATCCTGCGAAATGTCGGGCCGTTCCTCGATGTGCTGCATCAGGAGTTCGCCCTGCATCGCGCGGAGAAGGTGCTGGGCGACCGGCGCGCCTATCACCTGCGCGAATACCGTCGCATCCCGGACGATCTGCGCGACGCGGCTCACTTCGGCGAAGCGATCAGCCTGCAGGGGTGGCACCTGCCGGACGGGGTGAGCGTGCGCGCCTGCCAGGATGTGCCGTTCGAAAGCTGGTGGCGCGCGCTCGACGCGCCGAGCGCCGACCTGGGCATTGGCCTCGTGCTGGCCGACGCGAGCGGGCAGGGCGTGGCCAAAGCGGACGCCGGGCCGAGCGGGGCGCGCACCATTGGCTGGGCGGCGGGCACCTACCACCTGGACGGGCGGGCGCTGGCCGTGCCCTGCGACTTGCCGCCGGGCGACTACTCGCTGCTGATCGGGCTGCACGACCTGGTGACGGCAGAGGCGTTGCCCGCCTTCGCGCCGGACGGCGTGCCAACCGGCTCGAACCTGGTCTACCTGACCACATTGAGAGTGCTGCCATGACCCGCCTGGAACGCCCTGCCGTTATGTTAATTGCCGTCTTGCTGATTCTGGCTTCGGTGACCATCTCGACCGTTCGCTTCCACGACCGAAACTACTTCCGCGATGAGATCAACACCGTCCATGCGGGAGTCACGCTGAATGCCGCCGAGACGACCCGTTGGATGGCCCAGAGTGGCATCCACCCGGCTGGCTGGCGCGTTCTGGGTGTGTACTGGGTCAAGCTGGTCGGGTTGACCGAGGGAGCGACGCGCTGGCTCTCCGCCCTGTGCACCATGCTGACGCTGGCCCTTGTCTATCGGCTGGGCGCGGATCTGTTCGACCGGCGGACGGGGTTGTACGCTCTGTTCCTGCTAGGCACAGTGCCCTTTGCCCTGTTCTACATGTACGAGTTACGACCTTATCCGATGCTGGCACTGACCACAGCGGGCTTGCTGCTGTCGTTCCTGCGTTGGGTGCACCGTCCGCGCTTCAGCTATGCCTTGCTCTTCGTGCTGTTCGGCATGGCCGCCCTGCAGACGCACTATTTCGCCGCCTACATTCTGGCTGGGTTAGCGCTCACCTTCGTTATCGTGGTGCGCTGGGAACGCGGGCGCTACCTGCGCGCCTTTGGGCTGTTCGCGGCTATTGCGTTGTCGTTCACGGCCTGGCTGCCGTCGGTCATTCATGGCCTCTTCTTTCGCGGGCCTAGAGGGTACACGCTGCCCACCAACTGGGATACGCTGGCCATGGTTCACGACGAATTGCAGCTTGCCCCACCTGCATTGGGGCAACTGTTGCTGCTGTTCGCCCTGTTGACGCCTGTAGGGGCGCACTATGCACGGCGCAAGGAAAGTCGAGTGTTCCATTTCGGTGAGGAATGGCGCAAAGGATACGTATTGCTGGTGCCACTATTTACCCTGGTGATCGCTTTCGCCATCAACACCTGGAAGGGCAGCATCACCACGCGCAACCTGATCGGGCTGCTGCCGCCGCTGGCTGTGCTGCTGGCCTTCGCTCTGCGGCGGATGCCCTGGCGGGCGCAGATGGCGATTGTGGCGCTGATTGCTCTCCCGGCGCTGACCGACTTCCGCTACTACCGCGAGGGATTGCCCAGCCGCCAGATCGTTAGCTTCATGATGCCTCACTACCAGCCTGACGATCGCTTTCTGATAACGGGTATCCACGATCCGCGCCCGCTGGCTTTCTACCTCTTCGACCGGCTGCCCACCCGTCCCGACAAGCATAACATGTTCTATATCGGCTATCCGACCTTTCAGCTTCAGCGTATTGAACACCTGGAGAACCTGATCTTGACACCGGAACCAGGTGCGCTGGCCGACTTCGCGGAGTCGTTAGCTGGCGCTCAGCGCCTGTGGTATGTCTACGGCAACGAAGACAGGGACCTGATCGATCCCTTCCTGGATATTCTGCAGGCGGACTTCGCTCTGTATCGCGCAGACCTGGCCACCACCGACGCCACCTACTATTTCCGCGAATACCGTCGCGTCCCGGGCGATCTGCGCGACGCGGCTCACTTCGGCGAAGCGATCAGCCTGCAGGGGTGGCACCTGCCGGACGGGGTGAGCGTGCGCGCCTGCCAGGATGTGCCGTTCGAAAGCTGGTGGCGCGCGCTCGACGCGCCGAGCGCCGACCTGGGCATTGGCCTCGTGCTGGCCGACGCGAGCGGGCAGGGCGTGGCCAAAGCGGACGCCGGGCCGAGCGGGGCGCGCACCATTGGCTGGGCGGCGGGCACCTACCACCTGGACGGGCGGGCGCTGGCCGTGCCCTGCGACTTGCCGCCGGGCGACTACTCGCTGCTGATCGGGCTGCACGACCTGGTGACGGCAGAGGCGTTGCCCGCCTTCGCGCCGGACGGCGCGCCAACCGGCTCGAACCTGGTCTACCTGACCACGCTGACGGTGACGCCATGACCCGCCTGGAGCGTTCCGCCGCTCTGTTGTTCGCCGCTGTGCTGGTGCTGGCGCTGACCGCGCTGCACACCTACCACTTTCACGGGCGGGACTTCCGCGAGGACGAAATCTACACGGTTCACGCCGCGCAGATTATGAACACGTCTGAGGTGGTGCAGTGGATCGGCACAGGCGGCGTGCACCCGGCGGGCTGGCGCGTGATCGCCGTGTGGTGGGTGCAGTTGTTCGGTGAGGCCGGGCTGACTGAGCCGGTCGTGCGTCACTTCTCCACGCTGGTCACGTTGCTGGCGCTGGCGCTGGTCTGGCGGCTGGGCGCGGATCTCGGCGGCTGGACGGTGGGCGGGTACGCCGCCTTCGTGCTGGGGACGCTGCCCTTCGCCCAGTTCTACATGGGCGAGTTCCGGCCCTACAGCGCGCTGGTGCTGGTCACGGCGGGCCTGACGCTGACCCTGTTGCGCTGGATCAGGCGACCGACCTTCGCCCGCGCGCTGCTGTTCGTGGCGTTCGGCGTGGCGGCGCTGCAAACGCACTACTATGCCGGTTACGCCCTGGCGGGCCTGGTCGCTGCCTTTCTGCTGCTGGTGCGTTGGGAGCGCGGGCTGTATCTGCGCGCGCTGGGCCTGTTTGCCGCCATTGGGCTGTCGTTCAGCGCGTGGCTGCTGCCGCTGGCGCACCGCTTCCTGGTGGGCGCGGGCGGCGTGACCTACGCCATGCCCTCTGACTGGCGCTTTTTCCGCGAGCTGCACGGCCAGATGATGCTGGAACCGGCGGCGATTGGGCACCTGCTGCTGGCCGTCGGCGTGCTGATCGTCCTGGGCGCGGCGCTGGCTGGGGGGAGAAGTTATCCGGGAGATTGCCCTCTCTCACTGCAAACCTCTTCTCCACAAGGGAGGAAGGGCGTGGCGCGCGTGCTTTTCTCCCTTCCCCCCTCGTGGGAAAAAGGCTGGGGATGGGGGGCAAAGGCAGGGGGCCGCTTCCGCTTTGGCGCGGCGGGGCCGGCGCTGATCCTGCTGATCGCTCCCGGCGTGGCGCTGACGCTGGCCTTTCTCATCAACCGCTTCGGCACGGGCAACGCCACGCCCAAGAACCTGATCATCCTGGTGCCGTTCATGGCGCTGGTCGCCGCGCTGGGATTGCGGCGGCTGCCCTGGCAGGCGCGGCTGGCAGCTATTCTGCTGCTGACCTATCCCGCTCTGACCGAGTTCCGCACCTATCGCACGAACGCGCCTTACCGCGAGCTGGTCGCCTTCATGACGCCCGCCTACCAGCCCGGCGACCGGGTGATCGCCCACGTCAACGACTATGCGGCCAGCACGCAGGCGCTCGCCTATTACCTGGACGATCGTCTGCCCGGAGGGCTGGATCGGGCTGACACGTTTCACATCGGCGGCAGCAGTCACCGCTATCCCTTCGATCCGATCGCTCAGCAGGTCTTTACGAGCGACCCGGCGACGCTGGCCCGCTTCGCGCAGTTCCTCGACGGGGCGCAGCGCGCCTGGCTGATCACCTACAACCGCACAGACCTGCTCGATCCGTTCCTGGACGCGCTGGGCCGGGCCTTTGGCGACGCGCGCAGAGCTGTGCTGCGCAACGATACGAACGTGTACGAGATCGTGGAATATCGCCGCGTGCCCGCCGATCTGCGCGACGTGGCCCGCTTCGGCGAGGCGATCTACCTGCGGGGGTGGAGTCTGCCGGACGGGGTGAGCGTGCGCGCCTGCCAGGACGTGCCCTTCGAGAGCTGGTGGTACGCCGCTGACGCGCCGGGCGCTGGCCTGGGCATCGGCCTCGTGCTGGCCGACGCGAACGGGCAGGGCGTCGCCCGCGCCGATGCCGAGCCGAGCGGCACCCTGACGGTTGCCTGGCGTGCCGACTCCTACCACCTGGACGGGCGGGCGCTGCGCATCCCCTGCGACCTGTCGCCGGGCGACTATCCGCTGCTGATCGGGCTGCACGACCTGGTGACGGCGCAGGCGTTGCCCGCCTTCGCGCCGGATGACAGCGCGCTGGGGTCTCCGCTGGTCTACCTGACGACGCTGAGCGTGAGCGGCCCCTGATCGCTCGCGCTCACTCCACCCATTCGACGCGGCCCGTCGCGCCGGTCTCGTAGCCGCCCAGCGCGGCGATGACCGCGCGCGTTTCGCCCGTCGCCAGCCACGCCGCCAGTTGCTGGACGGGTGCGGACTGCCATACCTCGGCGGGGATGGCCAGATCGTAGCGTTCGGTGGTCAGCCCGACGAAGCCCAGCCCGTAGTTCAGTGCTGCCGTCTCGACGCCCAGCCCGGCGTCGGCGCGCCCCTCGGCCACCGCGCGGGCAACTTCCTCGTGCGTGGCGACGCGATCCGCGTAGCCCTGAATGTGCGCCGGGTCGAGATTGAGCCGCGCCAACTGCGCGTCCAGCCAGACGCGCGTGCCTGCCCCTGCCTGGCGATTGAGGAAGCGCAGGCCGGGCCGGGCCAGGTCGGGCAGGGCGGCCAGGCTCAGCGGATTGCCCGGCGGCACGATCAGCCCCAGGCGGCGGTGAGCCAGCGTCAGCAGGGCGACGCGGCGACCGGGCAGCAGCCGCCGCACGAACGGGCGGTTGTAGGTGTCTGTCTCGGCGTCCCACAGGTGGCACCCCGCCAGATCGGCCTTGCCCTCGGCCAGGGCGATCAGCCCGCCCAGGCTGCCGCTGAAGGCGACTTCCAGCGTGTAACCGGCAGCCAGCGTGCCGAAGCGCGCGGCGATGGCCGATACCGCCGGATCGTGGCTCCCGGCGAAGCGCAGCACGGCTGGCGGCGGCGCGGGGACGGCATCGCGCACGCCCCGCCAGCGATCGAGCGCCTGGCGGACGGCCCCCTCGATCTCGCCGGGCGCGTAGCCTTCGGCCAGCGCGGCCAGCAGGAAGGACTCTGCCCGGTGTACCAGCGCGGCCTGGCGCAGCGGCGACGCTGGGGCAGGGGGCGCCGGCGCGGCTACGCGCGTGCCCTGGCCGGGCCGGCTGACGACCAGGCCCCCCGCCGCCAGCTCCTGGTAGGCGCGCTGCACCGTCCCTGGCGCGCAGCGCCACTGGGCGG
This sequence comes from Anaerolineae bacterium, assembly GCA_023382715.1. Taxonomy (GTDB): domain Bacteria; phylum Chloroflexota; class Anaerolineae; order Aggregatilineales; family Aggregatilineaceae; genus UBA2029. Next base: position 111,575 of record JAHDWP010000002.1, read on the forward strand.
ACATCTCGCGCACGGGGGGCAGCTCGTCGCCGGGCCGCAGCGCCCCGCTGAGGATCGCCTCGCGGATGGATTCGGCGATCTCCTGGAAGAGCGGGGTGGTGGTCATGCCGTGCCTCTCCCTGGTGAACGGATAGATCGTAATTTTCGTGTCATTTGTAACGTATCAATTGACACACTGGCCCCCAGCGCGTATACTCCGCGCCGGTTGAGTGCTCTGCACGGCAGTGCAGACTTGGAGCAGGAGCCGGATCATGACAAAACGTCGCATCCTTATTCTTTTCCTGATCTTCGCCCTGGCGAGCCTGACTACGCTGCTGGCCGCCTGTGGCGACAAAGAAAAACCCGCGCCAACACCTACTAAAGAAGCTGCCACGCCCCTTCCCACCGAAGAGCCTACCCCCGAACCCGCCGCGCCCGCCCGCCTGATCCTGGCGACGACGACCAGCACCGAGGACTCCGGTTTGCTGGAGTATATCCTGCCGGACTTCGAGGCGAAATACAACGCTGAGGTGGATGTGATCGCGGTGGGCACCGGCCAGGCGCTGGAGCTTGGCCAGAACGGGGACGCGGACGTGGTGCTCGTGCACTCCCGCGCCCGCGAAGATGCGTTCGTCGCCGATGGCTATGGCACGGCCCGCTATGATGTGATGTACAACGACTTCATCCTGGTCGGCCCCGCCGCCGATCCCGCCGGGATCAAGGGCATGACCGACGCTGCCGCCGCCTTCGCCCAGATCGCCGAAAGTGGCAGCACGTTCGTCTCGCGCGGCGATGACAGCGGCACGCACAGCAAGGAAAAAGCGATCTGGACGGCTGCCGAGGTCACGCTCGAAGGCGACTGGTACATCTCCGCCGGGCAGGGTATGGGCGAAGTGCTGACCATGAGCGACGAGATGGGCGCTTATACGCTCAGCGACCGCGCCACCTACGTCGCGCGCCAGGCGACCGGCCTGAAGCTGGAGATCCTCGTCGAGGGCGACCCGATCCTGTTCAATCCCTACGGCGTGATCCCGGTCAACCCGGAGAAGCACCCGAACATCAACGCTGAGCTGGGCCAGGCATTCGCCGACTGGATCACTTCGCTGGAGACGCAGGAGCTGATCCTCAGCTTCAAGCTCAACGACCAGTCGCTGTTCACGCCGGACTCCGAGGCGTGGCGCGCCGCGCACAGCGGGGAGTAGTGGACGAACCGCACCCCTAGCCTCGCTGCGCTTGGCTTGCCCCCTCTCTGCAACGGAGAGGGGGCGGCGAGGCCCGTATCAGTGGGCCGAGCGGGGATGAGGTCCGTAGGGGCGTAGTGCACTACGCCCCTACGCTTGCCAACAAGCAGCCGGGCAGCGCCCCTACGGGCCGGCGGCTGAGCGCTGGCAGCTGTTCGCTGAAGGAGTCGAACCATTCAAACGATACTCGATGCGCTGCGCGAGGCGCTGCGCCTGATCATCGCCCTCGATCCGGTAGTCTTCGAAGTGATGTGGCGCTCGCTGCAGGTGACGGCCAGCGCCCTGGTCTTCAGCGCCGCCGTCGGCGTCCCGGTGGGGACGTGGCTGGCGCTGACCCGTTTTCGCGGCCAGCGGGTGCTCAACGCGCTGATCTACACCGGCATGGGCCTGCCGCCAGTCGTGGTGGGCCTGGTCGTGTACCTCTTCCTGTCCAACAGCGGGCCGCTGGGCAACCTGGCCTGGCTGTTCACGATCAAGGCGATGGTCGTCGCCCAGGTGATCATCGCCACGCCGCTGGTTGTCGGCGTGACCATGAGCAGCGTGCGGGCGGTGGACCCGGCGCTGCGCGTGCAGCTTCGCGCGCTGGGCGCCACGCGCTGGCAGGCGACGGTGGCGGCGCTGGTCGAAGCGCGCTTCGGCGTGATCGTCGGGCTGGTGGCCGGTTTCGGCTCGATCATCTCCGAGGTCGGTGCGGTGATGCTGGTCGGCGGCAACATTGACGGGCGCACCCGCGTGCTGACCACCGCCGTCGTGCTGGAAACGCGGCGCGGCAACTTCGACGTGGCCCTGGCGCTGGGCATCATCCTGCTGACGCTGTCGTTCGCCGCCAATCTGATCATGGTCATGGGACAGGGAAAGCTGGCCGAGTCATGACGAGCGCACCACTGTACACACTGCGCGACGTGCGCCAGGTCTATGGGGCGCGCACCGTGCTGGACATCCCCGCGCTGACGGTCCAGCGGGGTGAGGTGCTGGCCGTGGTAGGGCCGAGCGGGGCGGGCAAGAGCACGCTGCTGCGCCTGATGGCCCTGCTGGAAGCGCCCGCACAGGGCGAGATGCTGCTCCACCTGAACGACGAGCGCGTCACCGCAGAGACGGCTTCTATCGCTCAGCGTCGCCTGCTGGCGATGGTCTTCCAGCGACCGGCGCTGCTCAGCCGCAACGTGCGGGCTAATGTCGCCTATGGACTGCGCCTGCGCGGCGAGCGCAACGGCCAGAAGCGCGTGGAGGCCGCCCTGGAGCGCGTCTCGCTGACGCACCTGGCGAACGCTCACCCGCGCACGCTCTCTGGCGGGGAGATGCAGCGCGTCGCCGTGGCCCGCGCCCTGGTGTTGGAGCCGCGCGTCCTGCTGCTCGACGAGCCGACGGCCAACCTCGACCCGTACAACGTGCGCCTGATCGAGAGCCTGATCCGCGAGCAGCACACCGCGCACGAGACGACGATCATCCTGGTGACGCACAATATCTTCCAGGCGCGGCGGCTGGCGACGCGCGTCGTCCTGCTGCTGGAAGGCGCGCTGATCGAGGAAGGCTCCGCCGAAGAATTCTTCGATTCGCCCCGCGACCCGCGTACGGCAGCCTTCCTGTCGGGGGAGTTCGTGTACTGAGGGGCGAACAGCGGTCAGCGAACAGCCGTCAGCTATCAGCCATCAGCGGTCAGCCAAAAGGGCCGGCCTTGTCTTCGCTGAAGGCTGATAGCTGATAGCTGACCGCTATTCACTCCACTTCGCTCAGCCGCACCGGGCGATGCTCCTGCAGCGACTTGCGCGCGGCCAGGCCCATCACCACCGGCACGCGGCCATCCGGCCCGCCTACCGGCACCGGGGTGTCGTGCACGATGGCGTCGAAGAAGGCGCGCACTTCGCGCTCGTAGCTGGCCGTGTAGCGATCCATGAAGAAGTTGAGCGGCAGATCGCGCCGCACGTGCTCGCCCGTGCTGACCGTCACCTCGTTGGGGTAGACGTTGGCGGTCGAGATGCCGCCGCCGCTGCCCAGCGCCTCGACGCGCTGGTCGTAGCCGTAGACGGCGCGCCGGCTGTTGTCTATGGTGGCGATGACGCCGTTGGCGAAGGTGAGCACCACGACGGCGGTATCCACGTCGCCCGCCGCGCCGATGGCCGGGTCCACGCGCACCGCTGCCCGCGTGTAGACTTCCTCGACCTCCGCCCCCACCAGAAAGCGGGCCATATCGAAGTCGTGAATCATCATGTCCAGGAACAGCCCGCCAGACACCTTGACATACTCGACCGGCGGGGGGGCCGGGTCGCGGCTGATGATGTGCAGCAGATGCAGATCGCCGATCTCGCCGCTCTGAATGGCCTGGTGCACGCGGGCGAAAGTCGGGTCGAAGCGGCGGTTGAAGCCCACCTGGAACTTGACACCCGCTGCCTTCACCGCCGCCAGCACATTGTCAATGCGCTTCAGGTCGTGGTCAATCGGCTTCTCGGTGAAGATGTGCTTGCCCGCCTGGGCCGCCTCGATGCAGACCGGCGTGTGCGTGTCGGTGGACGAGCAGACGAGCACCGCGTCCACGCCGGGATCGGCCATGATCTCGCGGTAGTCGCGCGTCACGTGGGGGATGCGCAGCGTCTCGGCGACATGCCGGGCCGCGTCCTCCGCCACGTCGGCGATGGCCACGACCTCCGCTTCGGGAATGCGGTAGATCACGGTCTCGGCGTGCACTTTGCCAATGCGCCCGGCGCCGATGACGCCTACTTTGATAGTCATAAGGTCCTCGCTCCTCACTCATTCACGGGCAAGGCGTGTCTCGTGGACGGGGGAGTTTTCTTGAGCCGCAGAGGCACAGAGAACACTGAGAGAAGGCTGTAGACTCTCCGCGATCTTCTCTGTGCTTTCTGCGCCTCTGCGGTGCTCTTCCCGCCCGAAAGACGCGCCGCTACAGCCCGATGCTGCGCAAATAGTCGCGGTTGCGCTGCGCGCTCTCTTTGGGCGCGCCCAAAGAGGGCAGCACGTCCTGCTCGACAACGATCCAGCCGTCGTAGTTCATGGCGATCAGCGCGTCGCGCACCGCCGGGAAGTTCACCGCGCCCCGGCCCAGCTCGCAGAAGATGCCGTGCTGGATCGCCCCGAAGTAGTCCCATTGCCCGGCGCGAGCCTGGGCGGCCACCGCCGGGTCGAAGTCCTTGAAGTGCACGTGCCAGATGCGCTCCTGGTGGGCGCGCAGCAACTCCAGCGGATCGCCGCCGCCGAACATGATGTGCCCTGTGTCCAGCACCAGGCCGAGCACCTGCGGGTCGGTGAGGGCCATCAGGCGAGCGACTTCGGCGGGCGTTTCGACGTAGCCGGCGCAGTGGTGATGGAAGACGGTGCGCAGGCCGGTCTGGGCGCGCACGGCGCGGGCGATGCGATCGGCGCCCTCGGCGAACACTTCCCACTGTGCGTCGCTCAGCCCCATCTCCGGCGTGATGCGCCCGGCGTTCTGCGTGCGCTGTGGCACGGAGCCGTTGTTGTCGGCCAGGACGATGAAGCACTCCTCGCCGGCGGTGTCGCGCAGCAGGCTGGCAGTGCGCAGCGCGACCGCTTCGCCGTCGGCGTGCGCGGCGCGGTCGGCCAGGGCCACCGGCACGAAAGCCGCCAGCAGCGCCAGCCCGCGCCGGTCCAGCTCGGCGCGCAGGGTCGGCGGGTCGGTGGGCATGAAGCCCCAGTCACCCAGCTCGGTGCCGCTGTAGCCGGTCGCGGCGATCTCGTCGAACACCTGGGCGTAACCGGCGGCTTCGCCCTCCAGGTCGAACTCCAGCACGCCCCACGAACAGGGCGCATTGGCGATGCGGAATGTGTGAGTCATAGGTGTCTCTGCTCCTCAAAGGCAGGGTATGGCGCGATGCATCACAGGAAATGTCGCTCGCGTTTCTTGTGCTCCACGTACTCGGCACGCGCCCGCTGCACGTCGGGATTCTCCGACACTTCGGCAACGGCCACGTCCCACCAGCTTTCATAGCCGCCCACGCGCTGCCGCCGGTCTACCTCGATGACGATGCACACCGGCCCGCCCTGGTGCGCTTCCGCCTGCCGGAGGGCGTCGGCCAGGTCGTCGCGGTTGTGGGCGCGGAGGACGTGCGCGCCCAGGCTGGCGGCGTTGGCAGCGTAGTCAATGGGCAGCACGTCGCCGTCCAGGTGCCCGGACTCGGTGCGGCGGCGATACTTGGTGCCGAAGCCGTCCGACCCCACGCTCTTGGACAGGCCGCCGATGCTGGCGAAACCGTGATTGTCCAGCAGGACGATGATCACCTTGATCTCTTCCTGGACCATGGTGGCGATCTCGCTGTTCATCATCAGGTACGAGCCATCGCCGATCATGACGTAGACCTCGCGCTCTGGCGCGGCGAGCTTGGCCCCCATGCCGCCGGCGATCTCGTAGCCCATGCACGAGTAGCCATATTCCAGGTGATAGCCCTTCGGGTCGCGCGTGCGCCACAGCTTGTGCAGGTCGCCGGGCAGGCTGCCCGCCGCGCAGAAGACCACGTCCTGCGGGCGCGAGAGCGTGTTGACCACGCCGATGACTTCGCCCTGGCTGATCAGCGGGCCGTGCTCCAGCGTGTAGATACGCTCCACCTCGGCGTCCCACTCGCGGTTGTGCTGCGCGGCCTGGGCGCGGTACTCCGCCGCGACCTGCCAGCCTTCCAGCAGCGGCAGCAGCTCCTCCAGCGTGGCGCGGGCATCGCCCACCAGCGGGATGGCGCTGTGCTTGTAGGCGTCGAACTCGGCGGCGTTGATGTTGATGAAGCGCACGTGCGGGTGCTGGAACTGCGTTTTGGAGGCAGTGGTGAAGTCGCTGTAGCGCGTGCCGATGCCGATCACCAGGTCGGCATCGCGGGCGACCAGGTTGGCCCCCAGCGTGCCGGTGACACCGATCGCGCCCAGGTTGAGCGGGTGATCGTAGGGCAGCGCGCCCTTGCCCGCCTGCGTCTCGCCGACGGGGATGCCCGTCCGCTCGGCGAACTGGCGCAGCGTCTCGGTTGCCTCGCTGTAGTGCACGCCGCCCCCGGCGACGATCAGCGGGCGCTGGCTCTGCCTGATCCACTGCGCCGCCTGGTGCAGCGCGGCGGTGTCGGGCCGGTTGCGCGGGATGCGCCAGACGCGCTTGTGGAAGAACGCCTCCGGATAGTCGAAGGCCATCGTCTGCACATCCTGGGGCAGGGCCAGCGTCACCGCGCCGGTGTCGGCGGGCGAGGTCAGGACGCGCAGCGCTTCTGGCAGGGCGGTCAGCAGTTGCTCCGGGCGGGTGATGCGGTCCCAGTAGCGCGAGACCGGCCTGAAGCAGTCGTTGACCGAAGTGTCCTGCGAGTGCTCCCACTCAAGCTGCTGGAGCACGGGGGCCGGGGTGCGCTCGGCGAAGATGTCACCGGGCAGCAGCAGCACGGGGATGCGGTTGATCGTGGCCGTGGCTGCGCCGGTGACCATGTTGGTCGCGCCGGGGCCGATGGACGATGTGCAGGCAAAGGTTTGCAGGCGGTTCTTCATCTTGGCGTAGGCGATGGCCGCGTGGACCATCGCCTGCTCGTTGCGCGTCTGGTAGTAACGGAAAGACGCTGCGGCCTGTTGCAGCGCCTGCCCGATCCCGGCGACGTTGCCGTGCCCGAAGATGCCCCAGCACCCGGCGAAGAACGGGTTCTCGACGCCGTCGCGCTCGACATACTGGGCCTGCAAGAAGGTGATGAGCGCCTGGGCCATCGTCAGCCGTCTGGTGGTCATGCGTGTCTCCTCTCTAGCGCGGTGGCTCCATGCCCAGGTCTACGATGGGCAGGCGCGGATCGAGGTACGTCCACGTCCCCTTGACCCAGGCGTAGGCGGGATCGTCGCTGTTGGCCAGCGATTGCGCCGACCCGGCCAGGAAGTTCAGGTAGTAAGTGGTGTAGCCGTGCGCGCTGACGACCGGGTGGTAGCCTTCCGGCACCAGCACGGCATCGTGCTGCTCGGCCAGCATCAGCCCGTCAATGCTGCGATCGTCGTTGTAGACGCGCTGGTAGGCGTAGCCGCCGGGCCGGTCCATCTTGTAGAAGTAGATTTCTTCCAGGTCGGCTTCGAGAAGCGTTCCGTCCGGCGCGGTGCGGTGCACGTCGTGCTTGTGCGGCGGGTAGCTCGACCAGTTGCCGCCGGGCGTGTAGACCTCGACACAGACCAGGCGGTGACAATCGGAGCCGGGCGGGAGGATGCTGACGATCTGGCGCGAGGCGTTGGCGCCGCCGCGCAGCTCGACGGCACAGCCAGCGGGCGTGATCAGCCGCGCCGGGTGATCCTGGTCGGTGGGCACCCAGCACGTGGCCACCTCGAAGCCGTCGGTCAGCGCCTCGATGACGAAATCCGTGCGGCGCGACAGATAGGCGGCGTAGGGCATCCCGCTGAAGACGTTCGGGCGGCGGCCCACATCGGAGAAGCCACCGCTGCTGCTGTGCACGTGGCAGACCCCGCCCAGGATGACGTGCACGTACTCGTGCTCACCGGTCGCGCCCGCCCAAGTCTCGCCGCGATTCAGCCGCCGCACCTGCATGTTGAGGAACTGCCAGCCCGCCTGCGCGGCCAGCACCTCGGCGAAGACGCCGGTTCCGCCCGTGTCGCGCGATCGGACGCGCATGGTTTCTGCGGTGTAGCGCATGGTCACCTACTCTCACTCCAGTCCGCCGTAGCCCTCGGCGAAGGCCAGCACTTCGTCCAGCGTTGGCATGAAGTTGGCGCAGCCGTGCTTGGTGACGACAATCGCGCCGCAGGCGTTGCCCAGCCGCGCCGCTTTGTACCAGCTCCAGCCCTTGACATAACCGTAGAGGAACCCCGCCCCGAACGCATCGCCTGCGCCGAGGATGTTGTAGACTTCCACGGGGAAGCCAGGCGCATCTGTGCGCTCGCCGCTCGCCAGGTGAATGCGCGCGCCTTGCTCGCCGCGCTTCTCGATCACCGCCGTCGGGCCGAAAGCCAGCAGCCCGGCGATGGCCGCGTCCAGGTCGCCGCGCACGCGCGTGTCGGACATCTGCGAGTCGGTGATGGTCATCTGCGCCGGATCGGAGAGCATGGCCGCGTTGATCTCGTCCTGCGTGCCGATCACCACATCCACGCTGCGCAGCACGGCGCGAATCGCCACGCCGAAGGCGCGCGGGTCGTGCCACTGGTCGGGGCGGAAATCAATATCCAGCACCACTTTCGCGCCCGCACTGCGCCCTAGCTCGGCGGCGAACATGGTCGCGCTGCGGCTTGGCTCCTGGGAAAGGTTCGTCCCGGCGAACTGCACGACACGCGCGTCGGTCACCGGCGCGGCGAGCACATCGTCAATGGTCAGGGCGATGTCGGCGCAGTTGTCGCGGTAGAAGACCAGCGGGAACCTGTCCGGCGGCTCGATGCCGAGCACGACGGCGCTGCTGCGACGGCCCGGCTTGCGCACGATGAAGCGCGTTTCGACGCCCTCGTTGTTCAGGAAGTGCAGGATGAAGTCGCCGACCGGGTCCTGGCCCAGGCCGGTCAGCAGGGCCGAGCGCAGCCCCAGCCGTCGCGCGCCCACGCTGATGTTGGTCGGCGATCCGCCCACGTAGGCGGCGAAACTGGTGATGTCCACAAAAGGGGTGCCAACGTCGTTCGAGTAGAGGTCAATCGAGCTGCGCCCGATGCTCAGGAGGTCGTAAGTTTTCTGCACGGTGGCGATCCTGTAACACTATGAGGTTGCGCGTGAGCAGGTTCCGCGCGCGACGCGCCTGCCACAAAAAACGTGCGCCGTCCGAAAGTAACGCAGCATGTGTGCCAGCCTGCTTGCGTCAGAGGGTCGTGTCGCCTCTTCGGACGGCGCACCCGCCTTCTCTGGCAGCTGGCAGATTGCCCTGGGAGCGGTGCCGCGCGCCCAGAGCGCCAGGCCAGATATGGGGCAGGGTCTACTGCGCTCGTGCGTTACAATGCGCCCGGTTTGTGCGGGACGCGCCCGCGCCGGCGCACTGCGGCAGGCGAAGCTGCGTCGCCGCGCAGAGCGTATGTAAACGTTTCCTCAAGATTATAGCATTCTGCGGCGCGTGTCAAGAAATGCGCGGGGGTGAGGCGCGGCAGCGCAACGCCCACTCGACGCGGACTCTGGAGCGAAGGATCACCGCAGAGACGCAGAGAGCGCAGAGGAAAACAGATGATACGTTCTTCTCCGCGCCCTCTGCGTCTCTGCGGTTCCAGAATTCGGCAGCGAGCAGGGTGAGGGATGTTTACTTATCCCGTGTGAGCGTGAAGCCGCTCATGAACTGCTTTTGCAGCAGGATGAACACGATCACCGGCGGCAGACTGACGATCACCGTGCCCAGCATCAGCGGGCCGAAGCGCAACGCCCCGCCGCCGAGGCGCAGCGTGCCGATACCCGTCTGGATGGTCTGCATGTCCGGGTTGGAGATGATCATGTTCGGCCACAGGTACATGTTCCAGGCGTAGATCGTCTGGACTACCGCCAGCGCCCCGATCGTGTTCCAGCTCATCGGCACCAGCACCCGGAACAGGAACTGCAGCGGATTGGCCCCGTCAAGCTGGGCCGCTTCCGACATCTCCGCCGGGATACTGGCGAAATGTTGGCGAAACAGAAAGGTACCTGTCGCGCTGGCCGTGAAAGGCACGATCAGCGCGTAGAACGTGTTCTGCCAGTCCAGATCGTTGATGAAGCGGAACAGGGCGATGATCAGCACCTCGGTGGGCATCATCAGCGTGATCAGCACAAAGCCAAAGACGAGCCACTTGCCCGGAAAGCGGAAATAGACAAACGCCAGGCCGGACAGCAGCGAGAAGATCGTCTTGAAAAAGGTGATGCCCGCTGTCATGATCACGCTGTTGATCATGTACGTGTGCAGGTGGCGCTCGTGGAAGACCACATTCCAGTTAGCCTCCAGGCCGCTGCCCGCAGAAAACTGGTAGCGGAAGACCTCGGCGTTGGTCTGCGTGCTGACCAGCAGCGCGTAGAACAGCGGAATGCCGGACATGAAGCAGGCCACAATCAGGATCAGGTGGGCGTACCAGCGCTTGGGCACCCACGAGCGCACCGTCTTTTTCCAGGATGGAGCCTGCGCCACGCGGACAGTTTCTCGGTAAGCAGCAGTCATGACCTCACACTCCGTAATTGACCTGCCGCCCGCCGGTGCGGAACAGCACAATTGTCATGCCGATGACCGTCAGGAACAGGACGATGGACTGTGCGGCGGCCTTGCCCATGTCGTTGTTCTGCACGCCCAGTTGGATGACCCGGTACATCATCGTCGTCGTGGACTGAAGAGGCCCGCCGCCGGGGGTCAGGTAGTCAATGGTGGCGTAGGTCTCGAAGAAGGCATAGGTCAGGTTGGTGACGATCAGGAAGAACGTGATCGGCGAGAGCATAGGCCAGACGATGTGCCAGAAGCGGCGCAGCAATCCCGCGCCGTCAATCGCGCCCGCTTCGATCAGGTCCTTAGGCACGTTCTGCAGCCCGGCAATGTAGAACAGGATGTTGAAGCCCATAGATTTCCACACGCTGGCCAGGATGATCGTCCAGGGAGCGACCGCCGGGTCGTTGAGCCAGCCTAGCTTGATTCCGAACCACTTGCCGAAAAGATGGTTGACCAGCCCTCCCGAAGGGTTGAACATCAGCAGGAAGATGATGCCGGCCACTGCCGGGGACATAGCGTAGGGCCAGACGAGCAGGATCCGGTAAATGGACGCGCCGCGCAACGGCAGATAGGCCATTGAGGCGATCAGCAGCGACAGGCTCATGCTCAGCACGACGATGGAGAATGAGATGAACATCGTGCGGACGAACGTGTCCACGTAGGCGGGATCATTCACCAGCCGGGTGAAATTGTCCACGCACACGAAGACCTCGCGCCGTGCGCCCAGCCGCGAGAGCATGGTTGAAAGGCGCAGCGTCTCCAGCGAAGGGTAGTACAGAAACAGCACGAGGATGGTCAGCGTCGGCGCGAGCAGGGGCAGGGCGATCCACCAATGGCGGAACGTCCCCTGCGTCTGGTCGTCGGCCATCAGGCTCTCGCGGCGCAGCAGCTTGCCGCTCAGCCAGCTTACAGGGGTCACGACGAGAGCAATGCCCGCCAGCACGAAGATCATCCCAAACACGCGATCCAGGGACTGGCGCTCGGCCTCGAAGGTGCAGTAGTCCAGCGGCACCATGAACAGCGCCGAGCCGAACGCCCCGGCGATGGCCCCAATCCCCAGCCCAATCAGCGGGCGACCGCCTGCTCGCCGGAAGACAAAGGCCAGAGCAGCGGCACCCACTACCGCACCCATGATCATAAGAACTACCGGAGAGACGACCATGATGACGTTTATTCTTTCTGCTACAAGAAAGAAACCCGATCGCGGAGGGGCGGCGCGCTGCCGCCCCTCCATGACTGGTGCTGAGGCGCGCCGGCTTACGGCGCGTTCAGCAGGTTGTACTCTTCGATGATCACGTTGGACTCAGCAGCCGCCTGTGCCAGGACTTCTGCCGGGTCGGCGTCGGTCAGCAGCACGCGGTCAATCGCCGCGGTGACCACATTGCGGATGGACGGGAAGCCGCCCACCAGCGCGCCGCTGGTCGCCGGGGTGATCGTGCTCTGAGCAAGCTGCTCCAGCGCCACCGTCTGGTTCGGATTGGCCTCGTAGTAGCCTTCTTCCGTCAGCATCTGGTAGGCGCTCATGCGGATCGGGATGTAGCCGGTGACCTTGTGCCAGTCCGCGGCGTTCTCGGTGTTGGTGAAGTACACCAGGAAGGTCAGCGCGCCTTCTTCAACCGCCGGGTCGAGGCCGTCCACCAGCCACAGCGTCGCGCCGCCGATCAGGTTGCCCGTCCAGCCGACTTCGCCGTTGTAGGGGTAGAACGAGGCCACGCTCTCGAAGCCGCCTTCTTCACCCATTTCGGTGTAGAGGGTCGTGTCCGAGCTGCTGTAGACAGCGATAGCGATCTGCTGCGTCGAGTAGGCCTGGTCAACCGTGGACCAGGAGTCGCCACCCTGCGCGCCGCTGTAGTACAGGTAGCCCTTGTTGTACTGGTCATCCAGCCATTCCAGCAGGGCCACACCAGCGTCACTGTTGAAGGCCACCTCGGTTGCGCGCTCCTCGCGGCCATTGCCGTTGTTGACATACAGCGCGTTCTGGACGGCCATCCACTGCTCGAAGAACCAGCCGTGGTTGGGGAAGGTCCAGCAGTACTCAGGCGCCTTGTCCAGAGCCATCACCGCTTCGCAGGCAGCGTCAATTTCCTGCCAGGTCGCCGGCGGCTTGTCCCAGCCCGCAGCCCGCAGGTAGTTCATGTTGGTGAAGGTGATCGCCGAGGAGGTGTTCCAGGGCATGGAGGTGAACTTGCCATCGAGGGTGTAGTAGGCGATCACGGGGGCTACGTAGTCTTCCATGTCCACCGTCAGCCCGTTGATCTCGGTGCGGTCGCCCAGGGCATCGGCGATCGGCTTGAACAGCCCGCTATCGCGCGCATCCTGTGTGGCTGCCTCGAAGTACTGCACGACCGCAGGAAGCTGACCCTGCTCGGCAGCAACGGCGACCTGAGCGAACATGGTCTCGTAGCTGTAGCCGCCGGTGACGACGACTTCATACTGCGGGAACATCTCGTTGAACTCGGCGGCCACTGCCTTGGCCCAGTCCCAACGATAGTCCTGGAAGGCGATCCACACGTCAATCTTGGTCTTTTCCTGCGCGCTGATCGGCGACGCTGGCAGGGCCAGGGCGATCACCATGACCAGTGCGATAGACAGGAACACGAGCTTCTTCATCGATCTTCTCCTTTTAAGTCTGATAATCTGCGGACGAATCGCGCCCTTGCGGCATACTCCTGTCAGACTATACCGCGTGCGCCAAACCCGCCCTGACACACCATGAAACTGAGCTTATGCCTGTGCAATCTGCTTCGTCTTGTCCCTTATCTTAGCCGATGGCGGCCTCCTTTCCCATCAATATCTATGCATCACAAGGGATGGCTACTTACTTGGATGACATACACGACGCCTGGTTGCACAGGCAGACAAGACAGGGCCGGTCGGCGCAAATGATTTGCACAGCCCGCTTCCTTACCGCGCCTCTCCCGTCTACTGCCGTTTATACCGCCATTGTAAGACATAATGCGCCGTTATGCCACCAGGAACCAACATATGTTTGTTGATTCGCGCACACCGAACGAACAGCAGGCCGGGTTCTGGCGCGTCGGGGCGAGAATAGCCATGCGGTGTGGCCTGGCCCGGCCCCCCATCCCCGGCCCTTCCCCCACGCGGGGGGAAGGGAGAAAGGCGGCTTTCAAGCTCCTCCCTCCTTGTGGGGGAGGGGTTGGCGGTGGGGGGCGATAAGCGCATAACAGGTTCTAGAAGTAGTTGTGCGTGATCCCGCCATCCACCACCAGGCTGGCCCCGTTCACCCACGACGCTTCGTCCGAGGCCAGGTACAGCGCGGCATAGGCCACGTCCGGCGGCTGGCCGAAGCGCCCCATCGGGATGCGGTTCAGGCGCAGCATCTTGGCCGCTTCGGTGGCGAAGAGCGTCTCCATCAGCGGGGTGATGATCGGGCCGGGGCAGATGGCGTTGGAGCGCACCTTCTTGGGGCCGAACTGCACCGCCAGCGAGTGCGTCAGGGCGATGACCGCGCCCTTGCTGGCCGTGTAGGCGTCCTGCGGGACAGAGCAGCCGACCAGGGCCACAAACGAGGCCACGTTGACCACCGCGCCGCCGCCTGCCTTGATGATCTCCGGGATGCCGTACTTGCAGCACAGGGCGACGCCCTGCACGTTCACATCCAGGATGCGCCGCCACACGTCCTGCTCCATCGTCAGCACGGACACATCTTCGTTGGGCATGATCCCCGCGTTGTTGAACAGCGTGTCCACCTTGCCGAACTTGGCCACGCCCGCTTTGACCGTCTTCTCGACATCGGCGTCCACCGCCACGCTGCCTGCCACAGCAATCGCCTGGCCGCCCGCGCTGACGATCATCTGCGCGGTCTCTTCGACGGTCTCGGCCACCACGTCGTTGAGCACCAGGCGCGCGCCCTCTTTGGCGAAGAGCAGCGCCGTCTCGCGGCCCAGGCCGCTGCCCGCGCCGGTGATCAAGGCCACTTTGTTTTCGAGTCGCATGGGTTTTGCTTAGCTCCTTTTGTGTGAATACGCACATGCCGCAAGAAACAATTGCCGGTTCGATGGGGCGCAGCGGAACAGCACCCCTGCGATTTGCCTCACTTCCAGCCTCGTTGCGCCGGGCGGGGGTGAGGTCTCAAATCTGCTCAAAATAACGCGCGCGCTCCCAGCAGGTGACGGCTTCGTCGGCCTTGCGCTGCTCGGTGCGCGCATAGTGCAGGTAATGCTCCGCCACGTCCTCGCCGAACGCCGTCCGCGCCAGTTCGCTACCCTCGAAGGCGGTGATGGCCTCTGGCAGCGAACGCGGCACGCGCGGCAGATCGCTGGCGACATAGGCGTTGCCGGGGAAGAGCGGCGGCGGCTCGATCTGCCGCTCGATCCCGTCCAGCGCCGCCGCCAACAGCGCGGCCTGGGCCAGGTACGGGTTGGCGTCCGCGCCAGGGATGCGACATTCCAGGCGCAGCCCATCCCCGCTGCCGACGATACGGAAGCCGGTCGTGCGGTTGTCGTAGCCCCAGGTGATGGCCGTTGGCGCGAAGGACTCCGCCTGGAAGCGCTTGTACGAGTTGATCGTCGGCGCGAAGAACAGGGTCAGCGCGCGGGCGTGGGCCATCATCCCCCCGGCGGCCCAGCGGAAGGTGTCGCTGGCGGCCACCGGCAGCCCGTTGTTCGGTGCGCCTGCGGCGGCGAACGCATTATGCCCGCCGTTCGTGTTCCACAGGCTCAGGTGCAGGTGCATGCTGCTGCCCGCGTGGCGCTCGTCCCACTTGGCCATGAAGGTCAGGGCCAGCCCCTGCTGCATGGCGATCTCCTTAGCCATCTGCTTGAAGATCACCGTCCGGTCGCCCATAGTCAGCAGGTCGCTGTAGCGGATGTTGATCTCTTCCTGGCCCGCGCCCCATTCGCCTTTGCTGAACTCGACCGGGATGCCGGAGTCGCGCAGGTGCGCGCGGATGGGGCCGAGCAGCCGCTCGACCTTGCCCCCGGCCAGCAGGTGATAATCTTCGATGTACGCGCCGAAGGTGCGCAGGTCGTGATAGTGCTTCTCGCGGGCGGAGTCGTAAGTCTCCTGGAAGACGAAGAACTCCAGCTCGGTCGCGCCCAGCGCGGTGAGGCCCGCCGCGGCTGCGCGCTCGATCTGGCGGCGCAGCACCGAGCGCGGGGCGATGGACACCAGCGCGCCCGTCGCCTCGTCGCGCACATCGCACAGGATGAGCGCCGAGCGGTCCAGCCAGGTGGCGCGGCGCAGCGTCGCCCAGTCCACCACGCCCCAGGCGTCCCGGTAGCCCGCCTCCCAGCCGGTATAGCGATAACCCGGCTCGGGGTTCATGGCCAGGTCGCAGGCGAGCAGGTAGTCGCAGAAGTGCAGGCCGTGCTCCGCTGTCGCCAGGAAATGGCGCGCGTCGTAGCGCTTGCCCAACAGCCGCCCGACCATATCGGGGAAGCCGACCAGGACGGTGGCGATCTCGCCGCGATCCACCGCCGTTGCCAGCGCCTCGCGACTCAACAGGCCTACACTGGATTCAGTCACCGCTCATCTCCCCTCTCCGGGAGCAGCCCCATCTGACGAGCGTTCTATCTTACCTCACCCCGGCAGAACAAGCCGACTCCGCGTTTACCTCACCCCCGCCCGGCGGTCGGCGAGTCGCTGCCAACCTGGGCACGCATCTGTTCGCAGCAAGGGGTAGTATTTTTCGCCCACATGGTGTATTTTCGGAAGCGCACGGACCCTGTTTGAAAAGGAACAATTACACAATGCACAAAGACCTGAAGCTCACCATCGCCATCCTCAACGGCTATCCCAAGACCAGCCGCGAGCGTTTCGATACCGCCAACGTGGGGCACCCGCACGATATGTACGCCCGCTTTCTACGCAGCTACGTGCCCCAGGTGACGCTCGATGTGCTCTTCATCGCCGACCTGGACAGCGCCCTGCCGACCGGCGCCAACCTGCGCTCCTACGACGCCTACCTCTTCACCGGCTCGGACCTGACCATCTATCACACCGACGATCCGCGCGTGACGCGCCAGGTCGAGCTGGCGCGGGCCATCTTCGAGGCGGGCGTGCCCTGCTACGGAAGCTGCTGGGGCGTCCAGATGGCCGCTTATGCCGCTGGCGGTGAAGTGCGCAAGAACCCGAAAGGCCGCGAGTGGAGCATCGCGCGCCGCATCACGCGCACCGACGCCGGCAAGGCGCACCCGCTGCTGGCGGGCAAGCCTGACGTGTACGACGGCTTCATCATGCATCTGGACGAGGTCGTCACCCTGCCGCGCGGCGCGACGCTGCTGGCTGTCAACGAGCACACTCATGTGCAGGCGCTCGAAGTCAAGCACAAGAACGGCACCTTCTGGTCTACGCAGTACCATCCGGAGTACAACTTTTACGAGATGGCCCGCCTGATCAGCGCCCGCGCCGAACCGCTTGTTAAGGAAGGCTTCTTCGCCACCACCGAGGACGTGCAGGCCTATGCCGACGCCATGTTCGCCTTGCACGCCAACCCGGACGACCCGGCCCTGCGCGAGCGCTTCGCCGTCGGCGCGGACATCATTGACCCCGTCTACCGCGAAGCCGAGCTGCGCAACTGGATTGACGCGCTGGTCATCCCTTCGCGCAGGCGCTAGGGCGTGGATGGAAATCCCCTCTCCCCCTGCGCCCCTGTCCCTCGATAGGGCGAGGGGAAACCCGGTACTTCGCCCCCTTTCTTCCCCTAGAGGGAGAAAGGGGCGGGGGATGGGGGATAAGCCGGCTGTGATGCTTTGTGCCTATTTCAACATAATTCAACACAAAGCGCAAGTGATTCGTGTGGGTATTTTGACACGAAACCGGAGAAAAGAGGCAGGTATCGTGATCGCACGGGAGCGGCAGAAGATCATCCTGCAGATCATCGCCGAGCAAGGTGTCGTCACCGTCGCCGAACTGTGCCAGCGCTTCGGTGTGTCGGATATGACCATTCGCCGCGACTTCACCATCCTCGAACAGGCCAGCCTGCTGCGGCGTATTCACGGCGGGGCGGTCAGCGCGCGCGGGCGGAGCTACGAGCCGCCCGTGCTGACGCGCGTCCACGAGATGCCCGAAGCCAAGCGCGCCATCGGCAAGCTGGCTGCTTCGCTCGTCCACGAGGGCGACAGCATCGCCCTGGACATTGGCACGACCACGCTGGAGCTGGCCCGCCATCTGACCGGCCTGCAGGACATCACCGTGCTGACCAACGCCCTGCCCATCGCCAGCCTGCTCACCGATCAGCCCGGCATCCGCCTCATGCTGTGCGGCGGCGTCGTGCGCCCCGGCGAGCGCTCGTTGATCGGCCCGATCGCCGAATACACCCTCAGCCAGTTCTACGTGGACAAGGCGTTCCTGGGCATTGGCGGCGTGGACCTGGAAGCCGGGCTGACCGAGTACAATACCGACGATGCTCAGATCAAGCGCACTATGATCCGCAACGCCCAGCGCCGGATTCTGCTGTCAGACAGCCGCAAGTTTGGGCTGAAGACGTTCGCCAGCGTTGCGCCGCTGTCCGCCGTGACCGACATCGTGACTGACAACGGTCTCGGCGCAGAATACCGCGAAGCCCTGGAACGCGAGGGCATCGCCGTCCATATCGCCGCCCTGGCGGGCGAGGACAATCCCTGACTGGCTCTTTGCTCGCGCCACCATCCACCCACGAGGCCCGATTGCACCCATGATCCACAAGACAATCCTCACCATCTTCGACGGCTGCCGCCCCGACGCCCTGGCCCAGGCCCACACCCCGAACGCCGATCGTTTGTGGCAGGGGGGGGCCTATACCTGGCGCGCCCAGTCGGTCATGCCCAGCTACACGCTGCCGGCGCATATGTCCATGTTTCGCGGCGTCGCCCCCGCCCGGCACGGCGTGACTGACAACGTCTTCCAGCCGTCCGCCATCGCCTTCCCCAGCATCGTAGACGTGGCCCACCACAACGGGCGGCAGACGGCCATGTTCTACAGTTGGGAGCAACTGCGCGATCTGTCAGCGCATGGCAGCCTGACCGTCAGTTATTGCCGCGATGGGGCCGTCACTGCCGAGGCCGACCAGATCGTGGCGGCGCAGGCCGCCAGTCTGCTCGTGGCCGAGCAGCCCGACCTGGTCGTGATCTACCTGGCCGAGTCCGACCTGGTGGGGCACGCCGCCGGGTGGATGTCTGCGCCGTACATCGCGGCGATTGAGCGCATGGATCGCGCGCTGGGCGGCGTGCTCGACGCGCTGGAGCGCGCCGGGCTGCGCGACGAGTACACCGTGCTGCTGCTGGCCGATCACGGCGGGCACGACTTCACGCACGGCACCGACTCGCCGGAAGACCTGACCATCCCCTGGATTCTCAACGGTCCGCCGGTTAAAGCGGGGCACGCCATCAACGGGCCGGTGCGCATTTTCGACACGGCGGCGACCATCGCCCATTTGCTGGGGATTCCCTGTCCTCAGGTGTGGGAGGGCCAGCCCGTCTGGGAAGCCCTGCGCGATGAATAACCCCGCCCTGACTGCCTGGCGGCAGCGACTCGCCCCAGAGTGGGCGCTGCATATCGTCGGGCTGGGCGTGGCCATCTCTCTGCTCGGCGACCTGACGCTCTACGTCGTACTGCCCACGCACACCAAAGAGGCCGGGATCGTGCTGGCCAATGTGGGGCTGATGCTCTCCGCCAACCGCCTGATCCGTCTCTTCATCAACGGGCCGCTGGGCGTGATCATCGAGCGCATTCCGCGCCGGCGCATCGCTGTGCCGGCGCTGTTTTTCGGGGCGCTCTCGTCGCTGCTCTACACCGTCCCCGGCTTCTGGCCGCTGCTGATCGGGCGTCTGCTGTGGGGCACGGCCTGGGCGGGCATCTGGCTGAGCGCCAGCACGATGGCCCTGGACCTGTCCACCTTTGCCAACCGGGGGCGCTTCGTGGGCCGCCTGCAAATGTGGTTCTTCCTGGGGTCGGGCGGGGCCGCGCTGGCCGGCGGCGCGCTGACCGACTGGCTGGGCTACAGCGCGGCGCTGCGCGTCTGCTCCGCCATCACGCTGATCGCGGCGCTGCTGTGGCTGCTGCTGCTGCCGGAGACGCAGCCTGCGCACCCGTCGCGCTCGCCCGCCGCCGAGCACGCGCAGCCAGGGATGCCTGCCCCGCCGCCGAACAAGCGCCTGCCGCTGGCGGTCGCCATCGCGCTGCTGGGCGTCAACTGGCTGATCTTCATCGGCATCCTGGGCGCGGTGCTGCCGCTGCTGCTGGAAGATCGCATCGGCGAGACGGTGCGCGTGGCCGGGACGATCATCTACCTGTCCACCTTCACCGGGGCGATGGCGGCGGGCAGCCAGGCGCTCGGCCTGCTGGCCTCGCCGCTTTCCGGCTGGCTCAGCGATCTGACCGGCAACCGTTGGCGGCTGGTTATCTTTGCGCTGGTGCTGGGCGCCGCTTCGATGGCGCTGACGGCGGGGGGCAGGGGGGTCGTCGTGGTGACGGCGATCATGCTCAGCTCCATCGCCACCAGCGTCCTGCAGACGCAGGTGATGACCCTTGTCGGCGATTACGCTGGCGAGAACAGCCGGGGGCGCATCCTGGGGATCATCAACACCATCGGCGACGGCGGCAGCGCCGCCGGGCCGCTGATCGCCTATGCGCTGCTGCCGCTGGTGACCATCGGCGGCCTGTTCTGGCTGGCGACGGGTATCCTGCTGGCGGCGCTGCCCGGCGCGCTGTGGATCGCCCGCCAGGAGGCGCGGGAGCTGCGGGCCGGTAAAGTGATCTCCCACCCCAGGCCGCTCCCCCACGAAGAGGGAGGGGCTTAGCCCGCGCATCGCTCGCCCTTCCCCCACATGGGGAAGGGCCGAGGATGGGGAGCGCTACACCCCGTGTGTGCAAAATCTGTCAGGCGGTAGGGGCACCCCTCTGCTGCGCCCTGGCTGACCTCACCCCCGCCCGGCGAGTCGCTGTCAGCCTTTGCACGCACCCGCTACACCCCCAGCGCAGCGCGCAGCGCCTGTTTCATGACGGCTTCGGGCGCTTTTTCGCCCGTCCACATCTCGAAGCCGATCGCGCCCTGATAGACCAGCATCGAAAGCCCGTCGAGCACCGGCAGACCGCGCGCCCTGGCCGCCGCCAGCAGGCGCGTCTCCGGCGGGTTGAAGACCACGTCGCTGACCAGCATGTGGGCCGGCGCATCGTCCAGGGAGACGGCGGGCATCCCGTCCACGTCCGGGTAGAGGCCGATGGACGTGGCCTGCACCAGGATGTCCGTCTCGGCAGGGACGCGGTAGACGCCGCGCCACGCCTCGAAGCGCACGGCGGCGGGCGTGTTGGCGCGCAGATCGGCGGCCACACCCTCACCGCGCGCGGGCGTGCGGTTGACCACCGTGATCTGCGCCGCGCCGGCCAGGGCCAGCTCGGTGGCGACGGCGCGCGCCGCCCCGCCCGCGCCCAGGACGACCACGCGCGCCCCCGCCGGGTCAAGCCCGGCGTCCTGGCGCACGCCGCGCAGGAAACCCTTGCCGTCCGTGTTCTCGCCGATCAGCCGCTCCCCGTCGCGGCGCACGGTGTTCACCGCGCCGATGACCGCTGCGTCTGGCGCGATCTCGTCGAGATACTGCATCACGGCCACCTTGTGGGGAATGGTCAGGTTGATGCCGCGCATCCCGAAGGCGCGCACGCCAACCAGGGCGTCGGCCAGCCGTTCGGGGGGCACCTCGATGTTCAGGTAGCGCCAGTTCAGCCCGGCGGCGGCGAAGGCCGCCTCCTGCATGACGCCGGTGGGATTCTCCGCGACCGGACGCCCCAGCACGCCCACAAGCTCGGCCTGGTAATTGGCAGGCATATCTGCTCCTTTCCGTTGATCAGCCACGTGTCACCTGGGCGTAGTATAGACTGTTTGGCGACACGGCAGTAGGGAGCTTTCACGGCGGGGTGTACAGCGGGGTGTGCACAAAGCCGCTGCCAGCGACTCGCCTGACACCGGGCGGGGGTGAGGTCCACGCCCTGCGCCCGGCGAGTGGCTGTCAGCTTTTGCCTGCTCCCTGGCCCGCCCCCTCTTTCTTTTCCGCCGTGCGTTGGTGTATACTCTTCGCACATCGTCGAGCCGCCCTCTTACTGCCGGGCCGCCGGGGGAGTCCCACTATGAAGTGCATTCATTGCAATGAGCAAGCGCAGGCGATCTGCCGCTGGTGCGGGCGTGCGGTGTGCGGCCAGCACATCAAGCCCATGACCTACATCATCTCAGTCTATGTGGGCGGCAAGAAGGTGCCCAAGTCGCTGGTTGTCGCCGACGCGGTATGGTGCGGCGTCTGCAAGCCGCAGCCAGAGCCGATTGAAATGCCCTACCTGGACTGAAGTTGTTGGTGGTTGGTTTCTGGTTGTTGGTAGCTGGGAGTCTCTGCAACCACCAACCACCCTACAGGGGACAACGAGCGCATGAGCGAGCAGGCAGCAGGTCTGGCCAAAATCACCTGGGACGATCCCGACAGCGGCGAGCGCCGCGAGTACGTGCTGGCCGCCGGCGCGACGGCGACCATCGGGCGCAGCGCCGACAACCCGATCCACATCCCGGAGCGGCACGTTTCGCGCGAGCACGCTGTGATCAACTTCCGCGATGGCATCTTCATGATCACCGACCTGGGCAGCGCCAACGGCACCTTTGTCAATGACAAGCGGCTCACAGACCCCTTCCCGCTGGCGCATGGCGACGTGATCCGGCTCTACGTGCCGCTCCTGCATTTTTCGGCGCTGGTCACTGAGAAGGAGAAGGAGCAGGCCAAGCTGACCGGCACGCTGATCGTGCCGGCGAGCGGCGGCGGAATGCCCGCGCTGCATATCACGTCCGGGCCGCAGGAGGGCGCGACCATCGCCCTGCTCTCCCCGCTCGCAAGGGTGGGCCGCGCCACGCGCGACGCCACCTGGGACATCGCCCTGCAGGATCGCGCCGTCTCGCGCCCGCACTGCGAGATCGCCCTGGGCGAAGGGGGCACCTGGGCCATCCGCGACCTGGGCAGCGCCAATGGCACCATTGTCAACGGCATCCCGCTGAGCGGTGAGGAGCCGCACGTCCTGCTCGACGGGGCGGTGATCACCGTCGGCGAGACGACGATGCTCTTTCGCCTGGGCGCATAAATTGCGGTGCCCTTCATCCAGACCGATCACCGATAACTGATCACCAACAACCATTCACCAATAACCAACTGCCAATAACCAACCATGGCCAACATCTACCGCAATCTGGGCGCAGTCATCAAAGATACGGGCGGCCTGTGGGAACAGCTCGATAGCCAGATGGCCGGGCAAGCCAGCGCCCCGTTGCCAGAGGGGATGGGGCTGTGGGGGATGGTCGTCACGGGCAGCGTCGGCGGCGTGTGGGATGCGCTCGACAATGAGACCGTCCTGCTGCGCGCGGACCAGCTCAAGGTGCCGCGCCTCGACCTGTGGAGCGCCGCCGCCGACGAGACGCTGATTCTGCCCCGCGAGGGGCTGCTGCCGCTGTGGGAAGCGGCGCTGGTGCGCACCAACGCCGCCGCCGGCGCCGATCACGACGGCACGCTGATGCTCATGCGCCCGGACGCGGCGGACATCTGGCACAAATCCGCCGAAGAGACGCTGGTCATGGCCCGGCCTACCGAAAGCGTCTTCGCCCAGCAGGTGCGCCCCCGCGACCTGTCCGCGTTTCGTCCGCGCCGCATCCAGGGCTACGCGCTCAAGAAGCTGACCGATGCGCGCGGCGAAACCTATTGGATTCTCAAGAATCTGCGCACGGACGCCTACCTGCGCCTGACCGCCGAGCAGGTCTTCCTCTGGGAGCAGATGGACGGCCAGGCCAGCGTGCAGGATATCGCCGTCGCGCATATGCTGGCGCATGGCAAGCTGGCCATCGGCAGCCTGCTGACGCTGCTCGACCAGCTTCAGCAGAAGGGCTTCATCGCCCCGCTGATTGACGTGTACGGCGCGGTGGATCGCAGCGTCACCCAGCGGCGCGGCCAGGCGTTGTGGCGGCGGCTGGTCCGCGCCTTCGCCCATACGGAATTGTCCATCGGCGGCATTGACGGGCTGATCACGCGCTCCTACCAGATGGTGGGGCGCTGGCTCTTCACTCCGCTCGGCCAGGGGATCATCCTGGCGGTGATTGCCGCCGGGGCTATCGCTTTCATCAGCCTGCTGTTCGGCATCGTGGGCCGCGAGGTGGCCGTGCTGGGCGGGGCAGGGGCGGTGGTCGGCCTGGTGACGCTCTACGTGCTGCAGGCGTTGACGCTGCTCGTGCACGAGTGGGCGCACGCCATCGCCACCAAGCATTACGGGCGCGAGGTGCGGCGGGGTGGCGTCATGATCTACATGGGGATGCCCGCCGCGTTCGTGGATACGACGGACATCTGGATGGAGCCGCGCCGCCCCCGCCTGGTGGTGAGCTGGGCGGGGCCGCATTCCGGGCTGTTCATCGGCGGGCTGGCCAGCCTGCTGGTGCTGGCCGGGCCGGGGCCGGTCATCGGCGGGCTGCTCTTCCAGTCGGCGCTGCTCACCTACCTGACCAGCTTCATGAACATGAACCCGCTGCTCAAGCTGGACGGCTACTACATCCTCATGGACTGGCTGGAGATTCCGCGCCTGCGCGAGCGCAGCCTGGTCTTCATCGGCAAGCCGCTGCGCGACAAGCTGAAGAAGCGCGAGCCGTTCAGCCGCGAAGAGCGCATCTTCACCGTGTTCGGCGCGCTCTCCGGCCTGTGGACGCTGATCGCCGCTGTGACGCTGATGGTCACGGCGGGCAGCTACGCGCTCGGGTTTGTGCAGACAACGCCGGGCCTGATCGTCGCGGGAGTGGCGGCGCTGCTGGCCGCTGCCTGGATTGCCCGGCGCTGGCTGCGCCGGATGCGAGTCGCGCGCCTGCGGCAGGCGGCCTCGTGACAGGCCGCAGGTGAGTTCCTACTCCGGCGCGGCCTCCGGCTCCACGAAGCGCACCTCGAACATCCAGGGCCAGTGCTTGCCGGTGAGCAGGAAGGTGTCCGTCTCCGGCAGGTAGGCGATGCCGTTGAGCACTTCCTGGTCGTCCAGCCCGGCGCGCTCGTCGTCCGTGATCAGGCTGGACGCATCAATGACCGCCGTCACCACGCCGTTGCGCTTGTCAATCCGCACGATGTAGTCGGTCTGCCAGATGTTGGCGTAGATGTGGTCGCCGACGCATTCCAGCTCGTTGATGCGCTCAACAATTGACCCCTGCAGCGTGACCAGTCCGCTGAAGATCAGCTCGAACGTCTGCGGGTCGCGCACGTCGAGGAAGGGCGTGCCGTCGCTCATATAAAGGTGCTGCCCGTCCGTGCACAGGCCCCAGCCCTCGCCTTCGTAGGCAATCGTCCCCACCTGCTCGAACGTCTCCCAGTCGTAGACGAAGGCCACTTCCGACTGCCAGGTAAGCTGGATCAACTGCTCGCCGACCAGGGCCAGCCCTTCGGCGAAGTACCGTTCGGGGACGCTGACCTGCTGCAAGACCTCGCCGCTCAGCGGGTCCACCTTGCGCAGGGTGGAGAATCCGCTGCGCCCCGTGCTCTCGTAGAGATAGCCGTCGTGGAGCAGCAGGCCCTGCGTATAGGCTGTCGGGTCGTGCGGGCGCACGGACAGCACCTCCGGCACGAGCAGAGTCACCGGGGCGTAGAGCGGATTCTCGCTCTGGGCCAGCGCCGGGACGACCGCGCTCGCCACGATGAATATCAGCAGGATCGGGGCGGGGAGGAAGCGCGCAAACCGTGTCATGGGAGTCTTCGCTTTCGCTGGGCACAATGAATACGGATCATGCGGACGGGGTGGGGCGCGGCGCGCCATCGCCGTGCTGGATGACGGCCAGCGCCTGCGCGTGCACCAGGCCATTTGTCGCCAGGATGCGCCGACCGGACAGCGCTTCGTGGCTCAACTGGCCCGCGTAATCGCTAACTGTACCCCCGGCTTCATGCACAAACAAGATTCCCGCCTGCACGTCCCAGGGGTGCGGCCCCTCTTCCCAGTAGACTTCGCAGCGCCCGGCGGCCACCCAGCACAGGTCGAGCGCCGCCGACCCGCCGCAGCGCACCGCCTGCACCCGCCGCAGAAAGTGGCCGAAGCGCGCGCTGTTGTTGTCCTCCGCCGTCCACGATGTGTAGGGGAAGCCGGTGATGACCAGGGCCTGGGCCAGGTCGGGCACGCTGCTGACGCGCAAGCGCTGCCCGTTGAGCGTCGCGCCGCTGCCGCGCGCGCCCTTGTAGGTCTCGCCGAGCAGCGGGGCGTGCACCACGCCCAGGATCGGCTGGAGATCCGGGCCGGAGAGCGCCAGACTCACCGAAAAGATAGGGAGGCGGTGGGCGAAGTTGGTCGTGCCATCGAGCGGGTCTACATACCAGTGGTAGGGCGTCTCGTCCGGCGCAGGGCCATAGCCGCCGCCCTCTTCGCCGTGAATGTGGTGGCCGGGGAAGGCGGCGCGCAGCGCGGCGACGATCAGCGCTTCCGAAGCAGCGTCCGCCTCGGTCACCAGGTCAATGAGCGCGCTCTTGCTGTGCGCGGCGCGCGGGCGCTGGTAGTGCTCAGCCAGGACAGCTCCGGCGTGGCGAGCAATGGCTTCGGCGGTGTCGAGCGCCGCCACGGTGTCTAATGTGCCGGTCATGGTACGATGTCATCCTTAGGTGAGTGCAGATCACAGCCTGCGGGCAAGGGCCATTATACCCCAGGAACACGGGGCACGTTCCGTGTCCTGCATGAGACCTCTCCGCAGGGGCGCAGAGAACGCAGAGAGGGGATCGGGGGAGACTTCCGAAGTCTCCGAAGACTTCGGAAGTCTGTTCTGCGTCCTCGTGGTTCAAGGATTCCGCCCCCGACCCCGAAGGCCCTGTCCAGGGTCCACGAACAACCTGTTGCCAGGGGAGGCCATGACCACTCGGTGAACGCCTCTCCCCTCAATCCCCCCTCCAGCCGAGCCAGAGGGGGGACGATCTGACAGGCAATTCTCCCCTTTCCCTGGCTTTGCTGGGGGAAGGGCTGGGGGATAGGGGCGTTCTGGCAATCGCCCAACAACTTGTTCGTGCCCCCCCTTCTACCGCGCTTGACGCCCCAGAACACCAGTGCTACACTGCTCGCCAGCAGCACACGCCCGGCAAGCGCGCCAGGAGGCAGGACAGTGACGCTCGAATTCGAGAAGGTCGTAGAGCAGGTGGCACGCATGGGCCGCGCGCTGGCCGCGCGCAGCGATTCGCTGAGCGAGCGGAGCGCACTCGCCTGGGAGCGGCTGGCGCTGCTCAGTGACGTGGACGCCGTGCGCGAGCGCGTGGTCCTGGCCCGCGTCCGCGACGCCGGTTTTCGCGGGGCGGCGCTGCTCGACGAGCCGGCCAATCGCGCTTATCCGCTGCCGTCCCTGCCGCCGCACGCCACCCTCCTGGCCGCCGACGGCTCGCAGGTCTATCCCAACCCGCACGGGGCAGCGCTCTACTACCTGATCAACGTGGGCGTGTTCGTCTACCATCACGGGACGGATGCCCTGCCGGAGCAGATCACCGAGCCGCAGCTTCAGTACAGCGAAACGGCCCTGCACAACACGAACGGGCAACTGATCACCAACGCAGTGGTCAACGCGCGGCGCAGCGTGCAGGAACTGGCTCTGCTGGCCCGCGAAGCGTGGGCGCGGGCAGAGCGCGCGGGGCCGCTGCTGGCCATCAGCGATGGGCCGCTGCTTTTCTGGATGGACAAGGACGTGCCCGATCGCAAGCAGCTTGAGGACGAATACCTGGGCTGGCTGATCAACCTGCACGATCTGCATGCCAATCGCTCCGCGCGCGGCGAGTCCGCCAGCCTGCTCGGTTACGTAGATCGCCCGGCGAGCGCCTTCCTGATCGGCCTGCTGCACCTGATGGGCCTGGACGAAGCCGAGGTGCGCGCCCCGGCGCTGAAGTCCAACGGCGACCTGGAAGGTCTGGCCGACCAGGCGCTGCTCCTGCGGCTGCTGAAGCCAGGCGAGCGCTCGGCGCTGCTGGTGCAGCAGTCGCCGCGCAACAAGGATTACCACGACAAGGGCGAACGGTACGAGATCGCCTGCTTCTACCTCAACGTCAGCAGCGAGCCGCCGTACCACCTGGCGCGCGTCGAAATGCCGATGTGGGTGGCCGGCGATCCGGCGCTGGTGGATGCCGCGCACGCCCTGGTCTATGACCAGTGCCAATTGATGTGGCGCTACCCCTACGCGCTGACGCGCGCCGACGAGCTGGCCGTCGTGCGCAACCAGGAGCGCGCGCAGCTCAACGAGCTGATCGAGATCGAGCTGCGCCGTCACGCCCAGGAAATCGCCCATTCGGAGAAGCTGGATTCCAAGGTTGTGCGTCACGGGCGCACGCGCTACGGGCAGGGTCGGCAGAAGTGACCCTGAGGTAAGGACTGGTGTCCCGTTTGTTGCGGTGCCACGCCGACGAGATCAGGCCTGCCCGATAAGAGGCAGGGCGGCGTTGCTCTCGTTTCGCGCCTTTCATCGAACAAAAAAAGAGACGCCAGGCAAGTCCCCTGGCGTCTCCTGCTATCCAAACTGGGCAATGCCCTAACTGCCCGGCACCTCCAGCGTGAAGCTCCAGGGGCCAGCAATCGTCTCCGCCGCCTTCAGGCTGGTGAAAACTTCTTCCATCACTGCCTGTAGATTGACATCGGGCGGGACGTAGGTCGTCTCCCAGCGACCACCATCCTCCTCCGGGTACACGGCGATCTCGATGCCGTATTCCGCCAGGGCCGTCTCCAGCGCCGCCATCTCAATCCCCCCGATGACCTCCAGACGCTCGACCGACAGCGTCCAGCTTGTCGCCTGGCGGTCGTAGGGGGCCGGAAAGCCTAGCTCAAAGCAGAATTGGCCTGCGTCGCCGGGCTGCATGTCTGCGTTGAAGTGCTCCACGATTGCCGTGCCGGTGTCGAGCGTGGCGATGGGCCACCAGGATCTCTCATCAAAGGGCAGGTCGAAGCAGCCCCATACCCTGGTCAGCGAGGGCGCGACGGCGGCGCGTTCCAGCGTCACCGCCACGTCACCCACCGTGACCGTCTGCTCGCTCTCGACGATCACCGCCGGGATGAACGGCACGCTGAACTCAAACACGAAGGGACCGATGGCGTCGGGCGGCGGGACCGGAGCTACAGGTGGAGCCTCGTCACTACCGCCTCCGCCGCCACCCCCGCCTCCGCCGCCGCCCCCGGCGGGATCAGGCGTCACATTTTCGGGTTGTGTCATGTAGCCGACCCATAGCTCATAGCGTAGATTGAGCGAGTCCGGTGTGCCATTGACGCCACGAGCGTCGAAATTGGCGTTGGCGTCGTACAGTATGTTGATCATCGCGCTCTCGGAATCTGCTGGGCGGCTGCTGCCACTGCCGCCGCCGAACATCGGCGGGAACTCAACGCCCTCGTCATCCGTGAGACGGCCCAGCGGGAACTGATCTACGGGTTGCACGTTCTGGGGGGGCGTATCGCCTGCGCTGGCCACGTGCTCAAGGCGATAGGCCAGGGCGATGCGGTGGGCGTCGGCGTAGACCCAATCGAGCGTAACCGTCACGCCGTCAATGGTGACGCTCTGCCCGATCTCAGTGACCAGATTCTTGTCCTGAATCTCGGTCAGGCCCGGATCGCCATCCTGCCGGAGCTGGTAGAAGGCGTAGGTCGCCGCGCTGATGGTGAGCGACAGCGCCACGATGAGGGTCACCCAGCCCAGCCGCGTCGCACGCAGCACGCGGCGGGGTTTCTTCACCTGTAACTGCTCCTGCACAGCAGGCCACAAGCTCGTCATCGTCTCTGGAATCTCCTGTTCTGCAATGTCCACCAGGGCCTGGCGGATGTGTCGCTCGTCCATCACTCTGCCTCCTGCCCGTGCGGCGGGCGGTACTCCCGCGCGTGACGGGCCAACAGCGCGCGCAAACGCTGACGCGCCGCATGTAACCGCCAGCGCACCGTGCCCGGCCTGATTGCCAGCCGTTCTGCCATCTCCTCGTCGCTCAGGTCGAGGTAGTAACGCTGGATCACAGCAGCCCGCTGGTCAGGCGTCAGCTTCCCCAGCGCCTCCCATATGGCCTGGCGCAGCTCAGCCCGCTCAACCTGGTCGTCAGGGTTGGGGGCAGTGTCGGGCAGCAGGTCGGCGAACGTGAGATCGCCCGGCCCGCTGAGCACCGCCGCGTCCAGCGATAGCTCGCGTTCCTGGCGGCGGGCCGCCTGGATCGCCGCGTTGACCACGCTGCGCATGAACCAGGGGCCAAAAGGCCGCGCCGGATCAAGCTGGCCAATCCGCTCGTAGGCGCGCAAGAAGGCGTTTTGCACGACATCCTCCGCCAGGGCGTGGTCGCGCGTGATAAGATAGGCGGTGCGGACAGCCCGCACCTCATAGAGCCTGACCAGCACGGCCAGCCCGCCAATCTCGCCGCGCCTCATCCGTTCGATAGCTCTCTGTTCATCCAAACATGGGCCTCCGGGGGCGTTTCGGTGCGAGCGCTCACCCTCTATATCATCGAGCCTGGCAATCTGTTGGAAATTCGAACGCAAAAGGGGGCGACCCGCGCGGATGCCCCCTCTTTGGCTCACATGGCAGTCGCTCACGCTATGGGTGCAGCGTCAGGCTGATCGGGCAGTGATCGGACCCCGGCACGTTGGGGTGAATCTCGGCGGCGGCGACGCGCGGGCGCAGGTCCGGCGTGATGAAGAAGTAGTCAATGCGCCAGCCGACATTGCGCGGGCGGGCGTTGCCCCAGTAGTTCCAGTAGGTGTAGTGATCCGGCTCGTCGGGGTGCAGCTCGCGGAAGATGTCCACGTAGCCGCGCGCGACCACCTCGTCAATCCAGACGCGCTCTTCCGGCAGAAAGCCGGTCGTGTTCTGGTTCTCGTCGGGGCGGGCCAGGTCAATGGGACGGTGCGCGGTGTTCACATCACCGCAGAAGATGACCGGGCGCCCCTCGGCGCGCAGCCGCTCGGTGTAGTCCAGAAAGGCGGCTTTGTAGGCCATCTTGAAGGGGACGCGGCTGTGATCGCGCGCGCCGTTGGGGAAGTACGCGCCGATCAGCACGAAGTCACCGTAGTCGGCGATGATGGTGCGCCCCTCCTGGTCGTACTCCGCGATGCCCAGCCCGATCTGCACCTCGCGCGGCGCGATCCTGCTGTAGAGCGCCACGCCGCTGTAGCCCTTCTTGACCGACGACCACGCCCAATAGCTGTGGTAGCCGTCCGGGTCGCGCAGCGCCTCGTCAAGCTGGTCGGGATGCGCTTTGGTCTCTTGCAGGCAGAGCACGTCCGGCTGGACGGTGTGAATCCACTCCAGCAGCCCTTTGCCCTGGGCGGCGCGAATCCCGTTCACGTTCCACGAATACAGGCAGAGCATGGCTTTCCCTCGCTGCATGATTGACGGACGGCGCGTGTCACGGTGCGCCGACCGCCAGCGTATTGAGCATGGCGACGTATACCTGCGACCACACGTCCCAGCCGTATTTGCCGGTCGCCGTCAGGGTGAGCACGACCGCGCGGCCATCGTCCAGGGTGAACGCGCCAACCGTCGTGATCACCGGCGGGTCCTGCGTCTCGTCGCGCTGGACGCCGATCGTCCCGGTCAGCGTGCCCGCTGTCCATTGGGCGGTCTCCGGCTCCGTCAGGGTGGCCAGCGCCGCCTCAACCGACTCGGCGAAGCGCGCCTCGAAGATGGCGCGCTCGTACTTGTTGTTCTCCGCCGGGGTAATGACGAACAGGACTTCCCCTTCGCCGGGCGCCGCGTCGAAGTAGCGATCGGGGTAGCGCACGCTGACGCCGCCCGCCGCGATCTCGCCGTCCAGGTCCATGACCAGCGGCATCGGGCACTCTTCGTCGTTGGGATCGGCGCAGCCGGGTAGTCCGCTGCCGATCCCGCCGCCCGCGCCCACGTTCAGTCCCACTCCGCTTCCCAGACTCACGCTGCCGGACGGGCTGCCGGCTTCGGCGGTTGGCCCCGGTGTGTTGGCCGGTTTGTCGCCGTCATTTCCACAGGCTGCTGCGCTTAGCAGCACGATGAGCAGCAGCGTCCATAACCACTTTCGACTCAGTCCACCCACGATTCTTCTCCTCACGCGCACTACTACTGGGACTGTCAGCGCTCGCCAAGCAGAGTCTAGCGGGCCGCGCGGTCACTGGCAACCGGCGCGCTGCCAGACAGTGACCCATCCTCACAACGGCGCGACGTGTTATACTGGGGGACGGATTCGGTCGCCTTGCGAGCAGGAGCGCTCTATGACTTTCCAGGGAATCCGGTTTGGCCGGGTCGTGCAGGCGGTGTTCATGGTGTTCCTGGCGTCGTTAGGGCTGTCATTGCTCACTTCCTGCCTGGTCATGCCTTTTGTGCCCGCCGAGATGATGGATCGCCTCTCCGATCTGCTCGCGGCGTTCAGCACCAGCGGCTCTAACCAGGAGCAACAGCTCGAGCTGCTCCAGAAAGACATGAACACCTTCGCCCAGGACTTCGAGGGAGAGCTGACCGTCTACTACGCCGTCCAGTGGACGCTGGTCGCGGCAGTGACGTATCTGGTCGCGGGGCGCATGGCGCGTCGCGCAACTGTGCCTGCCCAGGCCGCCGGCTACGGCCTGCTGATCGGTGTCGGCGTGCTGATCAGCTACGGCGCGTTCTGCGTGGTGATGACCATTGCCCCTGGGGGGATCAAGCTGCTCTACCTGATGCTGCTGGTGATGGCCGGTTACTTCGGTGGGCGCAGCGCGGCGGGCCGGCTCGTGCCGGCGGACGCAGCCGCTCCTGGCCGGCCCGAATCCATACGGCCCTTCTCCGCCTTCAGCCAGCCGGGCGCGAGGCCGGAAGTCTACTACAACATGGGCGTGCAGGCGGCGCTCGGCGGGCGGCGCGACGAGGCGCGCCAGCACTTCACCCGCGCCGTGCAGGGCAACCCGCGCTATGTCGAGGCGTGGCTTCAGTTGGCGAATCTGGCCGATACGCCGGAGCAAGCCTGGAACTACGTTCAGCAGGCGCGCGCCATCAGCCCGGACGATCCTGCCGTGCAGCAGGCCGTCAGCGTGATCTGGCCGCAGGTGGCCGCCTCTGCCGGGTCGCTCAGTCCATCGCGCGCGCAGCCACCTTACGCTGGCGGGGCGCAGGACGGCGTCTCCATTCCGCGCTCGACGCTGCCGGCGGGCATCTACGAGGACAACCTCCCGCTGCCTCCCAGCGAAGAGGGGAGTAGCGCGCTGCCGTCCGGCTCGCCAGAGGAACACGCGCCGGGGGATGAGCCGCATTCCGGCGCTGGCTGATCAAAAAGCCGGGGGCCGTATTCTCTGGCCCCCGGTGACGGTGACGTTGTTTGCTCAGCTACCCAGGTAGGTGCTCACGGCCTCGCTGACCGACAGCCCGTCGTCAATGATCAGGGCGATCACCCCGCGCAGGACGTCAATCGGCACAATGCCGCTCCATACCCGTCCGTCGGGGAACTTGAGCGTTTCCGGCGCGCCACCGTCCGCGCCGAGGAGCACGGTCGGCGTGCCGCTCAGCCCGTAGTCGAGGAAGTCGGTGCGGATGGTGGTGAGCGCCTCGCTGTAGGTGTCCGCGTCCATGCAGGCGGTGAGCGCGGCCAGGTCAACATCCAGCGGCTCCAGCAGGCTCCGCACGCCTTCCGCGCTGTACGCTTCCGCATAGCCGACCGTCAGGTAGCCGTCCCACAGGGCCTTGTACGCGCTGTAGCCTTTGCCCTGTTCGGCGGCACAGAGCGTCGCCTCGGTCGCGCGCAGGGCCATTTCGTCGCCGGCGATCGGCGCGACTTCGATGCGCATCCGCCCGGTGTCCGCTTCGAGCGCGATCAGGTGTTCGAGGGGCAGGCTGTAGTTGGCGCAGTGCCCGCAGGTGAAGCTGAAGAACTCGATGGCGCTGACCGGCGCATCATTGTCTCCGTAGATCAGGCGGCCTTCTTCGGCCAGGCTGACCTGCCAGGCGGCGTCAACTGCCGCGTAATCGGGCGTGGGCGGGGCAATCTCCATCGAGTCGAGAATTTCCTGCACAGCCGCGCCCTCTCCGATCTGGAACGACGCCTGGAGGAACAGCGCAGCCCCCTTGTCACCATAGGGCAGCAGGACAATCTGATTCGTAGAGTTGCTCGCTTCCTCGTCGAAGACGATCCCAAACCCATCCAGCCCGGCGACGCTGAAGGGCGTCACTTCGCCGCCAACCTGCTGGGCCACCGGGCCGAGCGCGCTGTCCAGCGTCGTGTCTGGCCCCAGGCTGGGGTACACCTGGAACATGATGAACGCGCCTGCGCCGGACTCCAACGCCTCCGGCGAAACTAGCGCCAGGTCGTAGTTTTGGCCCTGGCTCAGAACCTGCCAGTCTTCCGGCAAGGTGACCGTGACGCCGTATTCCTCCCAGACGAAGGTCCTGGTCGGGTCCTCCTGGCGGGGCAGCGCGGACACGTCGCCGGCGCGACCGGCGAAGGCGTGCGCGCCGCTGACGCCCACGCTGCTCAGCAGGCCGATCAGCAAGCTCAGCGCCAGGGCCAATCCCACGATTGATCGTTTGGTCATGACAATGCTCCAGTGTTTGGGCTAATGGACTTAGGCAAGGTGCGCGCGCCATCATCAGGGCCGTTTGAGAAGTTGTGCGCCAGCCTTTGCCCCCCATCCCCGGCCCTTCCCCCCTCGCGGGGGAAGGGAGAAAAGCGCGCCCGCTGAGCTTCTCCCTCCCTGTGGGGGAGGGTTTGGGGTGGGGGGAAACAGCTTCTCATAGGGTCTCTCAGGGAGCGCATCCTCTGGCAGCCTGTCGTGGACGTGCTAGAGGTGCCGCAGATTATAGCGGCGGTGGGCTGCAAGCGCACAGTGCAAGGGGCTGGCCGGGCTGAGGTCAAGCAGCGCGTCGCGGTCAACCCTGGCACGCACCCGCCGCTTCTCTGCATTGCGCACGGGGAAACGCCGTGTTAGAGTCCCCCTTGTTATCCGCGATGCAGAATTAAGGATCACCATGCTCAAAGCAGTGCTCTTCGACCTGGACCAGACCCTCATGGACTGGAGCCAGATCGAGTCGTGGGAAGATTACCAGTGGCAGCGTATTTCGGCGCTGCTCGACTATGCGCGCCAGGCGCTCGACGCACCGCCAGAGCTAAAGCCAGAGGCGCTGCTCGCCGCCTTTCACCGGTCGAGCAGCGCGGCCTGGCAGCGCGCGCGCCTCACCCTGCAAGCGCCCAGCATCAGCGCGGTGCTTGTGGAGGCGCTGGCGGCGGTGAGCGTATCCGTGCACGAGGCCGACTCGACCGCGGTGCTGCGCGCCTACAGCGGTCAGCTTCCGGAGGGCGAGCGCGCCTATCCCGATGTGCTCGACGTGCTGCCCCAGATTCAGGCGCACGGCGTGGCGCTGGGCCTGATCACCAACTCCGCGCACCCCATGTACCTGCGCGATCATGAATTGCGCGCGACGGGGATGCTCGACCTCTTTCCGACGTGCCGCCTGTCGGCGGTGGACGTGGGCGTGATCAAGCCGCACCCGGACATTTTCAAATACGGGCTGGACTTGCTGGGCGTCGAGCCGCACGAAGCGGTCTTCGTCGGCGACAGCCTGGAAGCGGATGTCGCCGGCGCGCAGGGAGCGGGCATTTACAGCGTGTGGATCGCCCGCGAGGGCGAGGCGGTTGAGGCCAATGACGAGATCGTGCCGGATGCTGCCATTACCACGCTGCACGATCTGCTGCCAGTGCTGGATCGTGGGTTTCCGGGATGGCGTAACGGACACGGGCGATGAGCGCGGTCTTTGAGACAGCGCCCTACCAAAACCTGACCCTCACCGGGCCGATGGGCGTGGGCAAGACGGCGGTGGGCCGGGCGGTGGCCCAACACCTGGGCGCGGAGTTCTTCGACCTGGAGAACGAGATTCTGGCGCGCGAGGGCCAGCCCGCCGAAGCGATCCGCGAGCTATTCGGCGAGGCGCGCCTGAAGACGCTGGAGATGACGGCCATCCGCGACCTGACGCTGCGCCGTCACGCGGTGATCGCCGTTGGCGGGCCGGCCATGCTCGACGAGACGAACCGCGCGCGCCTGGCCGAGGCTGGGCCGATCCTGTGCCTGACGTGCCGCCTGGATGAGATTCTGCGGCGGATGCACGCCGCGCGCGGGGCGTGGTTTCACAACCCGGCCAACCGCGGGATGCTGCTCAGCCGCCTGAAGCGCGAGATGCGCGTGATGGCGCTCGACCTGCCCAGGCTGGACACGTCGCGGCTGTCCATCGTGGAGACAGAGGCGGCAGTGGCGGCCTATTGGCTGGAGCACGCCCGGTTGTAGAATGGTGATCAGAGATCGGCTGCCAGTGGTCAGAAGTCAATCGAAAATATAGAACCTGGCGCAGGCAGCGCGCTTCTTGAGGATTGAAGCGGATAACTATTGCCTTGCGCTGACCACTGGCTGCTGACCACTGCTCGCTGCTCGCTAACTACTGACAACAGATTTGCGGAAAGGATCGGCTATGGCTCCCTTAACCGTATCGCTGGTTCAGATGAACGTGCGCAAGGGCGCGCCGCGCACCAACTGGACGACCATGCAGCAGTACGCTGTCCAGGCCGCGCAGCAGGGCGCGCAGCTCGTCGTCTTCCCGGAGCTGTGGGACGCCGGCGGCGCGTTCGATAAGGGGCGCGAGATGGCCAGCTCGCTCAGCGGCGGGCTGTTCGCCCAGGTAGTCGCCCTGGCCCGCCAGCACAACATCCACATCCTCGGCTCGCTCTACGAGAAGCGCGGCACCGGCGTCTGCAATACGATGGCCATCATCTCGCCGCGCAACGGCGTGATGGGCGCTTACCGCAAGATTCACCTGTTCCCGCTGATGCAGGAAGATCGCTGGCTGCTGCCCGGCGAGGCCCCGCTGACCATTGACCTGCCCTGGGGCCGGACGGGGTTCGCCATCTGCTATGACCTGCGCTTCCCGGAGCTATTCCGCCGGTACGCGGCGGAGCGCGCCGAGATTGTGGTCATGCCGATGGCCTGGCCGCACCCGCGCCTGGCCCATTACCGCACGCTGCTGCGCGCGCGGGCCATCGAGAACCAGTGCTTTATGGTGGCGGTCAACCGGGTGGGGCCGGAAGAAGACGGCGGCCCGCAGTTCTTCGGGCATTCGTCGGTGATCGATCCCTGGGGCGAGACGGTGCTCGAAGCGGGCGAGGTAGAGGGCCTCTTCACCGTCACGGTGGACATCGGCCAAGCGGCGCGCGTGCGCCGCGAGCTGCCCGCGCTGGACGGAATGCGCCTGTAACGGCGCGCGCTCACGGGGCCAGCGGGCCGGAATGCCGCCCTTCGGCGCTGAACAGGGCGTAGACCGTCCCGCCGACCGAGAACAGCGCCCCCCGCTCGAAGTCCTGCCAGAAACCGGCGGCTGATGCTTCTGACTGCGTGCCCCAGCCCAGCGCATCGCGGATGGCGGCATTGCTGCGCCAGACCAGCCCGAAGCCGCGCACCGGCTGGAGCACGCCGGGCGGCGCGCTGAACGCCGGGTCATCGGCGGGCATCCCCTCGCTCCAGCTATCGGCCACCTGCCAGAACTGCCCGCTGGTCGCCAGCGCATAAATCTGGCGCACGTCCCCGCGCCAGACCATGATCCCGCGCTCGAACGGTTGCAGTGCCATCACCGCGACGGAGACGCCGCCGCTCACCGGGCAACCCAGCCGTTCGCGCAGGGCCGGGTCGCGGTTGTAGGCGTTGGCGACGACTGCGCTCACCGCAAAGCTACACGCGCCGCCGTCACCCCCCGCGCCGACCGCACCGCTGGCGATCACCGCGCTGCCGCCCGGCGCGCCGCTGAACACATAAGGGGCCAGGGTGGGCGCTGGCTCGCCGCTCTCCGAAGTTGGCTCGCCCAGGAAGATGCCCACATAAGGCGTCAGCGTGGGGGTGGGCTGTGGCGGGCCAGGGGTAGGCGAAGAGACGGTGATCGCCACCGTCTCGCCGCCGACCAGCACCGGCGTCGGCGTGGCCGTCAGCACGACGGTGGCAAGCTGCTTGGGCAGCGCATCGAAGCCGGTCAGGACCGGCGGGTCGCCGGACGGGGCGGGCGTTTCGTCGCTGCACGCCACCAGCAGCAGCACCGGCGCCAGCAGGATCGCCAGATACAGGTTCGCGCGCCGCGTCATGGCAGCCACTCCGGGCAGTGCGCGCGCAGCGCCGGCTCGCACAGCAGCAGGGCCAGCGCGCTCGGCCCATCCTTGATCTGCCCGGCGCGGGCCAGGCGCAGCCCCTCGGCCACCGGCATCGCGCGCAGCTCGATCAGCTCGGTCGGCTCGCGGTGGGGCTGGCCGAGCGTCACGCCCAGCGCCAGGTATACCCAGGCGATTTCATCACCGATGCCGTTCATCGTATAGAAGTCCGCAACCGGAATCAGCCGTTCCGCCGTCCCGCCGATCTCCTCGTACAGCTCGCGGGCGGCCATTGTCGCCGGGTCAACGCCCGGCTCGACATTGCCCGCCGGCACTTCCAGGCACCAGTCGTCCACCGCGTAGCGATACTGGCGGATCAGCACCAGGTCGCCGCCGGCGGTGACCGGCACCACCCACACGGCGGCGGGCTTCTCGATGACCGTGTAGGTGAACTGGCCGCCGCTCGCCTCGCCCAGCGTGTCCTGGCGTACATGGTACCAGCGGCTCTGCCACAGATAGCGGCGAGCGAGGAGATCGTAGGGCGGCTTGCGCGTGCTCACCGGGCGCTGTCCTGTATTCTGTGTGCAGGCTGTTCTGATGGGCAATTGTACGGGCGAACGGGCCTTTGTGCCAGCAATGCGGGTGTGGGGGTGCGTACAAAACCTGTCAGGGTGGGGCACGGCTCGGCTGCGCCCCCCGTGACCTCACCCCCGCCCGGCGCTGACGCGCCTCACCGCCCCCTCTCCGCCCGGAGAGGGGGCCTGAGGAGCGTGAAGTCTGGAGGGGCGGAGCGCAATGCGCCCCTGCCCGAAAGAGCGCGCCGATCAGTCTTCGATCACGGGCAGGCGGCTGATGTCCGGGTCGGTGAACAGGTCGTATTCGTCACGGCTGCGCGTGCTGAACTCGGACACGACCGCCCCCTGTGGCCCGCCCTGGAACCAGTGCCAGGTTTCCGGCATGAGCGTGTACTGATCGCCGGGCTTGAGCACGATCTCGTGCCAGATGGTGTAGGTGTCGGCGCGGTGCGCGGGCGGCCTGGCCTTGGGATTCGGCGTCGGGTCGCCGGGCACGTACAGGTACACTTCGCCCCAGCGGCAGCGGAAGGTCTCTTCTTTGCCCGGCTCACCGTTCACCGGCGGGTGGAAATGCTGCGGACAGGTCTGGCCGGGCATCAGGATCAGCTCTTTGGCGCAGACGCGCTCCGTGTTGATGTAGGTGATCAGGGCCAGGCCGGTCTGCTCGTATTCGTTCAGCCCCAGGTCGGCGATCTCGATATTGGCCGTTTCTGTGGGCGTGAGGACGATGCCCGCCCGATCCAGGTACTCCCGGGCGACGCGCTGCCACTTGAGGACTTCTTCGCGTTTCATGGCTTCCCCTTGCAGGTGTGGTATCCAGAGGTCGGTATGCTGCGCTATGAGCAGAGTATACGGATCAGCGATGGCCGGAGCAAGGGCTTCGCCCGCTCGCACTGTAGACGTTCCCCCGCCGCCAGACTTCCGAAGTTTTCGGAAGATTCGGAAGTCTTTGCATTCTCCCAGGTACCCCAGCGTGGAAGGCCTGCGCGATGTGCGGTACACTTGCCCGCGACCGTCGGCGCAGCTTTTCATCGGCGCGCTGCGCGACGCGACCAGAGCAATGACCACTAACGATCTGCCACCTGTCCCGCAGACTGGCGTTCCTCCGCTGACCCTGCCGCCCGATCAGGAGCAGCGGCTGCTGGCTCGCCGCCGCAAAGACGACCAGTCCGATCCGTTCGCCGGCGATCCGGACGACGCAATTCGTCGCCTGGGGCGGCTGGCGCTGCGCCGCGACGCCCCGCACCTCTACGACTACCTGGCGCTGGGCGATCTGTGCGCGCGGCGCTCGCTGGTCGAGGGCGAAGGGCGGCTACTGGTCTTCTATGCGGGCAAGACGCTCTATGCCTACCGGCGCGCCGCCGAGCTGGCCCCGCCGGACAGCCCCGACCGCGAACTGGCGCACCTGGCCTACGACGTTTATGTGAGCTGGCTGTTGCAGATGGTGCGGGCCGTGCCCACCCGTCGCAATATCGCCGTCGCGCTGTGGGCGGTGGCCGAGGCCGACTCGCAGGGGCGCGCTGATGGTCTGCGCGACGAAGCGCAGGTGCTGGCGCTGTGGTACGTCTCGCCGCCCCCCGGCGACAGTACCCCGCTGCCCGATCCGACGCCATCCCCGCACGAGGAGCGCGCCACCGCCATCTACCCCGAAGAACTGGCTACGAACGCCGGCGAAAGCCTGGAGATGAGGTCGGCGCTGCTGTCGCGGGTCGTGCCAGAGCACGAGGCGGCGATCCACGAGACGCGCTCCGACAAGTCCGAAGTCTTCCGCCTGGAACTTGAGGCGACCGCGACCGGCCCGGCGTCGCTGGACGCGCTCGTCCCGCCCGCTCGCCACAGAGAGGGGGCCGATTTCGACTTCGGCGACCGCATAGACAAGCGCTATGAGGTGGCTCAGGTGTTGCGCGGCGGCATGGGCATCGTCTACCTGTGCTACGACCGCGAAGAGCGGCAATCGGTCGCCATCAAGACCTTCCAGAGCCGCCTGCTGACTAACGAGACCGCCGTCGCCCGCTTCACGCAGGAAGCGCGCACCTGGATCATGCTGGAAAAGCACCGGCACATCGTCCAGGCGCGGCGCGTGCAGAAGTTCGAGGGCCGCCCGCACATCATCCTGGAGCACATCACCGGCCCGGAAGGGCTTGGTTCCGACCTGCGCAGTTGGATTCGCCACAATCGCATTGATCTGCGCCAGGCGCTGGACTTCGCCCTGCAGATCGCATTGGGGATGCAGCACGCCACGCGGCGCGTGCCCGGCCTGGTGCACCGCGACCTGAAACCGGCCAACATCCTCGTCCGGCATGACGGCATCGCCAAAGTGACGGATTTCGGGCTGGTGCGCTCGATTGAGGCCGAACAAACGGAAGAGACTGATGCCGGCGCGGAGCAGGTTGTCACCGGGCTGACGCGCGTTGGCGCGGTAGTTGGCACGCCGCCCTATATGTCGCCGGAGCAGTGCCGCGCCGAAGCTGTTGACCCGCGTTCCGACATCTACGCCTTTGGCTGCGTGCTGTTCGAGATGCTCACCGGGCGGGCCGTCTTCGACGCTAAGCTGCTCACCGAGTGGGTGTATGCGCACCTCAACCTGGCCCCGGTCTTCCCGGAGTCGGCGGCGGGCGTGCCTCAGCCGGTCAGGGACTTGGCGCTGGCGTGCCTGGCCAAAGATCGCGCCGCTCGTCCGCAGACCTGGGGCGAAGTAGTGGAGACGCTGGCCGCGCTGATCGAGGAGCTGACCGGCGCGCCGCCCGCCTACGACCAGAACGAGCCGGAACTGGAAGTCCACGAGCTGCTGGACAAAGGCTACAGCCTGACCGAGCTGGGTTTTGCAGAAGAAGCGCTGGTCGCCTACGAGCGCGTGTTGGAGATCGAGCCGGAGTCGGCCTGGGGCTGGGCGCGCAAAGGGCGGACGCTGCGCCTGCTGGGCCGCTACGACGAGTCCCTGGCCGCTTATGACCGCGCGCTCGAACTCAACCCGCGCTTCGCCTGGGCCTGGACAGGCAAGGGCCAGGTGTTGGAGCGATTGGGCAATCTGGAGCGGGCGCTGGCCGCTCATCAGACGGCCACCGGCCTGCAGCCGGGCAATGTCTGGGCGTGGTACAACCAGGCCGAGGTGCTCTACACCCGCCATGATCATGACGGGGCGATGGGCGTGCTCGACCGCGCGCTGGCCATTGACGCGCACCACGCCGAAAGCTGGGCCAAGCGCGGTCAGGTGTTGCGCGCCCTGGATCGCTACCCGGAGGCGCTCAACGCCTACAATCGCGCCCTGGAGCTGAACCCGCCCTATGCCTGGGCCTGGAACGGCAAAGGGCTGGCGCTCAAGGCGTTGGGGCGGCTGCCGGAGGCGCTGGAAGCCTTTCAGCAGGCGGCCCGCCACCAGCCCGGCGAGGTCTGGCACTGGTACAACCAGGCCGAGATGCTCGTCGAGATGGGCCGCTACGCCGAGGCGCTGGCTCCCACGCAGCAGGCGACGCGCGTCGCGCCGGGCCATGCCTACTCGTGGGCCAAGCTCGGCCAGGTGCTCCGTTACCTGGATCGCTATCCTGAGGCGCTGGCTGCCTATGACCAGGCGCTGCTGCTCAAGCCCGACTACGCCTGGGCGGTCAACGGCAAGGGTATCGTCCTGGAGCGGCTGGGGCGCTTTGAGGAGGCGCTACTCATGTATCACCGCGCCGCCGAGATCGCCCCCGGCGACGTCTGGCACTGGTACAACCAGGGCAACCTGCTCATCCTGCAGAACCGCTTCGCCGAGGCCATCCCTCTGCTGGAGCGCGCCACACAGATCAGCCCAGATCATGCGCGCAGTTGGGCGCGGCTGGGCAACGCCTGCCGCCAGACCGATCAGCCCCGCGAGGCGCTCAGGCTGCTGGCGCGGGCGGTTGAGCTGGAGCCGGAGTACGGCTGGGCCTGGAACGAGCGCGGCGTCACGCTGGAGATGCTGGGCCGCCACGAGGAAGCGGTGGACGCTTATCAGCACGCCGCCGACACCGAGCCGGATAACCCGCTCTACTGGTACAACAAGGGCGACACGCTGGTGCTGCTCAAACGCTATGGCGAGGCCATTGATGCTCTGCAGCGCGCTCTGGAAGCCGATCCGCGCTACGTGCGCGCCTGGGCCAAGCAGGGCCAGGCGTTGCGCCGCCTGGGGCGCTTTGAAGAGGCGCTGGCTAGCTACAGCCGCGCCGTCGAGCTGGCCCCCGACTACGCCTGGGCCTGGAACGGGCGCGGGCTGGCGCTCAGCGCGCTGGGCCGCCACGAGGAGGCATTGACCTGCTTCAAGCAGGCGGCGGCCTACCAGTCGGACGACGTGTGGTTCTGGTACAACCAGGCCGACGAGCTGATTGCCATGCACCGCTACGAGGACGCGCTTGCCCCGCTGGAGCGGGCGCTGCGCCTGAATCGCGATCACGCCGAAAGCTGGGGCAAGCGCGGCCAGGCACTGCGCCGCCTGGGGCGCAGCAAGGAGGCGGTCACCGCCTATGACCGCGCGCTGCGCCTGGAGCCGGGCTACGCCTGGGCGTGGAACGGGCGCGGGCTGGCCCTGGAAGCACTGGGCCGCCGCGAAGAGGCGTTGCTCTCCTACGAGCGCGCCGCGCAGGAAGACTCATCCACCGTGTGGTACTGGGTTAACCAGATCGAGCCGCTGCTAGCCCTGGGGCGAGTCGAGCAGGCGCTGGCCGTGGTTGACACGGCGCTGTCGCTCGCGCCGGACAGCGACTCCGCCTGGGCGCGCCGAGGGCAGGTGTTGCGCCGGCTGGATCGCCACGAGGACGCGCTGTCCGCCTACGAGCGCGCGCTGAGCATCGCCCCGGAGTACGGCTGGGCGTGGAACGGCAAGGGGCTGGCCTTCGCTGCGCTCGAGCGATGGGAAGAGGCGCTGACCTGCTACGTGCGGGCGACGGATGTCGCGCCGGGCGATGTGTGGTTCTGGCACAACCGGGGCGAGGCGCTGTTGCGCCTGGGGCGCTGGGACGAGGCGGTGAGCGCCTTCAGCCGCGCGCTGGAGATTGACCCGTCGCACCAGCCCTCGCGCGACAAGCGCACCGAGGCGCGCCGTCTGCTGGCCGGGGGAGGCGAGTGATGTGGGGGAGGGAATGCGCGTGACCGAGATTCTGATCGCCCTGATGAGCGGCCCGCAGGACGGGGCCTTGCTGACCTTCGAGACGTTCCTGGATTCCGGCAAGCCGGCGGAGATCACCTTTGGGCGGCGCGAAGAGTGCGACGTGTGCCTGAGCTACGACAGCCAGGTATCGCGCGAGCACGCCGTGCTCACCTATGATGGCGAGCAGTTCTGGCTGGAGGACCTGCGCAGCACCAACGGGACGTATGTCGGCGAGGAGAAGATCACGGGGCGCACGGAGATCGCGCCGGGGCAGTTGTTCCGCGTCGGGCGGACGTGGCTGCGCATCGAGCCGCTGCCGACCGTGCTGGGGTCGGAGGATGATCTGCCGTTTTGAGGGGGTGTCAGACTGTGCCGCCGTACAACGGTGAGTACTGGGCCAACAACGTGTGTGGGTATCATGAACGACCAACTGTGAACTGGCTTTCATCCCTGTTTGATCTATATGGGATCGGCCATATAATGACTGTAAACGGTCCATAGTTGCCTTTATCGCCGTCAAACATCAGGTTTCGATTCCTCACCGAGATACTTGTGGATAGTGTGCCATTATGAATCACCTGAATCTCACCTCACAAGAAGCGGCTTTCGACTTTCTGGACAGCTATGCGAGTGCTCGGAAAGAGGAGATCGATCGCCGCAAATTGAGCAAAGACAGCGGGTTCATCAAATCCTATTCACTAGAAACGTCACCTACAAATGGCGGAGTTGCGTTTGATCAGTCATATATTGAGAGACTTGTGGATGATGTCAGGTGGAGAATTAGTCCGATTGGACA
The DNA here is from genome assembly GCA_023382715.1 of Anaerolineae bacterium. Taxonomy (GTDB): domain Bacteria; phylum Chloroflexota; class Anaerolineae; order Aggregatilineales; family Aggregatilineaceae; genus UBA2029. The sequence continues at coordinate 155,379 of JAHDWP010000002.1, forward strand.
GCAGAATTTCTTTCGCGCTGACGATAGTGAAGGTCTAGTGGGTTTCATTGATATTCTGTCCGAACGTCATCTTGCCTTTCATACGTTTCGCGAGGCTCGCCGGATGGACCAAGTGATATGCAACTTGGTGAATAGATCGTCGCGCCTTGATTTCTTATGGCTTTCCGGCAACTATCTAAACCTGTTGTGGGAGGGCCTCATCAGAGAATACATGCCTCAGCGGTTTGTGACGTTCAAATTCGAGCATCAGGGTCGCTTTGAAGATGTCGAGTGGGACGGGGTTGGAGACGATGAGTCTGAAGAGACCGGCGAGGAATCTGATGAGGATACTGAAATCCGTGAGCGGAGAGCTTCAACGCTGAAGGTTACGGCGCGTGTCAACAAGGTATCACGTTTCCTGCCACAATTGCAGAGTGTGCTTCCTGACTTCAAAGCAATAAAGATGCTTCGTATCCCTGCTACCGAAATGCCCGGAGGCTATGAGTTCTGGGATTGGGGAAAAGTGACGTATCGCTCTCCGAACTTTCGTGATGGCAGAGGCTATTTGCGTGAGATTACCCAGTCTTATCAGAAAGTAACTGAGTTCATAGAACAGCAGACCTGGTTTCAAGCCGAGAAGATACACCTGCATGACGGAACTGAGACCCTAAACCTGACTGGAACGCCTATTACATTCCGATTTCCCGAACCTTTGGCGTTAGGGACTTTCCAGGGTTTTGTTGAGGCCACTTTTGAGCGAGGGAAAGGGCCCTTTCGCCTCTGGGGGAATCCCCTCCGACTAAGCGATCGCAAGGTGCATGTATACGGGCTAGATCTGCATCTCTGGCAGCGTATTTTCCTTGAGTTGACACCTTCGGGATTCACCGCCATCTTGCCCAAACACACTTGCGGAAATACAATTCATAGATTAGTAAGCAATATCCAGAGATTCATATCTCCAGATGTAGAAACATATGTGGGCGAGAAAAGTTATCAGAATATCGTAAAGGAAATGCTGCTGTACGGGACATAACCTAATGACAGGGACTCTTCCTTTCACTCAAGATGCGCTTTTTCAACTCAATCTGCTCCTTTGGATGGTCTGGCCCCCCTCTTCTCCTCATTCGAGTGTTCGTCCAATCTTCCGAGAAGATGGATTTGTGCTCCAGTCCATTGCTCCTGCTTTACGCCCTTCCATACGAACTCAGCTCTTGGCCCACGAGTCAGGCACCCCGATCCAAGAGAAGGCTCTACCTGATTTGCTGCTGAAAAATCAGGAAAGTAATACTATGCTGCCCATAGAATGCAAGCTTACTGGATTCGGGGCTAGCTCAGGTTCAAGGGAGGTAAAGCAAGCGAATATACTATTGAGTGTCCTTGGCCCCGAATTGGCCGCTAGTATTGGTTTGCCAAAGCCTGATCAATGGCAGTGCTATTTATACTATGTGCTCGAGGCCGATAATCACAATGCCATGTTTGAGACACTGTCTCAGTTAACCCAACATCTACAGGATGTGCATATCAAGACCAATACTTCGGGGACTATTGGCATCGAGATAGATACTGACGGCATATACCTGAAAGCTGTTCCGTACGAGACTTCTCCTTTGCCTTCCTTGAGGAATCCAGTACCGACGTGTGTTGCGAAGTTAGAAGAGGGCGATGATCCCCGCCCTCTATATCTCATCCCGATAGATCCCGACATTGGGTTGAAAGATGAACTCTATGGCATTAGGGTTCTTGAAGAGAGAGTAAGAAGTAGCGTTATATCACTTATTGGACGCCGGCTAGATGATACTCGGTTCGAAGTCCACGAGGATGAGATTATGCAGACAGCGATCGAGCTGTGGGGCTATTGGGAACATGAGCCGGCCAAATCCAGTTTGCTAAGAAAAATCGCGCGTCCTTATCTTCGGGAACTGCTTGATGGGCTTCGACGCCTGGGAGCCGACATCAAGTATGAACAGCGCATTATCAGGTTCCGAGCAGTGACGCCCAAACTCGCAGCAGAAATCCGCAGTAGGTTAATCAGCCGAGATTTCGCAAGGCAAGATGTGGCACTGTGGGAAAGCTATAGACAGTTGAGCTTTGACGATGTGGTTGAAGGATGGGCCGAATGAGAAATTCTTGGTGCTAGCCCCAAAAGGGCCTCGAAAAGCCTGTTCACCATCGCGAGTCCACTCCCGCCTATCCTTTTCCCCTTCGCACCCCTTTCCCCCTTGCGCTATACTCGCAGCCAGACAACTGAGCGCGGCGAGCGCCGTCCGCTGGCGGCGGCTCGCCTGAGGAGCGTGAGCCAATGATCACCGCACTGGTCACCGGGGGCACGGGGTTCGTCGGATCGCATGTGGCGCGGGCGCTGCTCGCGCGCGGCTACCAGGTGCGCATCCTGCGCCGGCCCACCAGCCGCCTCGACCTGGTCGCCGATCTCGCCTGCGAGCACGCCGTCGGCGACGTGACCGACTATGACTCGCTGCTGGCGGCCATGCACGGCGTGGACTGGGTGTTCCATGTGGCGGCGGTGGCCGATTACTGGCGCAACGACCCGCAGCGCATCTACGCGGTCAACGTGGACGGCACGCGCAACGTCCTGCGCGCGGCAGAAGCCAGCGGCGTCAGGCGGGTGATCTTCACCAGCAGCGCGGCGGCGGTGGGCTACCGCGACGACCTGGGCGCGGTGGATGAGTCCGTGCGCTTCAACTGGGATCAGCATCTCACCCCCTACGGGCACAGCAAGTTCCTGGCCGAGGCGGAAGTGCACCGCGCCATCCAGCGCGGGCTGGACTGCGTGATCCTCAACCCGACGGTGATCATCGGGCCGGGCGATCTCAACCAGATTTCGAGCAGCGTGGTGCTGGAAATGGCGCAGGGGCACATCCCGCCGACGGTGCCGCCGGGCGGCGTGACGGTCATTGACGTGCGCGACGTGGCGGCGGCGCATGTGGCTGCCGCCGAGCGCGGGCGCACCGGCGAGCGCTACCTGCTGGGCACGGTGGACCTGACGCACAAGGCGTGGCTGCGCCTGACCGCGCACGCAGTCGGGCGGCGCATGGGGGCGTTCCCGCTGCCGGCCTGGGCAGTGCGGATCGTCGCTGTGGCCGCGGATGTCCTGCGCCGCCTGGGGGCGAACATCCCTATTGAGGGCAACCAGCTTCGCCTGAGCACGCGCATGATGTTCTTCAACTGCCAGAAGGCGTGGCACGAGCTAGGGGAGCCGCAGGTGCCGATTCACCAGAGTCTGCGCGACACGTATGCCTGGTACAGGTCGCACGGGGAGCTATAACAGAGCAGGGGCGCACGATGTGACGCCCCTGGATTTCCACGATCGGGTGATGTCCACACAAGGAACCAGGCGGGGCACCTCCACAGCTCGTGCTCTCGCGGTCAACCAAACGTGCTTTATAGCACCTACCTAGCTGGCTGGAATGCGCTACCTGCTCAGCTCTTAAGAGGTTGACGCCGCGAGTACGCTGGAATGCCTCGCCTGGACATTACACACAGTGTAGCACGGATCAGATTCTGAACGCAATACCCCGCGAAACATTGGCTCTGCGAACAGGTTGTTGGGCGGTTGCCAGAACGCCCCCATCCCCCGCCAACGGCCTGATAACTCGTTCGGGCACCCGTCCCGGCGAACATCTGGCAGATCGCGGCCCTGGCCGCGTATACTAGGGCCTTCATCGCGCAGAGCGCGGCGGCTGGCCGGCTGCTGCGGTGCGCCTGTGTTCGAGGGAGCCAGAGCTATGGTCAAGAGATTCGCGCTGAGTGTGCTCGTCTGCGGGATTGCCCTGGGGATGGCCTCGCTCAGCGCCCGCGCTCAGGACGATTTCGGCCCGACGATCCTGCTCTTCACCTGTGACCGGGCGGAAGTTACGCTGGACGAGCTGGAGTCCGGCGAGCAGACGGCGACGCTGGCCTGGCACATCGCTCATGTGGGCCAGGGGCTGCGCGTCGCCCTGCACACGTACCAGGGGCGGGGCTGGGTGCCCATCGAGACGCCCGATCCTCTGCCGCCCGTCGGGGAGTGGAGCGTGCCGCTGACCGCGCCGGCCAACTTCGGGCCGCTCACCTTCCGCGTCAGCATCGTGGATCGCGCGGGCGTCATCCTCGATGAGCGCACGCTGGTCATCCCCTTCGATACAGAGTGGCTGGAGGCGCTCGAACCGGTCATCGAGTCGTTCACCACGCCCGCGCAGAGTCTGGCCGCGTCGGTGCTGGCCTCTGGCGGGGCGCGCGTCGAGGTGACCTGGGCCGTGCGCGACCGCCCCCCGCTGGCGGCTCTCACCTTCAGCCAGATGCTTACGGATAACCAGTTGCAGAATATCGAGCTGCCACGGGAACACCTGTGGATCCCTTCGAGCGGGACGGGCCTGGTCGCGCCTGTGCTCCCCTCCGGCGGGAACGAGGTGCGGCTGCGCCTGGCGCTCATCCACGTGATCAGCGGCGAAGTGCTGGACGAGGCGCTGATCACCCTGCCGGTCATCGGCATGGCGCTACCGCCCACGCCGGCCCCCAGCGCCGAAGTCCCAGGCACGCCGCCCGATGCGCCCGCTGGCCCCCGCGACCTGGTCATTCAGACCGATTGCGCGGGGGGGCCGCCCGGCCAGCCACCGCGCGGCTGGCTGGATGGGCCGGGCATCCCCTCGCCGGATGGGCTGCGCCTCGTCTACAGCGCCAACCCGGTTGGCGCGGCCCAACTGATCATCGCCAACGCCAACGGCTCCGGCCAGGTCGCCGTCCCCGCACCGGTCAGCGATCTGCCGCTGGGCATCCGCCCGCGCTGGTCGCCGGACAGCCAGCGCCTTGCCTTTGCCATTCTCACGCTGTCGCCGCCGGGCGGCACGATCTATGTCGTCCAGGCGGACGGCACCGATCTGCGCCGTATCGCCAGCTACGCCGGCCCCTTCGACGACCTGGCCTGGTCCGATGACGGGCAGCAGCTTTTCTACACGAGCGGTGAGGTGAACGGCTCCGGCGATGATCAGCGGATCGAGGGCTACCAGGTTTACGCGATCGCGGCGGACGGGCTGGGCAGCCCGGCGGTTTACGCAGACGGGTGCGCGATCTACCAGCGCGCCGCGCCGTAGGGTGGGGCCGCCAGACAAAAACAGGCCGCCTTCGCGACCCGTTTCTGCTGGTAGGATGTGCCAGGCGGTGCTGACCGCGCTAGCCCTGGCGCTGCTTGTGCTTCGGGGTGGCCGAGCACATCACGTACAGACGGCCATTACGACGCACAAAGTAGCACTTGTCGCACATCTTGCGCACAGAAGAACGTACCTTCATGACAACACCTCCCCTTGCCGGGCTTGCAGCCACTACCCCTCAACAACGGCGCGCACTGGTTGGGGATAGGCGAATTGGGCGTATGCGCAAACGCTCCCGCGCGGCCCTCTTGGGACAGCGCGCCACCATTATAGCCTGTTTTGCGCCAAAATCCAGACCGATTCGGCGGGGGGCGCGTGCAGAACCCGCTAGACAGAGGCGCGCCCTGGCTGACCTCACCCCGCCCGGCGGGGTGAAGCCAGGCTCGATGCACTCATCTCGTCGGGTGTGTGCTAGAATCTCACTGACTCTCTTGATCCGCTACAGCAAGGAAACCTGATGACCACACTTGGCAAGTACCGCCATCTAGCCCAGGCCAGCACGCCCGCTGGCCACTTCGTCATGCTGGCCATTGACCACCGCGACGTGCTGCGCGATGCCCTGAACAGGACCGCGCCGTCGCCCATCAGCGACGCGCAGTTCGCCGCGTTCAAGCGCGACGTTATGCAGCATTTGCTGCCGGCGTGCAGCGCAGTGCTGGCCGATCCCGGCTACGGTTTTGGGCCGGGCATCGCCGACGGGACGATTGGCGGGGCGATTGGCGTGCTGGCCCCGCTCGAGGATGCCAGCTACACCACCGACCCGCACCGTTACCGTCCCGCTTTCATGCCCGGCTGGTCGGTGGCGCGCATCAAGCGGTTCGGCGGGGCCGGCGTCAAGCTGCTGGTGTACTACCATCCAGAGGCTTCCACCGCCGCCGCCGTGCGCGATACCGTCTCCCGCGCCGTCGAGGAGTGCGCCCGCTATGACCTGCCGCTGTACCTGGAGCCGCTCAGCTTCTCGCCCGACCCGGACAGGCCGCTGCCCAGCGCCGAGCGCCGTCAGCTAGGCGTGGAAGCGGCCCGCACCTTCTGCGCGCTGGGTATTGACGTGCTCAAGGCCGAGTTCCCGGTCAATGTGCGCCAGGAGCCGGACGAGGACATCTGGCGGGCAGCGCTGGCCGAGCTGGACGCCGCCTGCACTGTCCCCTGGACGCTGCTCAGCGCGGGCGTGGACTACCCCACCTTCCTGCGCCAGACGGAGCTGGCCTGCCAGGCAGGGGCCAGCGGAGTCATCGTCGGGCGGTCGGTGTGGGCGGAGGCGGCGTCGCTGGACGGTGAAGCGCGCGCGCGCTTCCTGGCGACGACGGGCCAGGAGCGTCTGCGGGCGCTGGCCGCAGCCTGCGCGCAGCACGGGGCCGACTGGCGCAGGCGCGTCGCCCCGCCAGAGACTACCGCGCCGGACTGGTACTTCGGCTACGGGGAATTTGGGGACCAGTACAAGCTGGCGGAAGCACGCCGGTAGTTGCTCGCTGTCCCCCCTTCACCTCAAACCCCTGACCCGCAAGGAGGGAGGGGCTTGGCGGACAGGCACAGCCAAAGAGGTGGGCAATGCATAGCCCGCCAGCGGGGAGGGGCGGGTTCTAGCGCGAGGGCGGGGCCGTCGAGCGGCGTACAACCAGCGACGTGGGCAGCAGCACCGATTGCGGCGGTGACTCCTGCTCATCCAACTGGGCGAGCAGGATGGTCGCCGCCGTCTCGCCGATGGCGTAGATCGGCTGGGCGATGGTCGTCAGTGGCGGGATGATGAACGACGCCAGCGGGATGTCGTCGAAGCCCATCACCGACACGCTGGCGGGGACGCGCAGACCCAGCTCGTCGGCGGCGTGCAGCGCGCCGACGGCGATTGAATCGGTCAGGGCGAAGAGGGCAGTGGGCCGGTTGGCGCTGTTCAGCAGGCTCAGCGCCGCCGTGTGCCCGGTCTCGAAGTCGGGCAGCCCGCCCATGATGCACACTTCTCCCTGCACGCCCGCTTCGTTGAGGGCTTGCTGCGCCCCGCGCACGCGGTCGCGGGGGATCATCTCCAGGCTGCCGCTGATCACGGCGATGCGCCGGTGGCCCAGGTCCAGCAGATGGCGCACGCCGTCGCGGGCGCCCTGCTCGTTGGTGACGCGCACTTCGCTGACGGGCAGGCCGGGCAGGGAGCGTTCCAGCAGCACGACCGGGATGCCGCGCTCGATCAGCCGCTCGACGTGCGGGCGGCGGTCCTCGGCGGCTACGAAATACACGACGGCGTCCACCTGCTGGCCGAGCAGCATGGTCACGTAGTCGTCTTCTTTGGCGCTGTTCTCCTCGGTATTGCAGAACAGCGTGCGGAAGCCGTGCGCGAACAGCGTCTTCTCGATGGCGAAGACGAGCGTGCTGAAGTACGGCTCGTTGATGCGCGGGAGCAGGACACCGACCGAGCGCGTCGCCTGGCGGCGCAGTCCCTGGGCGATGGCGTTGGGGTGATAGGCGAGCTTGCGCATTGCCGCGTGGACGCGCTGGCGGGCCTCCTCGCTGGCGTAGCCCGTCCCGTTGATCACGCGCGAGACGGTGGCGATGGAGACACCCGCCTCAGCCGCTACATCCCGGATGGTAGTCATGCTGTCCCTGTCGGCGCGTGCCTGTGCGCGCTGTGCCGTCAGCCGCGCCGCTCCAGGCGCTTGGTGTACCTGTCCACCGTCACCGCGGCCACCAGCACAATCCCCTTGATCATCTCCTGCTGGTAGGACTCGACGCGCAGCATGTTCATGCCGTTGCCCAGCTCGCCGATCAGCAGCGCGCCGATCACCACGCCGGGGATGTTGCCCACGCCGCCGAACAGGCTGACCCCGCCCAGCACCGAGGAGGCGATGGCTTCCAGCTCCAGCCCCACGCCGATGCGCGGCTGCGCCGAATAGAGCCGGGCGGTGAGCAACATGCCGGCCAGCGCCGCCAGCAGCCCGCTGATGCCGTAGGTGAGCAGCTTGATGCGGTTGACGGGCACGCCAGCCAGGCGCGCCGTCTCTTCGTTGCCGCCGATGGCGTAGATGTGCAGCCCGAAGCGCGTCTGGGTGAGCAGCAGCACGGCCAGGCCAACGATGGCCAGCGCCACCAGCACCGGCGCGGGCACATCGCCCAGCACGGGCAGCGTGATCGAGCCGCGCCCCCAGAACGTGTAGGCGTCCACGCTGGCGATGGAGATGGGCTTTTTGCTGGTGTAGAGCAGCATCAGCCCGCGCGCCACGCCCATCATGGAGAGAGTCGCCACGAAGGGCGGCAGCTTGCCGAACACGACCAGCGCGCCATTGACCAGGCCCAGCCCGAAGCCCGCAGCCAGGGCCAGCAGCACGCTCAGCTCGAGCGGCACGCCGCTGCGCACGACCAGCCCCGCCGACAGCGCCCCACCCAGCGCCGCGATTGAGCCGACCGACAGGTCAATGCCGCCAGCGAGCATGACCAGCGCCATGCCGACCGTCACGACGACGATGTGCGCGTTCTGCTGCGCCACGTTGGTCAGGTTCTGCTTGGTGAGGAAGCGCCCGGTCTCTGACTCGAAATAGAGGGCCAGCCCCACCAGCACCAGCAGCACGATGCTGCGCCGCAGCACGTTGGCCAGCGTTTGTTGCCAGGAAACAGATAGTAAGGCGCTCATCAGTCGCTTGGTTTCTCTCTAGACCGGGTTTATGCCGGTCGCCGCGTTCATCAGCGCATCTTCGGTGGCGGTGCGCGCGTCGAAGATGCCCGCCAGCCGCCCCTCGTGCATGACCAGGATGCGATCGCTGATGCCCATCACTTCCGGCAGCTCTGAGGAGATCATCAGGATGCCCACGCCGCGCTCGGCAAGCTGGTTCATCAGCCGGTAGATCTCCGCCTTGGCCCCCACGTCAATGCCGCGCGTCGGCTCGTCGAGGATGAGCACCTTCGGGTCGAGCGTCAGCCACTTGGCGATGACCACTTTCTGCTGGTTGCCGCCGCTCAGGTTGCGCACACGCTGGGCTGTTGAGGGCGTGCGAATGTCCAGCCGCGTCACGAAATCGCTCGTGATCTGCTCGACCCGCGCCCAGCGAATGAACAGCCCGTGCGTCAGGCGGCGCAGCGCGGCCATGACCACGTTGGCTGCCACCGACATGCGCAGGAACAGCCCCTGGCGCTTGCGATCTTCGGGCACGAAGCCGATGCCGCTGCGGATCGCCTCCTGCGGGCGACGGATGCGCAGGGGTTGGCCATCCAGCAGGATCGTGCCGGCGGTGGCCGGTCGCGCGCCGAAGATCGCCTCGGCCAGCTCGGTGCGACCCGCGCCGACCAGCCCGGCCACGCCCAGAATCTCGCCCTTGCGCAGCGCGAAGCTGACATCGCGCACGCGCTCGCCCCGGCCCAGCCCGCGCACTTCGAGGACTACCTCGTCGGCTGGCGGGGTGCTGCGTCGCTCGAAAATCTGGCCCATCTCGCGCCCGACCATCATGCGGATGATGTCGTCGGTGCTCAGCTCGCTCACCGGGCGCGTGTCAACAAGCTGCCCGTCGCGCAGCACCGTCACCCGGTCGGCGATGTGCAGCACTTCCTCCAGCCGGTGCGAGATGAAGATGACGGCAACGCCCTGGGCGCGCAGCGCGCGCATCTGGCCGAACAGGGTCTCCACTTCGCGGTCGGTCAATGACGAGGTCGGCTCGTCCATGACGATCAGGCGCGCATCCATCGAAAGCGCCTTGGCCACCTCGATCATCTGCTGCTGGGCGATGGGGAAGAAGCGCACCGGCGTGCGCACGCTCACCTCCAGCCCCAGCCGGTCGAGATCGGCCTGCGCCTGGCGGTACAGGCTGCGCCAGTTCACCGTGCCGGGCAGCCTGCCCGCCGGCTCGCGCCCCAGATAGATATTTTTGCCGGCGTCGAGGTAGGGGATGAGCGCCAGCTCCTGGTGAATCATGCTGATGCCCAGGCGTTGGGCATCGTGCGGCGAGTGGATGGTCGCCGCCTGGCCCTGCCAGAGGATCTCGCCGGCGTCCGCCCCATACACCCCGTTGAGCACCTTCATCAGCGTGCTCTTGCCGGCGCCATTCTCGCCCACCAGCGCCAGAATCTCGCCGGGATACACCGTCAGGTCCACGCTCTGAAGCGCCTGGACGCCGGGGAACGCCTTGCTGATGCCCCGCATCTGTAAAAGCGGTGTGTTGTCCATGCTGCTCGCTAACGTGAAAAGGCTGTGCAGGAGCGCGCCCCTGCACAGCCGCACACTCATGCCGCTTACTGGGTGACGAGCGCCAGGTCAACCGGGATGTAGGTTGCCACTTCCTGGCCGCCCAGGTAAGCCGCCGCCGTCTCGACGCCGAGCGCGCCCATCAGGGCGGGCTGCTGGGCGACGG